>JAEZGH010000192.1 GCA_023417065.1 Bacteroidota bacterium
TGATGTCCCACCTCATCATTTTGTTGACGTGGGACATTAAACGCTTATTTTTTAGTTGCTGATGATCACATCTTCCTGATAAGTTTCATTGGACCTGACTGGAAGACCCTGTCCCGGCACCTGATCATCGACTGAAATTATCCCATCGCCGTTCATGTCTACATACTTAAGACCTTCAACGACGGCGCCTTCCTGAACCGAAGAATTGTCTATATCCGCCTGAGACTCAAAACGGCCCTTGATTAAATAATGGTCGGCAGAAACATTGCTTTCAGTGCCGTGCTTGACAATGAAACACTCGGCTACGAAGTCCTGGTCATACAGCTTGACCTTTCCGTTTTCATCCGCGGTTAAAGTGTAATCCGGTTCCCCGGGATCAAGTGTCAAAGGATATGTTTTGTAAAGTAACACCGTTGCCCCGGGCACAACTGTTAGATCCGGCTGTTCAGTCGTCCAGTCGCTCGCGCTGAAGATAGTCAACTCAACTGCCAGATGGTTTGGCTTGACAGCAATGCTTTTGGTTGAAGAAGCAGGTGAATCATTGAGATCAAAACGTCCATCCTGGTTCATGTCCTTTCCAGCCAGCAACACTACTTCATAGTTTCCTTGGGTTTGATAAACATGGACCGGTTCGCGCTGTGTAGACGATTGACCGTCTCCGAAATCCCATAGGAAGTGGGTTGAATGTTCCGAACAGTTGCTGAACTCAACGCTGGAGCCAACTTTTGAATCGCTTCCCTCGAGATTGAAACATGATTCTGGCATGGGTTCCTTTACGAGAGGCTCTTCCTCTTGCTCAGTACACGATGAAAGCCAGGACATTGTCAATACTGTGACCAGTCCGACGATATATATATAATTTTTCATTGCTCATTTATTTAAGATTAAAAAACGATTGACCATAAAGGTTAACTGGATCTTATTTTTCCGTATAGAAGAACCGGAGACTCCTCGTGTTTCCATTGGTCGAGCAGACACTATAATCCGGCAGATCATGCGAATTGTACTGATAGTCAATAATGATTGGTTCGCCAACCGGATGCCCGTCCTGGTCAAACACTTCAATTTTGACAGGGTTGTTTCTGGAGATCGCACCGCGCGCGCTTAACGAAGCATAGGCAGGATCGACCGAGTTAAACATAAGGTCATCTACTGTCGGTAATACGCCCTGTTGATCCAATAAGAGGAAAAGCGGATTAATTTTGTTATCGTAGGTGATCCTGTATGTGTAATCGTAGACGAATGTCTTTTCTCCGCCAGTGTCGTAATCGTATTTCGTCACTGACTCAACTGTACTTAATTCGACGACGTTACCATTAATGATGGTTTTGTGGTACGGATGAATTTCGGAACTTTGAAGTAAGTCCGGTGATTTAGGATCATACAGCTGACCTCCATTCACTGAGCCCTTCACATTTCCTCCTGACACATGCAGAATATCAAGAACTTCGTCAGTTTGGTTGTTATCTATTTTGATAAGCTTGCCGTCCTGGTTATAGCGGAAGTAGATCAGGACTTTATCAAGATCTTCGTTCTGGGCCTCCACTGAATTTAATCGAACACTGGCCTTCGAAGTCGGCGTAGGATCGTTCCCGTCCTCCCTACAGCTCGAAAGCAGGATGGATACCGATAGTACACAACAGAAAAATACATTTAACGTTTTCATAAAAGTTTTGTTTTTGATATCGCGAATTTCAGCGTTTCCGCCGGAATAGAATCTGGAATGTGTAGCTCAATCTTACTCATCTGAATTGCCCCTTGTGCATTAGTTGCAAACCAAGAAGACTTTTGTCATTGCGCTGTGTACGATCGTGCTGGTGATAGCTTGTGACGCATGTTCACATTGGACTTCTATATATACCCTTGATAACCAATGCAAATTTCATTCTCGGCCGAGCCTGATCCGTCAGGTCTAGATGGTCAGGGTTTCAGATGAACTATAAACTTTTCGCGATTGAACGAAAGATGTTTAAAAGGGCAAAGTTCGGCGTAAAGAATTTTTGATAAGAGCAATTAAACTAACGCGGGATCTAACGCTTGACCTATTGGACGCGCAATCGAATTGCCGATGTCCTTACTCGGAATGCCGGGGTGATCAAAGAAGTCCTTCATCTGCCAGCGAAGTATAAATGCCTTCTGGTAGAAGAATTATGTGATCAAGTATTTGGATATCAAGAAGCTTCCCGGCTTGCATGGCACGTTTTGTCAACTCAATATCGGCCTGACTCGCCGATGCATTTCCTGACGGGTGATTGTGTGCCAAGATTACACCGCTGGCGTTGCACTTCAATGCGGCCTGAAAGATCAGCTTCGGATCAGCAACAGTGCCAGCAACTCCGCCAACCCCAATCAGGAATGCCCCTAAAACGCTATTAGAACGGTTCAAGTAAAGGGCATACATAGCTTCGCGGTGTTCGATGAAGTCTTCAAAGAGAGGCCGTAGAATGCGCTCTGCATCCCTGGAACCGGAGATCTTCTGGCGCTCTGATGCTTTGAGTTTTGGTGAATATGTTATCTTTATCTCTGCAAGTCGGGGGATTGTGGAATCCATAGTGATGCTGTTGTTTGAATTTGGTTGATAAATGTTGTATATGAATATTCGAGACTACTTAGTCCCAAAAGACGACGTTCTTGCTTATCCGCCGGGAACAAGATTCGTCCTGATTGATCTTCCGCTCTGCGGAGTTATCCTGAGGGAATGTCCCTGCGCATTTCCATTCCGACACTACGAGGTTCAGTATGATGGGTGTGATGGAGTAGACGTCGCTCAGCACCCCGACATAGTATTGATTGATATCAAATAATATATAGAAACTCTGGCGAGGTGGTATCCGTATGAACGACAGAACACAACCAATAACAACATGAACCAGTACTACATTTCGAAAGCTAAGGCCAGCTTCACGACGAAGCTGAATCTATTTCTTTACGAGCATACGCTGGCAGCGCAAGAATGGAGCCTTACACTTGAGTCGTTCAACCGCTTCAAAATTGCGCCAGGGATGGTCAGAGAGTATACCACTCAATACTGGCAATGGGATTATTCAGAAGAAATACGTGGACAAAAGATTGGAACCATATACAAGAATATCGATGCCCTGAGGGAGCAATATAAGTCAACGTTTATGGAATGGGAAAGGCATTACGTGACGCAGGTGTTTCCCACAATCTTCTCGGAATCCGACTTCGCATCCCGAATCAGTAGGAAAGAATGCCATTACTGCGAGATTACAGTCGAAGAAATCAATCAACTCGTTGACCTCGGAAAACTTAATAAGAAAAAGGACCGCGGGTGGAAGTTGGAAATTGACCGGCTGGACTCAAACCTTGAATATACTTTCGAGAATACGGCTATGTGCTGCTATTGGTGCAACAATGCCAAGACCGATGAGTTCACGGCAGCTGAGTTCAAGATCATTGGAAAGGCTATCCGTGAAGTCTGGAACCAACGTCTGAGAGCCAACCGGTTTACTGATGGCATTGAAGGCATTCGTATCATCAAGTCGAAGGAAATTGATAACTGACGACCAGACTGGTTCTGTTTTTCTCTCTGACAAGCTTCTCAAGCACTCCAAGTTCAATGATGCGTTAACCACGACGCTATCCGAGAACCAGATACCGTATGCATACCTAACCAATACCCAGGACATTTGGTGTATGGACTATATGCCGATTCAGAAGGACGAGCAGACCTTCATCCAGTTTCGATACAATCCAGACTACCTGAAGGGCGATCAGTGGAAACCCTATAAGACTGATCCCCTTGCCGTCACACAACATCTGGGCATCGACACATTGCATGCCGACCTCGTTTTCGATGGCGGGAACCTGATTAAGGGAAAAGACTGGATCATTGTCACCGACAAGGTGTTTGTCGAGAACCCATCCAGGAACCGGAAAACGATCGTCAACGAGCTGGAGAACCTGTTCGAAGCGAAACCAATCATCATTCCACGTGACCCCGATGACTTCACAGGCCACGCAGACGGCATGGTGCGCTATTACAACGATAATACGGTTCTCATCAATCGGTATAGGGCCAATGACAAGCCAGCCTTTCAGAAGCGGTTTAAAACGGCTCTACGAAAGGAAGGCTTGCACCTGATTGAAGTCCCGTACAACCCTTACCGGAATGCCGACTATGATAGCGCGGTAGGGATGTATATTAACTATCTCCAGGTAAAGGATTTGGTCGTTGTGCCCACCTTTGGCCTCCTTGAAGACGAGCTGGCCCTGCGGCAGTTCGAGGACCTGTTTCCCTTTTGCGATGTTGTTGGGCTTGAATCCCGCGTGATTGCCGTTCAGGGCGGTGTGCTTAACTGTATTACCTGGAATATCCATCAACCAATGACATCAGGTACTATTCATTTTGGATTTGCCTGATCATACAGCCTTGCCTTTCTCTGGGCCTCGACATCAATGTTTGGGATATCCTCAGTGGTGAAGCTCTTCCGTTCGTTCTTGAATCCATCGATAACCCACAAGATGATAGCCACGATCATCCAGTACAACCAGAAACCAAAAGAAAGCGTAACCAAGGCAAAAATCCCGGATAAAACGGTATGAACTCTAAAAAAGCCCTGTTTAATTCGATCTTGGAAGTAAACGGCATACTTGCGGAAAACCAGAAAAATCGCAACCACATTGACAAGGATTGCAAGCAGAAGAAGTAACTCTTCATCGTCAGGGCCACCCATGCTTTGTGCTTGAACCGAGTAGATAATCATGTTTGCAAGGATGACGAGCTGTAGCGTTTTCATTACTATTACTGATCTAGTGTTTAATGTATGAACTCTTCTAAAATTATTTAATTCGGTCTTTATGTGGAGGTGGAATAGATCTGACAAGCCCGTGATCTTAATCTCGTGAATAGATGACATGAACGGTTTACCAAGACGACGAATAGTAGAAATCCATGTCGTCTTCCAGCGGTTCGCGCAGAGCGCCTGCAATGACGTCTATTGAGTGATCTATCTGGTCGAAGTACCAGGTGTCGTAGCCGGTGAAATATTCGTTTCCAGTGGGCAGGAGAATAGGTGCTCTTGCGTTATCTGACTTCACCTGTTTCAGTGTAGCCAAAAGCTCCACCAGTTTGTTCTTGGTAACTCGATAATCCTTGCAGTCGTCACAGCCATCCTGCACGTTCCGCACGAACCAGTAGTGTATTGCATCAGCCTTGTGCCACGACGCGACTTCTTCCACGACATAACTAATCCGTTCAGGTAATATTTCTGTTCTCGGTTCGCTCCCGCGCACTACAGCCACAGCGTGGCGGTCACACGGCTCCATGTAGCTCCAGTTCCGGACGTAGGTTTTTTTGCTGAGTGTCATTGATAGACTCATAAGTTTTTTAATTAGGTGGATAATAGAAGTTGGGACAGCCCTGCGAGACTGCCCCTTGTGTTTAGTATCGACACAGCTCTCTATCCGCCTGTCCAGATATTGGCGATATTCACGCTTTGTCATGAAGACGTGAAGCACTGCTTGCTTATCAGCTGTAACCTGGTACGTGCAAGAGGCTACTTTAAATGAAACTTGGAGCGTCGCTGCGATATGTCCATTTATACTCTGGAAAATGCTGCTACTCGTTATTGTGGCTTAGAAGTCACGGACACAGTACCTCCGGAGCAATGCTGAGAAGGTAACAGCTACCTTGGAATTTTTCGTGCGTTCACGGAGGATTTATAGCTGATTCGCTTGGAAATCCTCCGCCGTTTTAAAGTCCGAGTGTGATGATTATACAATTTGTAGTTGCGACCATTGCATTGGCTGACTAAGGTTGTATTTTGCAGCATTAACCATTTTTATGAAAAGTTTTATAATAGGAGTTATTCTGGTGGTACTTTTCTCCAGTTGCTCCGATGAGGATTCAGACTCTGGCAGGGTAACCATTACTATAAACAACAATCCTACAAAGAGTTCGAGCGCAGGCAAAGCACCGAATGCAAGGATCGACAGTGATGGATGGTTTTACCTAACTGTGGAATTCGACGGAACAAGCAATGAACCGGAACACCTTGTATTGAGAATTGAGGCTGTCAAAGAAGGTTCCTTCACGGTTGCTGGCAGGCAATCGCAATCTGGCTTCATTCCTCCCACTATGGCTTTTTACACTTACGACGAAAACGACGATGCAGAGTATTACTATTCATACTTAATGGGCGAAGACGAGGCCGGAAAAATAAACGTTACCAAATTAGACAGATCCAGTAAAACGATTTCAGGCACTTTTGATTTGAGACTAGGCGGGACTTATCATCATCCCGACGTCGTGCAATCTGTCTCAGGGAAGTTTACGAATATAAAATTCAAGTATTTGTAGGAACTAGGTCCAAATACTGATTTGAATGTAATCGCAAGTTATTATGTGCGACTTTGTGAGCGAACCAAGATTGTGAAATGAAGCAGTTGCAAATTCTATTATGCACTAAAACTACCCCGCAGAATAGCATTATGAGGGCTATTATAAATGCAACAATAAGGCCTTTGTCGATGGTACTACGGCCAGATAAGAATTACTCAGCCGGAATTAAGACATGATCAGCCGGTGAATATACACGATCTTTTTTGAAGGGTTCGAAAGGTGAATCATCATATGCACTTCAAAAGTGCATTGGAAACGCTTGCTCAATTGACCAAAAAATATCCAATGGATACAAAGTTGAGATCGTTGTTAATAGAAATGTAGTAGGACAGCCGCAGAAGCGACTGCCCTAACAGTTAATATCGGAACAACTCGAGGTCGCGCGTGTCTAGATAATTGAAATACTCACGCTTCGTCCAGAATACTAAAAGGGTTCCCTGTGCATCCACGATTGACATGTAAGGAGTACGAGGATTTTGCAGATGGAATCTGTTACTGACTGTTGAGTTGATCCCGGTATTGACGAAAACGAATAAACTGCTCTTGCTCATGGTGGTTTGGTTTTGTAGAATGAAAAAGGGAAGCCGTTGCAGCTTCCCATTAATACGAAACGATCAGGACCGATCAGAAGGGTGCAGATTCGGTTTCCACGGCTGCCACTGCCTCTGTAGGGGCCTCTACGGGCTTCTTCTCTGACTGTTGTGTAGCAATGGCCTCAGAAACTTCCTGATTAACCTGGGCCGCAGAGATGCTATGTGAACGAATAGACTCAGGACGGGCATGCCAGATGTTGCGAACGTAGCCGTCTTCGATCTTGACGTTGACCTGGTCACCTGGCTGGAACCTGGATGCTTTTGACCATTCAATCGGAAAGGATATGGTGGCATTGGTTTCACCTGACTTGGCGGTCCGAATACAAAGGTTGACGATTACCCTGCCGTTGAATGTACCAATGTTGCCAACTGTTATCGGACCGATAAAGGGACTGTCCTTGAGAACGATCGGATAATTTTTCGCGTACTCGATAGCTTTCTGTTTTGACTCAGTGTTTGTCATGATGTGTTGATTTTCGTTACGTCCTCGTCCACCTGCAACCATTGCTGAAGACCAAGAACTCAAGAAAAAAACAAGGGAGAAAAGAAGATCCGGGCAGGACCTGGGAGAGCTAAACCCTCGGATTTTGATGGTCCAAAACACCTGGTTTCATACTCCGGAAGGGTAGATTTCCCTTGTTCAGGACCGTGTTTTCATATCGCGGGAACCTGATTTCATGTGTTGACCTGCTACTGGTAAATGAGCCGTCACCAGCGGTAGTTATTTTATTAAATATCAGTTCAAGTGACTGGCAGGATCGCTCTGTTTTTACCAGTAAATGGGTGTAAATGGCGAGGCGGTGTGTCGCCTCCGTACAGGAACCTGTTTCAGTATCCGATTTTCGTAAATGCTATTTGGTTCTGGTGAATGTCATAAATGGATTTTGCGATTGCTGGAACGGGATTGAGTTCTCCTGGGCGAAGACGGGGGGAGGGCTGTAGATGTGGTTGCGCGTGCGGAACCTCTAAATTTTTTTTTATATTTTTCTGCTCCAGGCTGCGAAGCTCTTGCTTATCGCGTTCTTGCTGGGATTGTCGATCACGTTGTTTTCCGCTGCAAATCTATTGAACCACGATCGTATTGTTCCGGGTATTCAGTACTGAGAGAGGGTAGTTAAAACAAAGCCGATTTGGCATGCTATCCGATAAGAATTTAATTAACTAATCCATCCATCCACACACCCCTTTTAAGGGTGTGGATGGATGGATACATAATAATAATACAGCTTATCTCACGCGGCTATCGAGGGGGCGCCTCCCTTCTTGAACCAGCTATTGAGTGAGCTCCGACTGACATTATATCCAAGTTCCTGGAGCTTTTTAGCCGCTACCTCAAAACTCAGGTTTTGGTTATACAATAGGTTTTCGGCTTTCTTGACGAACTCCGGATCATCCTTCAATGACTTCTGCTTCTTGCCTTTCTTGTTCAGGTCACTGACATACATACGATTGTAACCCACATACGCGTCATTCACGAAAGTCAAACTGCTTTCAATGAAACGCACGGGGTAGGTTATCGCCTTTTCGGCGCGTGACATGCGATTTGCTTTAAGGAAGCAAAGGTGAAATACATCGGACTCCTTTTCATCTGGTTTGAGTTCCAAAACCACTCTCATTTTCGCTTCAAATGCCTGCGACCCTGAAATGTTGTGTTTACTCATTTCTCTGTTTGCGGATTGTTTGTTCTTGTGGTGAATGAAAAGAATGAGGCACTTGTGTTTATCAGTCAGTCTTTTCAAGGGTTTGAAGTAAGAACGAACTGGACTTAACGCATTGGAATCTCCCTCGAATGTGTCGCCAAAACAATCGATTATAACCAGCTTACAGGGAAAAACACTCAAATAGTCATCAAGTTCAGTTGCTATGTTATACGTATCAAACATGAAATGCAGTTTATCCAAGTTCCGTCGTAGCGGGTATTGTAGAGTGGTTATTGCCGCATGACGCTTCAACAATTCTCCGGTATCTTCTACAGAATCTTCGGTACTGACATACAAAACGCTCCGGTCATCACGGGACAGCTTCCTCCCAATGAATTCTTTCTCCTTATTAACAATCGCCAGCGCCAGATTTCGCGCGAATGTGCTCTTGAAGGCATCGCTTTCACCAACAAGAGCCGCCATTCCTTTAAATCTAAAAATACCCTCGACAAGATCCTCATACTTTTTGCTCTGGTCATAGCAATCAATTGCTTCGGACCCGGTTAGCAGTCGTTTGCGAACAATTGATTTCAAATCGTTACTATTTTCACTGTTATCTTCGATATTAATATTTCTGTATGTGTTCATATAATTTGGTTGTTCTTGGGGCAATACTTAAGGTTGAGTAGTCTTTATCATGATGGAGGGGCGGACCACGAAGAGTGTGCTTGCGACAAGTAGAACTAAGTTGAAAGGAGCATTGACTTGCGGGTGATAGAGCTTTCCTTTTATTGAGATGCACTTCATTTCACTTCAGATTTGGAATCGGAATGTGGCGGCGACGCACATGGCGTCATACCAGGAATGGTCTAACGTAGATGGTGAAGGAGTGCTCTGACGGAATGCTAATACCAAGATCCTATCATATAACTGGAGTTATTGATGGGTCTAACGGAATGTAGATTAGGGAATGTTCTTGCGGGATGCTGCTACGGGGCTCCGTAGCGTTAAGTGAGTGCAAATAAATAGCCGCTCAGTTAAAGTTGCAAGTTTTTCGTAATCTTTTTTTTCACGAAGGAAAGTACTCTGGACACGTTAGAGCGTTAGAGGCACGCTCAGGGCGCCGGAGGTCATCCGCGGATGATGGTGACCGCCAGTATCATTGATCCCACGCTTTCAGGTACTCCCTCTCTGCAGCCTCTTGGGTGACATTCAGGTAGTGCCGGTAAATGATGTCTTCGGTTTTCCCGACGATCTTAGCGATGTGCGGGATGGCCATCCCCTTCTCTGCGGAGACAGTAATGAAGGTTCGAACAAGATCGTGTGAACTGATTTCGTCGCATATCCGTACTGTTTCAAACTTGTCTGTCTTGTAGTTGCGGATCTGCATGGTGGTCTTCTCATCGATCAGGGCATATACCTCCTTGATCCCTTTCCGGTACTTCGCTTCCGAGATTACTGGTGGTTGACTGCCGTATTTCTGCAGGATATCCCGAACCATTTTAGGTAGCGGCATGCTTATCGGCTTATCGGTCTTTTCCTGCTGGATGACCAGGCGATCGCCCTGGATGTTTTCGCGTATGCGGAACAGGTCCGAAATTCGTAAGCCCACAGCACACTGTATAATCATGGTATCCCGGATCCTGTCAAGCCTGCCGCTCAACTTGAGTTCTGATAGGGCAACCACCTGCTCCCAGGTCAGGGAAATCTTTCGACCGGCAGTCTCTTTATACTTAATGTCTGCCACATTCACGTCAAAAGCCACCTTGTTCTTCGCTGCGAAGTTCATGAACATGACCAATCGCTTGATCTGTTTGGCCTCAGTATTGGGTGAGAACCGTTCTGCGAGCCAACCGGAGTACTCTTGGTATAGAGTGTGGGTGAACTGTTCTGGTTTGATCATCGTCTTCCCTACGCTCTCCAGAAACCGCTTAAACTCCTTCCTGCTTCCTTTATAGGATCGGTACGAGTTTTCGTCCAGCTTTGGCTTTTTAATCTTCAAGTATTCCTTCCACTTCCCCAGCATGGTGTTATCCTCCACGGGGGGCAGTTCTACCGCTTCCTTCTTAATTCCCTGTCCGCTAATATTCTGGAGATATGAACGTAGTCCATCGGCCGTGGGATGAAGGCTACGACTCATGTAATCATTGACGCCTTGTTCGATGAGACTAAGGCGGTCATTCATCTGCTCAAAGTCCGGGTAAGTTTTTTTTGGTCCACTCCGTCGCTTATCCCAGAAGGTCGGACTTATGGCAAATGGAGTTGAGAACACAAAGCGGCCGCCGATCTTGACATTGTTATACTCTAAAATAATCCGGCATCCATTCCGGCTTTGGTAGTTGTGCAGGTAGAATCTCATAGCAAGTTATTAGTGCAACGATTCTGGAGAACAACAACAATTGTTGTAGGTTCCTGTTGTAAGGTAGGGAATTGTTGCGATTCTGAGTCATTCCACCACAACAAAAAACCCGCTCTTTGTGTCAAAAAGCGGGTTTAAGTGGCAGTGAGTGGTGTTCTGGCGGACCGGACGGGACTCGAACCCGCGACCTCCTGCGTGACAGGCA
>JAEZGH010000049.1 GCA_023417065.1 Bacteroidota bacterium
TCTTCCAGATTCTGATCCGCCATTTAGCCGTTTTAATAAGATTTCTGATTCTAAAATAGGACCTTTTGCCGATTATCGTGGAAGAGAAACCCAAATTATCGCATATTAATTTTCAGGCGTTTGCTTGCAGGATCAAGGTGCGAGCATTAGCCGATTTGCTTCTCCAAAAGAACATGTTCTGGCTCCTGACAACGAGGTGCCTTGCGAACACATCACGAGCCTGTATGAGGCGTAATGCTGTCATCGCGGTGGCGGTATATATTGGCTGCTGGCAATGATCAACTTCGAATAATGCTATCTGAAGCAGCCTATGGAACTGATAATGTCTACGTATCGACGCCGAACTCAATGGATCCTGATATAGACACAAAAAAAGGGCATCCTGTAGGGATACCCTTTTTCGTGGAGGAACATATTAATTATTCCTTATCCTTTTCTTTCACTCCTTATCCTTTTCTTTCACTTTGTTACCCTGTGCGTCGAACTTCACCACTTTCGTTTCGGTGCCGCTCTTCATTTCTACAGCGTAAAAAGTTTCGCCATCTTTTTCTTTCTTGTAAACATTTCCCATAGTCCAGCCACTGTAGTCCTGACCCTGAAGTTGTTCAGAAATAGATGCAGGAAGTTCTGTAGCGGCAATTGCTTCCTTGTCGCTGAACTCGTTTTGATAATCTTGTGAGGCCTGATCCTGAGTTTCAGTGCGTGTGCTGGCCTGATCCTGAGTGTCGGTGTCCTGTGCATTCACGCCGATTACGGCGCCGCACATCAAACAAAGTGCTGCCAATACTTTTTTCATGGTTGTCTTTTTTTTTGGTTTAACAATGATTCTTTCTGCGTTTTGTTATCTCTATGCTATAAAGATGTGCCGGCTTTTCGATCATCAGGCTCTTGGAAGTTACTCATGCAGTAACAGCTTGTCCGTTGCAATTCGGCGATACTAATTGCAATTCAGCGACGCTTACAAAAAATCAGTTCACCTTAGCCAGTCGTCAATGAGAATCCGGCACGCGAAACTTGTGTATAATTACTTCCGCGTGTAGCCCTAAAGTGTTGAAAAAGTCAATAGTCGCTTACTTGATTTCTGATTCAGATTCTAGCTCTTGATTGGATCTACCAGCTAATTGGAGCCATCATCCTAACAAAACAGAGTTGCTCGAAGGGCGTGAGAGAGAGAAAAGCCCAAAGAATCCTTAGCAGCAAATTCTTTGGGCTTTGAAAGGACGTTGTCTATGGGTAGGAAGCTGTGCTTACTGCGTTGTATGCGTTTTGGCTTTTGTAATCCGGGTCCTTGGGAGTGCGGATCACGTCATTCCAGTCGGTCATGAAGACCTCCATCTTCTTGTGACCTTTCGATGCGTTTAGATCAACCTCAGATTTGTATCGAAGTCGGTGATGATACAGCCCGATTTTAGAATTGCCGCCAACTACCAGGTCAGCCGAAGTCTTGGCGGGCCATACAGTGCTGCCCACATTGCTGACAGGTATTGTGACGAGCTTGCCGTTAACCCAAACATTCCATAACCCTTTACTCTCCAGGCCATAAACGATCTGCATTACGATATCGATTCTTGCGCCGGCAACAACGCGTACGCCAGGAACCACATAGCGCGTCTTCCGGATGTTATTGATCAGCATAATCTCGCCACCCTTAGGCGTACCCCTCCATGGATCGCTGCTGTTGATTTGCTTCGGCGCGGCGATCTCGATCTGGAGCGCAGGTGGATTCGACGTCTGGCCAGCACGCGAACCTGCATGATTTTGATAGATGCTCACCGGTGTGTGGTTTTGTGTGAACCCCTCTGAAGCTGTAGGGAAGATGTATGAGAACCCAAGCCACTCCTCAGTGCCCAGGGGATGGTTGATCCACCATGGCCAACGCGAGAATTCCGAACGATAATGATAAGGGTAGTCTGTTTTCGTCAGGTACGTCGTAGAAGTAGTCGGATTGATGTAAAAGCGTACCCGGTCAACACCGTTCTTCTGAACTTTTGTAATCCCATACGGATTGTAGGCCGTGCTCGCGCGTAATTTACCGCCTTTATAGAATTGCTTTCCATCAGGAAGACCACCTGACGGAATCGAAAGATCGGCAACCTTGAAGCGGGTCAGCCCGGATACCGATGCCGTTGCTTTCGTCATGAGGTCGTTCCCGGAGGATGTCGGCGTGCCTGGTGTTAATTCATCTTCTGAACAGGCAAAAAGTAAGATCAAAAACAAGAACATTAAGAGGGACGTTTTTTGCATTTTCATTTGCTACATAATTATGAATTAATGGTATCTAATCTTCTCGCAAGATCGACACATAGCCATGCCGTTATGGTGATTCAACCTCCCTCTTGACACACGTGTAAGGAATCACCGTAGAACCTGAAAAACGACTCAGTAACTAACGACGTCTTGATTCACCGGAAACTCTCATAAGTCATCTGATCGATGCAGAAAAGCTTTTGGTCGATGAGTGTTTTGATTTCGTTTCTTCTCCATCTGGCTGTCGCAATTTTTGTCACCTGGAGAAACACAACGGCGGAAAGAGTTTATGAGGATTATTCTACCGGATATGGCGACGAATTGCACTCCATCTTGCTACACTGAATGTTGCCATTCTTCAAACGCAATCATACCCTGAAAAGTAAGGTTTCACTTCTAAGATGTGCATTTTTAGCGATATAAATGCATTTTTTCGCTCATCCGCATTTTATCGCCGGACGACTTAAATGCAGGAAAAATGGCTTTCAGCGAAAAATATCGTTTGCAGATATAACTGATTTTAAATTTTTATTAAATTGTTGTCCGCCGTTAGCGCTATTTGAACGGACATGTCTTGCAGGAATTCCAACTCAATTCGCCCAGCTTCGTGGCACCCAGGATCTCTGAACTCGATCGGCCCTTCCTTCACGAATGGCTTCTCAGGCACTGTTGTAAAAGAAGGTACTGATCTGATAATTCACGTTGAGGATTTCTTCGCGGTCATGCCGCTATCGGTGACGACTACACTGTTACAGGTAGAAAACAAATTCGTTGCGAAAAATTATTAGTCCGGCCGCCAAGGCCTTATAAACGTTATGTATTATGAACTTACGAATTGATCCACCCCCGTCTAAGGTACTGACTCTCTGGAGACGTTACTTGCCTGCAGTAAACGTACTGATATTGTCTGTACCTGTTCTTTTCTATTTGCTTGTTGTTAAATCATCGGAAAGCGAGCTGGTGTATACGTTTCGAATTGCCAACGCAACAGACCAGTTTTTGTATGATGTACAAATAAAGTCTGATGAGGAGGTTCGATGTACGGTGTTTCCGGGAACGGAATCAGAGCTATTCAAGATGAAGGTGCGATATGGTCTGAAGAACTGGATTTCACGGGAGCCTGTCCTGGTAACGGTTACGCCATATGCTGACTCCATGCAGGAGCATTCCGCGATTCCCGAAATCAAGTTCTACGACCGGTTTTCTCCTGATAAGCTCAATAAGATTCAGATAACCGCCGAATCGATCTTCGAACCGAAGGTGAAGATCGAATAGAGACCAGATTAATTCTGCTGTGGGCAAAGCACCTGTTCAAGCGCTTCCACTGTCAACGGCTTGGAGATGAAATTGGTGACGGCGCGGTAAGTGCGTGATCTGTCAATATCCTGTTTGTTCACTGACGAGGTCAGCATAGCAACCGGACATCTCTCCTGATCCGACTCCGGGAACTTTGAATAGTGATTCAGGAAATCCCATCCGTTCAGTTCCGGCATGTTGATGTCAAGTAGAATCAGGTCGGGAAAGTCGCCGGTACGAAGGTGATTAAGAGCTTCCTTCACACTGGTGAATGCGACGACTTCGCATTTCGGATTGAATCGTTCGATGATCTTCGTGCTGATGAAATTATTGATTGGCTCATCATCGACCAGCATGATCTTAATCGTGGGAATCATAACTTTATAACTGACTTTTTTTTGTGCGTCTCTTAATTATCCTGGAAATTCATCACTTCTCCCTGCCCGCGAATTTCGATAAGTATCTGTGGTATCTTTTCAAAGTCGTTAGACTTGTCAAGAAACATATAGGCACCCGACGACTCGCACATCAAACGATATGAGTGATCCGTCAGGTTAGTAAGCATGATAACTTTTACGTCAGGATAAATGCGGGAGGCGATATGAAGTAGGTCAATGCCTGTCTTCGGCTTGTCACTCGCCAGGTGAATATCCAACAGCACAACATCCGGCAGCTCAGTTTCAATAAGGGAAAGCGCCTCTGCGATTGTTCCGGCTTTGCCCTTAAGTTCAATTCCCGGAATCTCAGCCAACAAGTCCCCGATGCGCGCTGCAATCAGTGGTGAATCATCAACAGTGACAACACGTAAGGGTTTTATGGTGGATTCTTCTGCCATTATTCCGTCATCGACTTGTACGTCAAAGGTCGGCTAATGGCTGAAAATCTGTTATAGGAAGTTTGATGATTGCGCTGTAGTGGTTTCTACTACATGAAGATCTAAACGAGTCGGTTCTCAATGGCGTAACGCGTAATCTCGGCGTTGTTATTCAGCCCCAGCTTCTCAAGCAAACGTGTGCGGTACGTGCTTATGGTGTTTACGCTCAAAGATAAATACTCAGCAATCTCAGATACGGTTTTGCCGGTTGCGATTTGTTGTAGTACCTCCATTTCCCGGTCTGATAAATTTTCATGGCCAGGCAGCGAACCCTTTTCGCTTACCGCATCGGCAAGCTTTTCAGCCACGGAAGGGGAGATGTATTTACCGCCGCCAAGGACTTTTTTTACCGCAGCAAGTAGTTCAATCGTTGCCGACTCTTTGTTGATGAAGCCCGATGCGCCCGCTTTAAGGGAACGCAATGCATACTGGTCCTCGGGATGCATGCTAAGCATCAACACCGGCGTTCGAACTCCCTCAAGACGAATCTGCTTAAGCGTTTCAATCCCGTTTCGCCCCGGCATAGAAATGTCCATTAATATGATGTCGAGATCCTGCGACCGTATTGCACTGATCACATCAGCACTGTTTACAGCTTCGATAACCTCAATATCCGGAAATCCTTCTGACAACAATTGGATAAGGCCCTTGCGGACGATCGCATGGTCATCGGCAATTAGAACATTCATATTTCAATAGTCGATTTTTCCAGCGGTACTGTTAACCTGATAAGCGTGCCTGATGGCAGGCTGTTTTCTATGACAAGGTCAGCGTTAAACATACGTGCACGCTCACGCATGCCAACCAAACCAAGGCTCTTCTTTTGCTTTACACGCTCCATGTCAATTCCTTTACCGTTGTCACGGACTGTAAGCTGGAGAAGATTCTCATATATTTCAAGTTCCGTTACCACGGTCGAAGCTTCGGCATGACGCGCAATATTTGTGAGCGTCTCCTGGTATATCCTGAAGATATTTGTCGCAAGCTTCTCATCTATTGGCGGCAATTCTTCCGGTACACGAACCTTTGCGTCAATGACAGTTTTCTTTGCAAACTCTGCAGTCTGCCACTCAATCGCTGCAGCAAGACCGAAATCATCGAGAATACCAGGACGCAAATCACTTGAAATTTTCCTGACGGTTCTGATAGTTTCATCGATAAGTGCGATCATGCCGTCAACGCGTTCTGTGAATTTATCAGAGGTCGGGTTCTTTCGCAACCACGACGTATCCATTTTTAGGGCCGTAAGTTGCTGTCCCAGCACGTCGTGAATCTCCCGGGCAATGGCAGTGCGCTCTTCCTCACGTACGTCCTGCAAGTATCCCGACAACTTCTGAATTTCTTCGGCATGTTCTCGCAGACTTCGCTCCACTTCTATTCTGCCCGTGATCTCGTGAAAGTTGAAAATCATCGCGCGGATATTTTCGTTCCTGAGATGATTTGTAAAAGTACCCTCAAGCCAGATCGGATGACCATCCTTGTGCTTGTACTGAAACGTTATATCCTCCGACTTGCCAGGTTGTTCTTCAAGTCGCTTAAGGGCTTCCCTGACCGTCAGTGCATCATCGCCCGACGGAAAGTTTGCAATATTGCGTCCAATAAGATCTGCTGCCCCATATCCCGTAAGACGTTCCACCGACGGGCTTATAAACGTTACTTTGTAACTGTCATCGAACAATACAAGCCCATCGGTAGACTTTTCAATCAGTGTCCGGAAATACTTCTCACTGGCTTCCAGTTGCTGAGCTGCTTTTTTTGATTGCGTGATGTCCCGGAAGTAAATCGATAGCCCGTCTCTTGAAGGATAGATGTGATGTTCAATCCAGCTTTGGTGACTTTCGTAATATTCCTCCAGCTGAATGTAGGTTTGTTTTTGCAATGCCTCATGACACGCATCGTGGAAGGATGACTTTTTGAAGAGCGGGTAGTCGTCCCAGATGCTGGATCCCAGCATCGATTCCGCACTGCGATGCAGCATCTCCGCAGCCTTCTTGTTAACATAGGTGTAGCGCCACCGACTGTCGAGGGCAATGAAGGCTTCGCTGATACGCTCAAGGATGGCGTTGGTAGCTTCACGCTGCTTCTGAATCTCTGAGATTTTGATCCGAACCAGCCGGTTCAGCTTTCCTGGTTGTTCCACAAGATACCATGCTAGTATCCCTCCCGTTGCGGCAAGCACAAGACCTAAAAAAGCAAAGATGAGTATAGCCGGAGTAAGGGTCCGCGGATCTTTGGGAGCTACCGATAACATAAATTCGCCATCAGGCATCCCGATCGTGTAAACTGCTCCCGGGCGATAGTGCATCATGGCGGGAAGGAAGAACTCCTCTTCACCCGTGACCATATTTTTTTTCGATATCTGGTAGGCGAACTGCGGACTATCCGGGTCAATACCACAGGCCTCGAGAAGGGACTCGAACCGGATAATTACTGCCGAAAAACCGATGAATTTATCGCCCTTGAACATGGGAAGCCTTCCAATCACTCCAGTGCCACCCTGAATTAACTCAAACGGACCTGCAAAGGTTAAGTTTTTGTTCTCTATTGCTGTCTTGGCTTCGGCGCTCCTTTCCCGATCGGCGAAGAGGTTCATACCTATTGATGATTCATTTCCCTTCAACGGATAAACATGTGTGACTATCCCTTTATCAGTGAGTTGAACGGCATCGATCAGGTCGTTGGAGGACAGTATCGTTGCCGCAATAGAATCAAAATTATCGGTTACTCCGTATTTCTGAACAATGAACGCCAGCGTTTTCGTCGCAGCCATGCTGTTCCGCAAAATAACTTCAAACCGATCCTTGATCGCAGTGGCTTCCTGAATGATCATGTGCCGTTGATTCTCCTGCTGTATCAGAATTCGCTGATATGCAAGATACTGCGTAAGCAACGCAATGGCGACAAATACTATCGCACCGGCTAATATGGGGCCTCGATTCTTAATCTTTCCGATCAGTTAGTTACAGGAAGATACAATTCATCGCGTCAGATCGCAAGTGCAAAAGATACGATGATAGCTTACTATATTCTCTTAGGTGGTAAGAATTGTCAGGTTATTTCGCATTATACCGGAAAAAGCAGGTACAACACGATGAACGCGAAGGCTGAAATGAACTCCGCTGAACAATTAAGTGTGCTGATTTGATCAAAGTTTGAACTATTCTTTCATCTGGTGCATACTGGCGGAAGGTATTCCATCAGCGGATATGAAATGAAGTACATCATGTATGAAGGATAACTTCTCCATGACTTTTGGTGCGATAATAAACGGATAGAAGTCATTGTGTCCCATCGATCGGTTAAGACTTGTCAATGCGAACGTAAGGGGAAGCCACATCCGGAAGATTGACTCGAAGTCTGCAATCGTATAGGGATCTTTCTTAACGTCAATGCTGACGTGCTCACCATGAATGGGATGCACGCCAAGCCCGAAAAAATATGCCGTTTCAAGTGTATCGATGAGGTGCATGTAGTGTGCCCACGTTTCAGCCCAGTCTTCCCATGGGTGAGCGGTTGCGTAGGGACTTATATGGTTATCTGCCCACGAGGTGTTTGCACCCGACGCGTAATAACGTTCGAGCGCTGCGCCGTAGTCAACGGTTTCATCGCCAAATAACTCCCTGAACCTGTTGTGAAATGATGAGTTTGCAATGAGAACGTTCCAATAATAATGGCCGATTTCATGGCGAAAGTGACCAAGGAGCGTACGGTATTTTTCTCCGAGATTTAGCTTGTTGCGAACGCGTTCTGCTTCATCGGCTTCTTCTATGTTCAGGGTGATCACACCATCATTGTGTCCGGTCATAACACGCTGGTCCGGAGCAATATCCGCCAGGAAGTCAAAGGCGATTCCGTTTTGGCTGTCGCGTTTTCTGGGACTTACCGGGAGCTTCAAACGTAGCAGCGAGTACACAAGGCGGTGCTTCGCCAACTCGATTTGCTTCCAGCGTTCCAGGTTATGCGGAGAAATTGCCGGGATAATCCGGTTCAGGGAACAGGCAACGCAAAACGGGCTGTCGCCAGTGGACGTGAGCCAGTTACAGGTGCCAAAAGCATGGTTTGAGCAAAGCTTCAGGCTGATCCCGCTGCCGTTGGATGACGTGCCATCGCCGTCAAGCGACACCATTGTCAACATCGACGGATCGAAGGCTACCGCACTGGAGCAGTTGAGACAGACTGAATTTTCAAAGTAAATGATTGACCCACAGTGGGTACAGGTATATGTTTTCATACGACAGCAGGGTAGAAACAAAACTGAAGCCAGCCCTGGGCGCCGCGCCTTGCCTGTATTTCATGAAGTCAATTCTCCGAACCCGCGTCAAAGGTGATTTCGTACCCGATGCTGTTCTCCCTAAGGATGCGGATAACTTCTGTTGTTTTTTTTGCCTTTGGCTTGTATTCTATGATGCCCTTCAACTCTCTCTGACTAACAAGTTTTTGCAACTGGGCCTGTATGTTATCCTTATTCTGAAGTTCGTTCTCGGAGACTGTGATGACTGCTTTCATGGCCGCAAAATAATGGGAAATACAACATCTGAATTTGCCGCCAGGTTTGAAATTTTGTCATGGTGAAATTAACACTTTGATATAAAGGACAATAGACGTTGTGGCTTTTCAAAAATCTCAATCATCAGCCAATAATGCCGTTTCCCGTTCAAAAACTCAACTTATTGACGGACCTCCAATTCTCTCATGTGCTTAATACGGCGGTCGCCGGGCAAGGTCAGTTGCCTGTTTTCATAAACGTCCGGCCGTCAATTCAGCAGTATTGTTGACGTTGTAACATAAAGCGATCTTTTGCCCATTTCCACTCCCCGGCGCAGGCTAATTTTAGAATGTTACAAAAGCCTGTTTATGAAAAGAATTCTCAAGCGACCCGATGGCGACGAAGTGTTTGCGACAATCACATTTGAAAAGGAAAATAATCTGGTCTGTCTGGACTGGAACGGATACCTGACTGCCGAACTAGTGAAGCGCGGGTCGGAAGAGTTGCTTAACGTTTTGACGGAGACATCCTGTAACAGAATATTAGTCGATAATCGCAAGGTATCTGGACCCTGGCAGGCCGCAAACCAATGGTACGAAACCGATTGGAATCCACGTGCCGTGAGAGTAGGCCCTACGCGCATGGCCGTCATCATGTCGGAAGATATCTTTTCGCGGTTTTCTCTTTACAGCGATCCACAAACTACGAGAGGTATTCAGATTGCATGTGTTTTTGATGGGGATCAGCCTGCGCGGAAATGGCTGCGGGAGTCCCTGTCAACGGCAGCGTAATTTTTTATCTTAAGCGACAGGAGGGTTTGTCGCGTATAAATGCGTCATCCCGTTTTCTTCAAAATACTTCCGCGCCTGATCATACCCGTGGTCGAGCATTTGTTTCATCTGCGAGGGGACGAATTCTAATCCGCCGTCTTCCGACAGTTTATGTGAAGGACGAATAACATGAATCTTCTGTGCAGTCATGCCGGCAAACGGATTTATGCTCCTGTCGGCAACGACGTTTTCAAATTCCGTAAGAATACGATCACCAGCACCTGCGTTTTGAAGGCGTTCGCGAAGAATGTTGATCATCCGCGCTCCGCTGATTTTCAACTGGGGAACCTCAAGATCATAAAACGAAACATCCTTTTGAAAAAGATGGATAGTGCGCTTAAGGACATCCATAAATTTACCGAACTGGGCGCCCTTGTCCATAGGATCCGGAAGTAGCGTGTTGTTGTCAATCACCCACACCTCCGTAGCTCCGCCTTCAAGAGCCACGTTCACAGGTATCATTTCCTTGACACCTCCATCGACACACATGTCCCGCGATTCAGCGGGGTTGACGATGATGGGCGGTGTAAAGACAGGCTGATTTGCGGATGCCATGATCGACCATTGAAGGTCCTCAAGACTTTTGATGCGCCTCACCTCATAATAAGGATGGTTTCGAAACACATCAACATCGCGAATGCTATAGTGAATAACCCTTCCTGACTGAAGGCTGACTGAACAGTTGAAATAGTCCATCTGCGAGGATACGATCTGGTTATACACATTGCCGGTGACGTACTTCCGGACTAGTTTGAGGAGCGGTTCTGTATTGAACAGGTGGTTCTCCTGTCGTACCTGAGTTACAACGTTGCCTTTTTTCAGTATATCACTCGTTGTGATCGTCGTGTAAATTGTTTCAAGCAGATCAAACTGCCGTGTTGCAGCCAGTGGAGATATCAATGCCCCGGTACTCGTTCCACTGATCAGATTGAACGCCACAGTCGTGTGACGATGCATAAATTTCAACACGCCTACAGCAAAAGCACCTTTCGCTCCGCCGCCACTGATGACTAGTGCAACTTTTGTCATGGTTCAGGGTGGTAATGTGGTGAATTCGCGTTTCGCGCTTTTCGCGGATAAAGCATTACGCCAAGGCTGAGCATCGACCAGACCTGTTTGTGGTCTGTGTGATACATGTTTCGGAAGGAAACGATAACAAGCTGGCCGACTTCAGTGCCGAGACCTCCGCCAACGAGAAAGCTATCTTGTGTATACCATGCTTCCGCCGTGAGGTGAATATTGTAGAGCGATCCCAGGTCACTGAAATCGCCGGTGTGTATACGATAACTGGTCTTTAATCCTAACAGGAAATTCAGCTCATGTCCGGGATAAATTATTCCTACCATAGGAGCCACCCGGAACCAGCTCCCCGGGAGGGTGAAATTCGCGGAGTACTGCAGTGAGTTGAAGTAAGGCCGGGTGTTTTTGTATTGCCAAACGTCCTGTGCACCAATACCAAATTCGATACTGTGCGACAGCCCGGCTGGAAATTCGGTTTCGTCACTCTGGGAGTAAACGGTAAGCGTTATGCTGAATAGCAGGATGCTGATGCAGAACGGTTTCATAGGATTTAGCGGATGCGAGCCTTCTCCAAGATACACATTTGCACGATTGCCGGCACCCATTGACGTCTTATATTCCTCACCTGCGAAAGAATGTTATCTTTGCGCGCAAGATGAGTATCGAAGAACAACTACGCGAGCGTAGCGACTCCTCATGCGAGTTATGTGGGGAGAAGCAGAATTTGATGGTTTATACTGTTCCACCAGGGCCGGACGATGCCGACCACAGCGTGCTGACTTGTGCCACGTGTTTTGAACAGTTGAATAACCCTGAACACCTTGAGCCCAACCATTGGCGCTGCCTTAACACCAGTATGTGGAGTGAGGTTACTGCAGTGAAGGTGGTAGCGTGGCGCGTGCTGAATCAGTTGAAAAGCGAAGGCTGGCCTCAGGATCTGCTCGACATGCTTTACATGGAAGATGACGCCCTTGCCTGGGCAAAAGCTAATCCCCTTATCGAAGATGAAACGGCATCTGAAGATCAGGTCATTCACAAAGACAGCAATGGAAACGTCCTTCAGGCCGGAGATACCGTTGTGTTGATCAAAGATCTGGATGTCAAAGGAGCTGGCTTCACAGCAAAACGCGGTACGGCGGTCAGGGGAATTTCCCTCGTGGAAGGCAACGCCGGCCAGATTGAAGGTCGGGTCAATGGCCAGCAGATTGTTATCCTCACGCAGTATGTGAAGAAATCAAACTGATACTGTTTCACTACTTCTCACTGACAAGCACTTCTTTCAGAAACATTAGCACGGCTGAAACGGTGGGCTCAAACCATGGGTTCAATAACCAGAATGAATGCGGCGCATCGTCGAACATCTGTGTTTTTGATTTGATACCGGCCGCGTCCAGAATGCGAATGTAGTCCTGTCTCCCTGCGAGAAACCGCGGATACTTGCTTCCGAGGAACAAGGTTGGCGGTGTGGTTTCATCTGCGTGCGTCAGCGCGGAAGCTTCAATCCAACGGTGGGGCACCTCTTCATACGTTCCCCCCAGCCATTGGGCGGCCATCGTTCCTTCCTGGCTGTCGGGATGTTTGAAAGCCAGGATTCCATCGACGTCGATGATGGCAGCGAGAGGCAAATGGTGTGGATTGCGTTTGTGAAACGTGGTTCCGGCAAGTGCAGCCAGCTGACCTCCGGCAGAACACCCAAGTATTACAATCCGTGTTGTGTCCAGCTTGTAGGTGGTGGCATTGGCGTAGAGCCATTCTATCGCCGTGTAAAGATCATGCAGGGCTGCAGGGTAGGTTGCTTCTGTTGATAATCTGTATTCGGGTGCCATCACCAGGAAATCGGCGTTGGCAAACTCCTGAGCCATCGGTGTCATCAGCGATTTATCTCCGGTGCGCCATCCACCTCCGTGCACCATCACAATAACAGGGCGCAACGGGGCGGCTGGATGCTGTTTGAAGAATAAGTCGGCTTTGAGGAATCTTCCTGAAACTTCTGAATAGGGGATGTCTTTTTCTTCGGTAATCCCGGCAACCGGCTCCGGGTATACTGCGCTGATCTCCATGTCGGGATGCGCCTTCTTTGCTTTGAGCAACGTACTGTGAAGTGTGTAAGACGTATCGCGTTGTACCGGGTTCTGCTGCGCAATGCAGGGCGTTGTGATGATGGCGATAATTGCTGGAAGAAGCGCAGGTAGTTTCATGTTCCGTGGAATGCAACTAAGATAGCAACAAATCCGCTTCGTTGTGCAGTTGATGCTTTGCTTCTTATTCCATTGCGTGCGTTTCCTGCAGCGTAATTTCGGAATCGTTTTCCTTGTGCAGGCGCTGCGCGAAAAGCCAGTCAAGCACACCGTCGGTCTGCATCACGTCGTCCCAGATGCCATGCGCGCGATTGGGAAACTCCGTGTAGCGCGGTGTCCCACCCGCCTTTTCGATTTCGTGTATCAAGTCACGCGACTGCCCGACGGGTACGTTCTTGTCTTTAGCTCCATGAAACGCCCATACCCCGGAGTGCGCAATCCGGGAGGCAAGTGCAGGATTACCTCCACCAGACACCGGGATACCGGCTGCAAACAAATCGGGGCGGGAATACATGAAATGCCAGGTGCCGTATCCGCCGAGCGAGATGCCTGAAACGTAGATGCGGTTTCGGTCGATCTGAGGAAACTCGCTGAGCAAGGCTTCAATAGCTTCGAATACGGGCGTGTCAACATTCGTGTAAAAAGGAACTCCGCCCCAGCCGTGCCCTACCTTGGCATAGGGAACGAACAGAAATGATGGATACGCTTTTCTGTTGGTATCACTTAACAACCATTGGGCTATTGGCGCGCCGAAAATACCCTCGCCATAGGGGAGACAAACGACCATCGGGTAGGTTTTGTCAGGATCAAAGTCTGATGGCTTTGCGAGCTGGAACGTCAGCTGGCCTTCGTTCTCGGTTCCGACGGTTCGCTTTTCAAAATCTTTCTCCCACGCAGTAACGCGTTTGGCGAGTTCTTTATCCCATTTGAGTTTGGCCACTCCTTCCATAGCAAGTACCATTCCGCTGATGATAACCGCAAGGGTACCTAAAAATGTAACTACACGTGCTACCCCATTCGCCGGGCTCTCATGCAGGGATTCGTATTCTTCGACCGATTTGATCTCCTTCCTGAAGTTCAGAATCAGAACCAATGGAATAAGATTTCCAAACATCCCTACCATAACGAGTCCTTGCTGTACCCGCATCTGCGAAACAAGGTCAGGAAGTTTTGTGCCGTACAGAAAGGCCATCCCTGTCACCATCGAAAGAGCGATCGTAAGAATCCCTGCCAGTTTTAACCAGTTCCTTTCAGATGCCCTGGAGAAAACCAGCGTCGAACCGTAGACGACACCGGCAACCAATGTCAGAATGAGTGCGGGAATGAGCAGCGGACTCAGTTGTTTTGTCCATATCATCTGCAGGTTTACCAGCAAGTAGATTAACGAAGTGACGGCCGCAGCAAGACCACCGTAGAAGGCAATCCGGAATTCCTTGCGCCAGTAATACCATAAAAGCATACAGGCGATGCCTGTGGTAATCAGAAGTTGTGCAACTACCCATACAGCAATGGATGGCAGCTCTGCGAGATGTTTGCCCAGGGAAAGCTGCATAAATCCATGGAAAAGTCCTGCTGCAATAGAAACGGCAAGAAAAAAGATTGTCGTCGAATAGAAGGGTTTATCCATACTCTAATGTTTGACAAATTGATAAACCCGACCAAAGAGTAAGCGTTAAGCTACGTGCGATCTTACTATGATCGCGCCAACAACAAAGGCGAATACCGCTACCGTGAGAATAATTATGGCTAATGGGTTCAATTGGTGTCCACCCTTCTTTCGGAATAATAACAGTCCTGACAGTATGTCAACGAGGAATGTCCACATCTGTCAAAGATAGCAGAAAACGCGAGGTAACCACTAAGCCGGCATTGTTTTTTCACCAGCCGGCTCCAGGTATTTGTTGTTATGACTGAATCAAAGGGTAATAATCCTGAACTCAACCCTGCGGTTTAGTTCGCGCCCGCTTTCCTCGTCGTCATTCGAGACCCGCGGCTTCTTCTCACCGTATCCAACTGCGGTCACTCTTCCCTTATCGATACCTTTAGATACGATGAATTTCAACACCGCGTTGGCACGTTGTTCAGAAAGGTTCTGATTGAACTCATCAGATCCAATGTTGTCGGTATGTCCGCCAACTTCAATGACCATCACAGGACGTGCCCTCATTAGTTCAACTACGCGTTCAAGTTCAGGGAATGCTTCAGGTTTGAGTTCCGCCTTTGCAAAGTCAAACAATATTGTGTTAAGCCTGACGATAGCTTCTTTTTCAATAGGAACAACCTCAATCTCGCGCAGGACGAAATTGGCGTCGATCTTTTTGTCAGCAGAAAGATCGCGCAGGTCGAGGGTCCTGCTTTCACTTACATAGCCCGCGGCTTCGGCGCGTATGGCGTATAACTCGCCGCCGGGAAGATTAATTTCATAGTCGCCTTTATCCGGCTCCGATTGCGTGATGCCAAGATCCGTTCCGTCGGGAAGTCTTTGGTAAACTACCTTTGCTGCAAGTGGCTTGCCGGTCTTCGAATCCACCAGTCTTCCAGTAACCGTAATCCAGGGCTCAGGGGATCGTAACACTGGCAGACTGACCCGGAAGATGTCGGTGTTGTTTTCACTGACGCCACGGGAGAAGTAAGCGTAATCACTCTTCAGGGGGATGTTGAAGAAAAGATCCTCCAGCGGCGTGTTGATAGTGGGACCGAGGTTCTCAGGTTCGGACCAGTTTGTCCATGTGTCGTCGAGACGTCTTGATACATAAATATCGCTTCCGCCGAATCCGCTGAAACCCTTGGATGAAAAGTAGAGGGTTTTGTCGTCAATGGCTACAAATGGCGACGACTCTTCTGCAATAGTATTGATTACATTTCCCATATGCAGAGGTTTTGTCCATGTACTGTCGGGCAGCATAAAGCTCACATAAAGATCACGGTCCCCTCGGGTGTCCTCGCGTTGTACCGACATCACCAGCGTCTTGCGGTTGTTGGCGAGAAAGTAATTGGCCTTGTCGCTGTAGTTGTAGTCGTCGGTGATTTTTAGTCCGACAGGTTTTGTCCATTGATCGCCCACCTTGGTGGAAATCGATACGCCGGCTTCCATTTTCTTTTTGCCGTCGACGTATTTGTTGCCGAGGATCATGACGACTGATTTACCGTCTGGAGTCGTGCTGATGGCGTTGATGAAGTTAGGAGACTTGTTGTTAAACTGTGAACCCATGTTCTTTGCCAGGGTCCAGTTTCCGTCGTCGTCAAGTTCAGAATACCAGATGTCTTCCTTGTCTTTGACACCGCCTACATTGCCCGGGTGATTCTGGCGACCGAAATAAAGCGTTTTTCCGTCCGGGGAGAGCAGCGGATTGAGCTCATTGTACTCGCTGTTCACATTGCTATCGAGGGCTTCGACACGTACCCCCGACCGCGCAAGTGCTGCCAGCGGGATTTCTGCAATTACCGGGTATGGTGAATCAGTAATGGCGACAGCGTCGATGCTGAAGTAGTCGGGCAGCGCAGCACCGTCGAACTCAAGTTTTACTGCAACGACTTTGTAGGATGTGGGTTCGATAAATATGTTCAGCATCCTGCTCTTCTGCGGGTTTGCCTGCGGGTTGAGCGTCATCACTTCATGCTCACCTCCGTTTTCGTCGTACACATAAACCTTGTACAGCGCACCCGGGTTATACGATTCCGCTACCGCGATCTGCCGGATATTCATGGCGTTGCGAAAACCAAGTTTGAGAAATTCTTTCCGGCGGGGTTTGTCAGGCATCCACGCACTTGGGTTTTGTCCACCCGCGGGCAGCACGTTAGGTTTGCCAAGTGCCTGCTCTGCCGAATACTGGCCGGGAGTAATCTGGGAGGAAAATTCGAGAACCTTGTCGGCCCATTGTAAGGTTTGAGTATAGCCCGTAACAGCTGCAGCCGATACAAGTATCAGGAGGGCAAGTCTTTTCATTTAGTGTAGGTTAGGTAGACGTAAATTTAAGCGGAAGACAGGAGATTTTTGCCGGATTGCTTAACTATGTATATGTTCACCTGAAGACGCGCTTATCTTTGTCAGAACCGAATTCCGATAGTTCATCATAATCGTTACCATGAAGCACCTTCTAGTACTAGGTCAGGATCCAAAGTTGGCGCCGATTCTTGAGGTCATCACGCCCTATCGCCCGAAGAAGGAGCGGGACATTTACTTCCGCCTGATGCGTGCGATCTCCGGTCAACAGCTTTCAGTAAAGGCAGCAGCTACTATCTGGGAAAGGTTTGTAGATCTTTTTCCTGATCGGTATCCTCATCCAACTTTGGTGCTTGCCATTGATACGGAGCGGATGCGTCAGGCCGGATTGTCCTATCAGAAAGCCAGCTACATCAAAGCTATCGCAGCCTTTGCCCTTGAGCACGACATCACGTATGAACGCCTCAGCAAGATGTCGGATGAGGAGATTATCGCTTACCTTACCAGCATTCGCGGCGTTGGGCGATGGACGGTTGAAATGATCCTGATGTTTGCCCTTGGACGGAAGGATGTATTCCCTGCTGACGACCTGGGCATCATAAACGCTATGCGAAGCCTGTACAAACTTCGCGTAACCGGAAAAGCTTTGCGTGAAAGGTGTATTCGTATATCAGAAAAATGGCGCCCTTACCGAAGTTACGCGTGCTTCTATCTCTGGCCATACAAGGATTCGCTTCGGATTCCAGGGTGAGGGTCGCAGGGACGTTAAGTCAAGGATGTAAAAGACGAACTATTGTTAGCCTCTGTTATGTGATGTCCCATTGACTAGGCTTTTTTATTTCGTAATTGCTCACCTATCTTTGTTAAATGTTCCTCTCAAAAATTCGTCAGCGCGAATCCGGTATCCTCGTTTACGGCATCTGTCCACCGAAAGTACTCACGCCTCTCGATAAGGTTGTGAAGAGTGCCGACAGACTGGCAAGTGATCTGGCAACAATCGACATCGACGCCCTTATCGTCTATGATGTTCAGGATGAATCCGCACGTACGTCAGAGGAACGTCCCTTTCCCTATGTCAGCTCCCTCGATCCCCTGGAGTATTCAAGTCAGTACCTCCGTGCTGTAAACGTTCCTAAAATTATCTATCGCCCTGCAGGCATGTTTTCGCGGGATGAACTCCAGACATGGCTTTCAGATGTAGCCCGCATCAACGCCTATCCGGTTTTCGTCGGGGTCCCTGCACCGGATTATGTTCCGAAGACTTCGCTGGCGGAAGCATACGCACTATGGCGCGACGCCCATGCATCAGAATCTGTCATTGGTGCCGTTACTATTCCCGAAAGACACGCAGTGCTCAGGGATGAGCAGTTTCGCATTCTGGACAAGGTCTCAAATGGCGTCTCGTTCTTTGTGTCTCAATGTATATTCCACATCGAATACGTTGTGCGTATGCTCGACGACCTTGTGGCGAAATGTCGCGAAGAAAAACGTGAGATCCCGACGATGATTTTTACGCTGACGATCTGCGGCTCCGCTAAAACGTTGCAGTTTCTTGAGTGGTTAGGAATCACAGTTCCGGAGCCGATTCGCCAGGAACTGTGCGCAGCTGATAACCCCGTTGAATGTTCGGTCCGAATTGCATCTGAGATTGCCTCCCAACTGATCGAATGTTGCCGCGAGCGGTCAATACCTTTTGGCTTCAACGTTGAAAGTGTAGCCATCCGGAGGGAGGAAATTGAAGCATCGCATCAGCTGGTGCGCATTATACATCGCCTCCTGGTGGATTCAGGAATCCGGATTTCTGTTTCCGAAAACGAAACGTTGCCGCCACCCCGCACGGCAGTGTTGTGAACTACATTCTACAGTAGCTCAGTTTGCTTCAACCCAGAATTCCCACGTGCCCCTGTCCTGATGGGTTAACAACATTCCGCGGCCACTTTCTGCATGTGGAAGGCCTGTTACAAAGTACTTCGGAAACTTAACGCTTTCGATATAGAACGCGCCATCACTACCCTTGTGATAGACAAAACGATTATAGGTAGTAGCTTCGCTCGGTCCGGCAAGCGTGGACATTTTTATGAAGCGTTGCTTAACGTTTGCCCCCGGATGGAACGCCGAATCGATAGACCAGTAACCTCCGTTGCCGTTGTGTATAAGTACGCCATCTCCGGAAGCAGGCAATTGAATCGTCCACTTTTTTGAATTGTCATCGAGAGGATACTTCTTTGAATAAGTTACCGTTCGGACTGAACTACCCTCCTGAACGACGTAGACGGTATCGAGATCATAGTTTCGAGTGAAAAGATATCCGTACTTCGGCCACGCCTCATTCTCAGGTGCAGAATCATGACATGAGAATATCACAAGTGAAGCAATTGGAATGAGCAGACGAGTTATGTGGACTTTCATAATGCGAGGGTTCAGATATATGATTGGTCGTGTGGTCCAAATATCGACACTTAACCCATCCAGCACAGTCACATGATGATGTGAGTGTCAGATACTATGCCGGTGCATAATTCATTTGAAAGAAAAAAGCCGGAGACTATTGCCCCGGCTGTGAACGTTGTTGCTGAAACACGACACATACCCTCAGGGTTGAGTCTTTGCCGAAGGCCTCAGGAGTAAGAGCCCCAAACGCGAAATTACAAAAATGATCATGCCGTATATTGCTGTGATCAAAGCCACCTTCATGCCTCCCATAATAACATTTGGCGGTAGGGAAACTTCCGATTCCGCCAACGATCCAAAGGCAAAAAACAGTCCGATGGCTGTGCTCAGCGCTCCCCACACAAGCGCAATCAACGACACGTGGTGGATCGGCGCTATCAGTTTTTGGTGATCGACATGTTTCATATACCTTAGGTAAAGCGCATAGCCGATTAACACCAGGTTCGTGATAAACAAAATGGAGAGAACCGACATGTATTCGATTCCGCCTTCGATATGATAGTACATCATAGTGATAAAGCTTTGGTTTTTATTAGATTTAGACAAGGATAAACTGAATTTTATTGCCGTACCGTGATATGAAGTGAAAGTGTTTTCAGTTGCGGGATTTTCAATCCAGACAACCGGATGTGTCGAAAGGGGCGCGAAATGTGTTGAAAAGGGCAGGTTGAAGGCAGCAACGCTTATTTGATTTATCTTTTCGCAAATTATGACCCGGCTGGAGTTATTTGTTGATACGATGCTTACCAGACATCGCTGGTTGATTCACTGTTTCTTCTGGAGTGCGGTGCTGATCTGGTATGCCTTGTTTTTCGGAAGACAGGGAAATAGCTTTCTCAATACCGTGTTTTTTGTAGGGCTGCTGATGCCTGTAACTATCGGGGCCTCGTACTTTTTGAATTACTTCCTCGTACCCCGCTACCTCGTCAACGCGAGGTATGGGCTCTTTGTGCTTTACGCGGTGTATACGCTGATCATCGCCGTCTTTCTTGAACTCCTGATCTCAACCCTCACACTGGCTGCCGTTGCAGAGTTCAATATCAAAAACATGAGCCCTGCTTCAATCGACGTATTTTTTCTTCTCGCTTCCCTGCTGTCGGTGGTGCTCCTTGTTTTTGCGATTAAGTTGTTGCTGAACTGGCGATCCACAAGTGCAGATTTTGAAAAACTGAAAATTGAAAAAATAGAAAGCGAACTCCGCTTCCTTAAGACGCAACTCAATCCACATTTCCTTTTCAATACACTGAATAACCTGTATTACCTGACCCTTGAAAAATCCGACCGGGCACCAAGGTCACTGCTCCAGCTGAGCGAAATACTGGATTACGTTCTCTATACTAAAACAAATTTAGTCGCACTGGAGCAGGAGCTGCATCAGGTGCATAACTACATCCAGCTTGAATCGCTTCACTATCAGGACCGGCTCTCGATCTCAACTTCTGTACATGGAAACCAGGGGGATCACACTGTTCCGCCCATGTTGCTGATATCGTTGATGGAAAATGCATTCAAGCATGGAGTTGCAAGATCAAAAGATACTTCGGTCATCGAACTCAACGTCGGATGCAGGGAAAACGAAATGACGATTTTCCTGCGCAATAGTGTGTTCGGCACAAATACAACGAAAGGCGGGATCGGCTTGAGCAACCTGCGCGCCCAACTGAATCTACTCTATCCGGGCAGACATAGTCTGGTGATTGATGATAAGATTCCCAATCAGTTTTTGATTTCAATAACGCTGAAGAATAGATGAAGGTCCGCTGTATTGTAGTTGATGATGAACCCTTTGCAAGGAAGCTGGTGATTTCGCATATATCCAGGATCGATTTCCTGGAGTTCTCAGGCGAGTTTGGCGATGCGTTTGCCGCCAGCAACTTTCTTCGTCGCCAGCCTGCGGACCTCCTGTTTCTTGACATTGATATGCCGGAAATGACGGGCTTCGAATTTCTGAGCTCGCTGGTGGATCCACCCTCAGTCATCATCACGACTGCCCATCGGAACTTTGCTCCTGAAGCTTTTGAACTGGATGTGGTTGATTATCTGCTTAAGCCGATTTCTTTTGAACGCCTTTATAAAGCTGTGAACAGATTCCTTGAGCGGAAGCCTCATACGTCGGGAACTATCGGCGGCAGCGATGAGGACCTTTTTATCTACGTGAAAGCTGACAGAAAAATCCATAAGTTATTTCTTAAGAACATCCTGTTTATCGAAAGCCTCGACGACTATATCAGGATCCATATGAAAGACGGCGTACTGGTTTCGCGGGAGAATATTACGAGCATGGAAGAGAAACTCGAACGAAACTATTTCGTCAGAATACACCGCTCCTTTATTGTCTCCCGCAGGCATATCGCGTCTATAACATCCGACGGCGTCGAGTTGCAGGGTGGCCGCGTTTTCCCTTTCGGCAGAACGTTTAAGATGGCAGCTCTCAATGCCCTGGGGCTGACGTAGATTTCTGATTTCAGGTTTTGGATTGATCAACCAATCGTTCCCCGAGTCGCATTGTCCCACGGCAGTAAGCCTGCCTGCAGGACCTCTATTCTGTTTGGCCTTTCTTCTTGAAGATCTTTTTTATTCCGGCAACCAATGCTAGCGTGAGAAATCCGACTATCAAGCCAAGACCGAACTCTTTAACGATAGACGGTACCCCGGGCACGCTATGATGGAGGAATGGAACGTTGTGTTCGAATATCCCTCCCGAGACCAGGATTAATGCAATGGTACCAATAACTCCCAGCGCTTTAATGATGATAGGTAATGACTTGACCAGAATGTTGCCGAATGCGGATACTGCGCCTTTTCCTCCGGAGCGTTTGATGAGTCTGAAGCCAATGTCATCCATGCGAACAATCAACGCCACAAAACCATACACACCTACCGTAGCCAGGAGGGCAACGATGGATACTGTGAAAATTTGTATAGGCAACTCGCGGTCAAGTACCGTTCCAAGCGCGATGATGACAATCTCAACCGAGAGGATGAAGTCGGTAGTGATAGCTGATTTTACCTTCGTTTTTTCGGCTACTCTGTCATCCTGCTCGGCCTGCTTGATAACCTCTTCACCCTTCTTCTTGCGATGGAAAAGAAACTCATAAATTTTTTCTGCTCCTTCGTAGGAAAGATAAAGTCCTCCAAAGACAAGGATAATCTTGACTGCAGTCGGAAGGAATGCCGTTAGCAGTAATGCAATGGGTACGATAATCAGTTTGTTGAGAAGCGAGCCTTTCGTGATCGCCCATAATACCGGAAGTTCCCGGCTGGCCAGAAAGCCTGTTGCTTTTTCTGCGTTAACGGCGAGATCATCGCCCAGAATCCCGGCTGTCTTTCGCGTAGCGATCTTGCTAGCCACAGCAACGTCGTCCATCAAAGCGGCTACATCGTCCAGAACAGTAAAAATACCTGATGCCATATCAATCTTATAACCCGGAAAGATAAAAAGATATACCTGTTCCTTATTGACCATTTATTAGATTCTCTTCACTATTGCCAATAGGTTTTCCAAGGTCAAACGCAAACCCCGGACGCTTAGTTGCTTGCAATTCGTTCAGCCTCAGTGAGCCACATGTCCGGTTAGCCGTAAGGTCTGATGATCAAAAAATAGTAACTTTAGAAATAACACCTGCAATATGAAAACCATCCTAACTATCGCACTCTTTTGCTGTGCCACGGTTGTCTCCCAGGCACAGTCAGGTAAAAAACTCTTCAACGGAAAAAATCTCAAGGGATGGAATATCCACGGCACTGAGAAGTGGTACGTTGAGAAAGGTGAACTCGTATGTGAAAGCGGACCCGACAAAGGTTATGGCTACCTTTCCACCGATAAAACGTACGATAACTTTGAGCTGACGCTGAAGTTCAAGCAGGAAGCCAACGGGAACAGCGGCGTCTTCATTCGTTCGGGTATTGAGGGTACCAAAATCAGCGGATGGCAGGTGGAGGTGGCTCCATTGGGTTATCACACCGGAGGTATTTATGAATCATATGGCCGTGGGTGGCTGGTGAAACCGGCACCAGAAGATGAGCAGTATCTCAAAACCGGTGAATGGAACGAATTAAGAATCCGTGTCCTGGGTGATGAGGTTACCTCCTGGCTCAATGGCCATCAGATGGTCACGCTTAAGGATGAAAAGATCGGGAAGGGGAAAGGCTTTATTGCGCTGCAGATTCACGATGGTGGAGGTATCAAGGTGCGCTGGAAAGATATCGTGATCCAGGAGATGCACTGATTCCTCCGGCCGTGTTATAGAGGTACATTGTTCTATGGTGTTCACTCATCATTCCACCGCGCCGGAACATCGGCAACACTTCCATGCACTTTGTCGCGCAGCATTGAAGTGAAGGCATCGTCGTCAAAAGGTTGCTGGAATTCTTTCAAGGCACGCCACAGGTTCTTTATCCCCTCAAGTTTGCTGGCGTCATAAACCTTTCCCGCAGCCATGTGCCATCGACATTGATACCAGCCATAGTTCTGCGGGTATTCGCGGCCCAGCAGATCGTAGTTGGCTTCGAGCTCAGGTAGTGTGGTGAATTTTAATGATGCCTTTGATATGGTAGCAACGGTCACCTCCGGAAATGAGGTAAGGGCATCAAGAAGGTGCGGTTCGTTTTCTGCGATGTAGGAGTGAAGAAGGATGTTGGCAAACAGCTCACCCATCCACCTGCGCTGCACCAGCAATCCTCCCTGGTTGTGATAGGCGTGGCCCAACTCGTGGATGACGAGTAAGTCGAAAAAGGCTGCCATTGTCAGCTCATCCTGAGCATTGGTATAAGCTCGCGTGAACTTGCCACGTAGCCCTTCAGGTATCTGCTCAGCGGGAGGGACCATACTTTTCCAGAAGGCGTTGTCTTCCGATGCGACGATGAGCTTGTCGTCTGTAAAATGCGGCATACCATAAAGACTCACTTTGGTGTGTGTATTCCAGTCTTTCCTGGATAGTAGTAATAACGTCACCGATGGTGTGAAGCCGAGTTCCTGCTGATAAAACGCCGTCACCCGTTCGAGTTGGGTGGCCATACGTTGGGCCTTCGCTGCCGCGCCATCGCTGTAATAGGTTTTGAAGCCCGATCCATTCAGTTCGTTCAGTGTCGCGAACGACTGACCGGCACCTGGGCTTGAAAAGAATAAAATGGCTATTACGATCGCCAGACATGTAACCCGACGGGTGAGTTGCATGGACCGTTCGGTTGATGGAGTAGTCATTTTTGAGTGATTTTTTCAATAAATGTAATTTTCTCAATAAATGTACTCTCCGGCAGAAGGCGCGGCATAGTAAAAATTAGACAACTAGTAGTAGAGGTCCTTCTGCATCCGCAAAGGCGTGGCTGAGAGCTGCTGTTGTATAATGGAAGGATTGACACCGGCGAATTCCCTGAAGTCGCGTATCATGTGCATATGGTCGAAATAGCCAGCCTGATGTGCAATGGCGGTCCAGCTCATTTGAGGATAGGCCTCATGAAGGCGGTATGCTTTTGAGAACTTCAGGATGCGCGCGTACATCTTGGGGTTCATGCCGATCCGCTCTTTGCATTTGCGTTCAAATTGCTTCGTGCTGAGGCACGACAATGACGCCACCTGTTCAATAGGCAAATTTCCGTCGTGTTTCATGAGGACTTGCATAGCGGAGTCGAATGGCAGTCGCTCTTTGCTTCTTTGCCGCAGGTTGAGAAGAAACGCTTCGACGATATGCTTTCCCTCTTCGAGGCTGGCGGTGTTCCGCAATTGATCCTTTACGAGCTCCATTTCAGATCCAAAGAGGTCTGTTGCATCAAGGCCACTGTCAAGCAGTTGATGCATCGGTATGCCCAGCATCCGGTACATTCCTCCTGGGAAGAAATCGACACGAATCGCGCGCAGCATGTGGTGCACCTGAATGTTTACGCGTGTGCACTGAGGACCGATCAGAACCACGAGAGGTTGCTCCTGGAAGAGGTGACTTCCAGCTCTGCCCATCGATACCGGGTTGTTGCAATAAAAGATCAACGACTGAAATGGCGATGGCGGATACGGTGAAATGGCAGTCTCCATGCCATTGGGCAACACGGCATCAACAGTGGATATGTTGATCACATATTCCTGCAACGACCTGTCGGGTATGTAGATCTTGACAATCACGTTCAGCGGGCGTGCAAACTGGTTGGAAAACGATTTTGAGCCATCATAAGATACGATTTTTTTCTTTATTGTTTTGTAAATCGTGCCCTGTCTTCGAATCTGAAACCTGGAAAATTCTTAGCTCAACTGAATTCCTTAAATCATCAAATCCGAGTTTCTAATGTAAGCAGCAAAGCGCCTGGTAGGATCATCGATCTGAAGCATATTCTTGGCAAGTAAAATTCTTGAATGTTGGCAGTAAATTCAATGAGCAATACAACGACGACGGCACACGCAGACTGAGAGATGTCCCTGATATTTAAGGTATGTCGCAATTCTTCTGATGTGCGATGTGTATCCATTTGCAACAAGCAGGAGCCATTTGTGTAAACGCAACACAATTTGTGGTGGTGTTCAGTATATGCCTGCCTCAATGCTGTTATTTTGGTTGAGAAGTTTAGCATACTTACCAGTATCGATGATCGCTGCAGCCTTCGGCCGATGTAATAGTAACCCCTCAGGAATTTGTCTTTCACTGCTCTTGATCCTGCTTCTGTTCTCATGTGAGAATTCCAAATCCATTCCATCTGAAAATGCCAGAATCGCGCTGCGCTCATCGGTGGCCGCGGGTGGTGCGTGGGATTTGTTAGGATTTCACACCGGCGAAAAAGTCCCGGACTTCATGCTGTATTCGTCGGATGGAGAGCCTTTTGATTTATATGAAGAGCTTGGGAAAGGAAAACCGATCGTTCTTGTAAACGGTAGTTACACGTGCGACTTCAGCAGAACAAACCTTCCGTCAATTGTAAATACGGCGCAAAAGCATAACGCTGAGGTTGAGGTTGTCATGGTATATACTATTGATGCTCATCCTAACGATACGTTAAGCCCCTATGCCGTGAATGACACAGAATGGGTTCCTCCGAATAATATACGTGATAATATTTCTGCGCCGCAACCCAGAACGTATGGTGAAAGAGTAAAGCTCGCCAATCAATGGATCGAAGAAAGCGAGATATCCGTACCCGTGTTAATTGATGGTCCTGATAACGAGTACTGGACCAAATTTGGTCAGGCTCCGAATATGTGTTATATCATTTCTCCGGATGGAACTGTGGCATTCAGAGAAACATGGTATAATGACGCGGAGCTGAATGAGGCTATTCAGCACCTGAGCGAATGATCCCACCGACCCGTGAGCCTTATCTTTAATTCATGAATCCGAACGGAATCACAAGTTCTTCAGGAATCAGAAAATAGAAAATCAGGAACAAAAGGTACGGCCTCCGCTACCATGTTTCTCAATCTGCTAATTTGTATATCTGTTAATGACGTCGATTGAATCGTGTTTATGGCTTCTCTTGTGATTGTTCTTAATCTAATCTCGTTTCATATGGGAAATTCCGATGTTGTATGTTTCAGTTTAAACCCGCACAAGGAATATTGTGTTAAGCTCATTGCGTATAAGGAGACCGGAAATGGCGTTGAGATGACCGTTGAGTTGGATCCGGAAACGTGGGAGTATGCCGATTTGCTGATGTTTTTTAATCTCTATTGGGATAAGCGTCACCCGGGTAAAATCAGCGGTATGAAGGAGGTGCAGATATCGATGTATCTAGATCGTGAGTTGTACAAAGAGTTAAAGGCCAGGGGGGAGTTGCTGGCAGACAAGGAGGCTTATCAGAGTGCTACGCCGGATCATCCCATGTGTAAGACCACAGCGTGGTTTGCAACGGAGGTTACGGAGGAGGTAGATTTACCGGAGGAGTTGAAAAGCATGGGCACACTCCGCGAAGGGTTTACTACGCATTGGAAGGATTGAGTTCCCGCGATGAGGGGAATGTTATGTTGTTATTAGACACGCATCGACAAACATATCGTCTCTAAAACATACCGTCCTTACAGGACGAGAATATTTTGATTTCTATTGAGCGTTTTCTGTTGTTTTGGATTGCTGCCTTCGTACTGTGGTAGGCGCTAACATGCCGTCCCTATGGGACGGGATTGTGCCGGTGTTTTCGGTTGCCACAAACATATCGCCCCGGCAGGACGCGTTCTCCGCGGCAATTATCGTCAGGCTTGATTTCTTGAGAATTGAACCTTGAAACTTCCCACAAAGCGCTTCACCCTGGAACAACCTGCCCCAATCAGAAACAGAAACAAGAAATCAGAACCCTGTGTGCGTGTGTCCGCGCAAAAATGACAAAATGCAGGAATGTGAAGGAATAAATTCTTTACTTTCGGACTATAATAACTTCCAGCTATGCGCATCTCTAATCTTGCCCACATGTATGCTGCCAGTGCATTCATGATTATGGCACTCACATTCACAGCCTGTAAGAAGTCTCGCCCTACTTCGCCTGAAGCCAAACTTGCCTTTAGCCGCGTAATCCCTAAACCGGTTTCTGCAGCAACTACAGGCAAGACTTTTCTCATCACTGAAAAAACTACGATTGGCCTTGACTCTGCGTCTGCGGATATGCAAAACGTTGCGGACTATCTCGCCAGGACAATCAACAGTGTCACAGGGTTGTCAATAAACGTATCCGACAAGAAAAATGCATCAATCCTGCTTGCGCTCAAAGCATCGCCAAATCTCGGTAATGAGGGATATGAACTTAAGATCGATGAAGATCAGATAGAAATTACGGCGAATAAACCTGCTGGAATCTTTTATGGTGTCCAGACGCTGCGGCAGATTATCGCGGACAAGGCCGACAATAGTCAGGACAAAGACTGGGAGGTAGCCACAGGAACCATAACCGACTATCCTGAGTACGAATGGCGCGGATCAATGCTCGACGTATCACGCCACTTTTTCGGAGTGGATGACGTGAAAAGGTATATCGATCTTCTGAGTTTATATAAGATCAATATTTTGCACCTCCACCTCAGCGACGACCAGGGATGGCGTATTGAAATCAAATCATGGCCTAACCTTACCACTATCGGCGGACAAAGTCAGGTTGGTGGCGGAAAAGGCGGTTTCTACACGCAGGAACAATACAAGGACATTGTTGCCTATGCACAAAGCAGGTTCATTACCATCGTTCCGGAAATTGACCTCCCCGGACACATCAACGCAGCCCTTGTGTCTTATCCCGACGAACTGCTTCCCGGACCACCGCTGAAAGCTGAGCCAGGCGCGAAAAAGCCTGTTGCAGGCCAGCCGCACTATGGAATGGAAGTCGGATTCAGCACGCTTTCTCTTAAGAAGGAGATGACGTTTAAATTCGTCAACGACGTTATCCGCGAGATATCCGAGATGACTCCGGGGCCTTACTTTCATGTGGGTGGCGACGAAGCTGCCGTAACGCCCAAACCTGATTATATCGCTTTTGTGAATCAGTTCCGGGAAATTGTCCGCGCCAACGGCAAGACCATGATTGGTTGGGAAGAAATTGCCCAGGCCGACCTGGACTCTACCAACATCGCGCAGTTCTGGCATTCGCGCAGCTACGCCAAAATGGCTGCCGACAAAGGGGCACGCCTGATTTTCTCACCCTCTACAAAGGTGTATCTCGATATGCAGTACGATTCCACGTCGCGTATCGGGTTGCATTGGGCTGCTTATATTGAAGTCGACTCATCCTACCAGTGGGATCCTGCTACACTGGTGCCTGGCATCGAACGGGAATCTATTATTGGTGTGGAGGCACCGCTCTGGACAGAAACTGTGTTGACGATGGATGATATTGAATATCTGGTGTTTCCACGCTTACCTGGCGTCGCCGAAATCGGATGGACTCCGGCTTCTGCGCGCAGCTGGGATGAATACAAGTCGCGGCTTGCCAATCACACCAGACTGTGGAAGGCTATGGAAATTGACTTCTATCCGTCCAACAAAGTTAGCTGGACCGAATAATCAGTCTAAATAATCGTAAACGAAGAATCCCGCCGAGTGCGGGATTTTTTTTTCAACAAAGTGCGAATAAAGTTGCGCAGTATCCATCACGTTGTGTTTCCCCATTTGAGGCATTTCCGACTAACACCGGTGAATTTGAGATTGAAAAACCGCTCAGCTTCTACAAAAACAAGTTATCACGTGAAAATTAATAAATCGGCCGTTAGCTTGAGTTCTGGTTATTCAACCCCCAAATTTGTTAACTCAACGGCAAGAACCGCCCGTTTATCGGCCAACTAGAAATTTGTTGCAGGTTAATGAAGAGTGCCGTCTCTCCAAAAATCCACAGAATGAAAGGGCTGATCAGCGGGCATGTGATTTCAGTACACTTAACCCAAAAGAACACCTCTATGAAACACTCATCAAAGTACCTATTTATAACGGTCCCCCTACTTGTTATTGCATTCTTACTTCAATCCTGTGAAGAACAGGAAGTTCGCCCCGAAAAACAAACAGTTCAATTCGATTTGAGTATCGCGTCTTCACAGACGAAAGGATCTGACGACGCAAGTCTGCCAAACGATGCCCGCGCACGTATCACTGTTACGGCAAGTAACGGTACCGTGGTGCTCGACGGTCGTGAAGTCAGCGTTTACAAATCCGGCGACAAGTGGCTTACTGAGGCAATTGACCTTGAACCAGGATCATATGCCATTACCGAAATGATTGTCGTGTCCGACAGCACAGAATTGTTCGCCACACCAAAACAAGGTGCGGAACTGGCGACGTCAGATATGGATGCTCTGCCCTATAACTTTGCGATTAAGCCAAAAGACGCGCTAACGCTGAGCATTCCAATCATCGACATCCGGTTCCTCGATCTCATCAAGCTCGGTTACCCGGCTTCCAAAGGAAAAACGCTTCCGATAGAAGTGTACCAGGACTCCAGACTCACGGCTGCCAAAGCCGAGATCTGGCAGGATAGAAAACTGATCCAAACGCTGAAACTTAGTGCTGGTACCAACGGCGTTGAACTGAAAGGCGATGACAAGAAGCCGTACACAATTACTGTTTATACGTCGGCGTTTGCTAAAACCGAGACGTTCCTTTTGAAGGACATTCAGAAAAAAATCGGTAAGAAAGCATGGGCGCTACACCTCATCCCTGCACTAATATTCAAAATCACTTCTTATGATGATGGCGAAACCTACGATTTCAACTTTAGAATGGAGGGCACTGGCTCCGTCGGCATCTGGTGGGGCGATGGTGGACTCACTGCAACCAGCGTTCCTTTTGAAGTAGGCCATAATTACGCTCCCGCTGGCAACTATACGCTCATCGTTACGGGCAACCTCAACCAGATTACTGATTTCTCAGGCTTCTCATACAGCACGATCATGACGAAAATCACGGGTCTGACTAACCTTACAGCGCTTAAGGTGTATGATCCTTCATGGGGAGCCGTGCCAATCAAAGTTGATTTGAGCAAGTGCAAGCAGTTGGAGCGTATCAACATCGCCAAATACGGGGCGCCGTTTGAAACGATTAACCTGGCAACGGACTTCAAACTTCCTTCGGATCATTACATCAAGACGTTCATCTTCGATGCAACCAGTTTTGACATGAATCGCGAATTCATCAGCCAGGCAGAACTTGCGGCGTTTGTTAACAACATCCATGCAAATGCTGTAGCACGCAACATCACGGACGGTAAGTTCTTCGTCAACCCTGTAGAGTCACCTAACGCTGCCACGCAGGCCAAACTTGACATCCTTGTTAATACCTACGACTGGCAGGTTGGCTTCAATGATGACATCTACAACGCGTGGGGTCGTGCCGCCGCAGGCAGGAAGTCATCCGATCTTGACTCCCGCAGAGAGCAATGGCTGCGTGAAAGATTTTCGAACAGCGATCAGATCATCGAAAGTGGTCGCGCCGCTGCCACGGTAAAGTAATCACGTTGGCTTAGTAAGTTTGCTTAAAAAAAAACCGGTTTGTTCGACAGACCGGTTTTTTTTATCTCATGCCCTGAATCTCTCACGGATCACACAAGAATACACGTGTTCTTGCCTGAAACCTGAAACTTGGACCTCCCTCGCAGCTCCGCAATGGAGAATGAAGCCCCAACAGAAATAAATAAGGCATCAGAAATCCGCAATCACTTCTCCCACTTTCGCTGACTCACCAGGCCTGCAGTTGGGAAGTCTTTCGGCAGGGGTTGTGTGACCTTGCCTGTCGCCGCCCACTCGCAAGCACGCTGGAAGAACGTGATGAAGCCTACACATTCCATGGAGTAATCGGTGTGGCCCAGGGGTGTGTGGAAGATTCTTCCCTTTTTGTATTCAACGGCGATCATCATCGGTTCGTGGCGGTTGGTCCCGCGCAGGGGAGAGAAGTGCGATGCATTCTTCTCAACGTCAGAAAATGCGGTGGCAAGTATATTCATATTTTCTGCCGGTCCTCGCATGCGATCGTACAGTTCGTCAGGTGCGTGCAGCCACTTTGAGGGCATGTCGCGTGTAATGGGATGTTCGGTGTCGCGGACAGAGATGACAAACTCGTATTGTCGTCCATGAGACCCTGCAGGGCCTGCTGTAGTATCGCGTACGATTTCACCGGCATCGTTGTAATAAACATAGGGACCGCTTTTTTCATTCCGGTTGCCCCATGCTCCGAGTGCGATCATCTTATTGAAGGCTTTCCATTCAGGAAATGAATTGTCAGCGGCGTGGACAACGACGAAGCCACCGCCGTTGCTGATGAATTGCTCAAATGCCTTCTGCGTTTCGTCGGGCCATGGTGCGGCCATCCACCCGAAGTTGGAAATTACCACGTGATACTTCGAGAAGTCAGGCTTAAAGTCTGGGTCGGGTGTCGGCTTATCAGTGTGGATGTATTTGTCGTCGTTGCCGATAGGGTAGAGCCTGAGGAGTTGTTTGCGTTTGGCTTCGCCGAGGTTAGGGTCGCCATCGTTGTGTGGCCCCTGCCATACGTACTTCGTCCGCGCGACATCCACGTCAAATAATCCGGTTTGTTCCAGGTAGTCTTTCATCATCGCTGTCGTCTTCGGCCAGATGCCGTGGTTGTTTTGTCCATCGACAATGAGCGCCTTCAGTCTGGGGTTTGCGTTTCCCGTATTTTGGGATGAAACATTGAAATGCAGAAGCGTCAGTGAAAGAAGTACAACGAATCCGCGGAACGAGTAGGGTCTTTTCATGTGGCAAAATTGAGTTGGAAGTTAGAAAGGATATGGCAATTGGGCAAAGGTTGGGGTTGGGTTCGTCAACGGTGGGGGCTCATGTGACAAATGCGATAGGCGATTAGCTGTCTCACTGTCCAGGTCGCGCTGCATACGTTCACGGATGCCGCCGCTTTGAACGTAGGCAGCTTCTGATGATCCCAGACTGCGTCGTGCTACGCTGATGAGTTTTATTTAGATTCTTCAGATGTGGCGGATACCATACTGCCCTCCGCGATATTTTGCTTGCCTCTTCGTGCATCCTGTGTCATCTGGCCACTGGTGCGATCGAAGCTTGAAAAGAATCTTCTGGTGAAGTAGTTCGTATCATCGCAGATTATCTCAGCTTTTTGATAACTAAACAAGTTGCGGTATCCACCGTGCGGAGGAATGAACCCTTCGGTGTTGTTGATTTTTCATTTATGTGATAACTGCTAATGGTTGCCAGCAGGACGGCTGAGGCGGAAACAAATTCCAAAAAAAGAATTATTCAGCTAAAATTGCGGTGATCAAGTGTCCTGCGAGTCCCAATGCCCACTAACGAAATCAAAAGAAATAAATTTCAAACCAAACCGTTATTTTTATATAGTGTTCAGGTACTGCAAAACACCTGGCCGCTTATCCCTGGGGCTGTTTTCTCCCGCTAGCCCCACGGCCCATAAAAGATTATTACAGCGCTACACCTTTCTTATGCGGAAGGCAGGCAAAGGTCCAATTGAACAGCATCGCGAGGCAAAGACAAAGCATAATTAAAGCAAAGACGAAGCATAGTAATAGCATAAACGGGCTCATCTTATGCTACTACTATGCGTCGGGTTTTACTCATGCAGACTTTATTTCTCCTTCGCGATACACCTTAGGTTACTCGGCGTATAAGGTCCTCAGCATTCTGGTCACCTCCGGGGGGGCTGTTCTTACTAGCGAAAAGCCTTGCGAAAAAAAAATCCGGTGGTAGGTGGTAGGTAGTACCCCTGTATATGTGTTTTATAGGTGTACGAAAAAATAATAATTCTTATGGCAACACTTAAATCTTCATTAAAAATGATAGGTACGCTCGACAACCTTTCATTTTACAGAGTAGCAGGTTCCAAAGAAATCTTTGTACGACCTAAGGGTGGTCCTTCCTCAAAACGAGTTAAGACAGACCCGGGTTTTGCGAGGACGAGGGAAAATGCGAGCGAATTTGCTGCACGCGCGATAGCAGGCAACATGATCCGGGAGGGATTAAAAGGCGGCCTTACTGAAATTATCGATTATAGACTGGTGCAATCTCTGCACGCGCCGCTCAGGACCCTGCAGGTTCTCGATCTTCGTAGGCCCGGCGAACGTGGAATTTCATTATCAGAAAACGCCGTGATAGTCGAAGGGCTGTCGCTTAACAAATCCTGCAACCTCGAATCGTTGATCCGGACTCCTATTTCATGTGAAATCCGTGAAGATGGCACGGCAACGGTGCATATCCCAAAGCTCGCACCGGGAATAAATTTGCGACTGAAGTCCCGCCATCAGTTCTTTCGGATCTGCGCTGTGCTGGCTTCAGTCCCCGACATTCACCGGGTAGGTGAACAGTGGATTCCCATGGTCCCAAATCACAGGAGCGGAAGTAAAAAAGTATACGACCATACGCCGTGGATACATGCATCGACCACTACCGAACCTTATACGTTCCACCTGGAGCAGAAGATCAAACCTGATTCGGACAGGTTTATATGGATGCTCAGCGTCGGCGTACAGATTGGCAGGATGGTTACGCCGACTGAAATTGTTCCGATCCCTCGTAAAGGTGCAGCCAAAGTAATGCGCGCACTTTCAGGCAGGAAGATGGAAGGAGAACCCGGCGAAGATGTGCAACCATCACCGGAGGTTGTATAGGAATTGTTTTTTATTTCCTCAGAGTCCCTCGAGGCGACTCTGAGGAACTATACGTGTGCAGGTGTTAAGTGCGAAGGCTGTCCGAGGCCCAACTGTTCACGAAGCCCTGTCAGAAACAGAAGCAGATCAAAATCCTGCTTAAACCGCTACAGCAACCTCATTGCCGATGGAGCTGCTTCTGCTTTGCTCAACGATATACTCACTCCAGACGATGAGGTCGTTGTCGTCATCGGTTGTGGTCTTATATTTCTTATAGGAAGACGATACGAGATGTGAGAATGTACTGACCCTGTTTTCGAAGTAGTCGTCGAGCATCGCGGAAATTTCGGAAGACTTCTTCTTTTTGACATTGCCGATGTGATATCTCGGATGAAGACCATATGAAAACGGCATAATGTTACCCTTTTCATCCAGTATTACCGACCTGGAAATTCTGACGAAGTTCGTTTTTGTCGGGATGAAGGCGTCGTCGATATAGCCGCAAATTTCAGGGTTCGTTTCAATGACAAACCGATGGAGGCAATCCATCTGAATATGCATGATGCCCGCGTATTTTTCCTGAAGGTAGTTGAATACAATGTAGGCTCTGTGCAAATCTTCGAGATCAAGACCATTGGGAATTTCCCTGATGGCTCTGCCTGACAACTCGAGCGGATGGAACTGAACGAACGAGGCGCCAAGATCATGCGCCACTTCCGCTACCTCAGTCATCTTTCGCCATGAACCGTTGGCGATGGCGCTAACGACGGCCAATCGTTTCCCGGCGGCGACAACGGTTTCGGCACCCTTTATGACTTTGTGATAGGCACCCTTCATGTGGCGTATCTCGTCGTGCATTTTTTCGTCGCCGTCGATACTTACCGCCACCAGATCAAGCCACGGCAAACTTTCGGTTGCGATCTTTGATTCCGCCAGGATGCCGTTTGTCACCAGTTGTGTTTGCATTCCCAGTAGTTTGGCTTGCATCAACACTGAACTGAGCTCCTTGTAAAGGAAGGGTTCACCACCGCTGACAGAAAGGACCGTATATCCGTATTGGCGAATAGATTCCATCAGGGGAATGATATCATCTGCCGCCAGTGCTTCCCTGTGCCTTGGTGATGATTCACTGTAGCAATGCAGACACGTCAGGTTACATTGCAACGTGGGGTGTATATGCAAAATACCTCCGACGCAGGGGTCGGAGGCAAAGCTTGATGCTGATTGATGACCTTCCATAGTCAGCGCTACATTTGACGTGCGTTAAACTGCATGTGAACATCAATGAATTCGGGATTGATTATCCCTTTGGGAAATACTTTCACCCGGTCGAGTCCCCGCGTTCCAAAGAGCTCAGGAAGCGCGCCCCAGCTGTCTTTAGGTAATCGTCCTACTACGTTGATCACATCCGGCCCTGGTTGTCCGAGTACCCACCACTTTTCGAGCAGGAGCCTGTTGGATCGAAGGTTGGTTAGCAGGGCCGAATACTTCTTCAGGTGGAGTTTTTCAATCCCGGCAGCCTCCAGCGAGCTTAAGAATTCTTTTTCCATAACGATTCGTCAGTGTTTATAGTGCTGACTCCGCACTGTTAATTGATTTCTGATTCCTGATTTCTCGTGGCCTAAACAAACTACGAGCTTTCGAAATGCTTTGACGTAAAAGCCGGCGAAGGGTAAACCCTATTTGAAATGCAGCGGTGTGATCTTTCGTGAAGGGGGCTTTACGCGCCGTGAAGAGGGGGCGTTACAACGTGAAGGTTATGTGTATTCCGCATTCGCTTATGCGAATGCAGAATACTTGTCGCAAGAGGTGTCATTGCCGCGCTATACAGATCTCAACGCCGTGGGAATCTTTGCAAACTCTTCAATCAGCGCCTCACTCAGTTTATAGCGGTCGCGCAGTTCGTTCACAAATGCAATGGTCGCCGCGTCATTGTATCTCCCCACCATTCCTTTCAGGAACTTTGCGTTAGCCCGGTAGTTACTGCGGTCAGCTCTTGTCTCAAGACTTTTCGTGATTTTCTGGAAGAGGATTTTTTGAAGCTGCGGTTTCATTTCCTTTTGGAACAGCGGACGCATAGTTTTCAATGACAGTAACATTATTGAAAAGTGCAAGAATTCTAAGTAGTTCAGTTGGATCGTTCTCTTCGATGATTATCTCTGCAAGTACTTTATACTCGCGGCTGCGTTCCAGTTTGCGTTTGTAAAGGGAGCTCTTCGTCTCCCACTCACCTGGATCAATGTGTTCTCTGAGTAGGTGATAGGTTTTTATGTCACCTTTGGTGTTCATAAATAGAGACTCTGCGGTTTTAACGATGTTGGGGCCGTCGTTCTGATTTGTATAGGCAGTCAACATCATTCTCCGCAACTCATCCACCATTCTCATGTGCTTGTCGCGTTGAGCTTCTTTGATTCCATCCTTGCAAAGGAGCAATACTCTGTCCCAGTTATCCTCTTTCATGGCGACGTTGATAGCAACCCGGCGGATAGGGTAATACTTTATATTTTGATCGATGAAATCGTCAAATTCCTTCTTGGTTTTGTTGTTAAAGAAAAAGTGCAGGAGAACATATGCAGCACGTTCGGCTGAGTACCCGGCGACAAAGTCATACTTTTTTCCTTCCCGCTCCAGGACGCCAAGCATGTTCCTGATTTCTTCTTCATCGTCGCTACTCGCAAGTCCGGCGGCAAGTCCCGCAAATTCCCACGAATAATGGAAACTCGTGCTCTTGGCTGATGTACTTTGCTTGATTGCGAATTTGACTACATCGGAAATTGCGGATTGAGGAACATCATCCTCTTTTATCAAATTTAGCATGAGAAACACGTCGTCGACAATCGTTCTCATGATGCCATGTGAATCATCGATCTTTGAAAAAGCAGGAATTAGCTTTTCGAGTGTTGCCATGTAGATGTTGATCCCTGTTCTGTAATCGCCTTCGTCCACGCATAAGCGTGCTCGTTCAACCAAATATTCAACCGGCTTCATAGCGGATGCAAACGTACGCGAGCCGACGAACCCGTGATTTTTTTTGAGCGGCCGCAGGACTTCTTCGATGGTTCGCTTGAATTCCTCGGCAGTCTTTGATGTCTTCACCGCAAATGCTGCAAGAAAATGTCTCTTGAATGCCGCATCCTCTTTGGCGCGTGCCCGGATATACTCTTTGATTTCTTCGGGTGCCAGCCGGGACAGCAAATCTGCAACTTTGTCGGTGGTCTTTCGCTTTTGCTTCTCGTGACCTAACATTTGAATAGCGTAGAGCACTGCGACCTGGTGTTCGCAAAAGGATTCATCAAAGGGACAGGTGCACGAGTTAAACCGGATCACATTCGTGCTGTCTTCTGCTTGTATGACAACGCGGTAATTTTCGTCGTCCTGCACTATTGACCGCCACAGTTGATATTGATCGTTAATGGTCATCTTCAGGCCAGTGACATTATCGATGTAGTCGTGTCCCCGGGAAAGAAGATCTTTGGCCAGTCGGTTTTCAAAATTGGATAGGGTGATAAATGGGCTTGTCATTTCGATCATGTTTTTTTAAATGCAAGATAATCTTGAAGGGCGCCTGGCATCTTCATGCATTTAACTGCAAAGTGGTACCGAATTCATAACCTTGCAAGGGCATTTATACATTGGTTCCAGAACAACGGGGCCATCAAACTCCGTCGTCGCGTGAACCCGGTCTCCAGGTCGTTACTCCCTTCCGGCAAAAAAACTCAGCCATTGCTTCGCCACCTGCTCATCAGCAGACTCGACACCGAACAGAATCCCGCCGTTGATTGTCCATCGGATGTTGCTACTGCCACCTGAGTTCGCGGCTTCAATCGTACTCGCCTCAAAATAAGAGTCCGCAAGAATTACAATGATAAAGGCGTCGCGATCCTTCACGCTGAATTTGTAACCGGTCGCAGTATCATCCACACCGTTAAACTCGCCGGCGTCAAACGGAAGCTGCTCAAGGGCTTCGCCAACGTTGTTCAAAAAGTATTCTACCCGCGACTTGTCGGGATGGTGGATCTCTAAACGGATGGTGTTCTTCATTATGCTGAACTTAAGGCAGATGGATGATAATTCAAAATCCACGTTAGGGTAACATTGGCGCGAACTATCGTGCCACGTACAGTCGTCCCACAAACCGCGCCTACGTACCTGCACCCACTCGATAAGCCAGCTCGCGGCTTCCACGTGGCTGACGTTATCAACCTTAGTGGCACGGCAAGGTGGTGAACCTCAACCTTATCGACTTTCTAGCCCGTGGTTGAATCAGGAATCACTGATGCAAAATGCATTGCGATGACTCTTGATTTTTCGCGCCCTGCTCGATAAGGTTGATAAGGTTTGAGCATAGGATTCTTTTTGATTTCCTTGCGAAGCATCTTCTCCTGGAATACCCGGGACGATAATGTTGATAAGGTTGGGACGGGAGGAGTGGGATTTGCTACTAAGGTTGATAACGTTTATGGTGCATGCGGACTTGTGGAGCGATATGCGGGTTAAGGTTTATCAGGATTTGGATTTTCGTGTATGACTTCCAGGAGACACTTGGGAAACCAGAAAACTGTTGTGTTGTAATAGAGAGCCTGGCAGATGACATGACCCTGAAAAAAATGGAATGATATTTTGCATTCGGCTTGGTCTGCACTCCAGGTGTTGCCACCTGGAGGCAGACAAGAAAGAACAGCACGTTCGTTTCTGCATCGTGCTTCATGCCCTCAGCGAAGCAGAACGGAGAGAGAATGTTATCTGTCTCTTCCATCGTTTTTTTTTGATTTCATGGCGCGGCTTGGATGGCGTCAGAAAATACATGACATCACGTTCAGTATAGTTTGCGCCTGGCTCTCTATGAGCACGCAGTACACAGGAATACCGTTATTCATCGCGGGATATTAATAAGCCGCCTGTCAATAATCCGCCTGGATTCTGAATTGGCGTGATTAGATGCAAAAAGAAGAAGAAACTGACCCTGTTACGTAAACATAAGTCAGTTTCCATATAGATAAAGCCTACCTATCTTTTTTTCTAAACCTCAAGTGCGATTACTTATCAGCACCGTATCGTGGGGAGCAAAAAGGGAACCCAAACTCGTATAACAAAGCTATCGCTATCCCTCACTTTTTTTTAATCATCAGAAAAGAATGGATTTTACCGATGCATTAAATTTTTTCCTACTTATTTAAGAACGATCGCGCGAAGGCGACAAATCGTGTGATGTCTTGAACATTGGTGATAAACCCTACGGATATGCGAACAGATCCGCGGAGCTTACCCAGAAAAACAATGGCATCGTAATAGTTTCCCTGATTGGTGCTATTGAAATAACGACTAAGTTCGTCAGCACCTATGTTGTGTGCCAGTTCGTCAATGCCTGGATTGCAAAAACATCCTGTCCGAAGGGAGATGTTCCAGCGATTCGCTCGCTGTTCGATGTGCTGAAACGGATATTCATCCCCCCCGTTCATTATAGAAGTTCATCGCGATGGTGCCGCCGCGTTGACGTGTGTTAACAGGACCGATAATCCTAAGGAGCGCCTTCCCCGTTCGATGACGAAGCGCAGTAATTTCTTCGAGAAAGAGACTGGTAAGCATGATCACACGGTGGCGGATGTATTTCAGTCCAAGCGCGTTGATGTAATCCAGACCGATCTCCGCCGCTGGGATCGACAAGTAATTCACAGTACCGTTTTCAAATCGCTCGTGACCCGGCATCAGAAAATGGCGTTTGGCACCAACGGAAACCAGCGTGATGGTACCTCCTGCAAAAGCAGGTTTAATCAAACGATCAAACGCATTTTTGTGAACGAGTAAACACCCCAATCCGGTTGGGTAGCCGAATATTTTGTAGAAGGAAACGGAAACGAAGTCGGGCTTATGCTGTGATAAGTTCAGGATGTCGGTAGGCACAAATGCTGCGGCATCCAGGAGTACATCCCATCCTGCTGCATGTGCCGTTTCAATCCATCGCAGCTCGTGTTTCACACCGGTGACATTAGACTGTGCCGGATACGCAAACAGTTTGGTACTCGCCGCAGCATGTGATAAGAGGTCATCCTGTAACCGTTCATCGTTAATGCGCATGTCGTTGTGGTGATCTACCAGGCAATACGAATAACTTCCGCCTTTGCGCATGCAGTATTCGCGTATGCCGTTTATGGAGTTGTGGTTGTCGGATAACACCAACAAGTGACTTTGATTCGTGAAGGGATAGCATTCGCCCACTGTTTGCAGTGCTGCCGAAGCGTTTGCGGAGAAGATGCACAGATAGTCACGCGTATTGAAAAAGTCAAGCACTGCCCTCCGGGCACTCTCAACAAATTCGGTCGAGGCAAGCGATGTGGGGTTAACCGAGTGCGGATTGCCTAACACTTTGTTGTTCAAAAACTCCATGTGCCGACGTACTTGTGAAACGGCGTGGAGACTCCGCCAGTAAAATCAAGGTACACATGATTCTGAGCATCCAGTCTTTCGTATTCCGTCTGGCGAAGCAGGTCGAAGCATCCCGGTGTTGTCAGGTCAGGGTATCGGTCAAGGTACTGGAGTACCCGTTCCGATGTGCGGGGTTCTGATTTGGTATCTGATACTGGTGAGACCATAGCCTGCGCGTTACTTGTTGATACACGGATATTAAATCAATCCTTAATTAGAAAAGGTGCCTAAGAGCACTGATCGCCCGCAATTATCACCCAGGTTCACGCTATATGAACATCCGTCTGCCAGTATCGCCAAGGGTATTGTGAAGATTATTTTGTCTTCAAACTTCTTATTCCTGGCCAATGTGACGCCCTGTGAAGCCCCCCCGCATGGAGGCAAAGGTGTGAACCGCGCCTCGGTCAGGTAGATGTTGCTTCCGCTAACCTTCCAGGTAGGATCGTACAGATTCAGGTCTACGACGCTACCCGGACAGTCATCGTAACTCACGGTCATAGGTGGGAGGAACTGTACCCACAACTCAGTTGAAGCTGACTTTCCCGCGACTGAAATCCTGAACTTCATCTTTCGCGCGGGCGCCCATCCTTCGGGTTCTTCACTACAACTGTAGTCACCATATTCCTCAACGGGTAAAAAGAAGGCTCGCCCATACTCCAATCCGATCTTTCGGTACTTGGTAGGAACTGTCTTCCCATCTATGGTGAGTTCGACCTTATCCCACAACTCAGACTCCTGGGCAAAATACCCACGAAGCCCTCCATCTATCATAACTGAGTCGCCAATACGCGTCACGGACGGAATGTCAAACCATGCCTACCGAAATCAGCTGCAGCTCATACTAAACGACTTTCCTCCGATTCAAGTATTCTATTATCGAGATAAACCTATTTATGATTCGCGGGTTCTTCCAATTGTCTTTTCACGTGAGATGAAGAGGAAGGCCCGGCGGAATTAAACGTTTCAGCGGAGCCGGTGTGCCACTACGCGTCACGCAAGCCTGCAAGTCATCGGCTAGAGAACAAATCCGAAAACATAAAGAATAAGCCCTGTAATGCACGTCAGCGCCATGTCCCACATCCCAATCCTGCCCCAGAACTTATGCGTCTTGCTGAACTTTCCCGGTCTGGGATCCCGTCCGAATTTCTTTAAGGAAAGAATTATGAGAATGATCCAGATTACTGAAGTTGTTATTGACAGGAATGTGTGAAAGTAAATCATGAAATTCAGGAAGAAGGTGCCTTCGTATGCAGAGCCCTTCACCATCGCAAAGATTCCGCCGTTTTGCTTCATGTCGTATTCAAAAAGCAGAACTACGAAAAACAATATGATGAACATGCCCAGCTGGATATTCTTATGGCGCCGGTAGTTGCGTTCGTGCCTTACCTTTTTGAAAGAATACCACAGTAGGGGAAGTATGATGACCATGGAAACAACCACGATGTCCATCAAGACATCACATCTGGCGCCAAAGACACTTGGGGGAAACGGCATATATTCAGTTTATTTTGAGACGAACGTTTAATGGCCGGAGCCCCACAGACCGGGGCCGACTTTAACGTTGTATCGCGCCAAATTTACCGTCTTTTAAGTAATCGGCAATAGAGAAGATATTACGGTGTTAACGCTTCATGGAGGGGTGTCGCGCACGTGCCTTATACCAGGGCGATACATTCGACAGATACCAGTATGCCGGCAGGGAAGGGCATTACTTGCGGTGTGGTTCTGGCGGGGGGATCGTTTGGAAAGAACTCTGCGTAGACTTTATTGATTACCGCGAAGTCATTTCCAGTCACCATAAAAATGGTTGTCTTAACAACTTTAGACATATCAGATCCGGCGTCTTCGAGGATTGCCTTGATGTTAGTGAAGCTCTGGCGTACCTGTTCTTCAAAGTCAGTGCTCACGACTTTTCCGGTTTCCGCGAATCCCGGCGTACCCGAGACGAATATAAGGTTATCGGCAATGACTGCCTGTGGGAAAGCGTTGCTCATTCGCGGAGCTTTTGAACTGTTGAAACTGCGTCTTGTGCTCATGAGGGTGGTGGTTATGGTGAGAAGTTTTGTGGATGGTGCTAACTGCTTAACTGTGGATAGGATGGCCGGAAACGCGCAGCCCGTTACTGTCCGGCTGCGAAGACTAAGTTAAAGAAACGAGTTGAATAAGTGCACTATATTGCTCGGATAATTGCCAGTAAGATCGGCCCTGAAGCAGCTTGTTACGGCGGGGATTAGTTGCAGTGAAGGGGGGTAGCGAGATGGCGGAGAAATGTCCTACGAGCACGCCGTCGTCACGAAAGCCGACTTAACAAGTACATGCTGTTCAAATAAATTCGTTGTGTATATTTACTGAGAATCTCTGACCCCGCGTTGTCTGCATTAAGTATAAGATCAAGTAATATCATGAAGTTTTGCCCTTTGAAACTACCTACCCGGAACCTTGATGTGAACCTCAGCCATGCACGACATACTTTTTGACTTCCTCTCCAAATACGTGTCACTGACCGATGACGAAAAGAACGCCGTTATTTCCTGTGATATATTCCGGTCGTTTAACAAAGGCACCGTCTTACTCAAAGAGGGACAAAAATCAAATGATACCTACTTTGTTCTGCAAGGTTGTCTCCGCACCTACTACATCATAGACGGAGACGAAAAGACTACCGGCTTCTTCACCGAAATGGATGTGTTGGCTCCGCCTTGCGCAGCGAGTGGAACGACATCAGAGCTCTTTGTCAGTTGTGTTGAAGATTCCATTCTCACGGTTTCGAACCCGGATATGGAAGCAGAAGTAAACACCAGATTCCCGAAGTTTGAGACCCTGTGCCGGAAGCTGTCGGAAGAATTGCTGGCGAAAGAACGCATGGACTTTGATGAGTTTAAGACATCCTCCCCGGAACAGCGATACCTGAACCTGCTGCAAAAACGACCTGACCTCATTCAGCGCGTTCCCCAATACCAGCTAGCGAGCTATCTCGGTATCAAACCCCAGTCATTAAGCCGGCTTCGAACCCGAATCCTGAAAAAAGAGAGCTGACCTGAATTTCTTCACTTAAGTGAACGAGAGATAGGCCTGCACCTGTTTTCTTTTGCTGTATCATTTAAATCGATGTAGACATGCAGAAGAAATTGGTATTTATGGCGTTAGCCATTCTCTGGACAGGCTGCTTACAAACACAGGGTCAGGTAGAGGTGCACGAGCGTCAGTCAAAAAAGTGGTTCGTAGGAAGCAGCCTCTTACTGTTGGGAAACCTGATACCTGATGACGCCAATCCACCTGAGTATATTCAATTAAATGTGGGATACCGGTTAACATCCCGCGATGTTGTGCAGTTCAGATTCAAACGGTCCATCTATGCATGGCCATTGGGCATCCCCTTCGGACCATCATTCGACGCTCCCGGACTGAACTATCCGGGACACGCACGCATACTTGCGCCACAAGTCGGGTACCAGCGGTTTTGGTGGAACGGACTTCATACGTCTGTTTATGTATTGAATGCGTTTGAAAAATACATGGACGAAGACCGGAAGAAAATCGGAAACGGGTTTACGCTCTACACCGACTTCTACCTGGGGTACCAGTTTAAGTTTTTCAAAAATCGCTTCTTTTTCGAGCCCGCTGTCGGTGTAAGTTACTGGCCGCTGAGGACGGGCGTTCCGGATGCTTTCAAAGCTGCAGAACACAAATGGCCGAATCATTTTATCCAACCCGGACTTGACTTTGGTTTTATTTTCTGACGATTCATTGTCAAAGACACAACCGGTAATGAAAACACGAGATGCTTCACCAGACGTCAGGGTCAGCGTGACCTTGAAACTCGCTTCACTCTGGTCGAGTTTAATGTTCATCATCATCTACCTTGATTATTTTCACTTATATATGCCGGAATCACTGAAAGATATGATGGCCGGAAAAGTATTCGTGTTTGATATTACACAAGGATTTCTGCTGGCAGCGTTCGCCATGGTGTCTGCTCCGGCATTGATGATTTACCTTTCGGTGGCACTGCCCATGAAAGTAAATCGCTGGACGAATATCATTATTGCCTCCGTTAATATTCCTCTGATATTGTTTAACCTCGCAGGCGAAGCCTGGATACACATGGTGGTGGGTGCGGGCATACAAGTTATTCTGCTTGGACTTATTATCTTTCACGCATGGAGATGGCCGCGCCCGGAATCATACGATACATAGCATTAACGTTCGAGACGGATATTGATCAATGAACCTAAGGAGGATACATTTCATTACGGGGCTGACGATATCGCTATTCGTCGGGATACATTTATTCAATCATGCTTACAGTATTTTGGGTGCAGACCGTCACATTGAACTCATGACAAGCCTGCGTCTTGTCTACCGAAACGCTATCGCAGAAACCATCCTGATCCTTGCCGTTTTGGTTCAAATGATTTCAGGACTCACGCTTTTTATCCGGCGCCGAAGGCAAGCCGTCACCAACTTTGACAAACTGCAACTCTGGACAGGTCTTTACCTGGCAGTCTTCCTTACCATTCATTTAGGTGCCGTTTTGGTTGGCAGGCTTGTGCTAAACCTCGACACAAACTTCTACTTCGGTGTCGCCGGACTGAACAGCTTTCCCACGAACTTGTTTTTCATTCCCTACTACGCCTTCGCAATCATTTCCTTTTTCGGACATATTGCAGCAATTCACAGTAGAAAAATGAAACGCGCTGTTCTTGGACTAACGCCATCCGTGCAGTCAGTAATCATCCTGGCTCTGGGTACTTGCCTGACAATTGTGATATTCTACGGTTTGACGAACCATTTTCATGGAGTGGAGATTCCGGAGGAGTATGAGGTGTTGGTTGGGAAGTAGATGAGTTGTCAAAGCTCAAACGGAAGCCGTAAAGATTAGAACGAGCCCCTGAATTGAGTAGGCCTTATGCTGCAGAATTCATCGTAGGCGCCATTGGCGATGAATAGTTTGGGCTTTGCTTTCAGATTGAGTTGCCTAATCAAACGTTATATCGTAATATTGCGTTATAAGAAATATGGGCATAACCAAGTCTGAATTATTCAAAAAGCGACAAAACCGCATTGCCAACCTCGCCAAGGCTTTTGACCATCCGGCAAGGGTGGCAATAATTGAATATCTCTTGAGCAATCAAACGTGTATTTGTAATGACCTGGTAAATGAATTGCCGCTGTCACAATCCACGATCACGCAACATTTGAAGGAGCTAAAACAGGTCGGAATTATTAAAGGCGAAATCGAGGGGCCGAAAGTGAATTATTGCATTGACGAAAAGGTCTGGGAAGAAGCCAGGGACATGTTTATAAACATGTTCGCGAAGTTTGTCCCTAAGAACGATTGCTGCTAGATTTTTTTTTATTATATGTAACGTAATATTGCAATATCCCAATTTGATACTATGAAATTTGCACTGTTTAGCGACATCCATGCTAACCTACCTGCCCTGGAAGCTTGCTTCAAAAGCATAGAACAACAAAGACCTGATTTTGTCTATTGCCTGGGTGATCTCGTCGGCTACAACATCTGGCCCAATGAGGTTATCAACGAAATCAGAAAAAGGAGTATTCCCACGATTGCCGGAAACTACGATCAAGGCGTCGGCATCGCCGGAGATGACTGCGGGTGTGCGTATAAAACTGATCATGATAAATCCAATGGAGAGCAATCAATCGCTTACACTAATAGCGTTGTAAAACCCGATGAAAGGAAATATCTGCGAAATCTCCCCTCCCATATAAGGTTAGAATACAATCTCGCCGGCGAAAAATTCAATCTGCTTATGGTTCATGGTAGTCCCCGGAAAATAAATGAATACCTGTTCGTTGACCGTGAGGAGAAAAGCTTCCTGCGAATCCTGGAACAGGCCGATGCCCACATCATGTTCTTCGGACATACTCATAAGCCGTATCACCGGATCTTCAAAGACGATTCAAACAAGTACAGGCATGCGATCAACATCGGGTCGGTAGGGAAACCTAAAGATGGAGACCCCAGAGGATGCTATGTGTTGCTGACGTTAGACGAGTCATTTTCGTTAACCAACCCGGAATCACTGAAGGTTGCGTTTATACGGTTTGAATACGATACCGAAAAAGCTGCGAAAGCCGTTGAGGATAGCCCGCTGCCGAATGATTTTGCTGACATGCTGCGAAAGGGATATTGAAAATATTTAGAAAAAGAAAGAACAGTATATGGAGAAAAGTAAATTAAGTTTTTTAAACCGCTACCTTACGCTTTGGATATTTCTGGCAATGGTTCTTGGCGTCACGTTAGGAAATGTGGTGCCTGGAATCGAAGGCTTTCTTAACAGATTCAATGTGGGGACCACAAATATTCCCATTGCCATCGGCCTTATCATTATGATGTTTCCGCCATTGGCGAAGGTGCGGTATGAACACCTTGGCAAGGTTTTCAAAAATATCAAAGTCATTTCCCTTTCGCTGCTTTTGAACTGGATCATCGGTCCAATCCTGATGTTCTTTCTAGCGTTGATCTTCTTACATGATAGGCCCGAATACATGGTTGGACTAATTCTCATCGGCATAGCCAGGTGTATCGCTATGGTTCTGGTCTGGAACGACCTTGCCAAAGGTGATAAGGAGTATGCCGCAGGTTTGGTCGCCCTCAATAGTATCTTTCAGGTATTGTTTTACAGTGTATTTGCATGGCTATTCATTACCGTATTACCGCCCTATTTCGGAATCGAAGGGTCTGTGGTCGATGTCAGCATGGGTGATGTAGCGGAAAGCGTCTTTCTATATCTCGGAGTACCATTTATTGCTGGTTTTCTAACCCGCCATTTCTTCAAGAAAGCTAAGGGAGAATCCTGGTATGTTAAAAATGTAATTCCGAAGATCAGCCCCATAACATTAATTGCGCTCTTGTTCACCATTGTGATCATGTTCAGCTTTAAGGGTAAAATGATCCTCGACATTCCGTTGGATGTGGTGAGGATTGCCATTCCCCTTGTGATTTACTTCGTAGTTATTTTCATACTGAGTTTTCTTTTATCAAAGAAGCTTGGTGCCAACTATGAGGAAAACACGTCGGTTTCATTCACGGCAACCGGAAATAACTTTGAGTTAGCAATTGCAGTGGCCATAGGTGTGTTTGGAATCAACTCTGGTCAGGCATTCGCTGGTGTTGTAGGACCGCTGATTGAGGTCCCTGCCCTCATCCTGCTTGTAAACCTTGCATTCTGGTTTAAAAAGAAATTGTACACTTCAAAAGAAAAAGTGCTTGAAAACGTATGATGTCATAGTGATCGGTGGCGGGCAAAGTGGACTGGCCGTAGGATATTACCTCAGAAGAACGGGCCTGTCATATGTTATCCTTGACAACAATCAGGAAGGTGGCGGTGCATGGATTCACACCTGGAAATCATTGCGTCTCTTCTCACCCGCCCAATCGAGTTCCCTGCCAGGGATGATCATGCCTGGAGGAAGCGACTATTATCCAACCAGAGATGAAGCCATCGACTACCTAAGAAGCTATGAACGCAAATACAATTTGCCAGTTAAAAGAAGTGAGCAAGTGATTTCTGTGCGCAAGGATGGCGATGAATTTCAGGTAGAGACTTCGAAAAACACTTACAAGTCAAAAGTCCTTGTCAGTGCTACTGGTACTTTCGGAAAGCCATACATACCGGATATTAAAGGCATCGATAGCTTTAATGGTCTCACGATTCATTCAAGTCAATACGACACTCCCGATCAATTCAAAGGAAAGAGAGTCGGTATCGTGGGAGAAGGTAACTCGGGAGCTCAGATATTAGCCGAAGTGTCGAAAGTTGCAGATACTCTCTGGATCACCATGAAAGAACCTCGTTTCCTGCCGGATCATGTTGACGGGAGATATTTGTTCGATGCAGCAACACAAATGTACGAGGCTGAAAAAGCCGGAAAAGAATACAAACCACCCTCACTGGGCGACATCGTAATGGTTGAGCCGGTCAAGGATGCCAGGGAAAGAAACGTATTGCGCGCTGTCAGACCGTTCGATCACTTTACCCAGGACTCCCTCGCCTGGACAGATGGACGCAAGGAAAAAGTGGATGCGGTGATCTTTTGCACCGGGTTTAAACCTGCCCTTCAACATCTGGCTGAATTGGGGGTCGTGAATCCTGATGGAAAGGCGGATACTATTGGAACCAAGGCAAAAGACATTGATGGCCTTTGGCTGGTCGGATACGGAAACTGGACAGGCTTTGCATCCGCAACACTCATCGGTGTTGGGAGAAGTGCCAGGAGGACGGTTGAAGAAATTCAGACGTACGTTTCACAGCTTGTTCAGGAGTCAAAATGACGACTGCAGCACAGCACTATTTGTCACAGCAGGGAGAACCATCTCCAGGCTGCGCACAACATTGACCAGTGTTATCTGGCACCGAAGGATATGGTGAACAACAAAGCGATGCGTCGTTACCCGGGAAGCAGCAAGTTGAAAAAGGTTGGCTAATTACTTTTTCAGAAGACGCTTTGCTTGTTTTTGCCGGAAGGTCAATATTTTTTGTTTCCATTTCATTAATGTTTTTCCATTCTAAAGACGAATGAAGGAAGAATTGATGCAAAACAGGCCTCCGTTTATTTTACTCGATACTTTGCGATACCGCCCAGGCGACAACAATTTCGGAATACGTCAACTGGGAGTTTTTGAAATCGTTAACAAAGGAAATTACGTGTTGTTAAAATGATCGCCATTCTGCCTTTTGAAGAGAAACACTGGGAGCCGGTAAGAGACATTTATGCGGAAGGGTTAAAGACCAGGAATGCAACCTTTGAAACAGAAGTACCAATGAATGCATACTAGAATAAGTCAGGTCATTTTCACACAGTCTCCAAAGACTACCCGTGAAAGTGTATTAGGCGTTGAATGCCTATATACTGCGAAAGAGCTGGATCTAAATAGCTGCGGTCGTACCTGTTCAAAAACGTTCTTAGTGAATATTCCCCACTTCACAGAAGCGTTGGAGTATAATTCGTGTTTGAACAGAAAGGTTGCAATTGATTCTCAAGGACATATAAAGAACTGTCCATCTCAATCTAGGAGTTTTGGTAACGTTAACCAAGTTAACCTTCGTGATGCGATTATTGATGAGGAATTCGTCAGTTTATGGCGAATTAAAAAGGATGATATAACCGTTTGTAGGGATTGCGAGCACCGGTATATCTGCACCGATTGTCGTATATTTACTCAGAATGACAACGACCAGTTTTCCAAACCGTCCAAATGCACGTATGATCCTTATAGTGCTATTTGGCATTAGCCTAATGTTTGTTTTTTCCTGCGTGCCTGAAACATCGTTCCGTTTTTCGAAAATCACAAAAACTAATGTAGCCAATTTTGATACTGATTTTGCAGCGTATTGCAAGAGGGAGCCGTCGACTGATTTCGAACAAAGTGCGGTTTGGAGTGCAATCTATGGTGATTACAAGAATGCATTAGAGTATGCTACTGAAGATGCAGTGCCTAGATCTTTCGATTTATCATACGACGAGAACGCAACGCCGCAAGACGTTTTGAACAGGATGAGGGAGAGGCTCTCAGATGCGAATTTAACCTTAGAAGAACGAGCACGAATCCACGTCGTTCTCGATTTGATTAAGCGGGAAAAAAATCTGGATTTGCTTTTCAGAGATAAGATACAAGTGGATGCGAGGGAATATATTATAAGCGAGGCCGGTAGATATCATTTCCTGTTAATTAACGAAGCCCATTATAGTTCTCAAAACAGAGAATTCACTGCAGATTTATTGAAACCACTTTGGGAAAAGGGCTATCGGTACTTGGCGTTAGAAGCGTTGAGCTATAGCGACATTGAACTGTCTCGACGCGGATACCCAGTTCTCAATAGTGGGTTTTATGTTCGCGATCCCGTATTTGGTAATATGGTGAGGGAAGCATTGGCAATTGGCTATCGCCTGATTGCCTATGAGACCGAACGTGCTGGAGTTGATGGTTCTGAACGTGATCTTGATCAAGCTCGCAATATTTTTAATAAAACGTTGCGGAATGATTCAATAGGAAAGGTCATTATTCACGCAGGGTACAGCCACATTCTTGAAAACGGCGGAGGTACTTACATTCCGATGGGAGTTCAATTGAAATCCATAAGCAAGCAGGATATTCTAACAATTGATCAGGAAACAATGACGGATCTTAACCAAGATGAAAAGTTAAATCCTTACTATTTGTATGTTAAGTACCAGCTGAGAGTAGGCAACCCGGTGATATTCATGGGCGAGAAACCCTTAGTGGACCCAATAAATTACGCAGGGATAGACGTTCAGGTGTATCATCCTCCAACAAAATTCATAAAGGGTAGGCCTACCTGGAGACTTCGTACGTCGTATCAATTAGTGGAATTACCTCCAGGATTCGAAAAATTCAACGGCTGCCTAATTCAAGCCCTGAGAGCCGAGGATCGAAGCGATGCCATTCCAATAGACCAAACGATAGTGTATCCAGATGTCGGATTGGTACTGCAGCCAGGGAATTACAACATTAGGGTAATAAATGGTGAAGGAGTTTTAATCGCTACGTGTAGGCTTGAGGTAGAGTAACCGATTAAAGTGGAAGTCAGTTCGCGTAGATAATTCGCAACGCAGTCACTACGGAACCTCCCAACAGTAGGATAACGCGGATAAAGGGCGAGGACTTCAACACCTTTTTCCTTTTAAAATACAAAGCTACATAAGACAAAACCGCACAAACAAGTCCAATCCAAATCATAGCCCAAATTGCACCCGAACATTGGGACAAAGTTCCTTCTTCAATAAGCAGAATTCGGAATGCCTGTAAGAAATGTGTAAGCGGAATCACGTTTGCAACAGCCACAACCCAATCGGGCATTTGCGAAAGCGGCCACGTAAATCCACTCAAAATAAAACTCGGAGTGGCTATTACCATCAATATTTCGGTTGCTTTGAGCTGACTCGGAATCAATATGCTTACCAATATCCCGATAAAACATACCGACAACACGAAAATTCCCGCTACAAAGGTCAAAGCACCTAGATTTTCATAAAACGGAATCCTGAACCAAAACGTAAAAAGATAATACAAGATCCAAATACCGAAGCTATTACACGTGAGGATGTATTGGATGCTAACCTCTTTGCCTCGCTGGAACACGCTCGCGAGCTAACAGAAAAATGGCAGTGGGAATACAATCACCAGCGTGAACACGAGTCACTCAACTACCACACTCCGGTCAGCTATGCTGCGTAAGTTCATGTTTGGAAACTCTTTTTCTTTTTCCCTAAAAAAAGTAGGGGCTATCCTGATACAGGAAGCCCAAAACTTTTTTCAGTGCAAGTCCTGCTTGTTCGCTGAGGTTTCCAATCGCAGCCACGCAGGCAAAGCTTTTGCAAAGTTCAACGCAGTAAACTATAATTACAACCTGTCGAAATTCTCAGCCACGTTCAGAGTCACATTTGGACAACTCCTGCCTGACCATACGGTGACAGATTTTGCAGGCACTCATTTATATACGATTCATCAAGACTTCTATTCAACCTTTCTAAACCAAAACGGCGAAATTGATATTGACCGGGCCTTGAAAAATAAAGGCAAGTTTGTTGTATGTAATCCGATGGTTGCGATTCAACGAAATGGATTCAGTGACAATAGAAAGAAAGTAATGAACTACTCAATTTACTTTCAGGGACGATCACTCTATCACTGAAAGTGTCTGGAAAAATAAAGTCATATCAAGTTCCAGGAATGTTTATTCGGAAGCAATTCAGACGAAACTCCCGTTTCAAAAACAGATAGCCTATTGATAGAGTGCTTTAACTTCGACACGCTGACTCCGTTGAAGTTGTTTTCTATCAATGCACCCAACAAAGCACGAGTACCGGGATTAAATGACAATGCAAGGGAAATCAGCCGTTCCTTCTTGCTTCTGGATAGGTCGCGAATGCGTTCCTTCAAGATCTTGAATGAGTCATCGGGGCTGGCGTCAGGAATTGTTTTAATATCACGGATCGCATCAAGAAGTTGAAGTAACGGAATATCTTCTTCTGAAAAAGCCACATTCCTTTTTACATACTTCACCTTGTAGCCTTCAATTTCTTTTGGTTGTAATGGATTGGTTGTCGCAATTACCAATGTATTGGAGACCTGTGAGGTGAGGCCAAGTTGGTTGTAAATAGTTAATCCCGTCAGATATCCGATCCTTTTACTTTGCTTAACCGTTAGCGCGTTTACTATTGCTGCTTCCCGAGGTCTGGGGTTCCCGAATTTTGACTGCTGTGGTTTGTAATACTTACCCTTTGCCAAACGGGCAATAACTCCCTTCCTGGTGAGTCGGCTTAAGGACTGAGCAGCTGTCACAAGCTGATCCGAACCGATCTCCAGCTGAGCATAATCAAAAACAGCCCCATCTGGCATGTTTTCGATCTTTTTAGAGATTATTTCGGCAATAGATGACATAGTTTGGCTTACTGTAAATGTATAAGTTTACTGGGTTATATCAAGTTTTATATACGTTAAACTTGACATATTGGTTCTATAAGAGAATCTATTCTCCGCATTTTTGCGGAGAAGAAGGCATTTAATCTCCGCATAAGCCCAAATTCGCGATTCGCGAACTGAAAATTGACGGTCGTTGAATATCGACTAAATGAAATCTGAACACAATTTGGGTCTTTGTTCATTTTTATCGAAAATCTGGACATAGATGCATTTCGCGTCCATTTTTATCAAAAACTGGACACTTGGTCAATTTGATGTTCCCCGGCTTTTCTGTACTGCACGGGTAAAATTTCCGATTAACTCCGCAGGCTCGTTGCGATTAATTAAATTTCCTTTGAGTATTAGTATTATGAATGACACTGCCCATCTCTTATCAACCAAGGCAAATAAAAAACGACTCTTGGAGAGCATCGCTCAGGATAAGAAAACTTCCCAGGCGCTAGAAAAGCAAAGCAAAAAGGAGTTAAAAATGGCTGGAAAGAAAAGGCTGTAAAATATTGAAAGGATAATCGGAATTTCACCGATTATCCTGTTAAAATCTTACAACTTTTACATTCTCAACCCTCTTCTTTTTTTCCTCTGCTTTTCCTTCAACTCACGATCCACTATATCAGGTCGTTACCAGAGCCGCGACTATTCCCGATAGCGCCATCGGGATGGGCGTCAAGTAACGTTTTAAGCGGGATGACTCTTCGAATGCAGGTGATTCTCACGATTTGTGCTGGTACTCTTTAGGAATTACTGCGAGCTCTTCCAATAATGCCTTTCTCGCCTTATAGCGTTCCCGCAAAAGATTGGCAAAACCAATTGTAAGCATATCATCGAATTTGCCGAGCATGTTTTTGAGTAATCCCGCATTGTAACGATAATTACTGCGATCAGGTCTCGCTTCAAGGCTGCCAGTGATCAGCGAGAAATATATTTCTTGAAGTTGCGGTCTGAGTTCCTGAGGTATAGAATCGTCATACTGCTGAATAAGCCCGATATTGTTTGAGACCGTTAGAATACGAAGTAGCTCCCTGGGATTATCTTCTTCTTTCAATATTTCTGCCAGCGACGGGTACTCGTGATTCTTCTCCAGTTTCTGCTTGTACGCTTTGCTCTTCTTTAGCCACTCATCTTCTGGTAGATGTTTTTTTAGTATGCGATAACTGTTAAGGTCTCCATAACACTCGTAGAATAACTGCTCGGCAGTGGAAACAATATTTTTGATGTCGCTTTTCTGGAGGTATATTGTGAGCGAAATTTTCCGTAGCTCATTTACAGTTCCTTGGTGCTTTGCCGCTTTTGCTTCATTAATTCCATCTTCTATTAAAGCCAATACCTTGTCAAGGTTCTTCTTACGAATAGCATAGTTGATAGCAATTTTTCTGATGGAGTAGTATTTCAGGTTTTGCTCAACAAAATCATTCACTTCTTCCTCACTTTTGTTGTTGAAAAAGTAGTGAACGAGAACATTGGCGGCGCGTTCACCGGAATACCATTCGATAAAGTCATCTCCCTTGCCTTCCTTTTTTAGAGCGGTGACCATCTTCTTAATCAGGGCTTCATCATCAGCAGAGGCAACTTCGGCTGCAAGCTCCGCGAACTGCCATCCGTGATCCATACCCTGCATTGCTGGTGACGTGCTCTTTTTAACCGCATATTTTGTCAATGCTGAAAGGATAGATTTTGGGGGATGATGTTCCTTAACCAGGCTAAGACCTAAAAAGGTATTATCAATAATGCTGCTTAGTATGCCGTCTGAGTCATCAATAATTTCCAAAGCCGGAATTAGTTTCTCGAGAATTGCCAGATAGATATTGACCCCGGTCTGAAGATCGTTCTGCATCATACACTGGCTCGCGCTTTCTACCAATGATTCAATTGGTTTTACGGCATTATTAAATTCCTGAAAATGGATGAAGCCATGTTTTCGTTTCAGAGGACGGAGCGATTGTTCAATGACCCCTTTGAAGTCAGCAACCGTCTTACAGGTCTTTGCCGCAAATGAAGCGAGTAAATGATTTTTGAACTCATTATCATTGTCGGTATATGACTTTATATAATCTTTGAGTTCCTCAAAGGTGACCTTCGATAAAAGATCACCGACTTTATCCAGGGGAACTTTTGGCTTCTCGGCCGTTTCGTTATCCGTCATTTGAATCGAGTACAGCACTGCAACCTGGTGCTTACAAATCGGACCGTCAAATGGACAGTTACAGGAGCTAAAGCGTATCGCATCGGTTACTACGTCCGTTTGAATAACCACGCGGTATGTTTCGCTACCCTGTACTTTTGCCCGCCATTGATTGTATTCGTCATTGCCCGCGACTTTCAGGTCAACGACATTTTCGATGTAGTCGTAGCCCCTGGAAAGAAGCACTTCACCAAGCTGGCTTTCGAAGTTCGACAAGGTTAACTGGTTTTTCATTACTTAACTTATTCTACAAATCGCGATCGCCTGATATATTGGATGTGCTGATGTATTTGGTTATTTTATTTTCCCATGATCTTCAACTTCCCCTCTTTCGGCTCCTTAAACGCATCACATCTAATTAAATACTTCTCCATCTCATCAATGCTTTCACCGTGCAAAGTCGAACTGAATTCATACGCACGCAAAAGCATTCTTACATAAGCGTCACCAACGCGTTGGCGAGTCAGCTTTCGCAGTGCACCCATATAGTCCTCGCGGTAGACTGTCGGGATAATGATTTTCGACAATCCCTTAGCAGACAGTTCTGCATTCATCATCACACGCGCGATTCTTCCGTTGCCATCAAGGAATGGATGGACTTCACTAACGAGGAACATCATGTAGACCGCTTTTGCAAATGGCTCTTGCAATAGGGAATACCATTCAAATCCCTTTTTCAATGTTCCAACTACAAGCTGCTTGTCAACAAATTCGGTGTTGCCGGCTCTGTTGTTCTTGTCTTTGAACTCTCCAGGTTTCTTACTGATCCTCGATTGAAGCAGAATTGCATGTCTCCTTCTCATAATGTCGAGGAACTCATTGGCATTCGTAGGACAGATAGACATTTCCCTTTTGTCCGACACAATACGGTATGTACCTAATATGTCATGCGAATCTTCATCCCGTGCAGGAAGAGGTGTTTCAGTCTCAATGATTTCTTTAGCCTCCTCAACAGTGAATTCAGTTCCTTCTATAAAATTAGAGAAGTAGCCCTCGAAGAAAGCAAAGGTCTTGTACGATTTAGTCGCCTTATTTTTGTCCGGATGACGCGGAAATGGTTTTCCGGCTAACTCTTCGTACAGGCTTTCGAATAGCTTGATTCTATCAGGATCTAACGGCTCACCGAGAGATCGAGCAATGGCTGCGGGTGTTGTTAGCTTTTTTGACTTGCCGGTAGAAAGTAAATCACTGACCAGGTCATTCAATTTTTTGAACTCATCCTGCATTCCCAACTGCTTGGAAATTTTTCTTGCTTTGTCACGCAATTCATTAAGACCATTCTCGCCTCGCGTCCTGATAATAGATTCAAGGCGTTCTTCGATTTGAGAACGAGTCAGCGTTTTTGATTCCGCTGCTTTGCGCCTTGAAACCTGAAGGTTTTCGAGAAATGCCCTTGCCTCCTGCGATGCATGGAGATTTCCAAAGAATGCATTGTCGCCATCAATCTTTTGTGGACCTTCTAAAAGTTGGATGGTTAATCCAGGTAGCTGAATCTTTTCTGTGTAGGTATACGTCAGAAAAATGTGTCCGTGGGGAGTAGGCACAAATTCAAGAGCACTGCGATGACTGAGCAATGCGTCCGGATATAGGGCTGACAGGATATGAAACCAATTCCGTTTAATGATTGCCGCCGGTTCATCCGAAAAATTTGATGTGTAAACCCTTGGCGCAATTTTCCTGATCTGCCCCTCTTTTAGTAGAGCAGTTATTCTCCTGGACTCCGCTTTGTCCGAAGAGGCGAAGACAATTTCCTGAACTTTTGAAGGGGGAATTTTTCCCATTAATTAACCAATTTTACGTAAAAATGGGTAAAATTTCCGATTAAAACGCACTTTCAGGGTAAAATGTCCGATTAATTGCTTTGAATCGGGTAAAATTTCCGATTAACTTGATAATTTCCGACCGGTAAGATTTCATATTAAGTTTTGTTATTGCTAAGATTCCGATAAGACTGTCTTCGTCATTATATTGCTGACATACGTTGAGATCGCAATGACGGAAGATCAGGTAAATCAGTACCATGAGAAGGTGGACGCAAATATTCAGACGTTCGGATACCACGTTACTTTCGTGTTTGCTAAGGAGCATCCATCATTCTGTTACTCAACTGGAATCTTTAAGACATTCGGTATTCCGGAAATATTTATCTCTGCATTACCGCAAAATTTGTCCCACTCGCTTGTTGAGGCCTATGTTAATAAGTTCAGGGACTCCCTTTTTGTTCAAGTGAATACCAAAATAGATGACCTTACTGATAGGTTTCCTGTCTATTTAATAGATGCACCTATAGAAAATTTAACCGAATATGCTCTCTCATCGATTAGATTCTATCAAGGCAAGCCGTACAAATACGTTCAGTTGATCTATCCGGATACAGCTGGCAATTTTCCCGGGGAGCCTGGTTACAATTATGATCAGATAATCAAAGGTGAGTTTAATTTCTAAAGCAATGGCAGAATCATTTGAGCAGTTTTGCATGCAATCATGCGAGGAAGTCTCATCGCTCCAGGATGAGTTCATCAAGCTCTACGACTTAAACAGCTATGAGCATTGGTTGTTTGATGATGTATTGGGCGTGTTTGAGTTTAAGTCAGATGACGGTAGACAACTATTTTTTAAGTATTCGCTTGTTGGTTCTTTTTCCGCAAATACGTCAACCTGGAAGTGGTCGTGGGATAACGAACACTTGACGGCACGTGAGCGAAAAGCGATTCAATCTGTTAAAGAATACGGCGAGAGCAAGGGTTACTCACAATTGACAACTGGATTAGTTCCCGGAGACGAGTACACCGGCTGGGATATGACCTCGATTTGCGCAAAAGTGATGAATGCGATGGGTGTCTACCGATTTACGCAGGAGCACTTAACCTACTACGTCGTTTTTCATGCGGAATTAACAAAGGATCAATACGACGATTCAAAGGATAAGATTGTCACGTGTGCCTCTCACGGGACCGCTCGTGCCGCATTTGTTTGCCAACATCTAGACAAAGATACTTACACAGGCTTTCACGAACCTTTTGAATCGGATCCGTTGATTGAGCAGGAAGATGACCTCCAAGCGTGGTGCGACGAATGTGAAAAAAAACGGCAGGAGGAAGGGGAATGGAATGAGGTGTCGGAAGCATTCGCGAAGATAAGGTTGGTCTGCGAACATTGCTTTTTTGAAATGAAGAGAAGAAATTCAGCCTAGCGATGTTGTGGCCTAGTTTGAACTGTTTGTGATGAAATATTGTCCAATCCATTACTTAGATTGACGTTATGTATCAATTCTTAAAAACTATTCTTCTCGCTGCTTTACTTTTTCTGAACATTCTAAATGTCAGCGCTACTGGACAATCCGGCGAACGAATCATTTACAAGGGTGATACGCTGGAAATGTTGAGTGTTCCCCTGGAAGTTTTTCTTGAACGTAAAGATCGAGGAAAAATTTCACCGTATCTCGAAAATGGATGTTCAACAGCCTTGTGGAGAGGATATGTCGGTTTATGGATGATTCGTGATGAGAAGCTGTTCTTACTTGATGTGAACGTATGTGGAAGAGATGAGCTGAGCATCATGAAGAAAATATTTCCGAATTCAGACGGTCCATTGTTTGTTGATTGGTTTACCGGGGATCTGGCAATACAGCAGGGAAAAATGATTCTCTATCACCATAACGGGTTCGATCGTTACTATCAGCACGAAGTTGTTTTATCAATTAGCAATGGTGAAGTTGAATCTACAGTAGAATTTGAAAATGGAGTTAGGCCCGGTGATGCCAGGTTTTCTCGCCGGCCTGATGATATTCAAAAGGAAATTTATAAGCGAATTAACTGGAAGGTGTTACCCGGACTATCGACCAAGTACAGGCTGTTTGTTGATTACAGAATAGGTGAGGATGGACGGTTTTCCAAAGCAGAAGTACATGGTCAATTAGGTGACGCCTACAGCAAGCAATTGGAACTTATTCTAAATGAATTTCCCCCAGTCCAGGTATTCTATTACCGTGACAAACCAATCAATGAAGGTTGGACCATTCCAATTATTTTTTCAAATGAAATGAAGCGGGAAGCTCGGCGACATTGAAGCTTTTCAAGGTGAGTTGCAAAAATGTTTAATTGGCGGCTGGCAAGGGAACTTTCAATGTCTGCAATTCATCGTTATCGGTAACTAAGAACACCGGGACAAACTTGTTGGGGCCGGACCTTGCGGATGCGATAATCCGATTGATGAAGTCTTGAGGCACGTGTTGGTCCACAAATAAAAATGCCTGAACACGTGGCCCATCTTTCACCCGAAGTTCATTCAGATACGAACCTACCTTGTCTAGTCCGATCAACACATCGTTAACCTGTATGAAAATTGAATCGCGGTATTCCTGACGGAACGATAGAAGTTCCTTTTTTCTCGGACCGACAAGAATGTAACCGCAGGAACAGTCTTCAGTCGCTTTTTGTAAGCTCTTCCCAGAACGCGCTGTCGGAAGATTTACATCAAGCATCATCTCCGGAAAAAGTCTTTCAAGCTGTTTTTGGCTGGGGCTCTTGCAGCTTAACGTGAGGAAAGCGATCAAAAGAGTGGGAATGGCAAATTTAGATATCCTCATAAGGCATTTGGGTTGTAATGCGATTTTGTCATCACAGTCACACCCTCACACTTCTCCATTTCACCAGCCTATTCCCTAACCAATTCATTTTCAAAACTGCTTTGCGCGCGCGCCGTCTGATGTGATTCAGCGCTTGATCAGGTCATCTACCTGTTTTGATCTCCTTAAATCTCTCCCAAGGCAATTCTCCCTTCCATTTCTTTGGGGACTGAACTAGAAGGCTATCCTTCCACTTCCATTCATACGAAACAGCTCTGTACACTGCGTCCTTTTTGACTTCATCTCTCCTGTAGTTAACTTCACTCACTGCGCCTTTCGCATCCATGCTTACGTACAAATAATGGTTTAAGTCTCCCCACAAGGATGGGCCCTTCTTTTTCCAATTGTATGATTGTTGAACCAGCGTGCCGGTACTATCGTATTCCAAACCACCATCTACGAAGTCTTTCGACTGCAATGCGCCGTTCGCAAACTATGCATAAGTGGTGTCGCGGCCATAACGGTATTTTACCTGGCCATTGTCATAGTACTCTTCTCTAAAAATCACCTCGTGACGTGAACCTTCCGCTTTGTATTTGGGATCGAGATCACTTCTAAAGATCGTTGGGTAGTCTCTTTCCAACGCCTTCTCCTTCATTTTTCGATTGTCGTGTTTAATCATGCGATAGCTATAGGTAGTATCGCCGGCTTTGTATTGTAAAAATTGTCGTTTTAATTCGCCGTCCTCGAACCAGAATTCAGTGGTGTCGCCGTGTTGGACCCAATCCACTTTCCCTGATTCATAAAAGACCTTTCTGGAGACCGGCCTTTGTTCGCGATAGTGTTGTTCTTCCGGATAGAGGAAGATCTGCTTTATTTGGCCACCAGGATAGAACGACACCCAAAGCCCTTCCCCAAATCCATATTTGTTGCGCTTGTTGATGATCTGTCCTTGGTAGACTTGTTGTGAAGGTTCGAGAACGGGATAGGGATCGTCAGACTTCTTGATCGGTTTTCCCTTAAAAAAGAACTGGTATTCAGTTTCTGCAATGTTGGAGATTTCAAGTTCGAGTGAGAAGCAGCAATTGCAGTCACACTCAGGATTACTTTGGTTTTCTGGATATGGGAGGATGAATACGTCGTTGTCTTTGATCTTTACTTCCGGATTAAATTGAGCACAACAATTTTCAGCGAAATGAATGGTGACAGTCGTGTTTCCGTTCCTGGCCTCAAGAGCCGAGATCCTGTCCACTAACTGGTATGGATCATAACGGTCGTCGCAATCGAGACTCTTCCAACGAATTAATTTCGGATCGCTGCCTTGTGCACTTGCCATGGCTGGAATAAAAAGTACCAGGAAGCCGGTTTGTTTGAAAAGTTGGAAAATGAGACCTGTGACTTTTTGAATCATGATTTTGCCTGCATCGATGTTCAAAGATAAAAAAAATGCGAATCGCTGTTCCTACGTGGCTACCAGTGCCTCTCGGGAAAAGTTTTTGACAGCGGCATGCATAGGATCTTGGTATATATGTGTTTAATAATAACGGAAAAGTGTTAACCTCTATTCCCTGCAGTTTTTAACAGCCTTTACTCGTATTCGATTATCGTCTCCCTAATTACTCCCGGGTGATCAACCTTATAGGTAGCGCTCTGAGTGTAACTTATTTCCTCTTCGTCGCCTGCGGCAATTCATGAAGTACTTTTTCGATTCGCGCGTAGCAATTATTCTGATATTGGCGCGCGACTTAATAAAACATTATCTTTAGGACTTATGTCGTTGTCAAAAGGATTCTTACGCCGCCCAATGGTTTTTGATCATGAGTTGCGGATTAGGCTAGTGCTGCTATCCATAATCTGGGTTTCCTTTTCCTTTATTTTGTACACCTTCTCAATCGTTCTCCGCGAAATGCTTCGCTTGAGTCTTTCAACCAGTAATGAGCCGTTGCTGCTGACGACATCTGAGGGATTTTTCTTCAACTACTTCTTTGCGTTCCTTGCCTTTTCAATCTCATTAGGCTTTGTATTTCGATATTTTTGGTTTAACCCACTGCTGAGAGCGCGGCGAGTTCGTTATAATAAATTTGCCATCGCTACCGAAATGGGCAGTATCAATATCATCGTGCTTTTCCTGATGATGAAGTTGGCCATCCTGTACATTTCGATGCTGGTATTCGGCCCGGTTTTTCTATACTTCAGTTTTTCCGATTACCCCGTCGCCATGCTCATGCTTCCCTTGGTAATTTTCGTGTATCAGTGGAGTTCGATCAATCGCGTCTTTCTAAAGGACGGTTTAAAATGGATGTTCTATTCGCTGGCGGCAACAATCGTGCTTTCGTTTCTCTTCGCGCGTGTGCCTGTCCTTGATCATGAGCGTTTGAATAAGGTCATTGTTTCAGCATCACCAGCGGGTCATTTCAGATGGGATTTGCCTCCAAGGTTTAGTGAAGCAATAGAAGAATTTTCTGAGTATCGTGAACTAATGGAAGTGAAGATCGTCTCCGGATTTCCTTTAAATTCAATGGAAAAGGAGCCCGTTGTATTTTGGGGAAGTAAACCATTCGATACGCTGGATCATGCTACTTTTTCCTTCACCATTGATACATTAAAAGCACAATTCCTAGAATTTGAGAGGGATCGTGTATCAGCGCAATTGCTTATTGATCGAAATACCCCAATGAAGCATGTGAAAGATTTGAAGTTGCTGCTTTTTCGAAATGATGTAAGAACTATATTCCTTGCTTTAAAAAATAAGGCGGTCATATACGGAAGTGACAATCGTTTCTATTTCAGACAAAGAATACATTACTGTGATACCGCCTACAATCTGAACGCCGACATTCAGGAGGACATTGATGCGCCTCTTCTGCCTCCATGTTTCGAGAAAAGGATCACTTCTCCCGGTGGAATGCTGATATTACTTAAAAGGGGAAAGTTCTACGTGGATGGATTAGTTCAAACTCCCGAAGAAATCAGGTTAAAAGTAGCGGAGTTTCTGTCCGGCGACAATGGCAATGCGGTGATTCGGTTTTGGTCCGACGATCATTCTAGGTATGAAGATTATCTCAGGATGTTTAATGGTATTCTCGCCGGTTACCGCGATGTACTCGACGCTTATATGATGGTGAATTTTGCAACGTCCTACCGTGACTGCCTCCGAAACCCATTTGATAGTTTATGTATTGAAGCCGAAAGAGCTGCGCGTGAAAAGCATCCACAGTTTCTTTTCGATTTATCTGATCAGGAAGTGCAATTATTGATCAGGAACATGCCAAATCTTTCCGGCTTGTTTGATGGTAAATGAGCGTGCTGTTGGTGCGATCACTGTGAACGAATTAGGTTTTGCACGGGAGCTTTTCATCTTCGGCATGCTTGGTACTATCGGAAGGTTGATGTAATCGACGGTTATACCCTTTTTCCTTTTCACCAGCCCATTCCCTAACCAATTCATTTTCTGAACTGCTTGGCGCGGGCGCGTATTTACTCACCCTCGTTTTATTAGGTTTATTATGTTTATATAGTTTATAATGTTTATATAAGGCTACACTACCTGTCCAGGTACTTGTCCAGAGCTTATCCGGGGCCTCTCTAGAGCTAAGCCAAAAATTGGTCTGGTACCGTGTTGCGGGCTGAACAAAATTTGTACTGCAATCCTGTTCAATCGTTGATCCGGAGACAAATAGAAAAAGCGGTATCGATACAATCTGCAGCAGCAGTTGAATGAACAGAATCATAGCGAAAGTGTTTTTGTGAAATCTTATTTCATGGTGAAAAGGAAAGTACGGTCAAAGGTGTCGACGCTTCCGGCGCTTACGCCTCACGTTATGAGCAGGAGCAGGTTGGTCAGTAGCGCCGAGATTATGCCTACCGCTGTTGCTGTCCAATAGCGATTCCAGAAGGCTTTGATCGCCTGGGCTGAATGCTTTTGTGGGAGTAGGGTCAATCGTTCCTCCAGTTCTTTTAAAGGCTTGCAGAGTGCCTTGAGGCGATTGTGCAGGTCGTCGTACGAACGCTCCAACACTCGTTGCTTGATCTGGAAGCTTTGTAAGTTTAATTGTGTCTCGTTGTGCATGATTTTTATTTCCTTGATGATGCTGGCCATTTGATCGCTCGTCAGCGAGGATGGCGTTGGTTCTAAGGTTTGTTTTGTGAATTGTTGTACAATCTCTTTCTTGTTCATAATCAATTTTGTTTTTGAGTGTGGTCCACTTGAAGTCGTTTCCGACCTTGGCGCCTTTCATCACGACTCCGTTGTAACTGAATGATACGCCGCTAACGTACCCTGTCGAGGCGATGTTGAAGAGAATGGAAACTTTTTTTGCTTCGAGTGCTGCAATGAACTCCTTTGTATTCATTTGATTTTTCTGACTAAGAACTTCGTTGAGTATCACTTGCAAGGCCATCTTGTCGGATGGCTTATTCGTGCGTTTCATATACTCAAGCTCGTTCTTCGTCATTGCTCTTTCTTTTGCCTGACGGCTTGGTGTAACTTGTGTTAGGTTGTACTGCTTCTCTAGTTCGCGAAGAACTTTTTCACTTCGAGCATAGTCATTGCTATCTGAGATTACTTTTCCGTCGTAGCCGATCCGGTTAACCAGGATGTGAAGGTGTGGATGGTCGACATCGTTATGACGGAAGATGATGAACTGGTGCTGGTCAAAGCCGTTGCCTTTGAGGTAGTCCAGGCCGATTTGCTTCATCGTTTCGTTCGATAACTTTTCATGGTAAGGAAAGTTGATCGAGGTGTGATAGAAATACTTTTTCAGGTTCGGCTTCAGCACCCGGACCATTTGCACCTCCTTCATGATCGCGTTTTCTTTAAAGGCGGCGAAGGAGTGGGTGAGCATTTCGGCCACACCCTTTTCCACCTTCTCCAGGTTGTACCTCAACGCGCCGCGAAAGCTTCTGCCTTTAACCTGGTTCCCTGTCATCGATCATCAAGGTTAGAATCTTTTGGAGTTGTGCCTGCACCGAGAGGATGTACACAAGGTAGTCTCTCGGAAACTCGCCGGAGTTTATCTTATGTGTCGCCTGATTCAGGTTCACGCCAATCTTTTTCAGCTCCTGGTATGTCGCTGCATCTATGGGTGACAATTTTACAGGCGGAAACTTGCCGGTAAAGATTTTCTTCCGGATCCAGTTCGCAGGAGTAAGTCCGCTGGCGTTAGCATAGTGGTTTACTTTCCCTGCTTCTTCACTGGTCAGGCGGATGTTCACCTGTACCTGGCGCTTGTCTCTCTCGTTACTCTTCGGCCTTGCCATAGATGTTTTAGAAACGAAGTGGTCAAATTTGGGAGTAAGCCGTTTTTGCGTAGCGAAAACATGGCTTGCTCCTTTCAAGAACTTGTATGCTCATAGCCCTAAGCTTTTCTTTCTGCCTGGATCAGCCACCGTGAGATTTGGCTTTTCATTGGCCACATGAAAGTCATTCAGGTCTTTGTGCTGCGAGTAAATAGTTGCCGCATCGTAATAATGAACACCATTTCGGATCAATGTTTCCTTTGCCTGATTCCCTGCCTCGTCATTATCTAAGAATACCACGACTTCATTTGCATGCTGAATTAATGGCAGACTTTTATTTACAAACGCCAGCGAATTGAGGATGAGAAATCCGGCGTCTTTTCGTATCGACTGTAGGTCCGCGTTCGACGATTGCTTTAGGGAAAGGAAGTCAATGAATCCTTCCAGGACACAGAGGCGTGGGCTTCCGGACTCCAGCAGGGTGATATCTTTCGGAGAAGACGAACCTTTGAACCAGCTGTTCCGCAGCTCCCAGCCGCCGGATCGGTTCTGGAATCCAACGGTCTGGTATCGTTTGAAGCCGATTTGAAGAAGAACCTCCTTGCAGTGGGCCTGCGCGAGGTCGGTACTAATTCCCCTTGAGGTCAGGTAGTAAAGTAGGTTCGGGTTGGTGAGGTCCCTGACCGCTGCGACGTTCAGCCGGTTAGGTGCCTGATTAAAATGCTCACCTTGCCGAGGTGGTTCCCTGACCTTGCCAAGGTCGGCGACGACCTTACCGCCACCTTCCGACAACCTCTCTAGCGCCTCATGGAGATTACATTGATGAAGTTTTGCACACAGGTCGACGATCGTTCCGCCTTCGCCGGTGCCATGGTCGAACCACACGTTCTTGTTGCTATCCACTTTGAGGGAGGGTGTTCGCTCATGACGGAATGGTGAAAGGTACCAGTATTCGTGGCGGGAGCTGTTCGTTGGATGAACACCTTGTTGTGCCAGGAACTCGGTGATCGGAATTTGTTTTGCTTCGTTGAAGGTTAATTTATTGTTCGACATAATTTGTTGCGGTTTGGTGTTTAGATGGAATAACTATACTTACCCGTGATCCCTGCCTCGGGTGGCAGGAGGGATGGTATTGCAGGTAGCCATAGAATTGTAATTCGTTAATGACTTTATGATAGGTGGCGCTTGAATGTATCCTTGATAACGCCATCAGACTTTTCCGTGTGATCGGGTACCACTTGTTGAAATGGTTCTTCATCCACAAGTGGCAGAGCGCGACAATCACGGCGACATGAACTGGTCTAAGCCGTCTATCGGCGGCGGCCAGTTGGATCAGGTAGCGGAGTCGTTGGGCACCGTTCATACCTGACCAATTTTTGGATCGGTCTCCAGTGCTGCGATAACATCCTGGTAGCGGTAGAACATAATTCCGCCAAGCTTGCGGTAGGGAATGGCCCCTTTTGTCCGGAGTGTCTGCAACGTTCCATGCGAGATCCCAAGCAACTGCCGGACTTCAACACTCTTGAGCCATTCCTTCTGATTAAATTTTGTCTTTTGCTGAACGATCTGCTTCAAATCTTCCAGCAGCCGGAGCCGGAAGCTTTCCAGGTCCTCGGTGGTGATGATTTCTTTTGCCATGTCTTTTTTGTTTTGTGATACAAATGAGTTGTTTTCGATGCGTAGGCATTCACAACGACTACCGTAGTAGTGATTGATTTTCCTGGAAGCTCCCTTCTGCCCGGATCGTAATTCAAATCATTTACTTTCAGCAAAATTGGATAGGTGTAAATAGAATCCTTACCACTATGGACCCATGTTGGTATCGATTTAACTTGGAAGAGCCGAATTGAATTCAGGGAAGTAGGTTTTCAAGGGGTCCGACGTAAATGAGTATATTGAAGCCGCCATCAATGGAGCAATGCGAATACAGATAATCAGTGATCTTCATCAGGAATTCGGATTTCTGGAGTTGACGTTCGACCAGGCGGATGTTGTGGTTATCGCGGGCGATGTGAACCTGGGAGTTAAGGGAATTGAGTGGATTTTACGCACGATCGCCGACGTTCCTGTAATTTATGTCCTGGGGAATCATGAGTACTACAAGGGCAGTTATCCCAAGACACTTAATGCGATAAAGACCGTCGCGATAGATTCTAATGTTCATGTTTTGGAGAACAAGGCAGTTACTATCGGGGACGTTACTTTTCAAGGGGCAACACTCTGGACGGACTTCGCTTTGATGGGCGATTCCAGAACCAACGGTAGCCTCTGCCAGAGTAAAATGAACGATTACAAAATGATCAGACGGGACCCCTCGTACTCTAAACTGCGGTCAATCGATACCTATCTGATCCATCAACAATCACTGAAGTGGCTGCAAACAAGTTTGGAGACAACGGCGACTGAGAAGAATATTGTTGTCACGCATCATGCACCCAGTCCTAAGTCGGTGCCACAGGAATTCAGAGATGATATTATCTCGGCGGCATATGCTTCCAACCTTGAGCCGTTCATCTTAAAGCATCAACCTCATTTCTGGATTTACGGCCATATCCATCAGCCAAGCCAGTACGAGATCGGTAGCACAAAAGTGATTTGCAATCCTGTTGGTTATATCAACGAGCCTTATAATGGGTTTGAGAAGAATTTGGTAATTGAAATTTAGGTTGTTTGGAAGAATACGACAATATTACTGATTATGAATACGTTGTCAAACTATGATGAATTCAGGCGGGCTTGCAGTGAAGATATGACTTCGCTTCAGCAAGACTTTATGAAACTTTATAATATCGAAAGCTACGAGCATTGGTATTACGATCATGGCATGGGTGTTTTTCACTTTAAGTCCGACGACGGTAGGAACTTGTACTTTAAGTATGTCGGCGTTGGTACTTTCTCAAATGAGAAAAACACATGGATGTGGTCATGGCACAATAATTCGACTCCCGAAAAAGTGAAGAGAGGGATGAATCGCGTTAAAGAATATGGCGAGAGCAATGGCTTTGAACGATTAACTGAGGGTCTAATCGATGGTGATGGATATACAGGCTGGGAATTCACGACTATCACCGCTAAACTGCTCAACGCGATTGGAATGTACCGTGTTCCATCTGGCCATCTTCATGCATATTTTGTTTTCACAGCAGAAGTAGCACAGGAAGTTTATGATGAAATGAAGGAGTGGCAGGTTAAATGCGATATCCATGAATCCGGCCGCGCGTCGTTTGTTTGTCAACATTTGCTCAGCGGAGAAGATAAGGGCTTTCACGAGACATTTGATTCTGATCCGGCCATCGAACAGGAAGATGACTACCAGGCATGGTGTGACGAGTGCGAGGAACTTTGGATGATGGAGAAGGAATGGACTGATGTATTCCGCGCATTCGTGAACCTGAGAATTGTTTGTGATGAATGTTATTTTGTGATTAAAGAGCGCAACCAATAGTCGGCCATTACTCTATCTGTTTAAGTATGAATGAACTCACAAACTAATGACTGATTTCTTCAATCACCGTGCTAGAGTTGATTGGTACCTGGCTGTTTTTTTCGAACAGGTTAAAACTAGAGATTTTTTAACGTTAACCGTTCAGATTTAGCCATGAAGAAAACAAAATTCACGGAAGCCCAGATCATTGGGATATTGAAAGAACAAGAACAAGGTCAGAAAGTAGCTGACATATGCCGCAAGCACGGTATAAGCGATGCAACCTTTTACAACTGGAAAAGTAAGTATGGCGGTATGAGTGTGGACGAGCTCAAGAGGCTTAAGGAACTG
>JAEZGH010000102.1 GCA_023417065.1 Bacteroidota bacterium
CAAAGGATGGAAATCAGTCTGAACGAGTTCAAGGCCCTCTTGTTCGTGTTGAAGGAAAAAAATGTTGGATTAAAAGTTAAAACCCATACCGGATGGAGTTCGGAGTTTCTTCATATCATCGGGTTCATCGCTTCTTCGCGCGAGCAACAAAGCAAAACATTTTCGGGAGTGGTATTATCAAATACCAATGAAACAGAAGGGCTTCTGATCAATAATATCTCATCGATCTCAGCTTTTGAATTGGAGCACCCTTGCGATAACTTCGACGCAAGTAAGGTATATCACCTCAGGGATAACATGTCGCTGAAAGCACTTATTATGAAGTAATGCGGTGCTAATTTCCTGACACCTCCACTGATCGGGTCAGGTGGTGTGAATGCTGTCGAAGCAGCATCTGCAATTGATTAACAAGAACTTCCTGGCTGAACGGCTTGGTAATAAATCCGGCAGCGCCCAGTTTGCGGGTATCATCAATGTCTTTTGGATGCGCGGAAGTGGAATAAATGATCACGGGAATACTCGCGTACTCATCAATCTTTTTTATTTCGCTTAGAAAAGTCCGGCCATCAATTAACGGCATGTTAAGATCAAGGAATATCAGGTCGGGTAGTGGGATTTCGCCCTGCTGAAAAGATCGGAGAGCGTATTCGGAGTCAGATGATTTGAAGCATATAATTGAGCTGTCAACCTGCTGCACTGCCTCGCAAAAAAAGTCGAGGTCGTCCATATCGTCGTCAATGAGGTATAATGTCTTCAAACTTTCCATCCTGCGCTCCCTTAAAGACACCCAAGATAGTGGTGGCTGACGGGAAACCCAAGCAGGATCAGGGAAAGCTACCTTCGCTGCGGTTAACAGGCATACAGTCCGGCAGACGAACACCATGCGGGTCGGTCAATTTCCCCGAACCTTCGGGCGGACGAGCATGTCGCAGCTAACTGATACCGTCGGTAGGATTGAGAAACTGCCTGATTTTCTGGAGTAAAACGTTCATTGAGAAGGGCTTTTCGAGGTAGTCCTCGGCTCCTGCGCTTTTTGCCAGCCTCCCGATTTCCGGAGTTGCCGAAATCATTATAACCGGTATGTTCTTCGTCGCTTCCTGCGATTTCAAATACCGGCAGGCTTCGAGCCCATCACAGGCATTCTTCAGCTGCCGGTCGAGTATAAACAGGCTGGGAAGTTCGGTCGTATTTTCGTAAACCATTTGGCCGTCTGACGATACTTCGATTTCGTACCCCTCCCTCGTGAGAATGATCGTAAAAAGCTTTTGTATCGACGGATCATCCTCTGCAATCAAAATTCGTTGTCCCATTTTGTGAGATTTTATCAACGGCCTGAAAAACACGTACCACGGCCTTTGAAAAGTGGGAAAATGACTTATCCCGCGAGATTGATGAATATTTTTCTCACTGGGCGCCCGCAAAAAGCGTGGGAAATGGTTCAGAATTCAAGCCGTTTCTTCAAAAAAGTCCTTCAACGCAGCGGTAAGATCACTAATCCTGCTGGATTTCACCACGTAGGCGGTCGCCCCCAGATCCCTGGTTTCAATCAGGTCGCGGATCTCCGAAGAAGTGGAATAGATGATGACCGGCACATCCTGCAGGTGGGCGATCTTTCGAATTTCCTCCAGACACTGCTTGCCGTTCATACGCGGCATATTGAGGTCAAGGAAGATAATATCCGGAATGTCCTCTTTCTTTTTCAGACGCCTCAATGCGTTCAGCGGATTTAACTCACTGAGGAATCTCACCGGTCTGTCGAGATCGTTCAGGGCCATGTTGAATATTTCATGGTCATCCAGATCGTCGTCTATCAACAAACAGGTCTTATATTCCATACAATCCGCAATGTACTAAATCTAGCATGAGATAGTGGCGGGCACTTCAATTTATCGCGGAATGTACTCGTCAACCTCATCAATAATCTTGAGGTAACGGCGCGTTTCCTTGTTCGGCCTGAAGCGGTAAATGAAGTTGAAACGATAGCGGCCGGAGTTCATGTTAAACGACCGGTCATCAAACGTGGGAAAATTCAAACCGCGGGTAATCAGGATTACATTAACACTCCATCGCTTGACATCATATCCTGCGCCAACCCGGAAGAAGGTATTTGGACTAATGCCTATATAATTTTTGGAATCACCGTTACTGAAAACCCGATTGATCGTCGTGTTCAGACTTACCGACGCCGAAGCCATGACGTACAATTTCCTGTACACCCATGTATAAGCATATCCGCCGTTGGGTCCGAAATCGACAAACCTGTTCTTGTCAACGATCTCCGGAGGGCCATTCGTAATTGCACTTCCCGGTACCAGAGAGCTGTCTCCTTTGATACGTCCGATGTACAGTTCAGCACCAGCGAGGAAGGAACCTGCAGACTTCTTTTGAGTCTCCGTTTGCTGAAACACGGCGCGGTATGAATACTTCCGGTGGTTGAACACATACTGGAAGCTTCCTCCAAAAGCATTGACGGCAAGGTCGGGCCGCACATAATATTCTTTTCCCGGCAACGCGAAACTTCTATCTGCGAGATAGAAGCCCTTGTATGTTTGAAGGATAACATCGAATGTATATTTGCGTCCATAGTTATGAATTTGAACATCAATGTCGCGCGTACGGCCACGCTTTTCCTGAGGCTGCAATACACCCACCAAAATGTTCAAGGTTGCAAACTTATACGATGCGCCGAGGCCGGCACTGAATGTTTTGTTGGGTCTGTACCGAAGCGAATAGTCGCGGCCACTGCTCTCAATATTCATCGACGTATACTTTCTGTTAACCAGAAACCGCGTCACCAGATAACCTTCGTGGGATTCGATATAACTTGAATCATATTGCGCAAAAACCGGATGCACACACATGCCTGCGAAGAATACGAGGATCAGAATTCCATGCTTGTGCATTCTATAGGACCGTAGGTGTTAACAGAAAAGCCGGACTTTGCCGGCTTCAGTGGTTGTTGATTATAAATAATTCGCAGTGTTTACTCTTCCGGAACCCGTTCGCCATTCTTATTGAAGCGATACTTTTTTCGTTCTGTGTCCTTCAGGATCTCTATCTCAAATTCTCCGGTTTCCATATGTCTGCGGATCACGCCTTCCCTCCATCCAGCATATATTGGATCTTCCAGTGTAGTGAGTAGTGAAGGTGGAACTTCCTCCGGCTTCAGAATACTTGAATTTGAACTCGAAAAAGGTTCCTCATCATCTTTTAGCTGAGGAGTGGTATGCCCCGGAGCTACCGGAGTGGAAACCTGTTCTGTAGAATCATTTCTGATCCCCACAGAGTCTATTTGGCTCCACCCCGATATACTACCGGTTATAAACAGTAAGAAAACAACCATCTTCCTCTCCATATCCACACGGGTTAAAAATGCATGCCACTACAATTCGTTATTACGGATTGCCGCCCTGTCGGAAAGTGCGCTAATGAATCCCTTCGATTTTGACGACTCAGACTGAAATCCCTTTCGGGGAACTGATCCTGATGGGCCTGTCTCGGGCAGAAAGTGATTGGTCAACGCTGTCAGTGTACTTACCCAGCCCGGCGCGAATCCTTTTAACAATACTGCTACCCTGGCACTCAGGGAGAGAATTGCTTCTGCCTCTCCATATTCCATGGCACGGATGATTTCTCTGGCAGCTGATTCGATTGACTGCGACAACAAAGGAGAAGAATCTGCTACCTTGAACCACGCATATTCTGCTTCATGATCTCCCTTAACCGTGACATTCCGGGGACTGCCCGTACGCATGAGGTTGGGAACGACCGTAGTGACGTAGATATTCTTCTTTTTCAATTCAGCATGCATTCCTTCGGACAGTCCAACGAGAGCAAATTTACTCGCCGAGTAAGGCAACAGATGCGGCACAGCCACCTTGCCTCCGATGGAAGTGATGTTTACAATTCTGCCCCCACCCTGCCCGATGAAATGCGGAATAACAGCGTGCATACCATACAGTGCCGCCCAGAAATTTGTATCCATCGCTTCTTCATAATCCTCAATGTTCATTTCTTCCTGCGGACCTACCTGAATGACGCCGGCGTTATTGATCAGAACATCAATCCTCCCGAAGTGGCTCACAACGTCGCTGACGAGTTCATTGACTTCGCTGCGATTCGTGATGTCCGTTGGGATAGCAATAACATCTGCTCCGCTTTCTGACAGTTCTGCGCGGGCGCGCCCCAACTGATCTTCGGACCGCGCACAGATGGCAAGCTTCGCACCTTTGGCGGCTAAATGACGGGCAAGCTCCAGCCCCAGACCACGTGATCCACCTGTGATCAGAACGACCTTGCCTTCAACGCGAAATCGCGTAGCCAGTTTATACAACGCTCCCGCCGCCAGCGCAACGCCCGCACCAGTGGCCATCCATCCCAGCAGGGACTTAAGATTGACTTCATTTTTTGTTTCTGCATTTATCATAATTCGCGCTTGGGTTAATGGTTAATCACTCCTCATTCGTCTCCTCATTGCCAGCAGAAAAAACCTGAATCTCTTCGTCAGGAACAGGCTCCGGCTCAGGTTCGAATGGCTGTACCTTTCGGATGGGCCGACCATTCGAATCGATGACAAAAACCTGTGTAGTATCGGAAAATGGATTCGGTGTCGAATAGATAAAGCCTTCTTCCTCCGCTACGCGCTCACCCATAACGTTGCGGTCGGCATGGCGCATAGTACCTGGGATGTGATATCTGGTATGATTCCCGTAAGGGGACTCACTTTGGACTTTTAGCGGGACTACTACAGGCGATCCGAAGCGGTCGATCAAATCATGGTCACCGCCAATCTGCGCCTGCAACGATGCAGAAAGGATTACAAATACAAACAGGGCGTTGAATTTTCTCGGGCACATAACGCATGGAGGAATAAACTTGTGCCATGTAACGCTCGTCGGCACTGCGTATACCGAGCCCGCCTGCGCGATTCTGGCGCTGCCGAAAAGTATTCGACCGCCGGGCTTACCGCTCACGGGGAATGTCCTTGTCAACGATACAATTTTTTCTTTCTTTGCGGCCTTATTTGAAAAGCATGAGGTCTATTATTCTAACAGCTTCCCTCCTAATCATAGGCAGTGCAGCGGCGTTCGGTCAGTCGAAAAAGGAATTATTGAAGGAAGTGGAGCAGCTTCGTTCGGAGGTATCGCGCCTTGAAGCCGAAATTGTGGAGCTGAAGAAGCCCAAAGAATACGCTATCATGACCGAATTGCAGAAAGTCAGCTATGGACTAGGTTCGCTGATGGCGTCAAATCTGCGCAACCAGGGTGTGGATTCACTTGATTTGAATGTAATGGGTGAAGGTATCCGGGATGTATTCCTGAACGACTCGCTTCAGCAGGACCAGCAACAATCCATGATGGCGGTTCAGGCTTTTATGGATCGCGCATATGAAGCTAAAACAGAAAAAATGAGGGCAGTCAACAATGCTTTCTTTGCGGAAAACCGCAAAAGAACCGAGATCAAAGAAACCGACAGTGGACTGCAGTATGAAGTGGTGACACAGGGGACTGGCAAGAGTCCGAAACCAGGAGACCAGGTAACAGTACATTACACCGGCAAGCTCCTGGATGGAACAATATTCGACAGCTCCGTTCAGAGTAGCAGACCTGCTACGTTTGGAGTAACACAGGTTATTCCGGGATGGACCGAAGCCCTCCAGTTGATGAAAGAAGGCGACAAGTTTATCCTGTACATTCCCGATGAGCTCGCGTACGGCGAACGTGGTGCCGGTGGCAGAATTCCGCCCTACTCGGCCCTGATCTTCGAAGTTGAGCTGATTAAGGTTAACTAATAAACCTCCTGCGGGAAAACCGTTACGCCGATTCCCTCGAATCGGTTGTCCTTACCTCCTTTTCGGAACTTGATGAATAGTCTGGCGTCGGGGTTACTTTCCATGAACTGGGAATCCTGTTCCGTCCACGTGTACGTGGCGTCTGCAAGACAGCTAACCTTGAGTTCGTCGCCAGTCGAGATGTCGACGATGGCCGTTCTGTCAATTTCGAATAATACGGTGTTGCTTTCGAGTTCGTAAACCATAGGTGCTTTTGACGGTATCCGTTAAAAACTGATACCTTGCCCGCATCGAAATCAGGATGTGAGCCATTTAACGAACTTTCCCCACAAGGTAGTGGGTTGGGGCTGGACGTCCTCGACGGGCACTGCATCTTCATCGTGAATTCGCGCTGCCTTGGTGGGCCCTTTCAGTTTGACGCGCTTCTGGTAATGGTGAGTCTTCCGTTGTTTTTCCTGCTCTGCCTTGCGCTTCCTTTCCTCTTCCTGTTCACGTTCACGGCGTTCGCGCTCCTGTGCGACAGGGTTCTTACGAGGGCGATCCTGCGGCCGCCGTTGCCGTTGCGACGGCTTGCGCCGCTCCGCATGTGGGCGCACCTGGGACTGCTCTGGCTGTTCCGATGGTTCAGGCGAAGTCTGGCCCGCTGCGTCAGACGCTTCAGCAGCGCCCTTCTTCCGGGGCTCAGGGAGCTCAATCTTTCCGAGGATTTTCAACCCCTGAAGTTCTACTCTGGGAGCCTTGATCACGCCGTTGACCTCATTAGGCATCTCTGCTTCCGTATCAGCAGATGCTTCGTCAGAAAGCGGCTCAGATGGTAAAACGACTTCAATGGTTTCCACTGAAGCTGGCGATGAAGTAACAGGCTCATTCGATTGCACAGGTTCTTCAACATGGATTTCAGCAGCCTGAAACTGTTCCACGGCAGGTTCTTCCGGATCCAGGGCGACAGAATTCAGATGGGGAGCAAAATGCGAGATCACCCGACTGACATGTTCGTCGTCGACACGTGCATTGAACGAATCCTCGACGACCACTCCTTTGCTCGCTAGGAATTCGACTATTTCATTTGTCCTGACGGATATCTTACGTGATAGCTGACCAAGTCTCATGGCTCTGCATTTGCGCTTGCAAATATATCAGGCCCGCCGGACTTAAAAAAACGCGATCCGTCAGATGGCTTTTACGACCCGGAACGGAAAAAGAAGTATTGCCCCCACAAGCCTGACCAGTGCTTCGAGTGTAAAACCGATAATCCGAAAAGGAAGGAGGATCAACCAGATGATCGGAAAGACCACGATCAACAGCAAGGCTACGGGCCAGCAAAGCACCAGGAGGATACACCAAAGCAATACGGCGATAAGCGTTCGCATAAGCAAAAAGGAATTTGTACACATCGATACAAATTCCTTTCCAAACCAAATTTCCCTTGAAATGCTTAGCTATACGAGATAGCCATACCGCTCATGTTCATATGCGAACATCGCGCGTTACAGGAGTGTACACCTGCGTCAATGAGAAGGGTTGATGGCGCTCATCATCCTCTTCCAGAATTCCACATCAAATGAACCCTCTCCAATCTCCGGAAGGCCGGTATCTCCGCCCTGACGAATAACAACGATATCAAGACCTGGAACGATGTATATGCGCTGATCGCGTTTGCCTTTGGCAAGCACTGCGTCTGACGGCAACGTGGAGGCTATAGGGCCTTCGTTAGTCACCTTCAATTCATCGTCATACCAGTCTTCTTTCCCATTCAACCACCACAGATAGCCATAAGCTTTTTGCATGGGCTGCGATGTGCTGAGCATATCGGAGAAGTAGCCGTCGTCCTGAATCAGCTTCTGGTCGTTCCACGATCCCTTGTTGAGAATTAAGAGTCCGTAGCGCGCAATATCGCGGGCACTCGCGTGCAAATCGGTTCCATACCACGAATGCTGGTGCATACCTATTGGCTCGAACAATAACTTTTCAAAATTCCTTCCATACGATATATCGGTGGCTTTTTCTATCACCTTGTGTAACTTATCAAACGCCGCGTGACAATAACGCCACGTTTCCCCCGGTGCGCTGATCCATTTCAATTCTTCATTAAGCCCCGACGTCATTGTCAGCAGATGCCTTATCGTAATATCGCCCTCAGTTGACGGCGACTGACTCCAGCCTTCTCCGAGGTAATCAGATACTTTGTCATCGAGTTTCAAGGTGCCGTCCTGCTGAAGAACTCCCACCACGAAAGCCATCAGACTTTTGGATACCGATTCAAGATCAGTTTCCGAATCTACGCTTCTGCCTTTCCAGTAATTTTCGGTAACAATTCTTCCTTTGTGCAGGATCATCAACGAGTAACTGCCGTGATCATGTGCAAACTGAATCGCGCTTGCAAAGTTGGCTGAGTCCCAGCCTACGACCGATGCATCTACGGTTTCCCATTCGTCACTTCCGGCGGGAGGAAAGTACATGGTAGTGATGTCAGGCGGTGGTGCCTGCGGATCATCACCGACTTCTATATCTTCAACAACGTCTATTGGTTCGGGTTCCTCTTCATCATGACAAGCCGATGCCATGATACCAATCGCCAGCGCGGCGATCCAGAAATATTTAGTCGTCATTCTCATATCCATCAAGTTTCCCGGGAAGGAAACTAAACATATGCCTGTGTATCAGGTACGTTGAAAAAGACATGAAGCGACTTTAACGCAGGATGAATTGCTTTTAAGTTGTGGAAGGGTGTTGAAAAATTTCCCGTTGACGACGAGACGGCATTATTCGAGTGTAATGGAAATCCGGGCAGCCGCTGCGTTTGCCTTTTCGCGGGCGTCAGCGATCGTCGCACCTCTTGCCAGGCAGACACCCATCCTGCGTTCACCACGAACTTCAGGCTTTCCAAAGAGGCGTAGTTGTGTGTCAGGTTCTGCAAGTACATCAGAGAGGCCGGCGTAAGTAATCCTTGACGAATTACCGCTAACAAGGATTACCGACGACGCAGACGGACCGAATTGTCTGATGGAAGGTATCGGCAACCCGAGGACTGCACGCACATGCAAGGCAAATTCAGAGAGGTCTTGCGAGATCATCGTAACCATACCAGTATCGTGTGGCCGTGGCGATACTTCACTGAAGAACACGTCATCGCCCTTGACAAAAAACTCGACACCGAAGATACCTCGGCCGCCAAGAGCATTTACGACCAGCGATGCCATCCCCTGTGCTTTCTCCAGTGCCATAGTGCTCATCGGATGCGGCTGCCACGATTCGCGATAGTCGCCTTTTTCCTGACGATGACCGATCGGTTCACAAAACGAAATTCCGCCGGGGTGACGAACGGTAAGCAATGTGATCTCATAATCAAATTCAACAAATCCCTCGACGATCACACTTCCCTTTCCTGTCCGGCCACCTTCCTGCGCATACGTCCATGCTGCTTCGATTTCTTCTTCAGTCTTAATGAGACTCTGACCTTTTCCGGAGGAACTCATAATCGGTTTGATAACACATGGCAAACCAATTTCAGCAATAGCATTAATCAGCTCGTCTATGGAATCAACAAAGCGATATGGCGATGTTCTGATACCGAGTTGTTCTGCAGCGAGCTTTCGTATACCCTGGCGGTTCATCGTAAGATGCGCGGCCTTTGCATTAGGGATCACGATAAAACCTTCTTGTTCAAGATCAAGTAGTGTCTCTGTAGCGATGGCTTCAACTTCTGGTATGATGAGTTGAGGCTTTTCTTTTTCGACGACGGAACGAAGTGCATTCCCATCGAGCATGGATATCGTGTACGAACGATGAGCGACCTGCATAGCGGGGGCGTGATCATACCTGTCAACAGCAACCACTTCGACACCCAGCCGCTGAAATTCTATCGCCACTTCTTTTCCCAGCTCGCCTGAGCCAAGAAGCATAACTTTAAGTGCGGATGCTGATAATGGAGTACCAATCTGAGGCTGAAAACTCGTTTGCATAATGAGCGTATTCTGATGGGCAAACTTAATTAAAAGCGGGTTTGCCATGGAGGCTCCCGTTATGTTTTAGGAAAACTGGATTTTTAGGGTACTTTTGTCGCTTTTTCACGTTTGGGCGTGTGACCAGCCATGTAATTTTTGGATTGTTTTTGTTAAAAAAATCCAAAAAACTCAACCATCGGACTGACCTGGATATTTGAAGCCGCCTTTAGATCGTTGACTTAATTTAACAATAGGCCAAAACAGCCCAATTTGGCCCATCCGAACGGGTATACAAAAAAACTTCGAATTAAAAAACATAACTTTAATTTATAAACGACGTATCTTTGTATTGTACAGAATAGCAGAAATCGATTAGCACGACTATAGTACTAAAAAAGACACCTCTCCTCTCTATGTGTCTGAAATGAAGGAATCGTGACAAGCCTTCAAAGAGTTTTTAACAAAAAAACTATACGATGAAACGTGTCATTCTAATGTTGGTCTTTGTCGCCGCTGTTGTGATTATGGGCACCGGGTTTATCACAGGAACACCGACTGCTCCCGTTGAAGAACCAAAAAAATCATGTCGTGGGTACGAAGTGATTGAAGCCAATAAAGGCATCGATTGCAACGGAGACACGATCCAGTTGGTCAGAAGGAATGGTTTCTTCGAAATCGCATCCAAAGAGACTGTATAGAAGATATATAAGTCTATAGCGAGGCAATTAATCTCAAGACGACGCAAGTCGTCTTTTTT
>JAEZGH010000159.1 GCA_023417065.1 Bacteroidota bacterium
TGAGTGGATAGCCATGCTGCGGGCGCAACGCTTCGCCATTTTGTGCGTACACCAGCATGCCTTCTTTCAACGCGCGATCCAGTGGAATGCTACGCGTCATGCGACAGGCATCGCCGCCTTCTGCAAGAAACCATTTAGACCCTGCTTTCAGTCCGGTTTCCCTGAATAACGTCGACAACAGCACACCGGTCCATTCACTTTGGCTGGTAAGGCCGCAGATCTGCTGCGGCGTGAGCTTGTCATTGCCGGTGCGAAAGTTTCCCGAACACTCGAGAAAACAAATCCTGGTGATGGAGGGTAGTCGCTTCAGATCAGATAGTGTGAATACCGTCTGACGATCTACCATGCCGTGAACAAGAAGCGAGAATTTTTCCGGATTGATTGACGGCACGCCGGAGTGATGGCGTTCGAAATGCAACTCAGACGGCGTGATGGTCCCGTGAAGATGCTGCAACGGCGTTCGCGAGGAGGTATCTGACGTAAGCTTAAGCAAATTTTCGAACGACGACTTTGTTCCCAGTTGGCCCGGTGGTGGACCAAGCTGTCGTTCATTGCCTTGTATGATTTCTTTTGATCGTTGATCGTTCGCTGTTACTGCAACACCCGCCAATGATGCGGCAGAAGTGATCAATCCTTTAATCCAGGTGCGTCTTTCCATTTTTCCGATCAGGTGTCAGGGGTATCTATAATACTTCCTTTCCACCTTTCCTGTTGTCCAATACAAATTTTGTTCTCGCCGGCATCTCAACGTTGGGCAGCGACTGCGCATCGGCCACGAAAGTTGAATCGACGAGTTTGTTTAGTGATAACACGTAGGCCGTAACCGCATATACCTCGACATTCGACAATGATCCCGGGCGATCGTACGGCATTGCCCGCTGAATGTAGTCGAACACGGTGGTGGCATAAGGCCAATAGTTGCCTATGGTCTTTTGTCTGTCGTTCTCCGAAGGCTTAGTCGCTAACTTGTCATACGGACCATCATAACCAGATGGTCCGTGACAAGTAGCGCATTTCGCCAGATAGACAGTCTTTCCCAGTGCAACGTCGCCGCTACCTGCCGGTAATCCCGCGCCATCAGGTCTGACGTCGACATCCAGGGAGTCGATTTCCGATGGTGTGGCAGGGCGACCTATTCCAAAGGCGATGGGATCCTTTTCGGCGTTACCGTAAGTTGAACCAGCTTCATCCGCACGGGATGATGTGCAACGTGAACTGGCCATAACGAGGAGCCCCATCAAGATCATTCTAATATTTACCCGCGTCGAGTGTGCTGGGAGTAAGTGCATATTTTCTGTCAATACGTTTCAACGCAATCTCAACGGAATCCTGATTCTCATCCAGGCCCTTAAGTGTGATCGTGTTACCATTGTCTGCCGTCGAATAATGAAGCACCATCCGCTTCCGATTATCGTATTTGCCTTTGTTTGCGGCAAATTCACGATCACGTCGCGTCGATGCCGCCCTCGGGTCGATCATTTTATTCTCGTCACCAATTCGCTTCCACGCATCTTCGCTAATCCAATCTGGCGAATATATTCCCGATGCAGGTAAGGATGCTTTAACCGCTATGCGAGCCTGTCCGTCTGTCGCGCCATCACCACCAACGCCTGCTGTTCTGTTTCTCCGGTCAGGAATGGTCTTATACTTATCCTGCAGATAGAGCACTTGCTCGATCGTATCGGCATAGTAATGGAAGACCCGTCTCCCGCCTCCAACTCCGGCAATTTCAAAGGTCCGGTTGATGTCGCGTTGAGGGTCACCACCGCCGTTGGAAAGATCAAGCGGATGTTTGCGATTTACTTTGAACGTAAGCGACGTCCATTTTTCAAAGGAGGCCTCGGACCAGCGTACTGAGTCTGTTGGATCAACCGGAATTTCTTCTCCGTTCAGCTTAAATGAAACGACATCATAATGACCCCTGAGGTCCGTTACACCTTTAGTAGAAGGTTGTTTATATGGATCGTATCTGAAGTTGATGTACTGCAACCAGAGGAACAAAACAAGAAAAACGACTATCGTTCCACTTTTCAGCGCATACCGTGTGAGTTGCTGCCAACTTTCTGTGAACTTCGGATAATATAGTTTAAAATGAGTGACCCTCTCCTGCACAATGAGTGACCAGAGTGCAGGAATGTAGGGTATCAGAATAAAGCCAGCAAGCAAAACAAAGTACGAGCTGTAAACATGGACACCGCCGTCATAGGCAAAGTTGACATAAACAATATCCCCCAGCGCACCAAAAAGGAGGATCGCACCGATCAATGTTGTGCGGCGGAAAAACAACAATGTCCCGGCAGTTATTTCAACAATCCCTGCAAAGACCTGGTACCAGGGAACAATGGCAATTGAAAGCCAGTAGATCTTTTGCGACGTGAGATCCCCAAAGTCAGTGTTCAATATCCCGTGGCCAGGGTACGGCATCTGGACCGGAAACAGCTTGGTAAAACCGAAACCGATGATTCCGATACCAGCTCTATACCGCACTACAACACGAAGCCAGTAATAGAATAGCGGATAATTCAGATTGTCGCGGCGGAGCACCTTGATGGCCGCAGTCCAGATCAACGCACCGCCAATAGCAAAAAGGAGGCTGATGATCCAGTTGGCATAACCGCTCAGTGTGCTTCCAAAAATAGTATTGCCAAAGAAGTTGATGCCGGATCCAAACCGTGCGATATCATAGAGATCGCGATAGTGAAGATTCGTCCAATCGATCGAAAATACATGTGCATACCAGTTCGCGTTGTTTGGAATACTGATAGCTATGAAGAATATAAAGGCAATGCGAAAGAGAAACTTCTGATACTCTTTCCAGCCGGGCCCCGCGTGTTGATCAGTTGCCGGGGATTCTATTTGATGAATAGCCTGTTCCATGGGTTATAATTTTAGAGCTCTGCGTCTTCCTGTTTTGGCTGCTTCCTGGAGCAGATATTTTTTATCAACCTTTTCGAGAATAATGGAAAGCGAATCACCATTTGCGTGAGTGCCTTTCAACTTGAGAAGTCCATCTTCATCCCCTTCGATCGATAAATACAATCGATCACCCGCATGAGATGGATTTCGATTCGCGAAAGTCCACTGCCCGGTGATATGATCCAGCTCGTACGTGTAGAAGTCACGCGATGCATTTCCGCTGAACTCATAAATCTTTTCTCCATCTGAAAACGGTAGAACTGTAACACCAGCGGTGACAGGTTCTTTTACTTGCTCCTTCCGGATACTAAGGGTAGCCCATGGTTCGATCACAACATCCTGCCAGCGAACATCATCGTTCGTTGATACTGGCAGTTCCTGACCATTTATCTCGAATGTTTTCACGAGATACTTCCCGGCCCACTTGGCAACTCCCGTTTTCTTCGGATAGAGGACTCCTCCCTTCTGATACGCGTCGCGCGCCTGAATTCCAAACAGAACGACAAACACGAGGATAAAAAGCCCTTTGGCCGCATAGCGTGATGTCTTTTGCCAGCTTTCAAAAACGGGGCGATAGGTATTCGGAGTGGCAGGCTGTTCAAGCGAAGTTGCTGTAATGAGCCGTTGAACGTCAAATGCAAGTAGGAAAAGCGCGAAGGATACCAGCAAAAATGCATACGCACCTTCGTCACCTCCATACGCGAGATTAGACAAGGCAACATTGCCAAGGTAAGGTATGATGATAAACGTAGCAAATGTTGCCGTTTTCCGGTTAAGGAGTAACAACGCCGATACAATCTCTACGAGACCGAGGAATGATTGATACCCTGGCACGATGCCGAGTGTCATAGAGAAGAGCTTCCATTCGGTGAGGTCACCGTAGTTAGTATTGAGGTTGCTCAATGACGGATACGGCATTTGAAGCGGAAAAAACTTGATGAACCCAAAGACCAGCAATGCTGCCGCGAGACGATAGCGAACCAGCGCGCGTAGACGATAATAATCACGGTCGAGGTTATCCGTTGATCTGTCCAGGCGGTGCCATACGATTGATGCAACCAGGGCGATGCCTGCGACAATCAGCCAGTCCGTGAACACTTGCGTTTCTCCAAAGAAACGAGGTGCGAATCTGCTTGCGTCAAAGAGCCAGCCCAGCGAGAACAGAGGCCACTCCGACGTAAAAAGCTGAGCGTAGTACCAGGGCTGCCAGGGTACTATCTGGAGCACCAGATAGATCGCCAGGAACTTAAACAGGATGCTGTTGAAAGGTTGACTTATCCGGAGATTCGCTCCGGATTTTGGCACGCTTTCCTTGGGTTGCTTAACACTGCGTGTTTTGGTTTTTGGGACTGAAATTTCAACGGTTGCCATAGAGGGTATGTTTTAGTAGCCTTCATTTTGTTCTAGAGCATGATCAATCTGGAGCTGGGAAATCGGCAGGGGAAGTAGTAGTCTCCAGGGTTCATTGATCGATAATACTTCCTGCGCGCGACCAGTACGCACAAGGTCAAACCACCGGTGTGGTTCAAACGCAAACTCAAGCCTCCGCTCGTCTTCGATTGCCAGAAGTACTTCCTCCTTTAAGCCGAGATCGAGGGCCGGGAGTTCAGCGCGATCACGCACCTTGTTCAAGTCTTCAAGTGCGCCCTGCAGATCATTAAGTTGAGCTCTTGCCTCAGCGCGAATCAAATAGAGTTCAGCAATGCGGATTACAAAGGCAGGATCTGAACCTGGATTGCGATAGTACAGGTTACCGTACCAGCGGTTTTGATTGTCGCGTGCAATCAATACGTTTCGGTTGCCGCCTTTCTCAGGATCCAACAACAGACTTACAACTGCATCACTTGGTGCCCATTGCCGCGTACCACCCTTTTCCTGAGGCTGCCACTGCGTGCGGTGCCCGTTGACTTCCGTGGTTCCATTGTAGAATATCTCGAATACGGATTCACGTGTACCTCTTGCGTTGTCAAGAAAGAAAGCACCGTACGGGCGAACCAGCTCGTAGTTGCTGTCATCGATTAGTTTGGATGCATATTCAGCAGCAAGATCCCACTGATTACGATATAAGTGCAGTCGTGCCCGCAATGCCCAGGCAGTTTTGCGTGTCGCGCGGAATCGCTCAGTTTTCTCAGGAAGGAGCTCCTCCGCAATTTGCAGATCAGCAAGTACCCGTTGGTATGTCTCCTCACGTGAACTTCTGGCGATACCCGAGTTGTCGGTCGGACTCAGCGTTGGGTTGGTAACGATAGGAACACCGCCCCATACGCGAGCCAGGTCAAAGTAGGCCAGTGCTCTGAGAAAATGTGCTTCACCAATAAGTTGATTCCTCAACGCATCCGTCAGCTGAGCATCGGTCACGCCTGGGATACGGGCAATAGCGTTATTCGCTCTGTTGATCAGTCGATATATCGCCACCCATGAGCCGTTGATTGTTGAATTATCGGCGTTTACGCGATGATTGATAAACTCCTGCACCTGTGACTGTGAACCAGTCCATTGAACATTGTCACCCGACAAGTATCCAATAGATTCGAAGGTGGCACCATAATAGAGGGCGCTGTAAATTCCGCGCACTGCCTGTTCCGCGGAAACGCGATCAAAGATCGGATTGGTATCGGGTATCGATGCGCGTGGTTCGACGTTCAACTCATCAACGCAGGCGCTGAGTAATGTCAGAAGTAGAACCGTACTGTATAATTTGATTTTCATTTGTTGTCTGTTTTTTGAGTACTGAATTAGCTTTTGTTCAGCAGTAATTATAGTCTTGCCTCCAGACCGATTTGAAAACCTCTGGGTTGAGGCGGCGTACCAAGATCAATACCGGGTTCATTCTGACTGCTGCTGGCACTTGATTCAGGATCCAATCCGGTGTATCGCGTGAGCAGCCACAGGTTGGTACCCTGCGCATATACCCTCAGGTGTGATACCCGAAGCTTCCTGGCAGACTCTGGAGAAAGGGAATACCCTACAGTGAGGTTTCTGAGTCGCAGGAAAGAACCATCTTCCAGCCAGCGACTTCCGCCGTCGCGATAGTTGTTGATGTTAATACCGTCGGGACGCGGAACATCTGTGATGTCTCCCGGCTTTTGCCAACGTTTATTGTTATGTGCGAAGATTATACGCGCAGCATCGCGGGCTCCGCCTCCCTCACCAAAGAACCGATTGTGATTGTAGATTTTGTTTCCGTATTGAAAGGAGAAAAATGCATTGATATCGAAATGCCCAATGGTAATAGAGTTTGATATTCCTCCGAAGAACTTCGGCCACACGTCACCTGCGATTTGCCGATCCGCAACGGTGATACCCGGTACACCATCAACATCGTCATAAATGACGTTTCCGGTCTGGGGATCAACACCGAGTTCTTTGTATACCCAGAACGAGTACAACGGATATCCTTCTTGTTGCAAAATGAGGTCGCGACTCCCATAGCGCATCGGATTATCAAGTTTTTCGATGCGGTTTATGTTCCGCGCAATGTTGAAGTCCGTAGTCCAGGAGATAACACTATTGCTGATGTTGATAGCGTGCAGGCCGAGTTCAAAGCCTTTGTTGCTTATCTCAATGGCGTTATCCCAAATCGCATTGAAGCCTGTCGTTGCGGGCACAGTTCTTCGCACGAGTCCATTTCGTGTGTACTTGTCGTAAAAGTTGGCTTCGAGTCTCAACCTGTTCTGAAGAACAGCGACGTCGATTCCAAGGTTGTACTGCGTGGTTTCTTCCCATTTGAGATTCGGGTTTGCCAGCTGTTCAACGGCAATGCCGGGCTGACCTTCATAACCTGTTCCTGCCGACCACAACCCCTGACCTGCAAAGTCACCAATCGCCTGATTTCCGGTTAACCCGAAACTGCCGCGAAGTTTCAAATCACTTATGGTATTGACATCACGAAGGAAGCCTTCCTCTTTGATTCTCCAGGCGGCGCCCACCGCAGGGAAGTAGCCCCACCGGTTGTTCTTTCCGAAGCGCGACGATCCATCGGCTCTGAAGGTGGCGTCGAAAAGATACTTGCCACCGAAATTGTAGTCGAGGCGTGTGAAGAATGACGTGAGTGTGCTCTTGGTCCAGCTTTGTGATGCATTCAGCGAGGAAGCTTGCGAGATAAGACGTACGGAGTTGTTCGCAAATCCACGGCCTTCGGCATACGTGCGATCAGTAACATCGGATTGCAATGTATTTCCAACGAGAACGCCGAGCTCATGACGACCGAAGTGTTTTCTGTACGAGATCACTTGCTCATTCAACAAAACAGAATTACGCGTTACACTCGAGGTAGCGAGTCCGTTGGGGCTTCCTGAGATCAGGAAGGTGTTCCAATATTCTGATTCATCGTATTGATTGTAGTCAGCACCCCAGCTCGAACGTACCTTCAGATTGGGCAGGATTTCTGCCTCGAGATTGATGTTTCCGACATAACGAAGGCTGACGGAATTGACGTCATAGTGTTCAATCAGCAGCGTAACATTGTCGAAGCCTGCCCGGCCCACGAGTTGGCCTTCTTCATTGTATGGCGACAGGTATGTAGGAGTATGCAGTGCAGCTTGCAGCAATCCACCTGCAGGTCCGTCACCAGCGCGTGCCTGATTCCGGTGTGTTCTTGAGATTGAATTGGTGAATGACGTTTGAATGCGGTCATTGATCTTTTGATCGAGGTTAAGCTTGAATGTCGCCCTTTCAAATTCGATCGGCTTAAGGATTGATTCCTGATTGTTGTATCCTGCGCTCACATAGTAGCGTGTCGAGGAAGAACCACCGCGAAGTGAAACATCGTAGTTCTTTACCTGGGCTGTGCGGAATATTTCGCCAAGGCGGTCATAGGTCTGTTGTTCTTCCGGCAGGCCGCGTCCAGGCTGACCGTTGATTACTTCGCTCACAGGCCTGAACGGACGGTTTTCGAAGGTGCGGTTTAACGATGGATTGTCTAGCCCTGTGTTGATCCACCATTCGTTGACGAGTTGCGCGTGCTCAGGCCCGGTGGTGAGATCCCAAAGTTTCGCAGCCTTCGTCCATCCGTGTGAGATGTTCACATCCAGTGTGGGCCGTTGTTCGTATGAACCGCGCTTTGTGGTAACGATGATCACACCGTTCGCACCGCGGGATCCAAAGAGCGCTGTTGCTGCAGCATCTTTGAGAACCTCGACGCTTTCTATGTCGGATGGGTTCAGATCCGCCAGGGGGGAAGTCGCTTTCCCTCCCGTCCCGACGGTCTGAAGACTGTTGCTGTTGACGAAGACCCCGTCAATTACATAAAGGGGATCGACATCAGCGTTGATAGACGTGACGCCGCGAATGCGGACATTGGTGACTTCCCCGGGCACACCGGTATTGCTTGAAATTTGAACCCCTGCAATTTTGCCCTGCAGCTGAGCATCAAAGCTTCCCTGAGGAATAAGACGGATGTCGGCGGGATCGATTTTTGAAATAGAGCCGACTACATCTTTTCTGTCGCGGGTGTCATAGCCCACAACAACAAGTTCCTGCAACTGGCTCACGTCGGCCTCAAGTGCCAGGGAGATATTGCTTCTGCTGTCAATAGGAACTTCGTTTGTCTTATAACCGATACTGGAAACCAGCAACGTAGCATTAGGCGCTGCGTTGAGGGTGAAGTTCCCGTTGACGTCGGTTATCGTTCCCGACGTGGTTCCCTTGACAACGACGTTTACGCCTGGCAGTCCTTCTCCGGTATCCCGGGCTGTGATCCGCCCTGTGATGGACTGGCTCGATTGTGAAAAGGCCGATATCGCAATACCGGTTAAGAATAAGGTGATGAGAATTCGCAGACGTGATTGCGACCGCCTTCGATCTTTGTGATGTGGTAAAAATGTACTGTTCATAGTTGGTTGGTGTTAGAGCCGAGGACGGACCAACTATGCAGAAGATGTATTCCGTGGTAATACGGAAATCAGTACATTTGCAAGTTGTCCCGCCTTCGGTGGGTCACATTAGGGGAGTAGGGGTTCATGGCTTTTCTCAGGAGACGGAACCTCTCTTCCCTTCTTAGTTTATTATAAGTGTGGTTTTAGCTGTTCTGTATCATTACACATTTGCATTCACTTCATCGAGTTGCGTGTACCGGAGGTATGGTTTTACACGCTTAAATCCCTGAGGGAACAGTCTTGCAGCATCATCATCCGAAACGGATGGAAGGATGATGACGTCATCACCATGTGTCCAGTTCGCGGGCGTCGCCACCCGTTGTGTGTCCGTCAGTTGGAGACTGTCGATCACGCGAAGCAGCTCATCGAAGTTTCTGCCGGTACTCGCCGGATAGGTAATCGTTAACCTGATCCTCTTCCGGGGATCGATGAGGAATACAGATCTTACCGTTGTGCGTTCTGAAGCATTCGGGTGAATCATGTCGTACAGGCGCGCAATCTTTCCGTCGGGGTCACCGATGAGTGGGAAGTTTACGACAGTATTTTGCGTTTCGTTGATATCTTTTATCCACTTCTTGTGCTCTTCAACAGGATCTACGCTTATCGCGATGACCTTCACGTTACGTTTAACGAATTCTGGTTTCAGCAGCGCGGTTCTGCCAAGTTCAGTTGTGCAGACTGGCGTAAAATCGGCGGGGTGAGAAAAGAGGATACCCCAGCTGTCGCCGAGCCATTCATGAAAATTGATTTCACCTTCGGTTGTCGCTGCCGTGAAATCGGGAGCAACGTCTCCTAATCTAAGAGCCATAGAGCTGATTGTTTAAGTTTGAGTTGTCTGATGTAAGTAGATCTTTGTAGAGGAACTTCGTTTGAAGTACTGCGTTTCGTTCAAACTCGATCACTTTGCGCAGATGTGATTTGAACGCAACTTCGCGAACCAGCAGGTCAGCAATAAACCGCAGCAATGAGATCAGATTCGCGTATTGGTTGGAATTGATACTTACGCTGATGCGATGGTCATTCCGGTGATACGCGAATGAAAAGGCGGAAGTCCGGTGAAACTCAAGCAGACCGATCAGTAATCCAAAGTGTCTTCTGAAATCGGGTTTGACGGAGAAAGCAAGATTCACCAGATTGTTTCTGGTGACTTTGATATGTTTCAGATCTACGTCATCGAAAACGACAGGAAGGATTCGCTCGTCGCGGACGGCATTGTCCTGGCCCTCGTAGGCGGGGGTGTTAGAACTGCCTTGCAGTTCTGATTCAATATGCAGCATGTCTTTACTTAGTGTTGTTGTTGGAAAAACGTGGAAGATTGTTGAAGTGGACTAACAACAACAGCAACAACAACAGGATGTGTGGTAGGATGTGATAATTTTCATGTTCACTAATTTATATTTCCTTAAATCAGGCAGAATGGAGCACCTTATCAACGGGGTTGACAGGCTGCCATAGGATCATCAAGTCTGCTCTCTCCCCTATTCTTTATAAATGTGAAGCAAATGTAAACATAAAGTCTATTAAGTCAATAGACTTTATCTAAATAATGAATCTTTTGGATATTTTTTTTCGTGTATGCCCAAACGACGGTTAGGCGGATGAGTCGCGGAATCACAATCAACGGGAAAGAATAAACATCGACAGTATCATTATATACGTGTCATGAGAACGAAGGATACAGAAAATTTTGACACGATATAATAAAAAAAACCTCCCGATAATTCAGGAGGCTTTCGGTTTGTCAGATTAAACTACCACCAATTCTCAACTATATAAGCTCTTCCGGTATATTTCGCACTGATCTCCGCGGCGGGCTTCGTCTTGTCCGGGGGCTCAAGTGCGTGTTTATGATTCATTGGATAAACGATACCTGTCAGCTGGACCGAGTATGTATGATCGTTTTTGGAAATCGCTATTGTTCCTTCGTCAAAGGTATATGCATCATGGCTGTCGGCGGTCATTGGAACATCAGCATCGTAGCCCATGCGCAGGATTCCCATATCAACTTGGTTAGGCTTCGCCTCACCGGGGAACGTGAACGAATACGTGCCGGGTACGAGCTCGTCAGTCTCCCCGTTGAAGACGATAACGAACATGTTGCCTTTTCCTTTATCCAGGCCTCGCCCAGGAACAAAGGTATAGCCAGGGGTTGCGAGGTTCAGAACGTGTCTGTAGTACTTGGTGTCGTCTTCCCCGGTTCTTTCTTCTTTGCCCAGGTGAATCACGAGATCTGAAAGTTCGAAGGCTTCATCTCCAAACAAAGCATCTCCCCCCCTCTGTGTGTCATATTCGATGCGAGCCGGAGCACCCACATATACTGCCTTGACATCCCTAGCAGGTTTTGATTTATCCAGACCTTTAGTCCAGTCGCGCGCATCAACAAATGGATACGTTTTGGCTGTAAGGATGAACTTGTATGATTCTCCCACTCTTGACACCTCGAGCGTTGCCTGATCAAAAGCATGCGTAGCTTCGGCCTCGCCGTTTTTGATATTCAGTTCCAGGTATGCTGATGCGATCTGGAATGCACCATCAACAGAGTACGTATCAGCAAAACCGGACAAAGTATAGATTCCTTCCTCGATTTCTTCGCCGGAACTACCGAGGTATAATGTCAATATGTCGCCTTCACCTTCCGC
>JAEZGH010000178.1 GCA_023417065.1 Bacteroidota bacterium
AGTCCAGGGAATAACTTCCTTTGTAACCCCAGATGTTTCTCGATTCATTTTGCGTGATCTGATCACCGTCAACAGGGTCGTTCAGGAAGAACGTGAAGTTGGACACGAGATTAAAGTCGTACTTCGAATAATAGAACTGGTTCTCGAAGATGCCGCCATTATTCGTAGTCTTTAGATACCTGAGCCATGCATTCGTGCGTGATGTTTCACCGCCTTCGGTGGGATCAATAGCACCAAATCTGCTGATGGTACCGTCTTCGACAGCGCGAAGCGGAATTTGTCCTGACGCGTCCCATCGGCTGTTGAAGGTCGAGAGGCCGATGGTGAACGCTTCCCTGTCACCGCGATAGGCGTTGAATTTCCCCATCAGGTTCAGTCTGTTGAAGTGCTGGTTCTCCTGAAAGTATCCATCCGTCCTGAAGTACTCGGAGGCAACGTAGGCATTCGTGCGCCAGTCGCCCTGCTGATTCTGCAGGATGTTGACAGCGTTGACATTTCTCAACGTACCGAATCGGCCGCCTTCAACCTTCACCATATTCTGTCCAAGGATGGCAGGAGTGGAGAACGATGCATACCCTGCGGTGGTCATGTTCGCTTTGCCGGCGTAATAGGGCCCCTTGTTAAAGTCGACGCTGCTTACCAGCTCCGGGATTACAAAGTGCAGGTCGGAATAGCCTTGTCCATGGGCATGCGACACCATATTCACCGGAAGCCCATCTACTTCCAGGTTGATGTCCGTCCCGTGGTCAATGTCAAAGCCCCGGAGGAAGATCTGCTCCGCCTTTCCGCCACCTGCGTGTTGCGCAATAAACAGTCCGGGTACCATTCTCAAAATATCCTGCGACGTGTTCACCGGCCGCAGCTTGATGTCAACCTGTGAGATTGTATTAACCTCACGGTCGTGCTGATCCCTGATAACAACGTCAGCCAGGACAAGTTCTCCTTGTTCAAGTGTCGCGTTTACTACGGCGGTTTCGTTTGCACTTATGGTTATGGACTTCTCTGAAGACCGGTAGCCGACAGAGGTAAACACGACGGTATAGTTACCCGCAGGGATGTTCTTAATTGTGTATCGCCCCAGTTTGTCGGACGAGGTCCCTTTGTTGAGCTCCAATATAAGTATGTTAACATCGGACAGGGGAGTGTGCTGCTTATCCGTCACCGCGCCACCGATGCTTCCCTGACCAAATGCGATATTCATGGCAAGGCATACCAGCCCAGCCAGTGGTACAAAAAACTTCATCACATGGTTTAAAAAAGACTAAAAATGATTCTCGTCACGCCGCACAATCGGCGTGGAAGGTATTGTGTTAGATTGACACAATGTAAGGAAACACGCTCTTTTATAATTGGGGAGGGGGTGTCAACGGCAGGAGTATGGGTTTCAACACATCAGCAATGGTGTTGATATGAATTGCTGTAAAGAGTCGGTTTCGAAAGGTAAAAACAGGTGGATTCTGGGTGTACAGGAAGAAACTCAGGACTGAAGGCAGGGCGTTTTCCGGCTCCGGTGCGTCGTGTTGACTGTGCGAGACATTCGTATGCTTATGCGAGTGGGGATGGTCGTGATCACGCACGCTGTGATGATGGCCGTGGCTGTGGTGATGCGCTGATAAGTGGTGATGTTCAGCGAGATAGTGCAGCAAGTCGTGGCCGACCTCCAGCGTTCCGGAGAACACCATCGACACGGAATAAACGATCAATAATATTGCTGCACCCCTCATGGCGCCGCAAAGTAGCACTTTCCCGCGGCTGCCGAAATTCCATTTTTACAAAAGCTCTGCGGGTGGCCAGGCGGTTGGCTGGGCCAACGCCCTAACGTAATGAAAATGGGTGCATTAAAAGGTGAATTCTGGTCGCCATACTGACGTAATGATTTGACTCGTTCTCAACTGAATGGTCGTTTGCTTGGGTAAAGTTTTTATTTAGGTTTGCCAGCCGCGGTTCACCCTCTATGGTGGTGCCGGCAACATGATCTTTCTTTTTTTTTAAAGTACAATTAACCATCTTAGTGCGTTTTTCAGAGCTTTGTCCACTCTCTCTCCACTCTTCTTATTAGTTTTTTCGTTCTGATTCCAAATTCCTTGTCTTTGATGGTGGTGTTTTACACCTCTTCCAGTTTCCAGTCAGGTGACAGTTTATGATTACGAAGTTCTTAAACCGTCTGCGCCGCAATCCAGTTTCCCACGAGCACCCAGCAGTTCCACAACACTGCACTCTTAAAGAGCTTACAGCCAGCTGAAAATATTTCCTGTATTTAGTTTTGCAACCATGTAATTGCGTGTATATTTGCAACCATATAGTTGCAAAGAAAAGATATGAAAACACGACGTGATGTATTTCAGGCAATAGCAGACCCCACCAGGAGAGCGATCCTATTATTACTTGCCGCTCAGGCAATGACACCTAATGCCATCGCTGAAGAATTCAACACAAGCCGACAGGCCGTATCAAAACACATCCAGATCCTCACCGAATGCGAACTGGTGAAGCAGGAGCAGCGAGGGCGGGAAATCTACTATCACATCCACGCCACAAAAATCAATGAAGTCGACGCCTGGGTTCAAAAACTCAGGAAGGTCCTCGAAAGCCAGTTCTCGCAATTAGATAAAGTATTGTCCAACCTCAAAAAACAACGCAAATGAACCACAACCTGCAATTCGAATTTACTGTTGACAAAACAGCGAAAAAAGCATTTATCACCCGCGAGTTTGATGCAGAGCTCTCATTGGTATGGGATGCTTTCACCAAAGCCGAACTACTCGACCAGTGGGTAGCACCAAAACCTTATATGTCTAGAACAAAATACATGGACTTCAAAGTAGGAGGCCGCAGGTTCTATGCAATGGTCAGTCCCGATGGCGCTGAGTTCTGGTCGCTTCAAACATACCTGGCCATCAATCCGAAAACTCATTTCAAAATGTTCAATGCATTCGCGGACAAGGACGAGAATCCTCAACTCCCCGGATCGGAATGGGACTACACCTTCACTGAAAAAGAGGGACGAACCATAGTGCACATCACCATTTACAATGAATCTCTTGAGCGCATGGAGAAGATGATCGAAATGGGCTTCGTTGAAGGGTTCAAAGCTGCATTGGCAAATCTGGAAAGTGTGCTGGCAACGGTTTCTGATTCCTGATAGCTGATTGAAACCGCTTCGGCGAAGCTCCAAACTTCCCCAGGAAATTATCGTCCCTTCAAAAACCTCTATCCGGCATCAGGCGGAATCGAACCCAGATGAGTTCGCCGTCTTGAATGAAGGAGCTTCAAAAAATGTATAAATGCATTCTCGTGAGTAGCTGTCTTTTGAATATCTGTCCCAAGAATTTCGGCCTGGCCGGCCTCGTTTAGCTTCTGAACCTGATTTGTCAGTCGTGAAGGCGCAAAGGCCCAGCAGTGTCAGAAATATTATGTTTTTCCCTGGAATCATAAAATGCTTCGTGCGATGACTGTGGTTATCTCCATTGAGGTTTCTGACAAACCGAAATATAACAACTCATTTTGCAATCATGCTCTGCGTTGTCCAATTTCGCCTAACCCTTCCTCATTTGCTCAGGAATTGTTCAGACCAAGTGGTATCTTTAGAAAACCACACGAAGTATCGTTATTCTCGGAGTGCTGCTGTATCTTTATTTGAATACCCGCTCCTTGAAGGCATAATGGGTGGGCACCACACATCCTGTTATTCATTGGATCTGCCCTCTCATTTTGTATTCTGTTGCCCATTCTTTATAATTGTATACTGCACACTTATGTCCAACTACGCGCCATATTGACTGACTAAATGAGAAGAATTGCCACCGCCGCGCTTGTATTGTGTTTCGTGCCATTTTTGCTTGAGGCACAGGAGATCATCAATCTTTACAACGGCACGATCCCAAATGCTAAGGTAACGGCATCGCCCGAAACCGACGCTCCGATATTCCGGGGCATGTACCGCAAAACGGCGTTCCCCACACTGGAGGTCTTCCGCGCAGACGAAGCCAAATCCACCGGCGCTGCCGTAATAATCTGTCCGGGTGGGGGATACAGTGTCATCGTGTATGAGGGAGAGGGCGTATTAACTGCCAAAGAGCTCGCCAAAAATGGTATCACGGCATTCGTTCTCAAGTACCGCCTTCCCAGTGACTCTACGATGCAGGACAAATCCATCGGGCCTTTGCAGGATGTTCAGCAGGCAATCAAACTGGTGCGCGAGCGGGCAAAGGATTGGAATGTTGACGCCAGCAAGATCGGCATAATGGGTTTCTCCGCAGGTGGCCATCTCGCTTCCACAGGCGCTACGCATTACAAGAAGTCCCTCATTGACAACGCTAACAACACAAGTCTGCGTCCGGATTTCCAGGTTCTCGTCTATCCCGTAATCAGCATGCGCGACAGCCTCACGCACCGCGATTCCCGGAATCAGCTACTTGGCGAAACACCGTCAGACGAAGCTATCAGGGAATTCTCCAACGAATTACAAATAACTTCCGACGCACCACCTGCTTTCATCACCTTCGCCACCGACGACAAACTCGTTGATGTCAACAATGGCATTGCCTACTACCAGGCACTAAGACACAACAACGTGGATGTGGAGATGCACCTATACTCCAAGGGCGGGCACGGTTTCATCTTCCGTGAAAAAAGCTGGATTGAGCCGCTCTTGCACTGGATGAGGAAAAATAAGCTGGTCAATTGAGAATCCTGATTCCTGATTGTGCGTTTCCTGTCCGATATCGTGTGTACTCTTCTAAGGTCATCATTATTCAAACCTTTAGCTCTTCAAACTTCAGCAATTCCAGATAAGGGTCGCCGGTTAAACCCAGGGCAATCCAGAATGCAGGCTCGGTCTTGTGTCCCTGTCGTTTCAGTTCAATAATCCGTTGTCGGAATTCCTCACCGGACGTATTTAGCAGCTTGTATTCGGCGATCATATGCCTGTATGCAAACTGCTGCTTTGTAGGGATGGCTTGTCCAAAGATCTCAATGCCGAAGTCGTCAATCCTGAAATTGGCTACTACGGACAGCGTACCGGATGTTTCACGTTCCCTGACCGCAAATCCCGCTTCATTATCAAAGTTGTTTTCAATGGATTGAATGAATTCCGACTTATCAGCGAAACAACAAATAATATCAAGATCGCTGCTTTCAATGTCGATGTTAATGGGAATTGTACCAACGAGAAGCGGGTCGTATTGCTTGAGCTTCGCCAGGATTTTATTGCCGGACAACGTCGCGTATGCCTGCCGTTGGCGAGGGGTGCCGTTTCGCAAATACTCTATGGTTTCGAAATTCATATTTACAAACTCCCTTCTGCCTGTCCTAATGTGTCCATAATCTAGCAAACAATCTCGGGCAAATTTTCTTCATACTTTCCGGGTCGTCTTCTCTCCACGTAAATTCGAATTGCGGATAAAACCCTTCTTTGGTCTTAAAGTTATCGTTGTCAATATAATCGTATAAATCGGCTCCTGTTTTTTGTTTGAATGCTTCAAGGGCGACATACCAAAAGCTCTCGAAGTCATACACTTCAGCGCTTTCATTGACTTCGCTTATCAAGCTGTCTGGATTCTGTTTTGCTTTGTAATAAGCGTCTTTGCCCCTTGAAATAACCCAATTTCTAAAATATTCAAAGCCGTCATCGGAGCAACCTCCGTTCATGATGTAGCCCGCGCACCACATCTCGGAATTGTACGTATCGTACAAAAGTTTGTCCGTTCGCAAGCGAAATCCTATCATTTCCGTGGCGGTCAATTTGCCAATTTCCTCGATTAAAAATTCTTCCTGGTCATCCTGGGTTGATGTCTGTCTTAATGAACTGTCAATTATTGCCCAGTATAGATCCTCATCAAGCATTTCTGCCGTTCTGGTCAGATTTGGGCTTTCCGAACTTAGCTTATGTTCCTGATTTCCGGAATTCTTTTTTTTGCCGAAGAGCTTGTCAAATATCCCCATAATTGTGCGTCATTTTTGTGCAACCAAACATAGTTAATGACTCTGAGTGATATCCACAAGGGATACCAGCGTTGTTGTGGACAACTTCTCCAATGGTACTATTCACAAGCGCCACCGAGGCAGTTCTTTTACCGGAAGTTTAGAATGGAGAGGCGGCTTCAGGCATTGAGACTTGAAATCTTTTCGCGATGGAAAGGAAATACGTGCAGCGGCAAGGGCGGATATTACGATTGATACGGGGCTGCGCGAAGAAGCAACCCTCACCTGCGGCTACTGGCTTTGGTGCGGATTCTGCTTAACGTTTCTCTCCTGATGCCCAGGAAAGACGCTATGTGCTGCAGGGGAAAACGCAAAGCCAGGGCGGGGAATCGGGTTGTCAGGTAGCGATAGCGCTCTTCGGCACTGTACAACGCGTACATTTCCTTGTACGAGTTCTCTTCAACGACCATCGCTTCCAGTACCGCGCGACCAATGGATTGCAACTCGGGCGATGTGTCATAAAGGGAGATCAGCCGGTTCTTATAGAATCGTACAAGCACGGAATCTTCATTTGCCTGTATCGTAAGCTTTGACGGTTCGTCTTTCGACAGACTGGCCATGTTCGTCACGCAATGGCCTTCAAGGTGCAGGCCTGTAGATACCTCTTCACCGTCGTTGTTATAGAAACTCCGGAGACTGCCGGAGTCGATATAATCCACGAAACGACAGATCTGCCCTTCAGCAACGATAATGTCATGCTTCCGCACGATGTGGACTTCGAGAATACCACTAAGGAGTTCCCAGGCTTCATCTGAAAGCAACTGATGGCTTTCAATGAACAATTTGAAACGCAGCATGGACGGTTTAGACAAAACGGAATTATTTATTCTTAAGAAAGAACGAATGCAATGCAGCTTTGTTTAATCCGGCTGGCGATATTTTCAGTACTCATGCTCACTTTTTGATTATTGTCACACGTTTCAAGGTACGGCGCGGATAGTTTTGCTTTGGAAACGGTTCAAATGCTATTTGGTAAAAACTTATTAATAACTGGCCCGGCGTCCGTTTCCAGATCCAAATCTATATATCCCAAAAAACAACATGAGTAAAACGAACAAAGAGATCGCCTGGACATTTATCGAATTCATTTGGAATGCCCGGCAACTCGACCAAATTGAAGATTTCATCTCGGACGACTACCAGGACTTCTCGCTGCTACCTGCAATTCCACCCACAAGGGATGGCTTGCGAATGTGGATTGAAAATACATCTATCGCATTCGATCACAAAACAAACATTGAATCAATTGTTGAAGAAGGCGATGTTGTTGCTGCGCGAATATCTTTTAATGTCACCCATATTGGGGTATGGCGCGGTATCGAACCCACAGGACGGACTGTTTCCGTGAAGGGATTTCGGTTCTTCAGGTTAGCAAACCAGAAGATCGTTGCACATTGGGCATTGATTGATGGAGAGGCGCTTCAGAGGGCGCTCTCAGATCAGCATCATAGGTGTGTACTTCCGGCGAAGGAAAGGCCTGTGCTTTAGAAGTATGCTGAAGTGCAACGGAGCTAAAAGTAAACACGTCGGTTTGGCTGCTTGTGAGCAGACGGTAATCTATTGCCAGATTTTAAATCCATTGCATTTCAAACTCTGACATGAACGGTGGAAATTTTCAATTGTCTGCTGCTAAGTTGAATTAAGCCTTGCCCGAAGCTGCCTTGAGTTCTGCCGATGGTCTTTTACCCCTCAAAGAGTCGTCGACAAAATGTCTCTCATTCTTTTTCATTCAGAACAGTTGTGTCGACCAATCAAAGCGTCCAGGTCTGCCACAGACGAGAAGGTTGATAAGGCGGGTTTTCCTGGTCTGGAGTCACTAAGGTGAATAAGGTTGACCAAATTCCATCCATAAAGCGCCTGATAAGTCCGTCTATTCGAGTATCCCATATTGAACTAACTGGGAAGTGGACTATAGCCAAAGTAGTGACAAACTTCGACGCAAAACTCACCATTACCATCATCTGGCAATTACACCATACCGCCCTTCAAAAAAATCTCCGCAAAAACGTTCATAAACCTTACCGGGTACTGAAAACGCCACAATCCCTCGCTGCCGTCTTAGGGGTTTTTCTATATTTCAGGTCGTTGAATCGGCAGAGGATTCGATGAATACTTTTTTACTGACTTATAGCTAATTAGTTATCGATATTTTTCCGCTTGAAGATCGATTTCACAAATGCGATTTCAACCTTTCTGGATAAAACGGCTACGCTGATTTTTGGATTCCTCTGTTGCGCCTTTTCAATTGCGTCTTTCGGGCAGGATATCACGAATTTTTCGCAATTCTACGTCAATCCATACACGATTAATCCGTCGTATGCAGGCATAGAAGGTCGTGGTGCTGCCTTCCTGACTTACCGAAAGCAATGGGCGAATATCGACGGCGGGCCTACCATTGCAAATTTTTCGATCCACGCTCCGACGGTGGTAGGAGCGTCCTTCGGATTGAACGTCACGAATGATACCAGGGGCATCCTGAACACCTCGTCATTCCAGATTACCACAGGGTATACCATTGGGAGCGACCCGGAAAGGTTTGTGCGCCTCGGTATCTCTGCAGGTGCTGCTTTCAATGGCGCAGACGCAACAGGATTGGATCACCCGGAGTTGTACGACCCGAATGACCCGGTCTTTGCAAACTTGCTGGTCAAGAACACCTATCTCATCGGGAACGCAGGCGTATCATTCCATCTCAAGACATTTCACTTTGGTGCATCCCTGCCAAATATCTTTGCTCCGGCCTTCGTCAGCAGTGAAGCTTTTTCGATAACTGAGGTGAGTCCGTTTGAATCAGTGATCGTGCACGCCAGCAATCGCTTTTACTTCAGCGAGAACAAACACGTCTTCGAGCCATACTTCGTTTACCGCATGACCAAAGGCTTACCCGGACAGTTTGAGGCCGCAGGGATCATTCACCTTAACCATGTTCTCTGGTTTGGTGGATCGTTTAAACAGGATTTCGGTATTTCGGCTTTAGGGGGCATCAAGCTTAACAACACATTTGCCATTGGTGCGTCTTATTCGCTGGCCAATAGTGGTATCAATGAACTTAACAGTCCGACGTATGAGGTAAACCTCGGCTTGCTTTTCGGCAAACGCAACAAGAAACTTCCGGTGTACAGCTTTGTGAATACCGAGAAGTCGAAGGTCAGGAAAAGCACGAAGAAGTCAGCAAGCGAAATGATCGCTGAGCGACGCAGACAGGCGGAGCTGGAACGCAAAAAGCAACTGGCGGAAAACAAGAAGAACCAGGATCAGGCGCAGGCGGAGGCTCGTAAGCAGCGCGAAGAGGCGGCGAAGAAACAGGCTGAGGAGGTCGCGCGGAAACAACAGGAGGAAGCCGCGAGAAAACAAGTTGAATCAGCAACCCAAAAACAACAGGAAGAGGCTGCCCGGGCACAAAAACTCGTGGCCGAAAGGCAACAACAGGAAGCTGCCAAAAAACAACAACAGGAGGCTGAAAGGAAACAGGAAGCTGAACGACTGCAGCGTGAAGAGCTGGCGAAGAAGGAACAGGCAGAAGCACAAAGACAACGCGAAGAACAAGCCCGCAGGGAAAGAGAAGAACAGGCGAAGAAGGAAAGCGAAGAAGCGCGCAAACGCGAAGAGGCCCTCGCTCAGACAAAGGTGCCCGAGCCAAAGGAACCGGAACAATTCAACTCGACGATAAGACAGGATTCGGTGGTGGTTAAGCATAAGCCGAGGTTTAACCAGTTGAGTGAATCGTTGGAGATCCTGAATGTGCGCGTTACTGAACACGATGAACAGGACGAGAAGGAACGCATATCGCGACTTACCCTGCATGCCAGCAACCCGCGTGAGCTTCACGGTGAAGACGGCCACCCGAATGCAGAGCGACACGAGTTTGCACAGTTTGGCAAGGAAAGAGGTCAGCTTAAACTGGGCAACTATGTGATTGCCGGCGTGTTTGAAGACGAAACAAATGCCCGTCTCTTCGCACGTGGTCTTAAGAAGCTCGGGTTCACCGCCGATTACGGTTTAACTGAAAGGGGTATATGGTACGTGCATATCTTCAGCTCAGACGACACAGATGCCGCGAAAGCCGAACGCGAAAAGTTCAGGGCAATGAAAATTTTCAGAGATGCATGGCTCCTCACTGTATATGAATAACAAATGCACTTGATTATGGCAGGCAGATTATTACTCATACTACTTATACTGGCCGGTAGCCATGCCGTAATAAACGCACAGGTTCCGCGAATCGACAACATCGACAGGGCGGTGGCATATCCAAATATGCCGGTTCAGATTACGGGACAGGGTTTCAGCGCTAACCCGGCAGACCTGCAGGTATGGTTTGGAAACGTCCAGGGTACGATACTCAGCAGCAGTGTAACGTCTATTGACGTTTTGGTTCCTGCACAGGCTCGCGTGTCTCCTGTAGAAGTTATCAACCTGGTCAGCAAGCGCTCCGGGAAATCGGGACCAATGGTAATGCCCACATTCAGCGGTAGTGATCCGATGGGTACGTTTACGCTGCAATCATTTGCCAGTCCCGCGAACGACATCTTTGACATGTGCACGTGCGACTTCAACCTTGACGGGAAAACGGATATCGTGGGATCGAAGTTCAGGGATGGCGCAAGTAACCTGATGCTCATGACCAATACCAGCACCGTTCATGCCAACAGCACAACGCTGGGGTTCACCGTTTCATCCATTCCTCTTGCCTCGATACCTACGTACAGTCTCGCGTGCGGAGACCTTAACGGTGATGGGAAGCCTGAGATCGTCGCTACCCGCGGTGGAAACAGCTCCGGGAGTAACGTCTACATCTTTCCCAATACGAGTGCTGGTACCATAAGTTTTGGCACTCCCATCTCGCTTACACTTACGCCCGGTGATTTCGGGAAGGAGGTTGCTATCCGCGATCTCAATGGCGACGGCAGACCTGAGATCATTGTAACGAATAGCCAGACAAGCCTCTTTTATATCTTCGAAAACAAGCTAACGTCTGCAACCATCACGGCAGCACAGTTTACGCGTATCAACAAGTCTATCCCGGAGAACGTAGCAAATGATGGGACTATCGCCGGAACGCTTGCCCTGGTCGTGGAAGACTTCAATGGCGATGGCTGGCCCGAAATCGTTGTTACGCCCAGCAAGAGTTACGCGAATCAAAAGACGTTTATCCTGGCAAATCCTGCCAATGGCACACTCAACTTTACCCAGATTGTTAAGTTTACGGTCAACGGCACGGCAAACATTAACGATCTTGCCAGCGCTGACTTTAATGGCGACGGGAAGCTGGACCTGGTATATTCCGACAGGCAGAGTGCCAAGGCTTTTGTATTGCTTAACCAGGGCGGTCTGGATTTTACGTCGGTGAACGGCATGACTGGATTTCCCGTCGCCGATGCGTGGGGTGTGGACGTTGCTGATATGAATGGCGATGGCCTGGCCGACTTCATCGTAGGCAGCAGGAACTTTACGACACCTGAAGTGAATATCTTCACCAACAACGGCGGGGCGACTCCTGGTTTTGCAAAATCAGTTATTGCAACCACTCCTACAAAGGGTAACTGGTTTGTGAAGGCGGCGGACTATGACGGCGACTCTAAACCTGATATCGCGGTTACGACAACAAACAACGTTAACAACTTTTCGATTGACATCTGGCGAAATACCACGTGTCACGATGCAAAGATATTAAACGATAATCCTTTGACGATCTGCAGCGGACAATCCATTGAGCTGCAAGCGGTCCCTGTTGACGGTGTAGCCTTCACGTGGAGCGGCGGATCTGCCTCCGGTGCAAAGAACACCATTGCGTATACTGATGCGGGTACTATAACCGTCACAGCAGTCGGGGAAGGAGGGGCGTGTACGTCTACGGCATCTATCGTCGTCAACGCGGGTGCTGGTCTGCCTCCCGGGAAGCCGACGATCCTTCAGCCAGACGTTGTCTGCGCCGGCGGAGAGCTGAAACTCGCCACGGCATCTGTGGGTGGAGCTACTTACCTATGGACGGGCCCCAATGATTACGCTCATTCGGGTACTTCTAATGAAGCTGTAGTTACTAACGCCGCAGCTATCGGAAACAAGGGCAACTACTTCCTGCGCATAAAGGTAGGCGACTGCGTCAGTGAGGAGTCATCAGCAAAATTTGTAGACGTGATCGCGCCGGCTGCATTCAGTATAACTGGTGTCACGCCAATCTGCGCAGGTCAGCCGCTGAGTCTGTCGGTGAACACGGATCCGGCGTACGATTTTCAATGGAAGTTCAACGGTACTGCTGTTGCTTCTGAAGACCAGTCCCAGTTCCCCAAAGTTGGGCGCAACGCTGTTGGCGCTGATGCAGGTAACTATACCGTTGTAGCGACGCACAAAACATTTGTTTCCTGCAAAACGGAAACGCCAGCCTTTACGATGCAAGTGTTCAATGCACCGTCGGCGTCTGTCACATTTACTCCTAACGTAGTTTGTGAAGGAGCGGAAGTATTGTTCAACGGTTCGAATTCAACAGTGCACTCCGGGGCGCCGGTGCAATACACGTGGAGCTTCGGCGATGGCAAGTCACGCGTAGGCGACAACCTTACTACGGTGACGCACACCTACACTGCGTCAGCTGCTGCCGTTTCGCCTTCGCTGACGATCAGTTATCCAGGTATAACCGGCTGCTCCAATACATTTAATGTTCCGGTGTTTGCTGTAGGCGCTGTCACAAATCCCGAGATAAGCAGTGTTCCGGAGTCGGTAACTGCATTGTGCAGCGGAAGCGAATTGTCTCTCACGGCTTCCGGTTCTTTCTCATCGTTCACATGGAATAACGGTCAGACAACGCCGACGATCACGATAACGCAACCCGGTGTTTATTGGGTTCAAACTATTAACGCAGACGGATGTTTGGGCCGGGCTGAGGTTGAAATCCTGCCCAGGACCAGTGGATGCAGTGATACGGGCTCAGAGCTGCTGATATCAAAAATGTTTACACCCAACAATGGCGACAACCTGAATGACACGTGGCGCATCATTGGCATTGAGAATTTAGACACACAGTGTAATGCCAACATCTTTGACGGCCGTGGCAGGAGGGTAGTGACGCTGACCAAAGACGAACTCCAGGCAGGATGGCGGGGTACAACCGCTGCTTCCGGCGGTGCAGATCTGCCACAGGGAACTTACTACTATGTGATAGGTTGTCCCGATGGCAGACGTGTTACGGGAAGTGTGTTGATCGCAAGGTAAAGAGGAACGTTGATGGTTGTTTTCAGCCTCCAGGTGATAACACCTGACAGGCCCGAAAACCGGGCGTGTTGTAAATGAGGAAAACGGCAGCTCGCGTTGTAAAAGAGATAGATGTTGATTTTCCATCCCTTGTCTGCCCTCCAGGCGTTACCACCTGGAGGCGGACAAGAAAGGGAGAAGGAACAACCTGATACCACGTTGCTGACCTTATCAACCTTAGTAGCCAAACACCCCACAACAACAACAACTACCTAATCAACCTTGTCGTCCGTGGTTGAACTGGTTGCTCTTTATTGTCACGTGTTTTTTTGTTTTCAGCCTCCAGGCAACAACACCTGAGAGGCCCGAAAACCTGGCGTGTTGTTGACGAATAGTATGCAGATTTTTCGTCCCCTTGTTTGCCCGCCAGGCGTTACCATCTGGAGGCGGACAAGAAAGGGAGATGTCGCATCCGGTATGATAAGGTCGACAAGGTTGGGCGCAGGATTCTTCTTGATTCCGTTGTGATGCATCGTCTTCTGGCTTCCCCCGGACGATAAGGTTGATAAGGTTGGAGCGGGGGATTGGGATCTGTTACTAAGGTTGATAAGGTTTTTATTGTGCGATCGGTGTTGTGGAACGATTTGCTCTTTTACTGTCACGCGTTTTTACTCTTTTAGACCTCCAGGTGATAACACTGGGAGGCCAGGAAACCTGGCGTGATGAAAGAAGAAAATGGCAGATCGCGTGGAAAAAGAATTAGTGATGTAGATTTTTCATCCCCTTGTCGGCAGACAAGAAAGGGAGAAGGAAGATACCTGACACCACCTTGCTGACCTTATCAACCTTAGTAACCAAACACCCCCACATAAGAACACTACCTTATCAACCTTATCGTCCGTGCCTCAGAAGTGGTTTCACGACGATGCGAAGGGATGGAAGAGTTTGATTCGTCGGCCCGGAGTAGTGTCCGCCATGATTGCTGATTCCGTCTATCTACAGGGCGCGGAAACCTGGCATGATGCAAATGAAGAAAACCGTAGATCGCGTGGAAAAAGAATTAGTAATGCAGATTTTTCATCCCCTTGTCTGCCCTCCAGGCGTTACCACCAGGTGGCGGACAAGAAAGCGAGAAGGAACAACCTGACACCACGTTGCTGACCTTATCAACCTTAGTAGCCAAACACCCCCACATAAGAACACTACCTTATCAACCTTATCGTCCGTGGTTGAACTGGCTGCTCTTTATTGTCACGTGTTTTTTTGTTTTCAGCCTCCAGGTGATAACACCTGAGAGGCCCGAAAACATGGCGCG
>JAEZGH010000181.1 GCA_023417065.1 Bacteroidota bacterium
GCTGTTGCGGCGCTCGAAAGCATGCTTGCGCTTCGACAGTTTGCTGATTTACTGGCTGAAACACTCAAAGACAACAGATTGATTATAACGTTAATAGGTGTGTTATCTGCCGTCGTCGACAACGTTCCGCTTGTCGCAGCCAGTATGGGCATGTATTCAATGGATGTTTATCCGCAGGACGACACGATCTGGAATTACCTGGCCTATTGTGCCGGAACGGGAGGTAGTATGCTGATCATCGGTTCCGCCGCTGGCGTGGCCGTCATGGGAATGGAAAAGATCAACTTCATCTGGTATGCGAAACGGATATCGCTGGTCGCGATGCTGGGCTACTTTGCCGGAGCCATCGTATACCTTATTATGGATGCATCCATCCTGTAGCAATCACAGGCTGAATATTTTAGATGCTAATCATTTGTTCAAGGGAAGTTGCAACAGTACGGGATTATTTTTCCAGCTGGGTCGCCCTGTAAGCCCGGATCCAGTTTAGTGCACCTTCCTTTGAATAAAAGAAACGCGTGGGAAAATCCTTGGGTGTCTTGATGTAGAAGTTGGCAAACATTGCCGCGATCGGATTACTCGCCAGGAAAGCCCCGGCGCGGATGTTTTTGAGGCCGCCATCAGGATGACGCATATATTCACGGGCGTCAGAATCCATCTGGACGATATTGGACATGTCGACGATGAAATAGTGCGGCTGGTTTTCGGTGAACATCAGTCGGCTTGCAACGAGGTCCTTTGCCACAGCAAGGTCCATATGCAGGCCATACGGAAATTCCGCCAGGACAATATCTTCCTCTCCCATTGTCTGCATTTCCACATATCTGAATTTGGCTTTCTTCATGGCATTACCTCGGTTCTGGTCAGGGAACCGGGTAACCTGCTTCGGTCACACAGATGGGGCATCATCATAACGTTGGGGTCTTCAACTCAAAGGTAACAATTGTTCTCCTATACAGCCGGCCAAAAATTACCGCGCCTGTTTTTATAACCACTTTTTAACCTCTGATTGCCGCCAGCACTGGGTGCCGCTTTCCCCAATTTTCCATGCTAACGTCACTAAGCCCCTTCCAGAGAGCCTGTGGCCGCCGGAACAGGATTTGAACAGTGATGCTCAATGGAAAGAAAAACAGAAAATGTCTTCGGATTTCTCGATGATCCGGATAAACGAAAAATATATAAACGGATAGGTCTCGCGGGACTTGGTGTTTTAGCGCTTACCCTATTGATTCTGATTGTCAATTCAACTTCATATCCCGACGAATTGTACATCGACTCAGTAGCCTCGCCCGTAGCCACGCAGGTAAAACGCTTCAATGTAGACAGGCCCTACTACAACAAACTGGTCCAGAAAAAAACGATCGACTTCTATAAGCGGAATGACGGCAAGACCAGGTGGCTGGAATACAAAAAACCAACACGGTTTTATCAAACCTACGTGTCGTCAATCAACGATGCTTCGCAGTATGGGCTGAACCCCGATCACTATGATCTTGCGAACATCACCACTGCCGTCGACTCGCTGTATGCGAATAAGAAACGAACACCCGCAGAAGTCGCTGCACTTGATGTGAGGATCACGGCCTCGTTCCTTTTGTTCACCACGCACTTGATCGAAGGTCGCATAAGTAACGCCGGGTCGGGCGATTTCATCTGGAAGAAGTCATCACCGGATGAAGATGACGTTGACCTCTTGCTTGCAAACTCTTCAGGAAAACTATCGGACATTATTGAAGAACTGCATCCCGAAACGGAGCAGTACGAGCGAATGCGCAAGGCTCTGCATGAGTATCGCGCAATAGAGGATAAGTTCAAGATTTCCCTGAGCGGTAAGACAGGGGCCATCAAACCGGGTGCACAACACCCTGCCGTTCCTGAGATCCGCCGGAGACTCAGCCTGACGGACGTGAAGCCATATACTCCCAAAGATTCTCTCCTGTACGACGAGAAGCTGGTGGAAGCCGTAAAGCAGTTTCAAATGCGTCACGGCCTCGAACAGGATGGGATCATCAGCACGGCCACGATTTCTTACCTGAATGAACCGTTTTCGAGCAAAGCCGATCTCATTGAATTAAACCTGGAACGTTTGCGTTGGCTGCCGCGTGAGCTGCCCAATGATTACATCAGTATAAACATCCCTGAATATCTGCTGCGCGTATACAAAAACGGCAAAGAGAAAATAGAGATGCGCGTGGTGCTTGGAAGCGAATTTAACGCTACTCCTGTATTTACAGATACACTTGAATACATCGTCTTCAGCCCAACGTGGAATGTGCCTGCCAGTATCCTCCAGGAAGAATTTATTCCCAGGCTGAAAGAGAATACTGAAGCTTTTGCCCGTGACAGATTCATCCTTTACAAGAACGGCGAAGAAGTTAATCCGGCAGACGTCGACTGGGACGACAAGGATTTCAATCCTGAAGAATACAGAATGGTTGAAAACCCTGGGGATATGAATTCTCTTGGGCGGGTGAAGTTTATGATGCCCAATGACTTCAATATATATCTGCACGACACGCCATCGGAAAAGCTTTTTGCAAAGAACAAGCGCGCCTACAGTCATGGCTGTATACGTCTGGAAAACCCTGTTGAACTCGCATCATTCCTTTTGAAGGAGAGTGGCGAAAAGTGGTCAGACGACGAAATTGCAGAAGCCATGGCGAAAGAAGAACCCGTAAACGTTACGTTGAAGAAGCAGTATCCTGTCCAGATTGAGTATCGCACCGTATGGGTTGATGACAAAGGTCTTGTTCATTTCAGGGAAGACCTGTATGATCACGACCAAAGACAGATTGCGTTGCTCAAGAAAATCGACAACTGATCAGAGGCACATTTTATAGCTCGGCAGTTACAGCCTCAAAGACGTCAAGTCTGTCAAACAGGTTGTCGATGTTAAGGTGTGTAGAGTTTGCGAGGTATTCGCTATCATCGAAGTACGCAAAGATGAGCGTTTTGTCTTTGATGGTATCGATTACCTTTCGGGAGATTTCCTTAGGCAAAGCCGGGCATCCCTGGCTTCTGCCCAGGCGTCCGTACTTCCGGATCCAGCTCTCGCTGACGTAGTTGGCCTCATGCATGACCACGGCGCGTTCCCGCATTTTGTCATTGTAGGATCCGTCAAGGCCATCAAGGCGCAGGCTGTATCCTTTGCTGCCCACGTATGTTTCACCGGTAAGGTAGAACCCCAGGCTGCTTTGATTTGAATGCACGGTATTTGAGAATGAAGTAGCCATATTCTGTCCGGTATTTTTGCCGTGGCTCACCAGGGAATGAAACTTCAGCGACTTCTTCTTCAGGTCTACGGTGTAGAATCTCTTCTCTGTACTGGGCTTGGAAAAGTCGATGAAGGAAACGATGTCGCGTTGGGAAAGCTTGCCCTGCTGCCTGAGCGAGTAGTAGCCAATCATCCCGAACCGGAACACGTCGTATTTCAAACCGGCTTTTTCCAGTCCGATGGAGTGATACAGGGTTCTCAGAGAGTCTTCGAAATTATCACGTGTTAACCTTCCTTTGGATACGTCATTACGGGCAACTTTGAAAGCAGCGGCATGAGTTGACGGTGCTGCAGCAGCCGATGCCTTGGATGAAGTTATATTCGTGTAGCTGGCAACTGTCACAAACAACAGGACCAGCAGAGTGAGTCCAAAAATTCTTTTCATGCGAGAGGGTTGGTTTGAGTTCAAAAAGATAACTCGTGCTAAAACTTAAAAATTCCCCCGATTTGCCGTCGCCTGACGTATTTCCCTTATTCTTTCCCGTCGCCCGGATTTTTAGAAGCCACCAGCTTCAGCCCGGTTTGTTTTATTGCTTTCATGCCGCCATCAACATCGATCACGTTATCCCAGCCGCGTGCTTTGAGGATTGACGCCGCGATCATCGACCGGTATCCGCCCGCGCAATGCAGGTAAACCTCCCCGTCTTTCGGAATGTCATTGAGATGATCATTCAGGAAATCAAGAGACGCCAGCTGCGCACCTTCAACGTGCTCCGGGTAGTACTCGGTAGGCTTGCGAACGTCAAAGATCCTTAGTTCGCCACGCTGTGCCCGCTTTTCAAGCTCTTCCGCAGAGATCGAATCAATGCTGTCGACATCCCTGCCGGCCTGTAGCCAGCTCTTAAATCCTCCTTTCAGAAAACCCAGGGTATTGTCGAAGCCCACGCGGGCAAGTCTGGTGATCACTTCTTTTTCCCGGCCTTCGTCGGCAACAATCAGAATCGGGTGTTCAACGCCCGGGATAAGCGCACCTGCCCATGGCGCAAAACTACCGTCAAGACCGATGTTGATTGACTTCGGTATAAAGCCCTTTCTGAACACCTGTGGTGCTCTTGTATCCAGTACAAGTGCTCCCGTTTCGTTTGCCAGTGCTTCGAATTCATTGGCATCCAGGGCTGAACTTCCGCGTTCCAGTACCGCATCGATACTCCTGTATCCTTCCTTGTTCATTTTCACGTTCTCCGGAAAGTATGCCGGTGGTGGCAGCAAACCTTCTGTTACCTCGGTGATGAACTCGTCGCGCGTCATATTGGCACGCAAGGCATAATTGAACTTGCGCTGATTTCCCAGGGTGTCAACCGTTTCTTTCATCATGTTCTTGCCACATGCCGAGCCTGCTCCGTGTGCAGGATACACGATGACGTCATCGGGTAAGGTCATTATTTTCGCACGAAGGGAATCATAAAGAAGGCCTGCAAGCTGCTCCTGGGTCATGTGTGCAGCCTTTTGTGCGAGGTCGGGTCGGCCGACGTCGCCAAGAAACAGGGTGTCACCGCTGAATATGGCGTGTTCCTTTCCATTCTCGTCCAGGAGCAGGTATGTTGTCGATTCAAGGGTATGTCCGGGGGTGTGAAGGACTTTAAAAGTTACGTTGCCCAGCCGGAGTTCCTCGTTATCGCGGGCGATATAGGCATCGAACGAAGGCGTTGCATCCGGGCCATACACGATTTTCGCTCCTGTACGACGCGCCAGGTCAAGATGGCCGGAGACAAAATCCGCGTGAAAATGGGTTTCGAAAACGTACTTGATGGTCGCGTTGTCTTTTTTCGCCTTTTCAATGTAAGGCTCGACTTCGCGCAGCGGATCAATGATCGCTGCTTCCCCGTTCGACACAATGTAATACGCTCCCTGAGCAAGGCACCCGGTATAAATCTGTTCTACTTTCATGGCGGTCATTCACCTTTTGTCCGCCGCAAAGGTAGCCGATTTACACTAACAGATTACACACCTTAATCACAAATTGGGTCAGGAATACGGAGCTCAAATCAGGGTTGCGCTGCATTGACCTAGGATCACCCAGATGATGATGAAAACGAGAATGGTGCCGAAGCAGCCGCCGCCTAGTTTTTTGGCCCCGTAACCAGCGATGAGGGCTCTGAAGAAATTGTTCATAGATTAGTCTTTGCCTGACTGATTATAAATACATGCCAGCGGCAGGACATAGGCTTGTATACGGCAGGTCTCACTACGCAGAACGTATTTTACGCGCTGAATCAATCCTCGAAAAGCCCCGAGAGCAGATTCTTGTCGCGCAGCAAATTTACGATGAGCCAGGTGATGCAAATCGACATCGACAGCAGGAATACGAGCACTCCGCCCCCCGGCAACGCTAATTCAGCCAGATACAACAGTCCGGAAATCACCAGCACCAGCAGAATACCACGAATGAAAAAGGCAGTCCAGGTCATATGCCTGATTTCGGTATAAAAAGATGCCAGGCCCTGGTAACCCCTTAGTCCGCAACAACTTGTACCCAGCCTTTAACGCGCTGCTTCTTCTGGTCCGGATTCCGCATATTGAAATAAATCGTCGCTTCGTAATAGTACACACCGGAGCTAACCTGACTTCCATCTGATTGAAGTCCATCCCAGAAAATGAACTCATCCTCGGGCGTCACACTCGTGAAGTGGATTTCCCGCCCCCAGCGATTGAGGATTTTCAAATCCACCTTTTCCACAAACCGCGCACATTCAGTTTCGGAGTTATAGCTGTTGAATGCCATGAACACGTCGTTGCGATCGTCGCGCAATCCGGGAGTGAAAACATTCGGCAACGAGAACCACGGGCAATTGTCGGCGCATACTGTCTCGCTGAAGTCACTTCGGTTTCCGGCGCCATCGACGGCGACAACCTTATAACAGAACGCCTTTGATTCGAGGCCCCCGTGAATATAGGACGCTTCACGTGTCGTCGCCAGCAAGGCAAATTCGTCGCCTTCATCCGCGGCAGCCCATAGCTCAAATGACAGATCGGGCTCACTGCATCCCTGTTGGGAACCGTAAACTATTTCCAGTTGGTTGAAGTAGTTTGCAGGAGGGCAAGGCAACTCATTGCAGTTTTGCTCAAGGATAGTCAGCTGTGGATTACATGGCGGAGTGATGTCGAGCAACACCCCCTCCGATATCTGAGAGAAGTTTTCCAACGGTTCGGGTATCTGCGGATTGCCATAGCCTCCCCGAGTCTTGACCTTGTAATAGTAATTAACACCTGGGTCCAGCGGTTGATTTCCAAATGAACCGCGATCCTCATAGACAAATCCGTATTCGTTGACATCCACGCTGTCGATCAAAACAAAGTCGTCGGGATCGCCAGTGGTGCTCCGGTATACAAAATGATAGGGATGCTTCTTAAGGTAGTTGTACCAGGGCGTTGCTGCCTCCCACGTAAGTCTTACTCCGTCAAAGAGTGGTTGTGGGGTGAGGTACACCGACGATGCTACTGATGAGGTGTCCACAGGATCCTGTGATAAGGATGGAACATACAGCTGGACCATATAACGGTATGGCAATTCCGTTGTGTTGATTTGCTGATCTGCGTATGAAGTGTCCGACAGGATTTCGCTGACGGGCTCAAAAGCATTGCCATCCATTCCTGAAGCGCGGTAAACGCGATATTGATAAGGTGGCGGATATTGTACAGGGTCAATATCAAATGGAGGCGTCCACCTGACCAGAATTTCCCCTGAAGCAGAGGCTGTTTTTCTGACGGAGACATTAGTGATCACTGGAGCTTCCGCCGGCTTCGGGATAAGGCATGTATCAATCGAAAGCCGGCTGGGATTCTTCCCCGGGCCAATCAGTGCTACGAGCCGGTAGCAGTACATCGCTCCTACAGCCACGTTATTGTCAACGAAGGCGTTGTTATTTCCGGTGGTCTCTCCAACCAATTGGTAACGCAGAAAATGAGGCATCCCGGAAAGGCACTCAGGCTGATTGTACTCGTAGGGTGCCACCCGCCGCCACACCTGATAGCCGGTAACATTATCACATCCCTGATCCTTCCATTGAAGGGTAACTTCTTTGGAAACGGGATTAACGGATACACTTTCATATTGGGGCGGCGCAGCAAGTACAGTTAACCGAACCGTATGGAACCGCACCAGCGGCTGCCCCGTAGGCGGCTTATCCTGAATTTTGAATACAATCGAATAGGCACCGCGACGGACGTGCTCGCAGTTGGTTTGCCAGCGCAATCTGATCGCAGCGGTATCATCAGGAGGCGCGGTCGATTGCAGGATTTGCTCCGAAGGATCTATTATTGCAGGACTGTCATTCAAATCAAAAAGTTCAGAGTATGCCACTATCATCACGGGATGATTATCAGGATCGCTGCCTGCAAGCGTGAAGTCGACCAATGTACCTGCCATCACACAGATTTCATCGTCATCGCTGAGCGTCGGTCTTCCATTGGAGCAGGATGCCACTTCAATTTCCATGTCTCGTGTCACAAAACCGATCTGATTCCAGGTGCTGTCGGAAACCCTGAACCTCCATTCGGTAATCTTTACCGCGAGGGAGTACGTGCCTGCCGCCCCGGGCGCATCCCAGGTGATGAGACCGGTTACGGGATCGATTGACAGAGTCGGCGGGGCCGTTCCATCTTCGTTAGCTTTATTATAGTCCAGCCCCGATACCTGGTAAAACTCAGGAACATTCGGTAAACGATAGTTTTTTACGAAGTCGTCTTTTGCCTGGCGTGGCGTTATAAATTCATACGAAAGGCTGTCGCCGTCGGGATCTACGGCGCCAAGGTGATGGTAGAACGCCTTTCCGGAGCAGCCTCCATCTATCGGTGGCACCAGAAACCTTGGCGACGTATTGCACACCCCCGGTTCAATAAGGATTTCCATTTCAACGAAAAATGGCGTGCTTATGGAATTGTCCATGTTTGCAATGGACTCGCCCCGGTTGACTTCGCGATAGCCAATCAGGTACTTCCCCGACCGCGCGTAGGTATGGTGGATGGTGAATTGCGCATACGCTATTCCATTTGAGGATATGGGTTGCTGAGGTGGGATCTCGAATGTTTCACCATCTCCGAAGAAGATCAGATCCCCTTCTCCGCCAAACTGGACGCTGGTGTTTGGGTTAAGATATGCTGTGAAGACGAGTTCATACGTATTACTGGTGCAATCCACCCGGCGCGCAACTAGTTCGATTGAGCGGATATGCGTGGCCTCTGCTACGAGAATAACAAGGAGGAAGCCAACGGTGAGCAGGTAACGGGCTTGTGTCATGGGTCGTCGGAGATAAAAAGGCAACGTATAACACAGGCAGCAAATTGTCTGTCGGGAGAAAAATCTCTGGTCTTACATCAAAATCACGGTCATACTTTTCGGGCCGTGAGCTCCCAGCACAAGAGATTGTTCAATATCTGCTGTCTTTGATGGTCCTGCAATAAAGACCCCGAAGCCATGAGAAGAATCACCTATACGATCGTAGGCGTCATGCATTGTTCCAACAATAGCTGAAGCCTTAACAATGAGCATCAGATGCTCGCAGATAAAAGGCAACACACGCTGCGGCATCAAATCGCCATTCACCCATACCGCCCCGTTTTCCGCTACAGCAAAGTCACCATGGACAATGGCCAGATGCACATCCTGAAAGGCATGTGGCGAGTTCACAGGAGCAGATATCTTCTCAAATTCCTGCAGCCACGAAACACACGATACTATCCGCGTATCTGACTCATAATTTTCCTTAACGAATAGTGTCAGGCTGTCTGCATCCGGAATTTCAACCACGGCTCCTCCGATTGAGGACAGGACTGTTTTGAATGTCTCTTTCAACTTTCCTGAATCACCTTGCGTCAGCGGCACGTGAGGAGGCGTGCTTCCTGTCACAGACGATTTGAGTTTGCCAAGTATTTTCGTTCTGCTATCCATGGCTTTTGCGGTTTTTGCGATACCACTCCTGAAACGATTCCTTTGGCGGATTCGGCATATCACGTTGTTTATACCATGGATTGAATCGGTTGTTTACAAGCATCGGCGCATTTCGCAACATCCACCGCAGCATCCTGCCGGCGAAGTTATATCTAGACGGCGACCCGAGCACTCCGGCCATTACTTTCATCGATTGTTTCTTCGATGCTGAAACGTGGCCCTGGCTGACCAATACCTGTCGCCATTTGTACAGCTGGTCGTGGATGTCGATTTTCACAGGGCACACATTCGAGCATGACCCACATAATGTGCTTGCAAACGGAAGATCTGCGTATTGTTTCATATCCAGGCCGGGCGCGAGAATTGATCCTATAGGACCGGCTATGGTGTATCGGTAGCTGTGTCCGCCACTGCGTCGGTAAACAGGGCATGTGTTCATACAGGCACCGCATCGAATACACTTCAGGGCATTTCTGAAGTCGGGCTGTTGCAGGCGCTCAGCCCTGCCGTTATCCAGCAAAACAACATGCATAGTCTGGCCTTCACGTGGTCTCGCGAAGTGCGACGAATACGTGGTTATGGGCTGTCCTGTGGCACTGCGTGCGAGGAGACGGAGGAATACGCCAAGATCTTTACGACGAGGGATGATCTTTTCAATGCCCATGCACGCGATGTGAACGTCAGCGAGATGAACACCCATATCGGCATTGCCCTCATTTGTACAGACTACCATTTCCCCTGTTTCGGCCACTGCGAAATTCACGCCTGTAATTGCCACGCTGCTTTTCAGAAAGTACTTGCGTAAATGTTCACGCGCCGTGCCGGTCAGAAACACAGGATCTGAATTCCCTTCGGGCGTGCCGAGGTGCTCGTGAAACAGCTCACCGATCTCCTCCTTCTTCTTGTGAATACACGGCAGCACAATATGACTCGGCGGTTCTTTGGCGAGTTGTACGATGCGTTCGCCGAGATCTGTATCAATTACTTCGATACCATGTTTCTGAAGATACTCATTCAGATGACACTCCTCGGTCAGCATCGACTTGCTCTTCACGATGCGGTTCTCTCCAGAGGCAGCAATGATATTATGAACAATCCTGTTAAGCTCATCCGGCGTAGATGCCCAGTGTACGGTTACACCATTCCTCTGCGCGCGTTCCTCGAATGCGATAAGGTATGTATAGAGATTGTCGAGTACATTCAGCTTGATCTTCGAAGCAAGTTCACGCAGGCTTTCCCAGTCGGGAAGCTGATGGGCCGCTTTATCTCTTTTTTCACGAACAAACCATAACGTCTTGTCATGCCAGTCCACCCGCGACTCATCTTTGTTGAAAGAGCCCGCGAGACCGGCATGATCGTTATCTGTATGGGCAACTCTTATTTCGTTCACTTCTTTGCGACTTGACATGATCTCTAGCTTTCAGGGAAATGTGAATTCAGGATCTCGGCGAGGTGAATTACCCGTGTACTGCTTCCCTGTCGGTTAAGCAAGCCTTCGAGGTGCATCAGACAGGACACATCAGTACCGGTAATATACTCAGCATCGTGAACGAGGTGATCAGCTATGCGATCCTTGCCCATCTTCACCGAAACTGCTTCCTCAGATACGCAAAAGGTTCCACCAAATCCGCAGCACTCATCTGCACGCGATAACTCAATTATCTGGATTCCTTCAACCATACTAAGTAGCTTAAGCGGTTTTGAGAATGATGGCGCGACAAGCTCCGACATCTGAGAGACGTGCAACCCTCTTTGTGCATGACAACTCTGGTGAAGTCCAACGCGAAATGGAAAGTGCGCATTCAACGACTGTACATTCAGTATATCGGTGAGAAATGATGTCAACTCGTACGTATTCTGTCGGATCTTTTCACTGGTCGCAAAGTCTTCCTCCACATGCAGGTGCTCGCGAACATGAAGGACGCAGCTTCCTGACGGCGACACGATGTAATCGACATCGCCAAAGTTGCTGACGAAGTTTTTGTTGCAGTCCGACGTCAACTGTTCAAAGCCTGCATTGGCCATTGGCTGACCGCAGCACGTCTGCCGGTCGGGCACGACAACATCGACTCGCAACCGCTCGAGTAGTTCGAGGGTGGCGATCGCCACACGCGGGTATAGCTGGTCTACATAACATGGTATAAATAGTCCGACTCTCATTTGATGTGTAATCTAGTTACCGATGCGTGACAATACTAACATGTTTGGACCGCTTGATTGGAAAATAATGCCATTCTCGCCCTGCAAACGTCGAAAATCGTTGTCATAACAGTATCCTGCCATACCTTGCCCGCATATCTGTATGATTTGCCGGAGATTTCTCTTTGGAGACACAAAGGTTTACACCGAAACTATTGCAGAATCAGGCCTTCAGCCCTGGGAAGGGCGCTAAATACGCGGCAAAAGAGTTCGCCAAATAGCTCCAAAACATACTTTTAAGTCAGGCTTCAATGTAAGCTTGATCCTGATTTTGAATAAAAACCCCGTCTGGTATTTGATACCTTGCCTTTGTTATCAGTAAGCCCTTGTATGCGAGAAGTAACCACTAAAACACTAAAACCCTTGCAAATTCGCTTCGACGATTACGGCGCCGGCGACGACAATGAATTCAAATATGAATTGATTGTGCTGATGACGGGAAGCATGCGCGAACTAAAGCTTGCGGCCCGGAATGCCATCGAACTTGGCGGAGCAGACAATTTGAAACGTGCCATTCACAAGTCGAAATCAACGCTGACGTTGATCAATGACGATGAGTTAATGGACGCTGTCAACGACCTGTCTCACGCGATGGCGCAGCCTGAAAGTACTGGAGGCCACATCAGCGAAGTCCTTGCACGATTCAACATCGTATGCGACAGCGTTATCGACAGTCTGGAGCAGACGTCAAGCTCATTCAGAAGCAAATTCTGATCGTAAACTTCATAGAAATAAGAGTCAAAAGGCCCCTCTCGGGGCCTTTTGTTTTTGAGGCGCGCGTACAGTAACAGAGGCTTTTCAAAAGCTCGTGGCCAGTTGACGGTGGCCAGTTTCCGACAGTGATCGCTCAGCTGTTTAGTACAACGCGTCGTGTTGCCGGACAAGGAGGAATCGGAGATGATTGCACTGAATGAAATACTCAGAAACGTGGAATCAGAATCAGGACTGTTAAAACGGCAACAAAGCCTACTGTTATCTCGACTCTCTTAACCGTTGAGCCTTGAAGTTTAACCGTGTACCTATAAAAAAAGGCCGTCCTCAGACAGCCTCTTTTTATTATCAGTAAGGGGTCGATTATTCGTAACCCAATTGCTTGTATTTCGCTTCGATACGTTTAGCCTGATCAGGCATGTCAAGATCGCCGTAGATTGAATACAGGGCGTCAAGAACATCCTGGTCGTTAGGATTGATCTTCTCAGCTTTTTCCCAGTAAGGCAATGCTACGCGAAGTTTCTCAACAAGCACCTTGTCAAGTTCAAAACGCTTCTTCTTGTCTTCAGCACTGATTCCAAGGTCAGCCATTTGCTTCTTAACTACAGCTGCATCCTGATACATCAGACGAGCAAGGTAGAACTGAGCTTCGAAATACTGGCCATCGAGTTTGAGCGCATCTTCATAGTTCTTCTTCGCCTCTGCAACATTGCCGAGGTTTTGATTAGCATAACCCAGGTAGAAGTGAAGAATCTTGTTGTCTGGTTCTTTCTTGATAGCTTCTTCCAGTCCGGTCTTTGCTTCATCGATACGGTTCAGTTCGATAAGCGCACCGATTTCAAGTTTCGGGAAGTCAGGGTCAGCAGGGAATTTTGCCTTTCCTTTGCGGATGACTTCAAGTGCCTTTTCTTTATCGCCCTTCTGGATATAAATGTTGTTGAGAAGTTTTATGGGATCTGAAGAGGTACCGCCATTCTCAATATAAGCATTAAAGTGTTCGATTGCTTTATCGTAATTTTCAGCAGCGTTTGAAGCAAAACCGGCATACAGGTGACCAAGGGTATCTTTCTCAAGAATCTGAGAAACCTTTTCAAAGCTCTGCGCAGCTGATTCGAATTCTTCCTGCTGGTAAAGGTCTGCACCTTTGTTCACGTGAGTATTCGCCCAGAAGCTCATTTGCTGCTCTTTTGTCTGGGGAAGACCCATTGCATCCTGCGTGAAGTATCCTTTTCCTTTCGACAACTCCTCGGCTTTCTTGAAAGCGTCGAGGGCTACCTGAAAGGCATTTGGATCCAGGCTCTTGAACGCTTCGTTTGAAGTCGTATCGATCGACGCGTAGATGAGTCCTCGGTAATACCACGTCTTACCATCAACTTTCATTTTCTCGTTTTCGATAGCAGCATCTATATTCGCTTTGGCTTCATCAAGTTTGCCTTCGTTGAGCTGATTTAACGCCTTGTTTAGATTAGGCTTCACAGGCTTTTGTGCATATACTGTTGCAGAAACTGCTACGAACAGTAAGAGTGCAATTCTTTTCATGTAGATATTAAGTTTATTTAGTTTTTAAGGTGTTCCTATTGATTATCATCCGGCTCGGTATCTCCCTCTTCGTCAGCGAAGCCCTCGTCTTCTGTTTCATCAACATCTTCATCCGGGAAGTCTGCCTCCCCGGTTTCGTTTTCAGGCTGCGGATATTGACTTACCACATTAGGTAGCGTCTCCTCTGCTTTCGCTTCATCCTCGATCTTTTCGATCTTCTGGATTTTTTCGACCGACGAAATCCTGTCGTCGTCGTTTAGCTTAATCAGACGGACGCCTTGTGTAGCGCGGCCCATCACCCGCAGTTCACTAACGCTGATGCGAATGGTAATACCGGAACGATTGATAATCATCAGGTCATCCTCGTCTCCGACCTGCTTGATGGCAACAAGCTTGCCAGTTTTTTCCGTTATGTTCAGCGTCTTGACTCCCTTACCACCACGCTTGGTGATACGGTAGTCTTCCATGTCAGAGCGTTTTCCGTATCCTTTCTCCGAAACCACCAGTAAGTTAGCATCCGGACGTGTTATACACACCATTCCAATGACTTTATCTGTGTCAGATTCCAGCGTAACGCCACGTACTCCAGCAGCAGTTCTACCCATCGGCCGGACGTCGGATTCGTGGAAGTGAACTGCTTTTCCTTCACTCTTCGCGATAACTATATGGTTGTTGCCGTTTGTCAGCGAAGCGTTCAATAACCGGTCGCCTTCGTGGATCGTGATGGCATTTATACCACCCTGACGCGGTCTTGAGAATGCCTCCAGTGATGTCTTCTTGATCGTTCCCTTCTCCGTACAGAGGACCACATAGTTGTTGTTGATATACTCCTCTTCCGTAAGCGTCCGGACGTTGATAATTGCCCGTACGGTATCTCCCGGTTCAATGTTAATCAGGTTCTGAATCGCACGACCTTTTGATGTCTTCGTTCCTTCCGGAATTTCGTACGCTTTCTTCCAGTACAGTTTGCCCTGGTCCGTAAAGATCAGCAGGTAATTATGTGCCTGAGCGATGAACAAGTGCTCCGTGAAGTCATCCTCCTTCGTGGAAACGCCTCTTGATCCCACACCACCGCGGCCCTGAGTCTTGTATTCGGAAAGCGACGTACGTTTGATATATCCCTGATTCGATATGGTAATCACCATATCTTCATTAGGAATCATATCTTCAACAGTAAAGTCGTCGTCGGCGTGAATGACAGTCGTACGGCGTTCATCACCATAGCGCTCCTTCATCTCGAGAAGCTCCTGCTTGATGATTTCCATCCGCTGTGATTCATCAGCGAGGATGCCCTTGAGCCGATCGATAAGTTCCATGACTTCCTTGTACTCCTGCTGGATCTTATCGCGCTCCAGACCGGTGAGCCGTTGCAGGCGCATGTCGAGAATGGCTTTCGCCTGAATCTCCGAAAGGCCAAAACGGGAGATCAATCCTTCGCGGGCGGTGTCCGGATCCTTGGAATTCCGGATCAGCGAAATAACCTCGTCCAGGTTATCCAGGGCGATAAGATATCCTTCAAGGATGTGCGCCCGTCTTTCCGCTTCGGCGAGTTCGAATTTCGTTCTGCGAACAATAACTTCGTGGCGATGATCGACAAAATGCCGGATCATATCCTTGAGGTTGAGCGTCATCGGCCGCCCCTTGACCAGCGCGACGTTGTTTACACCGAACGAAGACTGGAGCTGAGTATACTTGTATAGGTTGTTGAGAACGATATTCGCAATCGCATCTTTCTTGAGATCATAGACGATGCGGTACCCTTCGCGGTCTGACTCGTCACGGATATCAGAAATACCTTCTATTTTCTTTTCATTGACCAGCGCGGCGGTTTTTTCGATCATCATGGCCTTGTTCACCATGTAGGGAATCTCGGTCACGACGATCTGATCCTTTCCTGTAGGTGAGGTTACGATCTCCGCCTTGGCGCGCATTACAATCCTTCCACGTCCGGTAAGGAACGCTTCCTGAACTCCGGAATATCCGTAGATGATGGCACCTGTCGGGAAATCCGGCGCGGTGATATATTTCATCAGTTCAGGAATAGTTATGTCTTTGTTGTCGATGTAGGCAACAATACCGTTTACCACTTCAGTGAGATTGTGGGGTGCCATATTGGTGGCCATACCCACGGCGATACCGGACGAGCCGTTGACAAGCAGGTTGGGAAGTTTCGCAGGCAGAACCGACGGTTCTTTCAGGGAATCGTCGAAGTTGGGCTGAAAATCAACAGTATCCTTGTTGATGTCAGCGAGCATTTCTTCGGCGATACGCTTCAGGCGGGCCTCCGTGTAACGCATAGCAGCCGCGGAGTCGCCGTCAATGGATCCGAAGTTTCCCTGACCGTCAACGAGCGTGTACCGGAGCGACCAGTCCTGCGCCATACGGACCATGGTATCATAAACGGAAGCATCGCCGTGCGGGTGATACTTACCGAGGACCTCCCCTACAATCCTTGCTGACTTTTTATACGGTTTGTTGTAATTAACCCCAAGTTCGAGCATTCCGAAAAGCACCCGGCGGTGCACTGGCTTCAACCCGTCTCGTACATCTGGAAGGGCCCTTGAGATAATTACCGACATCGAATAATCGATGTACGCGCCCCTCATTTCATCTTCGATATTGATTGGAATTATACTCTGTCTTCCCGGCGTTGCGCCACCCGTTTCTTCTGCCATTTAAGTTTTGTTTGAAAGTATTTCAGGCCCCTTTTTAAGGCCACGCAAGATAATAAAACTTACACGTTAAACGCGTGATTTTTTGGCGGAAAAAATAGGATTTTGAAGGCTGGTAACACGTTCTGTCTGACGTGAGAAAGGTGTTGATTCTGCCTGGTCAGCAGGTGCGCCTGCTACACGTTTCAAAGGCTCAAAGGATCGATCAATACGGGTTCAGCTTGTACTTGTTCCGGCCTTTGTATTTGATGAGCTCGGGGTAGTTCTCCCCGTAGTGAGGATTCTGTTTTTTATAGATCGGATGAACACGGCTTCGGTACTCTCTGTTGCCATGGGCATGGGTAATCTGCGCTCTGCATTTCTTGATAAAGCACCGGCGCAATTCAGGTATGCGATAGGTAGCCCCGACGTTAACATAAAAGGCGTTGAACTTGTGCTGAATGGACGCGGCGGTCTCGGGCACCGACAATGTAAAGCTTTTCACTTCGTATGAAGGCCTGACGAACAAGCGAAAGTACTCGGACATTTCACGTTCAATCGCTACTCCCACGTTCAGAAATAATCCGCGCTCGATCAGACTGTTATCAAACTGCTTCCCTAGTTTATACCCGCCCAGATTGAGGTCCGCGACAAACAGATATTCTTCATAGCGGTAGAAGCTTGCTCCGAAAGAACCAAAGTATTTCTTGAGGAAGAAGCCTTTCAGGTCGGGTTCAAAATTCCCTATCTCATCACCATGTGTCAGGGGTTTGAAGTCACCGATGTTAGTGTACTCAAACGAGTAACCTCCTCCGATGCGATACCGGTCGAACTCTACGTGAACCGTAGCGCGCAGAGGAATGTGAAGGCCTTTTGCGCGAAAGCCTATTTCTTCATCATCCGAGTCGAACACGGGCCCACTGACAGCAGCCAGCGGATCGGATTCAGCTTTGTTCAACCAGTTGGTGAACCCGTTGGTACTTGACGGTAAGAAGATAACAGGAGCGGAACCGGGATTCTGCAATAGCTGGAAGTCTTCAAACTCGTGCTTGAGGGTGGAGTTCCCATAGCCAGTGCTCAGGCCGAAGGTAAGTTTGCTCAGGAGTCTTCTCAGGGAACCGGGCCCTTGTCGTTTGATATAGAAATATTCGAGCGGGATGGTTGCGTCCCGTTCGTTCTCGTACTGCGCTTGCGACTCGGATACGGCAACGAGGCACGCGACCAGGCAAAACGTTATGGCCCTGAGATGGTTCAAAAATGATCGATTATGGCGCCAAATCTAAAAAATAACCTTATTTCTAAGGCTTTAAGGGATAAAAGTAAGACAAATTTGGAAAGTATCCTAAATGCCCGCACGGCATGATAACGAGGGAAGAAGGGAAAGCGTGTGTCTGCCGCGGGAAAAGTTGCCGGGTAGCAATGGGTGGCCGGTTGCCGGCCAGGTAGCCAGGTGGGCGGTTGCCAGGGTGAATGTAACCGGCCCATGTTTACACGAGTCCCCATCATCCCACAAGCAATCCAGCAACCCGGCAACCGACAACGATTTTGCATTCTTTCTCCACTCTTCCTCCACTCTTCCTCCACTCTTTGTCCACTCTTCCTCTTATTACCCGGTCGTTTCAGCAGATCAAACCGGCAACAGTTATCCGCAACAACACCAGCAATCGTGACGGTTATCTAACAGCGGCGCGCCCAATCAGAAATCAGCAATCAGAAGCTCCCTCGTTCAACGGCATACATCACCTCATCCCCGCCCTTCTCCAAACTGGGGAGAAGGGAGTTCGGAAGGCAGAAGGCGTAAGAAGTTCCTTCTGAAATGAACGGTCACATCAGTTGGTAGCTTCCAACTTACCCGCCAGTAACTCAGTATGCGGGCAAGGATGACGGAATGGGAACGACGAGCACTTTGAGTTTCAGTGAGGAGGTCAAGTGTGCCGAACTTCAGGAAACAGGCAACCGGCAACAAATACCTGCAAACGTGACGGTTACCTGCAAACCGGAGCACCCAATCAGAAATCAGAAGCACCCTCGTTCAACGGCATACATCACCTCATCCCCCAGCTCGGAAGGCGGAAGGTGTAAGGAGCTGCTTCTAATAGCCGAGCGGCCCAATCAGAAATCAGAAATACTTCACCGGCTTGCTCTCCAGCGAGGAGAACGTGTGAAACAACGTCTGCCCCTTCTTCGCGGTGTAGGTGAACGTGTAGCCGTTCGGGTGGCTGTTGCGGACACGGAACGTGACGGTGTTGGCACCCTCGTTCAACGGCACCCGCGAATAGTAGATACTGTGCGGCAGCGTCTGCCAGCTTCTCGTATCGGCTTTCTCAGTGATCGCATTGACTACGCCGATGAGCGCACCCAGCTGATCATTCTCCTTGCGCACACTGTGCTCCGTGGCCTTCTTCAGCGCTGCCCTGAGAAGTCCTTTACTGAGTTCTTCTACCATGCGTTGCTTCAGACTGTAGAACGCAATCTGGTTTATGTCCTGCGAAAGTTGCAGGGGATACACCTTTCCGCGACTTTCGATTTCAGCGTGTTCAAAATACAACGGCCTCTCCTGATATCGCGGAAACGTAACGCGAAGAACCTCGAGCGTCTTGATGTCCTTCTTCTCGCGCTCTTCCTTCAGTTGAAACGGAAAGCTCATACCAAGACCCTCGTTGGTGAACACCACCATGTTGTTGTCGCGGTAGTCGATCACGAAGTTGATGCCCCATTCATCCTTTACCGGCGCAAGCCCGTTGTGCCAGAAGAAAACCAGGTCAGCGTCATGCGACGGAGGCGTGTAGTCCGGCATGCCGAACTTCTCCCTGAAGAATTCGAATTCTTCTCTGAGGCCGGACTTGAAAGCTGTGTACAGCAGATCTTCCTTGAGCTGCGGCGGCGTGTTCAGCCGGAAGAGTTCGCGGTATTCGTTCTCGTAAACATCTACGGCATTCCTGTACGCAATGAATGCATTATTGTAATCTTTCGTCGATTGATAGATAATTCCCATTAGCGTATGAACGAAGGCGTCGCGCTGCAGCTTTCCGGGTGAGCTGTACTTATCGTTGAGTTGGTTCAGCCGGATATTGAGGCGGCGGCATTCGACCAGTGCTTCTTCCGGGCGATTCATCTTCAGGAAGTTGATAGCCTTGAAGTAAAGCACCATCAGGTGTTCGTGGTCTTCACCACGGTAAGCCGTAAAGTTGGGATTGCTTAAATACGAAACCGCCTGATTAAGGTAGTTCATCCGATAATCTTCGCCGAAGAGAAACGCCTTTTCAAACGCCGCATTGGATGCTTCGTAGTTTCCGAGAATGCTGTTGAGCAGACCTTTATTTGCGAAGTAGATAAATCTGTTTTTGCCCTCCCCATCGCGCGAATTGCGTTGCAGTGTTTCCAATGCAGAACGGAGGTCGCCGTTTTCAAATTCGCGGTTGAAGCTCCAGTGGCGCTGGTAATACGTTGCGCAGGAGCTCGTGAAAATCAGAATCGCGACGATACAGAACCAGGGCTTTCTTCCAGGTCGTGGATGCTGCATGTTAAAACCGTTTCCTGACGACCCCATGGCAGCGGAGTTATTGTCTGACTATCTTCTTGATCTCGCGCTGACCATACCATACGCGTTTGTTGGTTTCCAGATCCGTTAAGAAGAGTGTAGTTACATAGTTGACCACGCGCTTGCGGTTTGCCGTATCGGTTTCAGAACTCATTTCACCAAACAACATCAGGTCCGCACCCGCTTCACGTCCCCATTTCGCCATAGTTTCAGGTGAAACAAATTCCTGCTGCTCCGCTCTCTCCTTCCGCAGCTCATCGCGGAATTCGTCGGACTCCACCAGTTCCGCCAGACCGGAATTGTGAATGACCATCTCGAACTTCTTTACGTAGTTGTTTGCGTCGATATGCTCGGAAGTGCGATTGCGAATCGTTCCCACGATGATCACCGGCTTGCGTCCCTTTTGTTGTGCGTACTCCTTGTAGTTCGGCGAGTTGACAAGATCGTAGATCATCTGATCGGCAACCATTCGCGAATCTGAGTCGTTCCACCTTCCGCTGAGGTCAACCTGCGTGGATGGGTCTACTCTGTTTACTGCGGGCGCACATGCTGAAAGCAATAGAAGAATTACCGGAAAGATCCTGTTCATAAGCTGCGGTTTGTTGTAAATGAAATTCAAAAACCTTGCCGGGAATACGGGAAATCAGGCTATAAGGTTGTTCGGATCGACCTGTTTCAGCTTTTTGATTACATCAATGGGATCATTGGCTGAAAATACGAAGTTACCTGCCACCAGCACATCAGCACCAGCACCGATCAGGGCAGCTGCGTTGTTCTGGTTCACACCTCCGTCGATTTCAATGAGTGCCTGCGAGTTATGGCGTACGATGAGTTCCTTCAGGGCACGTATCTTGGCATACGTATGCTCGATAAACTTCTGCGCTCCAAAACCAGGGTTTACCGACATCACGCAAACCACGTCTACATCAGCGATGATATTTTCGAGGGTGGATACCGAAGTATGGGGATTGATAGCAACCCCTGCCTTGCAACCCAGGCTGTGAATTTGTTGCAGGTTGCGATGCAAATGCGGACAGGCTTCAACGTGTACCGAAATATTGGAAGCTCCCGCCTTTGCAAAGGCTTCCGTATAACGTTCCGGCTCCACGATCATAAGGTGCACGTCAAGCGGTTTCTGCGCGTGGCGCTTCACGGCCTCCATGACCGGAAATCCGAATGAGATGTTCGGAACAAATACGCCGTCCATGATGTCGACGTGAATCCAATCCGCTGAACTGCGGTTGAGCATGAGGATCTCGCGTTCGAGGTTACCAAAGTCGGAAGCCAGAATGGACGGTGCTACTAGCGGCATAGGGGTATTTGTTTCTGCGGCCAAAAATACAAAACCATGTGAACTGGCAAGGCCAAAAACATTATCAGCAGTTATTTTCTCACCAGCTTATAGGTATACTTTCTGCCATTGGCGTATATCTTCAGGTAATAAACGCCGGGAAGCAGGTTAGAAAGTGCAGGACTGTACTGATTGTTCAGCCAGGAAAACCGCGGCGAGGCGTTGAACACTTCTCTGCCATCACTGGCGATGAGTTCAATCGTACAGTCGCCGAGCTGTCCGGGATCCCTCGGACGAATGATCAGGCTGTCAGTTCCTTCCGAAAACGGATTGGGGAACACTTCAAAGTCATTGTCCTGCGCAATGGCTTCCAGGTAGTTAACCACGGCGCGGAAATGCGGAACGCCATAACCGATGAAGTTATCCGGCCTGGCAGACTGCGAAGCAGATTTGCGGATAGCATCGAGGATTTCCAGGTTCGTCGCCGCGGGATATTTCTGTAGCACACCGGCAGCCAGACTTGTAATCAGTGGTGCGGCGAGCGAAGTACCGCTGGAGCGCCCGGGCGATCCGGAACTTTCGATAACACTGGTGCCCACTCCGAGGGCTGCGACGTCGGGCTTGATTCGCTGGTCGGAAGTCGGGCCGGTAGAACTTGAATTTGACCGTCGCAGGTTGGCATCCACGGCTGCCACGGCAAGAACGTTCTCGACATCTGCCGGAGCCGTAATGATCTGCCAGGAGACGTTGCCTTCATTGCCCGCGCTGACCACCACGATAATCCCGCGGTCAGCGGCCCATTTTGCAGCCTTCGACACGACAGTGGTGGCGCCATCCATCTGACTCTTAAGGTAATCCATCGAGGCGCCGTCGAAGTCGTAATAACCTAACGACGACTGAATGATATCCGCGCCGGCGCTGTCTGCGCGTTCCGCTGCGAAGAGCCAGTTGTACTCTTCGATCCTGTATTCCGTGGGTACTTCTTCCGTTACGTATAACTGATACGAGGCCTTGTAGGCACCTCCTGTAAACTCTCCGGGCTGAAATGCAGCGATGACAGAAAACACTTCCGTGCCGTGGTCATCGTATTGAAAGACGTTGTCGGAATTGTAAACAAAGTCGCGCGACGCTTGCAGATCGATCCTACCCTCCTGGAAGATATGACTGAACGGCGCGGTAACGTCCACCCCTTCAAAGCCACTGTCGAGAATGGCGATCGTCACACCTTCGCCGCGGATGTTATCGCTGTGCATGTCCGTCAATCCAATCATGTTCAGCTGCACATTTGTGGCCGCCGAGGTCTTCGTTCCCTTGCGCCTTTCGTTTACCCTGATGCGTCCTCTTGGCGCAAGCCGTGCCTGTGGCGCCACGAGCTCCACGCGGTCAACAAAAGGCAATGCTTCAACCTGAATAATCACGTCGTCTTCGGCCTGCACCAAAAGTCCGTTTAGCCATCGCGTTGTAAAGTATACCTCAGCTCCCGCGTCTTTCACGCCGTTGATGTAAGCCGGATTTACAGGCAGGTCCTGCGCCGTGATCTGAACGTCGTGTTTTACACGCCTTTCAATTGCGGACGGTGACAAGAACGCGGCAGGGTCCGCGACTGAATACGGCGTTCCTGACTTGTCTTTGAAGAAAACCATGTAACGGTCCTTCTGCGCCCAGGATACCGCCGTGGACATTACCAGCAGCAAAAGAAGGATCACCTTACTCCTGCCCATATTCCACGAGTGTTTGGTTGTATATCAAACCTTCTTCAATTTGTTTCTGACCAAGGCACGCATCGCGGCTGCAATATTTCAGCTGTATAGTTTGCTTGCTGATCAACCCAACACCAGGTGCATATGTCTCCATGCGCACATCCTTGTAAAGGATTGGATCCTCATCATCTTCCTGCTGAACGACGGCACAATTCAGGAACGTCTCTCCCGCCAGTTCGACCGTTTCATCAATGGAGGTGATCACGTATTCATCGGCAGGCTCGCCAGTATAGAAGTGAGTTTGCAGGTTGAATGCATTCCCATTCCATTTCCGCCCTTCTTCAACAGGAAACTCAAGCACCACATAAGGGATATTCCCGCGCATCACGATAGCCTTTTCCTGCCTCATAAATGCCGACCAGGTTTCGTCAGGGATCCACTCCCCGCCATTTGACCGGCGATACCGGTGCAACACAAAAGTCCGGCCACCCTGATCGTTGATAAACGACTCGGACGTCACCACTTTCAGGTCGTAATTCAGCGTTTCAGGAACAGAAAGGATGTATTTGATTTCCTCGACGGAATAAATCCGATATTGACTTGTCTCCATCGGAAAGTAGTCACGCTGAGGGTTCTGCGGCGTTTCAGCCGATTGATCACACGCAAAAATGAGCACAGCCAGCGCGATCCAGGCGAGATTTTTTTGCACTTGCCACAACTTAACCTTTGATTTTGTTCGCACTGCTTCGATATTTGATCGCGTCAACACGTAAAGGTATTTCTTCTTTTCGATTAATGCTATGGCCCTGAAAACACTGGTAAAAGTTGGAAGTGTAACGAATTTGAGCGATGCGCGGTATTGTGCGGGAATGGGTGTTGATTTCCTGGGTTTCCGCGTGATAGCCGATCAGCCCGACGCCATCCCGGTGAAGACATTTCAGGAGATACGGGGCTGGATCTCAGGGCCTCAGATCGTCGCCGAGATCTACGGCATACGCAGTACGTCGGAACTGGCGGAAGTTGTTGAGAATTTCCGGCCGGACTACCTCGAGCTGTCACTCAATGAGTGGAAAGCAATAGGAAACGGGATAACCCTCCCCTTCATTCTCACGCTCTCACCTGCAGAGACACTCCCTGAAATGATGTCAAAGCCAGCATACATCTTAACCAGCCCTGCCGATGAGTCGCTGTCGAGGTTCATACCAGAACACGATATTCTGGTGGCGGTTTCATCGCCTGCAGAACTGAATGCCGCTTTGGGCCTGACCGGCGTATCCGGCATTAGCCTTACCGGAGGCCAGGAAATCCGTCCGGGGCTGCGCCAGTACGATGACCTTGCCGAGATTCTCGAAGCCCTTGAATCCGAGTAGCTGTGAACTTCACCCACCAAATCCGCGTACTCCCCACCGACATCGACGCCATGGGGCACGTCAACAACGTCGTGTACGTACGCTGGGTTCAGGAAGTGGCTGCCGCTCACTGGGAGGCTGTTGCGTCCACTCATCTAAAGGAACGCTTTAAGTGGGTGGTCCTTCGCCATGAAATCGACTACCTGCACCCAGTCTTCGAAAACCAAACCATCACCGGAACCACCTGGGTGGGTGAACATCACGGAGCAAAGTTCGAACGATTTGTACTGCTCGAATCAGAGGGCAGGGCCGTCGCCAGAGCCAAGACCGTGTGGTGTATGCTGGACGCCGTCAACGGAAGACCGGTCCGGATCACCGACGAAGTTCTTGCCGTCCTCTGACCTCACGCAACCGGAAATCCTCTTTTCCTTGAATGTGCGGTTTTTATCCGCTACCTTTTTTCAAAAACCCACCACCATGAAACTTATTGCCTGCCAACTCCTCCTTGTCTTATCGATTGCCTGTCCACTCTGCGCCCAGGACAACGGCGCGGTGCTGCTGGCGCTCAAGGCTGCGCCTGACGAATTACGCGACGGCGCATCCGTCTACAATATTGCAAAAAACGGTGACCTCGTTGTCGTCCGTCAGGGTACCAACGACCTGGTTTGCATCGCCGACGACCCGGCCCAGCCCGGATTGCACGTTTCCTGCTATCACCGCGACCTCGAACCCTTTATGAAACGCGGCCGCATTCTGAAGGCGGAAGGAAAATCATTTCAGGAGATCTTCGACATCCGCGAACAGGAAGTAAAGCAAGGAAAACTTAAGATGCCCAAAGATGCCACGGCACTCTACGTATACACCGCGCCCGATGGCGCCTTCGACGCGCAGACCGGCAACGTGACTAAGGGCTACCTGCGTTACGTAATCTACATTCCCTTCGCAACCGCTGCAAGCACAGGACTTCCCCTTGCGCCGAGTGCGCCCGGTATGCCCTGGATCATGGATCCCGGGACGCATCGCGCACACATCATGATTAATCCACCGCAAAACCCATGATCATGAAGACCCTTCAAACACTGGTCGCTGCCCTGGCGATCCTGGCCGGCGTGTCTGCTGCTGCACAGGATCCGGTGAGCTCACGAGACAGGGCGATTGTTATCGAACACGTCAACGTGATCACGATGGAGAACGAACAAGTTCTTACTGATCAGACCGTTGTCGTCGAAAATGGAATTGTCACTTCAATAGGCAGAAATGTTCAGAAGAAGGCCGGAGCGTTGACGGTGGATGGCCGGGGGAAGTGGCTGATACCCGGACTGGCAGAAATGCACGCGCACATCCCTCCCATCGACGACCTTGCGCCAATGAAAGAAGTTCTCCTTTTGTTCGCTGCCAACGGTATCACTACCATACGCGGGATGTTAGGCCATCCCCGGCATCTGGAACTGCGTTCGATGCTTGAACGCGGTGAGATCCTCGGACCGCGATTTTTTACCACCGGACCATCATTTAATGGGATGAGCGTCACTTCACCCGGAGCCGGTGCAGCGATGGTCATCCGTCAGAAACAACAGGGCTACGATTTCCTGAAGCTCCATCCCGGACTCACTAGAGCAAAGTTCGACTCCATTGCGACCACCGCGAAAGAAGTCGGAATACCGTTCGTCGGCCATGTGTCATTTGGCGTTGGCGTCTGGCACGCGATCGCGTCAGGATACTCCAGCATCGATCACCTCGATGGCTTTATCGAGGGACTTGTACCTGGTATTGAGCGCCGCACGGAACAGGAAGCGGGACTGTTCGGATTGTTCATCGCGCACGAAGCAGACACCTCCCGAATTCCGGAGCTCACGAAAGCGCTTAAGGAAAAAGGTATCTGGGTAGTACCGACGCAGGCGCTGGCGGAGCGTTGGCTTTCGCCGGATTTCAACGGCGAGGCGTTCCGCAATGATCCCAATGCGCGATATATAAAGCCTGCAGTCGTTGAGCAATGGATCACAACCAAAAACAACCTGGTAAACAATGCGCAGTACAACGCCGAACGCGCCCGTGCTTTTGTCGGTCTGAGAAGGAAACTTATCAAAGCCTGTCACGACACCGGCGTGGGATTATTACTGGGCTGCGACGCGCCCCAGGTGTTCAACGTCCCGGGATTTGCCACCCATCAGGAACTGGCCTATCTGGTAAAGTCAGGACTTACACCCTACGAGGCCCTTCGAACAGGTACCGTGAACGTTGCAACCTATCTCAGGATCCCTGATTCAGGAATAATCAGGAAAGGCGCCGTCGCCGATCTCGTTCTGGTAGGCGCAAATCCCCTCGACAACATTGAAGCCACCCAGGACATCAAAGGGGTCATGCTCCATGGAACGTGGCTTTCAAGGGAATACCTTGACCGGGAACTGAAGAAGCTCGCACCGTAAGGGGAATTCCCTGAACGTGTTGAGAAGCCGCGTTGTGAAATCCCACAGGCATGTTTTTTATCCACCTGCTGTAAACGAACCTTGATATGGCAAACCTTAAAAAGCATGGCATCTCCGACGTGTTCTCTGTAGCAACCGGTGTATGGGGGAAAAAGGATGTATTCGTCAATTATTATTTCATCCAGGACCAGAATTCAAAAGACTGGGCACTTGTGGACGCGGGACTTAAATGGTCCGCGCCCCGGATCAAGGCCACGGCTGTTGAACTGTTCGGTAACAAGCCTCCAGCATGCATTATTCTGACACACGGGCACTTCGACCATGTCGGGTCACTTGCCGCGCTTGCTTCGTATTGGCGGGTGCCGATCTACGCTCACCCTATGGAGCTGCCTTTCCTTACCGGGAAGTCGTCTTATCCGCCGGCTGACCCCACCGTGGGAGGCGGAATGATGGCAACCATGTCGTGGATGTACCCCCTGGGACCAATTGACGTTCACGATCAGATCAGGGCGCTTCCGCTGGACAATACCATACCGGGGTTCTCAGGATGGAAATACATTCATACGCCTGGTCACTCGCCGGGACACATCAGCCTCTTCCGCGAAAGCGACAAGACACTTATTGCCGGGGATGCTTTTGTCACGACCAAGGCTGAATCAGCACTGTATGCGCTGACGTACAAGAAGCACCTGTCCGGACCGCCAAAATATCTGACCTGCAACTGGGCTTCTGCGAAGATTTCAGTTCTCAAACTGGCGGCACTCGATCCGGAGATCGTTGCCACCGGCCACGGCCATCCGATGTACGGTGATGAGATGCGGAATTCCCTGCATCGTCTCGCCCGCCGTTTTGATGAGCTTGCTCAACCCGTATCCGGCCGGTATATCAACGAACCTGCCGTGACCGATGAAACCGGAGTATTATATCTTCCTGCAAGAAAGGAGTCTGTGCCTACCGCCCTCAAGATCGTGGGGATTTCGCTGGCAGTTGCGTCGCTGGGATACCTTCTCTATTCGCAGCTGCGGAAGCGTCCTGAGCTCGCGGACGGTATCCGCTCCAGAGGACGCGAAGTGGCCAGGAAGCTAAAGGAGAAAGCACTGACGCACGAACCGGTCTCATCAATCCATTAACTTCCACGGAACTGATAAGCTGGGTGGTACCTGTCTGGTCTCCTTCGTGGACCATACGGGGACTCGGGAGACGATTCTGACGACAATCCGGGGCGATACGAGCGAACCTCCAACCGACGCTCCTTCTCTTTTTGCTAATCTTTAAATGTTTAAACACCATTAAAATCCGAGAGATAACCTGTATATAACCCGTATATAAGCTGTATATAAGCTGTATATAAGCTGTACCTATATAGGTACGGCTTATATACTCTTCATTTCGGGTTATGACAGCGCAAGCACAGGTTACCATGATAGCGGCCGGGAAAGCGGCCCGTGTTGCGAATATTTTAGCCTGGACGACGGTCTTGTGAGGACGAAAAAAATGAACCACGAAGCCGACGTTCAGCGAACGGGCTGAGTGTACAGGAAATCAGGCACCGAGCTGCGGAAAATGGCAAACAGGCTACCGGACTACCGGAATACCGGGCAACCGACAACATTGTCCATCTTTCCTCGACCTTTCTTCGACCTTTCCCCGACCTTTGGAGCTATTTACGGCAGTATTAAGGCAAGTATTTGGGATACATATGCTAGTTTTGAAAATCAGGAATTGGGATATACTTGCTAAGAGTAAGCCGTAATACTGCCATATACTCGAAGTCTTGTCGAAGACCTGTCGAGGTTACCTTGGAGAAACAGGGCTCAACGGTAACAGCTGACAGGCAGCCGGCAACAATTCCTCTACCTCACTCTCTCCCTCGCGCTCACTCTCTCTGACTGTAAGGCACAAATGACGGATTAAAAGGTCATGAATACGACGGAAACGAAGGCTCAGACGATTTTTGCGTTTCTGGCGGGGTATTGCCCGGAACAGGCAGCCACCCGGTTACCGGTGAATCGCTGAACAGGGCACACGTCACGCTCACTCCTCAGCTCACACTGCTGGGCTCGAAGGCACAAACGATCCGTTACCCACCTCCCCAAAAATTCCGTCATCCTGACCTCACTGGGCTTTCAATTCATGGCCAGTAAGGGCAAAGCACCAGAACGTTCCTATTATGTTCAATACGAGGAAGTATCTTCGGGAACGAAGGCACATACAAATCGCTTCAACCAAACGCAGCGCGAGGCGAAAACACTCCGCGGCGACTCGGTCTCTGCTTCTCCCCTCGCTCCACGAATGATCAACGATTCACTGCTTCGTTTACGCGATTCTTCGCTCCCGCACGCCATCGCACATCCACCGCTCAGAATGACGGATTAAAAGGGGGACGAAGTAAAGGGAACACTGGAGCGTTACTCTTGTCCCCCCAATTCCGTCATCCTGACTTCACTGGGCGTTCAATTCATGACCAGTAAGGGCAAAGCACCGGAACGTTCCTTTTATGTTCAATACGAGGAAGGATCTCGGGAACGAAGGCACATACGATTCGCTTCGACCGCACGCAGAGTGGTGCGAAAACGCTCCGCAACGCTTCGGTCTCTTTCTACGCTCCCCGAATGATCAACGATTCGCTGCTTCGTTTACGCGATTCTTCGCTCCCGCAGGCCATCGCACATCCACCGCTCAGAATGACGGATTGAAAGGGGACGGAGTAAAAGGGATCACCGGAGCGTTACTCTTATCCCCCAATTCCGTCATCCTGACCTCACTTAACGTTCAATTCGTGGGTAGTATGTTCAACGCACCGGAACGGTACTCTTATCGTGAGTACGAGGAAGGATCTTCGGGAACGAAGGCGCATACGAATCGCTTCAACCGCACGCAGAGTGGTGCGGCAACATTCCGCATTTCCGTCCCATAGGGACGATATGTTTGTAGCAAACCGGTCCAATTAACGCACACTTTAACAGCAACCGCATTCGAAGGGACTACAATCAAAAATCAGAAATCAAAAATCTACGTCGCCCACGTTTTGCCGTTGCCAGCTTCACCAACAGAAATGCAGCCCTTGTAGGCTCCCGGCACGGGGGAATACTGCAGGACCTGCGTGGCACCAGCTTCAGAGGTAAAGAAACCAAGCATGGTCAGCTCCTTCGCCATCAGAATAAAAGGCCGGGGCTTCGACGGATCTATCCGGTACGCCTCGACGGCGTCCTTGTGCATCTTGTTAACGAAGGATACTTTGTCGGCCTCGTCGAGTTTGATGAATGGATCGCCAAACTCCTTCTGCGCCTGATCGTCAAAAGACTTCAACGCATCGGTGAAACGCTTCTGCTCATCGGGAGAATATACATCCTTGAGCATCTTGTCGATAAAGCCGGGCACGCCCACGTCTTTGGCTCCGGGAGTGTCGGTGCGGGGAATGATGATCTCGGCAACATCGGTGATCAGCGCACCTTGTTCTTTCGTCAGAAATTCGGGCTGCCAGTTGATCTGCGGCTCCGCTTTACAACCCTTCAATACACCCATGATGGCTGGGGCCGATACAGCTCCCCCCATCAGATAAGCGGTACGACGCAATGCTTCTCTTCTATTCATATCCGGTTGATTTTCTGTCTTTTAGAAGTTACTATATGTTCTGACGCTTCAATTCCTGTACGGCGTAATCGACGGCACGCGCCGTTAATGCCATATACGTGAGAGACGGGTTTTGGCACCCTGCCGATGTCATGGCTGATCCATCCGTAACGAAGACGTTCTTGCACGCATGCACCTGGTTCCATTTGTTGAGCACGGATGTTTTCGGATCGCGTCCCATGCGGGCGGTACCCATCTCATGGATACCTAATCCAATGCCCGTTTCGCGGTCGTACGTGACCACGTTTTTATATCCTGCCGCGTCAAGCATCTCGCCGGCGTCGTTGGCCATGTCCTTGCGCATCTTCAGTTCATTGTCCCGAAGGATGGCATCGAACGTCAGCGTGGGCAAGCCATACTTATCCTTGACGTCCTTATTGAGCTTCACGTGATTTTCGTGGTACGGGAGGATTTCACCAAAGCCGGTCATCCCGATGGTCCACTTTCCTGGCTCGGCTACCGCTTCCTTGAGTTCGGCGCCAATGTTCATTTCAGCCACCATTCTGGTCCAGCCTTCGCGACTTGCAGCACCCTGGTAGCCGAATCCGCGGAGATAGTCGCGCTTGTCGTTACCGATGTTCCGGAAACGCGGGATGTAGAACCCGTTGGCTCGTCTTCCTGAATAGTAGTTATCTTCAAATCCTTCGACCTGTGCACTGGCGCCCACGCCTAGATGGTGGTCCATGATATTGCAGCCAAGCTCACCGCTGTCGTTTCCGAACCCATTGGGGAACCGGTTCGATACCGAATTCAGCATGATGAACGTCGATCCGAAGGTAGACGCACAAAGGAAGATCACCTTTGAGAAGTAATCTACCTGCTCGCCGGTTTCTGCATCGAGCACGCGTACACCTGTGGCCTTGTTTTTCGCCTCGTCGTAAATCAGTTCATAAACAATTGAATTGGGCCTGAGGGTCATGTTGCCGGTTTTCTCGGCGGCGGGAAGTGTTGACGAGTTGCTGCTGAAGTAGCCTCCGTAGGGACAACCGCGACTGCAGAGGTTCCGGTATTGGCACGTTCCCCGCAGCGGACTGTGTGGGAGCGGCGCGGTGGCGTTGGCAGTACGGCCAATGGTAAGAACGCGATTGAACCGGTTCGCCATCTTCTCCTTGAGGTCCAGTTCGACACAGTTCAAATCCATCGGCGGAAGGAATTGGCCATCAGGAAGTTGAGGCAGCCCGTCCGCGTTTCCGCTTACGCCGATATAACGTTCGACATAATCATACCACGGAGCCAGGTCGGCATATCGGATCGGCCAGTCAACCGCGATTCCGTCTTTCAGGTTGGCGGTGAAGTCCATATCGCCGAGGCGGTAGCTTTGCCGGCCCCACATGATTGAACGACCACCCACGTGGTAACCACGCATCCAGTCGAAGCGGTTTACTTCTGTATAAGGGTTTTCGAGGTCGTTGACAAACCAGTGTTTCGTCGCCTGACTCACCGTATAGCCTGTCCGTGCCTGCTTGAATTGTTGTTTGAGGTCTTCCTGCGTCGCCCTTCCCGCGTACGGGAAATCCCATGGATCCTTTGTGGCTGTGGGATAGTCGGGATGTTTTACCATTCGTCCGCGTTCCAGCACCAGCGTCTTCAATCCCTTTTCGGTCAGCTCCTTTGCCGCCCAACCTCCACTGATTCCCGTTCCGACTACAATTGCGTCAAAAGTGTTTTTCTTTTCGGCGTCCGTATTGAGATTCATGAATCAAATTTTATTACAAAAAGTTAAAATCCCTGCAAAAACAATTTCGCAAGTTATATCAACGGTGAAATTTTTACCTTCGATGTAAGATAAATGAAAGGAAAAATTAAAGTCGGAAGGCTCAGCCTCCGATGATCTCTGCCAGCGCCAGCCAGCGCATGGTTTTCTCGTCAATGGCGTCGGTCAGTGCCTGGATTTCTTCCGACCACTTCTGGAGTTCAACGTGCGATGCCGCGCCGGATTGCATTTGGGAAGTAAGGGCAGCCTTTTTTCTTTCGAGTTCCTCGATTTCGCCCTGCAGGGTTTCGTACTCTTGTTTTTCCTTGTAGGTTGGCTTCTTCTTTTGCGCTGCAGGCTCAGCGAGTGCCGGCTCAGCCTTAACAGGTTCCTTGTCGCGCTTCTGCCCTTTTGCTTCCTGCTCCTCGACCCAGTCGCGGTAGTCAGTATAATTACCATTGAAGAGCCGGATCTGGCCATCCCCTTCAAATACGAACAACTGGTTTACAAGATGATCCATGAAGTAACGGTCGTGAGAGACCAGCAAGAGGCAGCCTGAGAACTTGTCGAGGAAGTCTTCGAGCACGTTCAGTGTGTCGATATCAAAGTCGTTCGTGGGCTCGTCGAGGATGAGGAAGTTCGGATTTGTCACCAGCAGTTTCAGCAGCTGCAGGCGTTTCTTTTCACCACCGCTGAGTTTGCTGATGTAGTTGTATTGCTTTTCCGGGGGAAACAGGAACGTGTCGAGAAACTTCGAAGCGGAAACCTGTGAGCCGTCAGAGAGTGTAATGAACTCGGCAATCTCCTTCACTTCTTCAATGAGGCGGTTCGCCGGGTTGAGCGTGACGGCTTCCTGAGTGAAGTAACCGAACTTTGTGGTGACGCCGGCGATGATCTCACCCGAATCGGGCTTGGCTTTGCCGGTGAGCATATCGAGGAATGTCGATTTGCCCACGCCGTTTTTTCCAACGACACCTATGCGATCGTGTTTCTTGAAAACATAGGAGAAGTCGTTTACGATGGGAAGTTCGCCAAACCGTTTTGAGATATGATGTACCTCTAGGATTTTTCCACCCTGACGGGCTTCCTTGATGTCGAGTTCCAGTTTGTCTTTCCGGAGGTCCTGGGAGGCTTTTTCCTGAAGGTCGTAAAAAGCTTCGATCCGGTATTTGGCTTTGGTTCCCCGCGCCTTGGGCTGACGTCGCATCCATTCCAATTCTTTCTTGAGCAGGTTCTTGGCTTTGCTGACTTCAGCCTTGAGTATTTCTTCACGCTGTTCTTTCTTTTCCAGGAAGTACGCGTAATTGCCTTTGTAGCGGTACAGCTGACCGCGGTCGAGCTCGATGATCTCCGTGGCGACGGCATCGAGGAAATACCGGTCGTGGGTGACCATGATCAACGTGATGGAAGTGCCCTGCAGATAGTTCTCAAGCCACTCAATCGCACTGAGATCCAGGTGGTTGGTGGGCTCATCCATAATGATGAGATCAGGTTCCTGAAGGAGCAGTTGTGCGAGAAAGATTCGCTTCTTCTGGCCTCCTGAAAGCTCGCCGAACTTCTTTTCAAGATCGGGCACACCAAGTTTTTCAATCACCTCATGGACTTTCGCTTCATAGTCCCACGCGTTGAGTTCTTCCATCCTTTCCAGCACTTTCTGCATATGGTCAGGGTCCACGTCGGGGTGCTGGAGGCATGCTTCGTATTCCTTGACAACGCGGGCAATTTCATTCTTATCGGAAAACAGGGCATCCTTGACAATGATACCGTCAGCGACGGTAGGCTGTTGCGTCAGGTACCCGACGCGTACGCCTTCGCGGATGCTGACCTTGCCGGCGTCAGGTTCGATCTCGCCGGTGAGAATCCGCAGCAGCGTTGACTTGCCGACACCGTTGTTTCCAACAAATGCAAACTTTTCACCCTGGGAGATTCCCAGCGTAATGTCACGAAATAACCACTTGTCGTTGTATGTCTTAGCGACCGATTCGGCAGAGAGTAAGTTCAAAGCAGGAGCTGTTAAGTCGGCAAAGGTAATGTAAAATCCGGCGTATCGCAGAAGATCGTCAGGTAAATCAACGCGTCACCTATACGTTGGGTCAGAACAGGAAGCCCAGCCGCACATATCCGAGGTTACCCTCCTCTGAATGGCCGAGTTCGACGGATACCACAGCAAAGTTGAACGGCGTAAACCAGAGGCCCCCGCCCCACCCTTTGTGCCATTTGTCCGACTTGCCTCCTGCGGACGGGTCGACACCGAACTCGTCTTTATACCAGACCCGGCCGAGATCGTGAAAACCCAGGATTCCGACCGAGGCGGGAAACAGGTACGTCCGAACTGAAAATAGTCTGGCGCGCAGCTCAACGTTGGCAAACATCTTCCGGTCACCGTAAAAGCGCGTCTTGCGAAATCCGCGCAGTTCTGTGCGGCCGCTAAGTATCTGTGACTGGTAGAAGGCAGGGTCACCGAAGGTCTGCCCTCCGCCCACGCGGGCGGCCAAAAACAGACGCTGTGATATCACGGGGTGATAGAGGGCCAGGAAAGCCTGGTATGATTCAAAATCTCCCGAATGGTCCTCAAGTCCTTTCATCGCCGTTCCTGAAAGCGAGAGCATCGCCCCGCGGGTGGTCAGCCTGGCGTCGTCACGGCTGTCTATGATGAACTCCGAGCTCACGCCTGCATAGGTATTTGCCTGACCGAAAATGTCATAAGGCAGCGTCGCGGCGAAGTCTGCGATGTAGCGATCTTCATCCGCTGGCGGCCGTTCCACCTGAACGCGCTGGAACGACGGACCAATGCGGAACATGGATGAGCCCATCACCTTCCGCGTCAGGTACGCGTCGAGTCTTACTTCCTGAAAGCGAAACCGGTAATAGTCGATCTCGTCGTCGACATTGATGCCGGGCTTGTCGTCGATGTCATCGTCATATATCGATTCGTTGCCCAGCCCAAAGAAGTTGTTCACGTAGTTCGGTGACTTAATGTCGGCATCGATGCCCACTCCCCACTTGCCAAAGACATCTGTGAAGTCGCCGCGGTACAAAAGGTTGAAGGAACTTGTGCGGGGTGCTACGCTGGCGAGGACGATATGCCGGGCTTTGAACGGATCCTTTCGGAACCCTTCGGTTTGGTATAAGAAGCCACCCCCGACGAAGAGGCCGTCATCGGGATTGAAGTTGCCATAGAGTAGCGGAGCTAACCTGTTGGGTTTATATGCTTTGCGATCGTACACATTAACCTCTGGATTAAGGGAAGTCTTGTCCTTCAGCTCACCCTTACTGACCATCGCGTTTTTGCCGGCATCGTCATAAAACAGCGTCTGGCGGCGTAGGGTGGATACCCGGGAAGCGTCGTGAACAGAGTCACGCCCTGCTCCGCCTATAATCCTGACTAATATACTTTTAGATGCTTCGCCTTCAAGAATGAATTGATCATCACCATCCAGTCCGTAGAGCTGTACTTCGCGGGTTTCGTCACGCGAGAAGTCGCGCTCGAAGAACTTCCGTCCGCGCTCCCCCTGTTTGTTGATGTTATAGCCGTTCACGTGCAGGTCACCGTTCTCCTTGCGGGTGATTTCAAACCGCTCGCGCTTGTTGGACCCGACGACGCTCACCTCGCGGGACAAATACTTGTGCAGTTCACGGGCGTACTTTACAAGTTCAGCGCGTCGCGCTTTCAGGCTTTCGACTATCACCGGGCCGTCAAGGGCATATATTTCCCGAGGCCATGTTTTCACCGCTTCTTCGATGACCTCGTCGGTCAGCGCCTTCTGCAGGTGTTCGGCTTCCCGGATCCAGTCTTCTTCGGTCAGCTGCGGCGTAAACGTCCGGTCGAAATGCCGCGCGTTGAAGGCAAAGCCCGGCACCCAGTCGATAGCATCATCAAACCCCTCAAACTTGGGCATCGCCCACCTTCGGCTCCAGATTTTGGGAATGACACCCTGGTTCACAAAGAACGCCTGATCGCGGTCGCGCGGGATTGGCTGGTAGATGGTCCGTTTGCCGTCCTCCCGGGAAGCCCATCGCCACTGGTCGTCGTGGCGGTCCCAGTCACCGATCCAGAGATCAAAAAGCCGCGATCTGGCAGTGAATTTCCGGTCGACCTGGTTGTCAGTGTCCTTTTGCATCTTTTCAATGACCTTCGTGGTGGAAACGATCTTGGGAGAGTTTCCGAAGGATGGCTTATCAGACCAGTCGTCGTCGGGTCGCTCTTCAAAAATGGCCAGCGTGTTGGCGAAGTCCTTGCGATAGATGCCCAGGTCGGGGTCATCCGGAATGTAGACGAGCCTGGGGTTGGTGTGATAGATACCCGCAGCCTCGGCCAGAGGTGGAATGATTAATGCGCCGTATGGGTGCGATGCCGAGATCTGGTCCTGCACGATGTCCTGTGCAAAGGTCTTCCGCAGTTGTTCAGGAACAGCCCCCTCCGGGTTCTTTTCCACAGAGCGCAGCACCCACTCCCTTCCGGTGGGATCCGCGAGGCGAAGGGAAAGCGTTTGCTGGCCTCCACCCTTTTGGACGATTTTCAGTCCCCCCAATTGTTCGCCGATATAGAACACCGGAGCCTCAATCTCCGTTGCCCACGCCTCGCGGTAGTTGGATCCAAAGAAGAATTCCTTGCTTTTCGAAGCCTGATACTGCTGACTCGCCCGCACTTTAACCGTTCCGGCGATTTTCTCCGGAGGCGCCTCATCCGTCGTCCTCAGGTTTCCCACAGGAACGAGCTTCCCGGTATGGACAATCTTACCTTCTCTGAAGTCGTCGTCTACCTGCAAGAATTCCAGGGCGGCTGAACCATCCGTGTACATCGTTACTTTTACAAATCCTTTGACGCCGTCGGCGTACTTTGCATATCTGCCTTTCTTCACGTACGCGGATTTGCTTCCCGATCCGCTGACGATATATTGAACGCTGTCCTTGACGATATGCTGCAGCGCGTGTTCGTGTCCAGCGGCATAGATTGTTCCGGGATACTCCTTCAGCAGCTCCTGGATTGACTTGCTGAATTGCTTGTAGTGAGTATGCTTAATATCCTGAGGATGACCAAGAACGCTTCTGTAAAACGGATAGATGGAGCCTATTACCGGCATGGGGATGTACAGGTACGGTTTCAGGTCGACAAGGGGAAAAAGGTGATCCTGAAGGGTGAATACGCCCCCGTGATCGCCGTAGCTGATGACGGGATGGTGCGCGGCCAGGATGACGCGCCTGCCCTGGTTTCTCCTGAGTGCATCGCTGAGAAGGACCATCAGGCCCGCCTCGTCTTTCGCTTCGCAGTCGCTCTCCTCGCCGGGTCTCTCATGTTCGTGAAGGAACCATTGGGAATCGATGATCAGTAATACAGCGTTCTCTGACAAAGGAATTTCAACAGGCCCCGGACATCCATCCTGCGGCTGAACTGAGACGTTGTCGTAACCAAGTGAATCGATGAATTTCTGTTGGTTCAGAATATAACTCCAACCATTTCGTCCCCAGTGTTGCCAGTCGTGGTTTCCGGGGATGAAAATACCTCGCGCCGGCAGCCCCTCTACCCAGTCGGCCTGGGTCTTGAGAATTCCTTCCGCGCGGTCGCGGTGACGATGACCTACCGGTGGCAATCCTGCCGGATAGATATTGTCACCCAGGTAAATAACCGTTGCTGCCTCACCGTGCTTTTCCACCTCGCGGCGCAGCACCGCGCCAATGGGGGATTCGGTTATAACGGGTTCTCCGCAATCTCCGATAAGGAAAACGACAGATTCGATCTGGGGCGGTTTCTGCGCAAAAAGCGGGACGATAAATCCGAGGCAGAAAACAAACAATGCGGTTCTGAACATTCCGTTACGAAAAAGATAATCTTAAATAATCAATCCAGCGTAAGTGCCCGATACCTTTCACGGCAAAGTAAAGTGACGGTTCCGTTACTGGAATATTTTTTACATTAGGCTTTTAATCTATGGAAACCAATCTGATTGCTAAAGCCCGCGATCTCGCCGAAAAGACCTTTTCAGGTAAAGCCTTCGAGAAGCACAAGTTCCATAACATCCACCATACCATGGAAGTAGTGAAGGCTGCTGAGCTTATCGGGAGGCAAAATGATTTGTCGGACGACGAACTCGAATCCGTAATCATTGCGGCGTGGCTGCACGATATCGGCTACGAGCAGGGCTCTTCCAATCACGAAGACGTCGCTGCCGGCATGGCCCGCGAAATGCTGACGAATGCCGGAGCGTCGCCAGACAAGATCGCCGCCGTTGTGGAAGCTATCGAGTCGACCAAGATGCCACAACAGCCCAGGAGCCTTGTCAGCAAAGTATTATGTGATGCGGACCTGTTTCATCTTTCCACCGACAAATGTGATGAAAACGGCATGAATCTCCGCGCCGAATGGAAATCTCTGGGCTTCCGCGACATGCAGGATGATGAGTGGGATCAGTTTAACCTCCAGTTTATGGAGAGCCACAGGTATCATACGCCTTACGGACAAACCACTTTGGAAGAAGGAAAGAAGCGCAACATTGAACGCCTGCGCAGACTGACGGGAGACAGACCAGGTGAGAACGGTTTTCCCGACGCTGCCGGTGCGAAGGAGAAGGTGCCTCTTCCGGATGACGTGGAAGTGCTGAAGCGGGAAGTCAACAAGCTGCGCGAGAAGCTCCGGAAGTCAAAGCAGACCAGACCGCCCGAACGAGGTGTCGAAACCGTTTTCCGTACGACGTCGCACAATCACATCATGTTAAGTGAGATGGCGGATAACAAGGCTAACATCCTGATTACGATTAACTCAATCATACTGTCAATTGTGGTTTCGGTGCTTATCCGCAAGCTCGAGGAGAACCCTGCCCTGCTTATTCCCACGCTGATGCTCGTGTCGGTATGTCTGGCCACAACGGTATTTGCCATCCTCTCGACGCGCCCAACGGTGAACCTGGGAACGTTCACCCGTGAAGACATTCTTAACAAGCGCACTAACCTTCTTTTCTTCGGCAACTTCTTCGGCATGCGCCTGGAGGACTACGAATGGGGTATGAAGGAGCTGATGAAGGACGGCGATTACCTTTACGGGTCGCTGATCAAAGACATTTACTTTCTCGGCAAGGTGCTGGGTCGGAAGTACAAGTTTCTGCGCATCGCCTACAACGTGTTCATGTACGGATTCGTGCTTTCCATTATCTCTTTTGTCATTGCCTTCGCCGTTTCAGAGCCAAAGGTTTTCAGATGAGCACTGTAAGGAGCAAGACGGGAGCTATCCGGGCGATGCTGGAGAAAGAACGCAGTAAGGCTCAGTGCGACCGCATTGTACGATACGTTGGCAATGATCCGGATCGGTTCAGCGAACTCATTGAAACCTTCTTTTCAGGCCCTTACCGCGTGACGCAATATGCTGCGTGGCCACTGAGCTACGTGGTGATCGCACATCCTGAGCTGGTGTCGCGACACCTGGGAAAACTCATCCGTAAGCTGGGCGAGCCCGGTGTTCACGATGCCGTCAAACGCAACATCCTGCGGTTTCTGCCCGCCGTCGACATCCCGGCAAAGTACCACGAAAAACTCATCGAACTGTGTTTCGGATTTCTCACTGACCGGAATGAAGCCGTAGCTATTCAGGTATTTGCGATGGAGGTACTAAGCAAGCTTATCACTCCTTACCCTGAGCTGGAACGGGAACTCGCCATCATCCTTGAGGGAGAACTTCCGTATGCCACACCCGGCTACCGCTCACGCGCGCTGAAGATTCTGAGGAGAATTAAGAAAGACAGGTAATTATGTCCGATCAGAAGAAGCTTAGCTTCGTGATCAGATCGTCGGCCTGTTTTTGGTTTTCCGGGGGACTAAGCTTCCGGTATTCGTTGAGCACGCGAACAGCGTCCTTGAACTGCTTGCTCATGGCAAGTGTAAGGCCGAGGTTGAAGTAGCTGTTGGAGAACGAGGGTTCTATTTCAATGGCGATCTCATAATGGACGCGTGCCAGGGCCAGGTTACCGAGCTCGGCGTACAGGTTTGCGAGATTGTAATGAGCTTCATGATGGCGGGGATCGCTTGCCAGGCAGCGCGTAAAGCAGTCGATGGCCTTCGCGGTATTGCCTGCCTGTGTTTCGATAATTCCGAGGTTGCAGTACGCATCTGCCACGCAGTCGCCGTCTTCAATGGCTTTAAGATAAGCGGCACGTGCGGCGGCCGGATTCTGCTGGTCATCGAGCATCAACGCCTCTTCGAACGGCGTTAACTGATGTAAGGGAATAATTCGCGCGCTGGTAAAAAGATCAAGTTGGCCCGCCGTTCCGCACCTGTTTTTCTTCCGCACCCGTTCCGGCCCAAACTTTTCTGGTGTATGAACCGGAAATTTGATCACTTTCGCCATAACACAAAAATAAGCATTATGTGTCGCGTTCCGCTAGTGGCGCGGGCCAATTTTGGGGCCACAGCCAGCGGTGTGACAGAGGATGTCAAAAATAGACAGAAGTTCTGAAGACTATGACGCCTTCTTGCGCGCGCGCGTGGTTTTCTTCTCTTCCTTTTCGGCTTTGGCTTTCTTGGCAGCACCGCCCTTCGCTTTCTCCATGGGCTTCTTCGCCGCGTCGATACTTGCCTTCAGGGCCGCCATGATGTCAACAACCTTCTTCGGTTCTTCTTCAGAGACGACGACAACTTCCTTACCGGAAACTTTGGCGTCGATGATGCCTTTGAGTGTTTCGTAGTAACGGTCTTTCATTTCGATGTCGGTAAACTTTACCGTCATACTGTCGACGAGCGTCTTGGCAAGCTTGAGCTGCTCCTTTTCAGGCTTCACGTCGATCAGCTGCGGCACCTCGCGGATGCTGCGCACCTCGTGCGGGTAGCGCAAGCGGTACATCACCATCCCGCCTTCATGCGGCGAAATCAGCACCGGCGTTTCGCGATCGCGCAGAACGACTTTGCCAACGGCAATCTTTCCGGTTTCTTTCAACGTCTGACTTAAAAGCCCGTACGTCTTGGCAGCCACATCGCCGTCGGGACCGAGATAATACGGCGCCTCGAACAAGGTCGGGTGAACTTCCTGGTAATCCACAAACCCTTCTATCTCGATTACCTTTTCGCTCTTCAGCTTCACCTTCTCGAAGTCCTCTGGTTCAACGATCACGTACTGGCCGGGTTCGTACTGGTAGCCTTTGACGATCTCATCATTCTTCAACGTTTCACCGGTAACTTTGTCTTTTTTCTCATAGCTGACCGGGTTATGTCCTTTCTTCGAAAGCAAATTGAAGCTTATACTTTGGCCGGCATCTATCGCATTGTAAATACGAATAGGGATAGTTACCAAAGAGAACTGTATATGACCTTTCCAGATAGCGCGCATACAATACTTAGTTTAAAAAATGAAGTGACGGATGCTAAACTACTGATAATGAACAAACTTTACAAACGAGTTTCTTCAAAAAAGATTTAGCATTCCAGCCGATGTTTTTATCTTATCTCCCGAAAATTTAAATGCCTGCTTTTGTGTTATTGATTTTCCGCAGCAGGAAGATCGCATCCTTGCATCTCGTGCCGGGGTTCGCCTATGAAAAAACTCACTCTCACAATACTCTCACTTTTTGTTGCCCTCGTGGGATTTGCGCAGCTTCCCGCCAACGTATCCGAGTTGCTCAGGAGAGCCGAAGAATATCAGAATAACTCGCAGTGGGAAGAGGCCATCGCACTTTATTCTCAGGTCATCACGGTCGATGCCGGAAGTGAAGAAGCTTACCGCGGGCGAGCAACATCCCGGGAACAACTGAAAGACTTCCAGGGCGCGCTTACCGACTACAGCCTTTTTCTCGAACTTCACCCCGACCATTACGATGTCTTGCTGGCAAGGGCCAATGCGCGCTTCAGGCTTGGGCAATATGAAAAAGCCCGCGCCGATTATCTCAGGCTGCTCCAGCTACCGCCGGGAGAGACTAACACGGTCATGTTTCAAAAATCCGCTTCGGCATCCGGGACTATGCAGATTACCACCGCGCAAAGTGGTCTCAGTCACGTGCTGCTGAACTCCGTGGGCATGTGTGAATACTACCTCGGCCGTTACCCGGAAGCTCTGCATTGGCTGGATTCAGCAATTGCCGTACAGCCCAGGGAAAGTGATTATTACGTGAACCGGGGGATGATCAAGTCCAGGATTCCGGACAGCAATGCAGAGTCCGATTATCAACGTGCCCTGGAGCTTAACCCTCACAACACTACGGCGCTACACAACCTGGGCGTCATGAAGGCGGCATCGGGCGGAGGCGACAAATACTTCGAAGAAGCTATTGCCAGCGACAGTACGCTCATCTCCCCTTACCTCGAAAGAGCGTTTCTTCGGATGCAGGGTGGGCTGTTCAGGGAAGCGCTTGACGACTACAACCGCGCCATCGCGCTGAAGAAAAGGGATCCTGAGATATGGCTGAACCGCGGATTCGTGAAGGAGAAACTCGGTGACCTCAACGGAGCATATGCCGATTATTCAAAGGCCATCGAACTCGACCGGACCTTTGGAAAAGCGTGGCTCAACCGGGGAAACGTTCTGGTGCGCATCGGGAAACCCAGCGCTGCCATAGACGATTACTCCACGGCTATTGTCTTTGACCCTGAGTATGGATCGGCATACTATAACCGCGCCATCGCCCGACAGAAGCTGAAACAAAATAACGAAGCTTGTGCCGACCTCCGCAAGGCGGAATCTCTTGGCGTGAAGACCGATGCAAAGTTTCGCGCCGTAGTCTGCCCCTAGTTACAACGACATGTCGGGGCGCAGCCGAAGGAAGACAGGCTCTCGAAACATCTGGTCGGGTGTGAGGCGTGAATAGCTTACCTCGGCAATCAGGCCTGGTTCGATCCACGTGGTAATTCGCGGATCGACAAAGTTGCCCTTCAGGGCCGCCGATTTCCGCACAGGCAATTGCCCCATCAGCTTCACGATCTCTTTGATTTTCTTGTCGTCGAAGCCGGTGCCGACTTTCCCGCGGTAAACAAGTTCTCCGTTTACATTTTCGGCAATCTGAAGTGCTCCGAACGACACGCCCCGATCGCCTTTGCCTTTTGTGTAGCCCACGATAATCACTTCGGCGCTCTGGCGTACTTTGACTTTCAGCCAGCAGTCGGTGCGTCGTCCGGGAGTGTATTTGCTGTCGCGCTGCTTCGACATGATGCCTTCCAGGTCGTGGGCGCGCGCAGCTTCAAACAATGCGGTACCATCATCCACGGCCTCACTGACACGGTAAGGCGTTTCGGGTTTTATGACGTCGGCGAGCCACTCCTTGCGCTTAGCCAACGGTTCGTTGATGAGCATTCTCCCATCCAGGTAAAGGCAATCAAATACGTAGCAGTGAACAGGATTCTTGCGCGTCAGTCCTTCGATGTTCTTTTCGCCGGTACTCATCAGGCGGTTGATGACGTTCTTGAACACGGGTTTTCCATCCTTGTCAAGGCAGACAATCTCAGCGTCGAACAAACCATTGGTGGCGCGGAACGACTTTTCGGCATTCAACAGTTCAGGAAACTGGCGCGTAACATCGTTGTGATTGCGCGTGCGTATCCTGACTCCACCATCCTCGACAACGATCATCGCCCGGATGCCATCCCACTTCAGCTCATGAATCCACTCCGGCCCTGTAGGCGGCGTATCGGCCGTTTCCGAAAGCATTGGCTCCACCATTTCGTGCAGGTAGCTTGTCTGGGGCTCGTCCACCCTTTCGAGTAACCATTCCTTTTCCTTGGTCTTGTGGATCCGGTACTCGCCTGTAATCTCCTTGCTGCTGAGACGGAAATAGAATCCGTCTTTCTTATCCTTCGTCACCTGATACTTTCCAAGCGCATACACCCACATCTCTCCCGCCCCGTACTGGCCCTTGGGAATCCGCCCGTCAAACGTGAGATATTCTATCGGGTGATCTTCAGTCTGCACTGCCAGGCGTTTTACTCCCGGATGAGGTGGTAACCCCTTGGGCACTGCCCATGATTTCAGAACGCCATCCTTTTCAAGGCGAAGATCATAATGCAAACGGGAGGCGTGATGGCGATGAACCACGAAGTTGTTGCCTCCCGTAAGTCCGGGTGCGCCCGCAGGCTCCGGAGTCTTTTCGAAATTCCTTTTCTGCTTGTAGGTTTCAAGTTGCTCAGGAGTCTTGTGTTTTGGGTTCGGCGGCAGCTTCCGGGCCTGACGCTTCACAGATTGGGTGTGAAGCGGAACAGCGTATGCATCAAAGCCCTCCCAGGCATCGCCGTCGCGAACCACCTTCTCCACGGCATTGGTGATATTGAAGACTTTGGGTGTTTCGACCTCACTCAGTTCATCCCACGTAAGAGGCATCGACACCGGTGCGCCTATACGCCCTCGCAGACTGTAAGGCGAAACGATACTTTGTCCGGAGCGAATGCGGTAGATATCCACGAGCACCCGCCCCTTGCGGGCATCCTTCTTGATGTGAAGCGTGGTCGTATCGCTGTGGCTGTCGACAAATGGCCTGGCGATGCTTTCCGCGGCCTCGAATACGGTATGAAAATCCCAGCGCGGCTCAACAGGGCAACAGATATGGATGCCCTTGCCGCCGGTAGTTTTTACAAAAGGCGTATATCCATACCCCTCAATCTGTTTTTTGAGATCAAAGGCAATGGGAAGCAGATCCCGGAAGTCGTATCCTTCCGGCGGGTCCAGGTCGAATACCATGTAGTCCGGGAAATCGAAATTCGGCTTTCGCGCGTGAAGCTGATGTATTTCGAGGGAAGCGAGGTTTGCCAGCCACACCAGAAGTGCCGGCTCCGTGGCAATGATGTAATCTTTCTTTTCCTTCCCCAGAGACAGAAACTCAATCCAGTCGGGAGTACCGTTAGGCTTGTTCTTCTGATAGAAGCTTTCGCCGTGAATGCCGTCGGGGAATCGGATCAGCGTTAAAGCTCTGCCCTTCACGTATTTCAGCAACGTGGGTGCGATCTTCAGGTAGTATTCGATGATCTGGGCCTTGAAGATCCCATCTTCGGGATACAATACTTTCTCGAGATTGCTCAGTTCAATCTGTCGTTTATTCACCTGTACCCACTGCGACTTCCTGGCCATGGAGAAATATACGAATGAAGGCTAAGATTTACTTCCTGTCGCGGGCAGGACTTCCGTATTGGGGGCCATAAATCCGCAGATAATTCCCGCCATGCATGCACTGGAAATGATCGAGACGATGACGGAGCCGACCTCGATATCCTCAGGGAAGGGAATAAAGCGCAGAGCCATGGCAAGCACGACGATCGCGGAAAATATCAGCCAGTACTTTAACTGTGGGCGATATACGACGACGGATTCATCGTTTTTTTTGTAGATGATAAACAGCGCCAGTACAATCAGCCCCACACCGGTGCTGATATACTGCAACGCGTAAAACAGCGGGTATTTCACGCCGTCGAAGGGTATATAATTACCCTTATAAATGGAAAGTCTTTTCACAAAATAACCACTTCCGTGAGTGAAGCTGTCCCAGAAGATGTGTGACGCCGCTCCGATCATCGCTGATATTAAGAACATCAACCAATGTTCTTTGAAAAAGGTCTTGATATCAAAGTTCAGCGTATCCTGAAACCGGCGCTGAAAGTAAGGCGGCAAGTTGTGCAGCAGGTTGCGTTTCACCACCAGGTGAAATAAAAACGAAAGAAAAACCGCCACGGGAATATTGTAATAAAAGATCGCGGCGATGGTGTGACTGTAATAGCTGTTCACGCCCATCTTGAAGAAGTATTCAAAATCGGGCGCTACGCTGCCGACAATCAGTGCCGTTGCGGAGAAATACCGTTTTCGGTACAATGGAAGTACCAGTGCTGTATGAGAAAGCGTAAATGGCATATGACCAACTTCTCGAACCGGAAAAGCCGCAATATTAATCCATTACTTCGGCTTTTCTGCGATTACTTAGAAAGATCATTCCAATTACAAAGGTTATGCCGGCGATGACAATCGGATACCAGAGGCCGGCAAATGGATCACCGTCGGGGAGCGCGTCAGTTTTGCTCCGCGTATAGAGCCACGTGGCGATAAACGGCGTAAGTCCGCCGAAGACACCATTTCCGATGTGATACGGCAGTGACATCGACGTATAGCGTATACGTGTTGGGAAGATTTCAACCAAAAATGCGGCGATCGGACCATACACCATCGTTACGAGGACAACCTGAATGAGCACCATGCCGATCATTCCCCAGTAGAGCTCGCCGCTGATGGTGACTTCTTTCTTCACAACGCGTTCTTCGTTATCTACGGTACCCCACGTTTCGCGGGCCTGTGTTCCGTCGCTGAATACACGCACTGTCTGGTGCACTGCTACCGAATCACCACTTTCCGTGGCGTGCATCACTATTTTGTCTTCCTTCAATTCGGTGAGTTCCGTCTTCTGCGACAAGTCTGAGATGGCATACATGTGCATGTAGATGGGGCGGTAAAGTATCACCGCAAGCAGCATCCCCAGCATCATGATCACCTTTCTGCCATAGCGATCAGAGAGCCATCCGAAGTAGATAAACAATGGTGTGCCAATCATCAGAGCGATGGCGATGATGTTACGCGTCTGAACAAATTCGATCTTACAGGTTGTCTCCAGGAACGTCATCGCGTAAAACTGACCGGTATACCATACCACCCCCTGACCGGCAGTTGCGCCGAACAGGGCGATGAGTACCATGCGCAGGTTTTCCTTTTTCGTGAAGCTTTCTTTCAGCGGATTCTTTGAGATTTTTCCTTCCGCCTTGAGCTTGGAGAACAACGGGGATTCCTTCATCTTCAGGCGGATAAAGATTGAAACGCCTACCAGGATCGCTGACAACAGGAAGGGTATACGCCATCCCCAGGCATTGAATTCAGCCACGCCAATATATTCCCTTACCGCGAGGATCACACCGATGGAAACAAATAGTCCGAGCGTTGCGGTAGTCTGAATGAAACTTGTATAAAATCCGCGCTTGGCGGCAGGTGCGTGTTCGGCAACATAAGTAGCAGCTCCTCCATATTCGCCCCCCAGTGCCAGTCCCTGCAGCAACCGCAGTATCAACACCAGAATGGGCGCAAGCAGACCAATGGATTCGTAACCGGGGACCAATCCGATGGCAAAGGTTGAACCTCCCATCAGAATGAGTGTAACAAGGAACGTATATTTTCTTCCTACGAGATCTCCAAGCCTGCCGAAGACCAGTGCCCCGAACGGGCGAACGATAAATCCTGCAGCGAACGTTGCCAGCGTTGCAAGAAAATCAGCTGTGGGATTGGTCTGAGGAAAGAACTGTTCTGAGAGAATAATGGCGAGGCTACCAAAGATGTAGAAGTCGTACCATTCGATGAGGGTCCCTACAGAAGAAGCCATGATGACATACCAAAGAGTCTTCTTCTCCTGCGGAGTAACAGCGGTCTGGGTCATGTTGAATAAATTCTATCGAAGTAATATAGGGAGATTTCGAAAGCTGCCAAAATTATTATCCGATTAGAAGAAGATATCCTGTGCTAACCTGAACGTATTCGCGTGGGCGTCGATGATATCGTTGAAGTCGGAAGAGTAACCACCGCCCATGCTGACCACGAGGGGGATGTTGTTTCGTTTTGCATACGTGAGGACGATGCGGTCGCGCTCCTTACAACCGTTTTTTGTCACACTCAACTTACCAAGCTTATCGGTTTCGAGAATATCGACACCTGACTGAAAGAAAAGAAAATCCGGACTGAAACGCCTGGTGATGCCGTCAAGACTATCTGCGAGTGCGACAAGATATTCTGCATCGCCCGTTTTATCCGGCAGTGCCACGTCAAGATCGGAGGTCTCCTTCTTCATTGGGTAATTGTTGGCACCGTGCATGCTAAAAGTGAACACCCGCGGTTCATGGCGGAAGATCTGAGCCGTGCCGTCACCCTGATGAACGTCGAGGTCGATGATGAGTATCCGATCAGCCCTCTTCGTATGGAGCAGATAATTGGCTGCAATCGCCTGATCGTTGAGCAGGCAAAAGCCTTCGCCGCGGTTGGTAAATGCGTGGTGAGTTCCGCCGGCGATATTCATCGAGATGCCATGTTCGAAGGCATAGTGCGTGGCCAGCAGAGTGCCCTGTGCGATGATGATTTCGCGGTTAACGAGCGCTTCAGATAACGGGAAGCCGGTTCTTCTTACCTCGGCGGGAGAAAGCGAGAGCGACCTCAGTTTCTCCCAGTACGATTGCTCATGCGTTGCGAGAATCCACTGCTCATCAATGGGGTCAGGACGAAAAATATTTGCCCCGGCAATTGTTCCTTCATGGAGCAGCTGCCAGGGCAACATTTCATATTTACTCATCGGGAACCGGTGGTTCGGTGGCAATGGCAGCACGTACTCCTCTGACCATGCTATCTTCAGCATAAGCCATCCTTATCTTGTTCGTTTAGAATTTCCGGCGCTGCCATCTCCTTCACGGGCTCACGTGTTCACACCACTATTCGTGTTCTGCGTGATACCAGGCATCCTGAAGTTCGTGAAACAGATCGTGAAGAGCATTCAACTGACTGCTGATTTCGGCGTCGCTCCCAGATTGTACGGTTTCCTGAAACTGCTTCGTTTCCTTTGTAAGTTCATCAATCTTTTCCTTAACGACGTCATTGTCAACCTGTGCAGGGAGTGGTGACTTCGCCCACTTTTCGGCAGCAGCAACCATATCTGCGGCAAGTTCCTTCGCCGGCTGGAGATTAGCCGAATCCTTGTAAGGGTGGAAAGCTTCCGCCATGACGATGTGAAACTCATCCATCATGGTCCAGTCTTCTGAATTTGCGGCCGCGTCAGAAATTTCTGATGTGGCGGTTGTTGTTTTTTCGCCGCATGAAAACATGTATCCTGTTACCAAAACAGCGGTAAGGATCTGCACAAATTTGCGATTCATTTTACTTTACAGGTTTAATTGATTGATTATGGCTTCTCTCTGCGCCGATACTTTCCATTGTTCTCGAAAAACCGGATAAGTTTCTTCAGCAGATTGAAGTACAAGGTTACAAAAAGTGTCAATGTCATGGCCCATATCACCAGGATATTGAACACTAAAGTGTCTATAAAAGCGCCCAGAAAGTGTTTGGTCGGCTGAAACAAGTTGGCCGAATAGTCAAACGGATGCCGGGGTTTATGCTCAAGGATATAGATGGGATAGATTTTCTGAAAGAGACTGCCCTCATACTCTACGATTCGGTCCGGAGTTGAAATGTTTCTTACTGCGTCAGATACGGCTTTGTTGACATACCTCTGCCTTTCCTTTTCGTATTCCGCGAGCTTTTGCTCCGTGTTGGTCATCTCCGCGATTATATCCTCCTTCTTCTCGCTTGCGCTCTGCATACGCCGGGAATAGTATGTCCGGAGGCTCGTCAGAAACCGGTTTGTATTCTCATACGCAAGCGAGTCAAAACTTCCGGGTTCAAGCTTCCGGGTATCGAGCTTGTCCTCACCGACGTACTGGAGCTCATTCTCAAGTTCGCGTTTCAGCAATGCCAAAGCGTCATTGAGTGGCTGGTAGCGGTCGTCGCGCCAGCGGCTCCGGTTGTTAAGACAGAATGCCAGCTTCGATTGCAGCTCTGGAATATAGTATATCCGTTTATACTCGGCTTCGGCGACAGTCTGATCCAGGTCATAGAACTTTTTTTCGTGTGGATTGTCCTTGAACTGCGTCACCATAAATGCCTCGAATGCCCAGCGCGATGCCATGAGGTCTCCCGCCAGGGGTATTCCAACGGGCTTCCCTACGCGTGGATTGAATTTGTCGAAACTGATCACCACACCACTCAACAGCAACTGCGGAATAACCAGCAGCGGGATGAGGATGTAAATAGTAACTGCTGAGCTGAATGCGGATGAGATGTTCAAACCGAGCATATTGGAAAAGCACGAAGCGGTAAAAAGGATCAGCCAATACCGCATCTCCGTAAGAGGAATTTCAAGAATGGTATTCCCGACGATGATGAACAGAAACGTCTGTATGGCCGAAAACGCGAACATCACGAATGTCTTGGAAACAAGGTAGCTGCTTCGGCTCAGGTGCAGGAATCGTTCACGCTTGAGGATTTTGCGGTCGCGGAAGATCTCCTCCGCGCTCATTGTTAATCCGAAAAAGAGCGCCACCACCACGCTCATGAAAAAATAGATCGGAATATTCTGATTGTTGTAGAACGTATAGGTGCCGTTGCCGTCCACCGTGTTGTAATACTTCACCATGAAGGCGATGAAGAAGGCAAGTACCGGCGCTTCAAGAAGGTTGATCAGCAGATATTGGCGGTTTGCAAACTTTGCCAGGACATCCCGCGTGATAAATACCTTGAATTGTTTGATCCAGGTCGGAATTTCCTGCGCTTCCGGAAGCGGTTCATTCACGTGATCAAGCCGTGGCGCGCGAAAGCGTTGTTTAAAATATTGGTACCACTGACCCGGAGAAACTTTACGTGTATTGGTCAGTCGCCCATACTCATTGACAATCTTGGTTTCAATGATGCTGAATATCTGTTCGGGATTTATGTTCCCGCATTCCGGACACGCGCCCTGGGACTTGTTGGCGGCGTTGATCATTTCGCGGAAGTAGATCACCGCTTCGATAGGATTGCCGTAATAGATCTGGAAGCCGCCGACGTCCATGATTATCAGGGTATCGAACATCTTAAAGATATCCGATGAAGGCTGGTGGATGACCACAAACACCATCTTCCCCCGCAAGGACAACTCTTTCAGGAGATCCATAATATTTTCCGAGTCGCGCGACGACAATCCTGACGTAGGCTCATCGACGAAAAGAATTGCAGGCTCACGCAACAATTCAAGGCCTATGTTAAGGCGTTTGCGCTGGCCGCCGCTGATTGTTTTCTGCAGTGGAGATCCAACTTTAAGGTCGCGGATTTCACTCAGGCCGAGCACCATCAGCACGCGGACGGTCAGCTCGACGATTTGCTTTTCGGTGTAATTGCCGAAACAGAGTTTCGCCGCGTAGTATAGGTTCTGAAACACGGTGAGGTCTTCCATCAGCAGGTCATCCTGCGGAACGTAGCCAATGATCCCCTGAACCTTTTCCGGATGTTCGTAAATATCGATCCCATTGACCTGAACCCTCCCACTCGAAGGCTTCTCGGAGCCGTTGAGAACATTCAGCAGCGTCGATTTACCCGAGCCGCTGGCACCCATCAAACCGATGAGCTTTCCTCCTTTCTCGGCAATATTGACATTCTGCACACCTGCGCGGCCGGACCTGAAGTGATAGAAGACGTGGTCGGCGGTAAATGATATCTGGCTCTGACTTTGATCCTGCAGGAACCGGCTGATCACATCGCTGTAATAGATCGGCCCCATCTTATCACCGCGAATCGTGCTGCCTGTCGGGAACACATCAATCCTCCGGCTCTTGAGGAGAATGCTGTTCAGGTAGAGGGTAGTGATGCCGAGGTATTTGATAAAATATATTTCGGCTTCCGGCAATCTGAGGATGGCCACCATACCCGTAAGATCTTTCTCAATAATCCGCGGGCCTTCGTATTCACCGGAACCTTCGTCAATGATAAGAACGTTTTTGGCGGGAAGTTCATCGATATCCTGAGCGAGCACGAATGCCTGCAGCGTGTCTACGACGCTGCGCGGAATCTTCAGCGCCTGACCAATATAGAAAATAAGGTTAGCCTGCCGGTCAGAAATATGATTGTCAGCGTGAACCAGTTCGATAATCTTGACGACGAGCACAAGCTTTTGCTGCATCGTCAGCGCCTGGTTTACCTGACGAATGATCTTCATAATATTCGACCAGTCGTCTACGAACTGCTGAGTATCAGTATCCAGGCTGCTGAGTCCGGGGGTGTTCAGCGCGTTGGCGGAAGAAAACTCATCAAAAAGCTTCAGGTAATAGTTTGTCGCATCCCGGTTGAGATGCAGTGAAAGGAATTCCTTGATGTTGGATCGCTCATCCTCGGTTATTCGTTCCCTGGCTACAATAGCAAATAACTGAATAATTGCCTTAAGTAGTTCTTCGCTCATGAGTTTAGATATCCAAGGTCCAAAATACGCATTTAAATAGACCTGTGGGCGCCTGACGAATCGTTGTAAACAAAAAAAGAGCGGTTTCCCGCTCTTTTTGTTTTAATTCTATCCTGACCGTCAGCCAATCGTAGAAATCAGATCCGACAGTATAAACAATCCCTCCCGCAGGTATTCATCTTCCACCTCAAGAAGTTCGCTGCTTGCCGTGATCTTGTCCTTGTTGATAATCTGAGTGTTAAGTGGTTTGCTGTCGCGTTTCAGTTCCGCATCAGCAATTTCCTTCCGGCGCACTTCTTCATTGAGGCTGATACGCGTTTCTTTGAAACTCTTCTTCAGCTCTTCCACATCGGCCTGAAGCTTCTTCAGCGAAGCATCAGTCTTCAACCTGTTTTCATATTTCTTCGACAGCTCAGCGACGATCCGGTCGTTGATCAGCGGGGTTTTCTGATACAGCGTACCTTTGATTTCATCCCACGGCAGTGCGTTGGGGCTTGAGCTTTCGCCGAACTGTTCCGGCGACAGCGCCGTTGGCAGTTTGATATCCGGAACAACACCCTTGTTCTGCGTACTGCTTCCGGTTACGCGATAAAACTTCTGGAACGTCAGCTTAAGATCGCCTACCGGTTCCTTTTCGCTGAGGAATCTGTTCAGATGAATTACCGTTTGAACGGTGCCTTTGCCATAGGTCGATTCACCAACGACAACGCCGCGCTTATAGTCCTGTATTGCACCTGCAAAGATTTCGGATGCTGAAGCACTGAAGCGGTTTGTCATTACAATGAGCGGACCGTTATACAAAATCGTTGGGTTCTCATCGCGGCCCACTTCAACCTTGTTACCGGAATTCCTGACCTGAACAACAGGACCATCTTTAATGAACAGCCCCGTGAGGTCAATCGCCTCTGTAAGTGAGCCACCACCATTGTTTCTAAGGTCAAGTACAAGACCATCTATTTTTTCTGCCTGAAGTTCCCGGATAAGCTTTTGAACGTCGCGGGTTGTACTGGTATAGTTGGGATTGCCCTTCTGATATTCATCAAAATCCATATAGAAGCTCGGCAGCGTAATGACTCCCATCTTAAGATTCTTGCCGTCCTTCTGATATTCGATCACCGTTTTCTTGGCGCGTTGATCTTCAAGATTGATCTTGTCGCGCACCAGTGTGATAATCTTCGCAGGACCATTAACACCTGTCTCAACGGGAAGGATAGATAGCCGTACCGTTGTTCCTTTGGGTCCTTTGATGAGTTTCACCACTTCATCAATACGCCATCCCACCACGTCGACCAACTCTCCGTCTTCACCTTGTCCGACGGCCACAATGCGGTCGTTGGGAAGTAACTTTTTGCTCTTATCTGCCGGTCCGCCGGGAATAATCTCAGCGATTTTGGTATAGTCGTTTTCCGTCTGCAGACGCGCACCTATCCCTTCAAGAGAAAGGCTCATATTCTGCTTGAACAAATCGGCAGCGCGTGGAGAAAAATAATTGGTATGCGGATCGTAAGCCTCGGTCACAGTGTTCATGTAGACGCCGAACACATCTTCCGTATTAAACTGGCGTACTGATTTGATGAAGCGATCATAGCGTTCGCGCAGAGTTTTGCTTATCTCCTCCTGTGTTTTTCCTGCGAGTTTCAGACTGAGGGCCTGACTCTTGATAAGTTTCCGCCACACTTCGTTGAGTTCGGCATCATCCGCGGCCCAGCTTTCCTTCTCGCGATCAGTTTCATAAAACTCATCAATGGAATAGTCGAATTCCTTATTGATGAGGTTATCCATCACATACTTCATCCGCGTTTCAAACCTGTCGCGGAAGACGCCGTAAATTTCATAAGCTACTTCTACGTTCTCGGCTCTTGTGTAGTCATCGATCCTGTGACGATGTTTCTCAAAAGCAGCGATGTCCTTCTTTGTGAAGTAAGTCTTGTTGTTATCCAGATTCTTGATGTATTCATCGAGGATCACGGAAGACAGCGAATCGTTAAGCTTTATTTTGCGATAGTGATTATTGTCGAGGATGTAAGCAATGATCTTTGCCTCTTTGCCATATACCGGCTTTGGTTTGAGTCGGGTAGTATCACCCGGAGTGGTACTGGCAAAAACGGCTGAGGCCTGGACGCTTATAAAGAATAGACCTGCCAGCAGGGTTTTGAATTTCATCGTCATAGAAAAAGTCATTTTCGAATGTCAGGCAAACTGCGTGCCTCATATTAAAACGTAAAAAATAGGAATTTTGATCTTCCGATGGAAGGGATTCCTGACCATTCACAATAAAATGGCGTTCAAGCGCGTATGGCGGGCTTATTTCCCGGACTCGTAGCCTTCGAGAAAGCGCATGGCCTGCTCCAGATTCTGGAATTCGTAGAACTTCTTGCCGCTCACCGCCGAATGGATTTCAATACGGATTGCATCAACGGAATCCTTATCCTTGTCCTTGACCACACGCGGCTTATTAATATCGTTGCGATAATCGCTTGCTTCCTTGGTGGAGATGTTGAAGGCTGTGGCCCGCACCGCCTTGCAGTACTGGCACTGGTAGTGTTTGATCAACTCTCCCGGTGTATCGTGAGAGGGTTGCCGGGTGATCTCCTCACGGATAACGCGCATGGTGAAGAAGCCGCAGGAGTTGCACTGAAGCGCCTGCAGATGGCCGGGATACTTTTCTATTTTGATTTCACCGGTTTTTTCATCCAGCCACACGTCGTAGTCGATGGAGAACACGTCTTCCTCGGCCCTCATCCCTTCTTCAAGATGGACATCTTCCTCGTCTTCACTGAGCAGCCTCATTTCGTTTCCGGAGCTGCTGACCCGGGGTTTATAGCGCCATTTCCGAAGCTTGCGGTTCAGAACTGTCGGGTAATAATATTCAAGAACCAGATAGGCGACATATACTACCAGCGTACCGCCGGCCACGGATATGAACAGCCGGATAAAGAACCAAAGGCCCATGTTAAGGTTCTCGCCCATACCGTAGAGGTTGATGGCCAGTGCGACGGCCAGACCGAAGCACAGGAAAACCCCTTTGTAATTTCTGGATTCGCGCGTGTTTATAAAGTCATACTTGGCTTTGTAATCCTGAATCGAAGCGACCCGGACTTGATGAATTATATATAAGGCAATCCCCGCCAGCAACATCACAAACGCTCCAATTATCATTACCTGATGCCAGGTCTGCAAAAACGGACTATTGACGGCTTCTTCCATAAGCAAATCGAAGTTATTACATTAAATATAAGAACGTGAAGCATATCTACAGTATTGCAGGGTGCGAATAAATGACGACTGGCATCCCTGTCGAAGATTAATACCGTAACCCTGCCTGATAATGATGTGTACTATTGCACAGGTTATCAGTTGTTTGGTTAAGTAATTTTAGGTAAACTTGTGTATAAATACACAGGCATGACCGTCAAGTCAGCATTAGCCGTTGAAAATGAGCTCCGTGAATTCACTAGCAGGAATTTCATGCGGCCTTCGGAATGCCGGAATCTGGGTCAGATCCGCTTTTACATTCGCGAACTAGGGGAAAAGATTCAGGAACTTGAACTCGCCGGTCATTACGTTCCGACCTGGGTATATCAGCTGCTCTCCCAATACAATGCACGGGAAAATGCGCTGACCTGGCCGGACCAAAGAAGAAGCAGGCACTAACCATATGCGCTACGTCCCCTCCCCCATTCCATTGCACTTTAGCTATATCTATAGTGCCACAGCCAACGCCTCGGGAAGGATGCAATACCATCGTATCAAGCCAGGGCACAGCAAAGTCCGGATCAGCCGGACAGATTTCATCAAAGCCTACAACGAATCCCAGATCATCGCCATCAACCCCCTTCAGCAACGCGGTCAGGAAGCGGTATTCCAGTTTGAGTTTTACGTCTGATTATGTACGATCTTGTCGAGGTCGGCAGGACTGTAATTGACCGACTTGATGGTCTTAAAGTCCGATGACCGGTACACGAGCCATTTGCCATCGGCCTCCTCATAGTGACATATCGTGCCGTCTTTCTGTTTATAGAATTCCACGGTAGCCTTTGCTTCATCCTCGGTGGCGCATGCCTTACTCATGTTGGAGCGCTGCACCTCTTCAAACAGTTCTGCAAATTTCTCCCCAAGGCCGAATTCGAGGATCGCTCCCGACAATACGTACTGCAAATCGCATAGCGCATCGGCGACACCTACGATATCCTTTTCCAGGATGGCCACTTCAAGTTCTTTTAATTCTTCGGCAAGCAGGGCAACCCGCAACTGGCAACGATTCGGGGCCGGGATCAGTGGTGCCTCAGGAATCGGGTGTTTAAAGGTGCGATGGAACTCGGCCACCAGATTTAATGCATCGGGTTGTCTCATAAATTCAATAGTTAACACATTTTTAACAAGCAGCCTAAATTAAGGCTAAATCAACCGATTATGAGGGCTGAAGGCCCAAAAGTAAACCAATTGCGCCGTTCTGCCGTAAAGACGAAACGTGAGTATTTAAAAAAAATCGTATTTTGCGGTCCATGAAGGTCTATCGGCTTCGATTTGTCAAAATCGCGTTCATCATAGTATGGTGCGCGTCGTTGCTGCATATGACTTTTTTTATGGCCGGAGTGACCCTGCTCGGCCTTGAAAAAAACAGGGTTCTTATCGAAAACGCACAGAAACTCCTCGCCATCGTCTCCGTCGAGGAAGAACCTGATGCGCATTCTTCCAGTGAAAACCGCAACGTAGCAAAGATCGTTGATATCCTGGAAGAAAACCTTCACCACAGTTTTAACGAAAACCGCAGCGCTACCATCCTGTTCAAATTCCTCAGCGATGAGGATGGCATATGTGCCGGTCACGCACAAACATTTACTCCTCCTCCTGATCAGCTTTGCTGATTCTCTATCTTTTGAGTTCCGGAATCATCGCCGGACGCGCTTACTGATTTTCATTAAATTTTTATTGAAGCTATTGGTCTTCGAAGGATCAACTGGCTCAATGGTTCAATCAATTAATCTATTAAAACAATTTATTGCTAATACTATGGACATGTATCAATCATTACTGGACGGAAACCGTGCCTGGGTCAAAGAGAAGAATGAGCAGGATCCCGGGTTTTTCGAACGTCTTTCCAAAGGCCAGAGTCCTCAGGTTTTGTGGATAGGATGCTCCGACAGCCGGGTTCCTGCGAACGAAGTTACCGGAACAAAACCGGGTGATATCTTCGTTCACCGAAACATCGCAAATATGGTCATTCACAGCGATATGAATTTGCTCAGTGTACTCGACTATGCAGTGAATGCCTTGAAAGTAAGACACGTAATTGTCTGCGGCCATTATGGCTGCGGTGGTGTTAAAGCTGCCATGGGCAACAGCCAGAATGGAATCGTTGACAACTGGCTCCGGCATATCAAAGATGTTTATCGTCTCCATGCCGAAGAGCTCGATGGTATTGAAGACGATGAACGACGCTTCGACAGGCTCGTAGAGCTTAACATCATGGAACAGGTCTTTGATCTTAGTAAAACCTCCATCATACAAAACGCCTGGAAAGACCGGAACCAACCGATGGTTCACGGCTGGGTATACGACATACGAAACGGTCTTATCAAGGACCTTGGAGTGAGTCTCGGCAACGCAGCCGAACTTCCATCTATCTATCAAATCGACAGTCCGGTAGTGGCGAACTAATCTGAGGGGAACAGACTAAGAACATATGCTTAACAAAGAGAATTTTTTAAAGAATTTCAAAAACGACCTATCCGCCAGTGTGGTGGTATTTTTAGTGGCACTGCCCCTTTGTCTGGGGCTTGGTCTTGCATCAACCGGAAGAACTGACCTGATCTTCACCGGTATCATCGCCGGTATTGTCGGGGGTATCGTCGTGGGCGCGTTGAGTGGTTCTTCGCTCGGCGTCGCCGGACCTGCCGCAGGTCTGGTGGTCATCGTACTCGCGGCTCTGGATACCCTCGGAAGCTATGAGGCTTTCCTCGTCGCAGTCTTCCTGGCAGGGATCATCCAGGTAATCGCCGGCTTCCTGAAAGCAGGGATCATTGGATACTACTTTCCCTCGTCTGTCATCAAAGGAATGCTCGCCGCAATAGGCTTGACGCTGATCCTCAAAGAAATCCCGCACGCCCTGGGGTACGACAAAGACTACATGGGCGACATGGCGCTGCAACAGACCGATGGCCATAATACATTCAGCGAACTGTATTATGCCTTCATCTACAACCATACCGGGGCGGTGATTATCAGTATCGTCTCGATTGTCATGCTGATCGTATTTGAACGCCCGGTGATGAGGAAGTTTGCACTGTTCAAATTTGTACCGGGTGCACTCTTCGTCGTAATCACTGGTATCGTGCTCAACATTGCTTTTGGCTCTGTTCAGCCTGAATGGGCACTGTCCGGAGAACACCTGGTGCAGCTCCCCGTCGCATCAAATGCAACGGAGTTCTTCAGCTTCTTCAGAACACCCGACTTCAGCGCACTCACCAACCCTGATGTTTACGTAGTGGCCATAACTCTGGCGATGGTAGCAAGCCTGGAAACCCTCTTGTCCGTGGAAGCAACGGATAAGCTGGACCCGTTAAAAAGGGTAACACCGACGAACCGTGAGCTTAAGGCTCAGGGTGTGGGCAATATGATTTCCGGACTCATCGGAGGCCTGCCGATCACACAGGTGATTGTCCGCAGTTCGGCGAACGTAAGCGCCGGAGGTAAAACCAAGATGTCCACCATCCTTCACGGTGGTATTCTGCTGCTCTCGGTGATTCTGATACCCGCGTACCTGAATTACATTCCGCTGGCGAGCCTTGCGGCGATCCTCCTCCTGGTGGGATACAAGCTGTCGAAGGTAACGCTGTACAAGACGATGTATAAGCTGGGATGGGATCAGTTCATTCCGTTTGTGGTTACCGTGGCGGCTATCCTTGCCACAGACCTGTTGAAAGGAATCGGCATCGGAATGGCCATCGCGATCTTCTTTATCCTGAGAAAGAACTACAAGCATGCGTACTTCTACAAGAAGGAGTCGCTGCAGGACCGTGAAGTGATAACGCTACGCCTATCGGAAGAAGTCACCTTCCTTAACAAGGCCAGCATCCAGTTGAGTCTTGACGAGCTTCCGCACAATTCGAAGGTTCTGATCGACGGCTCACACTCTGTGGCTATCGACTACGATGTTCTTGAGATCATCGAAGATTTCAAAAAGCACACCGCCCCCAACCGCAACATCGAACTCGAGACCGTCGGGCTCCGCGAAGTTCAGCTAACGGAAGCGCACTGATATTTCTGGTTCCTTATTTCTGATTCCTGATTATGGGGTTTCCTCAATAATCAGGGATCAGGAACTAGAAATCAGAAATCAGAAATTATATTTGGGGCCTATGAAGAATTTTATCGACGAATTGCGTTGGCGGGGAATGCTGCACGATGTTATGCCCGGCACTGAAGAACTGCTAAATCAGGGTGTTACATCAGGATACATCGGCTTCGACCCCACGGCGGATTCGCTTCACATTGGCCATTTGGTTCAAATTATGACGCTCGTCCACTTTCAGCGCTGTGGCCATAAGCCGGTAGCGCTGGTAGGTGGAGCTACAGGCATGGTAGGCGATCCGTCGGGAAAAAGCGCCGAAAGAAACCTCCTGTCCGAGGATGTACTCTTCCACAACGTGGCCTGCGTAAAGGCACAACTGGAAAAGTTTCTGGATTTCAGCGCCGGCTCCGCAGCCGCCGAACTGGTAAACAACTACGACTGGTTTAAGGAGTTCCGGTTCCTGGATTTCATCCGCGAAATCGGCAAACATATCACCATCAACTACATGATGGCCAAAGACTCCGTCCAGAAACGCCTGGAATCCGGCCTTTCCTTCACAGAGTTCTCATACCAGCTGGTCCAGGGATACGACTTCCTCTGGCTATATGAAAATAAGGGATGCCGGTTGCAAATGGGTGGCTCCGACCAATGGGGAAACATTGTGACAGGAACTGAATTGATCAGAAGAAAGATCAATGGCGAGGCCTTTGCTCTGACGACAAAGCTCATCACCAAAGCTGATGGTACGAAGTTCGGAAAAAGTGAAGGCGGAAACGTCTGGCTCGATCCAAAGAAAACGTCGCCGTACAAGTTCTATCAATACTGGGTTAATGTCTCTGATGCCGATGCCGCCAACTTCATTAGGATTTTCACGCTGAAGGCAAAGGAAGAAATTGAAGCGATCGAAGCACAGCATAAGGAAGCGCCTCATCTGAGACAATTGCAACAGGCTTTGGCTGAAGACATAACGCTGCGTGTGCACGGCGAAGCTCAGCTGCAAAAAGCTAAGGAAACGACGAGCATTCTCTTCGGAACTTCTTTCGATGATTTCAAAAAGCTATCCGGCAGCGAGATTGAGGATGCCTTCGACGCAAGTCTGACATTTCGGTTGAACAAGGCGGATTTTGCAAATGAAGTTGATCCGGTGAGTCTGCTTGGCGAAAAGACAGGGGTATACTCTTCTAAAGGTGAAGCGCGCAAGGCAATCCAGGGCAACGGCGTCAGCATCAACAAGGCGAAGGTTTCTCTAGAGCGCAAGATCACTTCAGCAGACCTGCTGTATGACAGATATCTGCTCGCACAAAAGGGAAAGAAGAACTATTATCTCCTGATTGTCGAGTAATTACAAGCAAAAAAAAGAGGCCTTTGCGGCCTCTTTTTTTAAGATCATTTCCCTAGTCGGATAATCTTATATCCAATGGAAACCTGCCACACCTGATTTTTAGTCGCCTCCAAATCTGGGTTATCCTGAATCCTGCTTAGTCCCAGGTTATACCGCGCGTCCAGCGTCAACCCGAAAGGCAAATCCCAACCGGCACCGAGAACCATACTGAGGTCGGAGTCCTTGTAGTGTTTCTTGGCCACTTCAAAAACATTGCCGTTGTCAGATTTTACGGCCTTGCCGTCAACGCCTGAAAGGAATCCGAACTGCGGACCAATTTGCACGTTTAATCCGCCAATTGCGTAGAGTTTGAATACAATAGGAACGTTGATATAATCGAAGTTTGCCTCGTAGTCTTGAGAGTTGAGTTTGAATTTTGTGCCTTGCTTGGAGTAGATGAACTCAGGCTGAATACCAACCTTGGTCAATTTGATGAGTGCGAAGGCACCGCCATGGAATCCGGTACGGTTGCGGTAGTTTTCGCCGGCACTGGCTTTGGTGTCAATGCTTGCGAAATTGGGCCCGCCTTTTATCCCAAGCGAAAATTCCGCCTGACCAAAGGAGGCCACTGAAATGGCTGCAAAGAATAGAACGAACAGTGTCTTTTTCATAAAATAGTATTTGAGGGAGACTTAACAAAGATAGTGCCTCCCCCAAATACTATCGTATCCCAGGACGATTAATCCGGTGGAAGTCCGATTACGGCAGGTAAATCTGGAAGCCTACCTGAAGGAAGATTCCCGGGTGTACCGTTTTGTAGTCATTGGCCGCATCAGGATTCTTGTAAGCAATGGAACCATATCCAAGCATCGGTTCAACAGCAACTGACTCATTGATCATAATTGCATATCCGGCTGCGACAGACCAGCTGGTTACATTCTCTTTACCTTCTGCGGTGCTGCCGTTAGCGTTCGTTCCACTGGTCTTGGTGGTACCTACTCCGAACTGACCTTCGAAGAACACGTTCACAGGCAGATAATATCTGACGAAAGGTGCTATCTGAATGGTAGTATACGTAATGTTGCGATCGTTGGTTTTCGACTTATCGTTGTCGATGTCGAAGTCAAGCGCTGCTCCAATAGCAAATCGATCAGCCACGAAGTAGCCAAATTGCGGTGCTACTGAAAAACTTGTGTACGTCGCGTATTTACGCGTAGTGTTATCAAACTTTTCCTTAGCAGTTGTAGATGAAAAAGATACGGTCCCTCCGACCATCTTTGTTCCCTGATTGAACTGCGCAAAAACACCGGCACTAAGGGCCATTAACGTCAATGTAAAAATGTACTTTTTCATGTTGTAGTTTTAAAATACCGGGCAAAGAAGGATGAAAGAAAAAAATGAAACAACAACATGTAAGTTAACGGCCCAACTTTTCTAAAATGGTATCGTCTACTTCATTGGCGACTGTTACCCTGATTTCATTTCGAAGAGTTAATTCGCGTTTGATCGAGAATTTCGCATTAGGGTTGCGCGCCCATGCCCTGCGTGCAATTCCGTTGTTTACATCGAAATACAACATGCTTTCGAGCTTGCGGTCGGCATCTTCGCTGCCGTCGAGCACCAAACCGAATCCGCCGTTAATGACTTCGCCCCATCCTACACCCCCACCGTTGTGAAGGGATACCCAAGTAGCTCCGCGGAATGAATCACCGATGACGTTGTGGACAGCCATATCAGCTGTGAACTTCGAACCATCATAGATATTCGACGTCTCACGATACGGACTGTCCGTCCCTGAAACATCGTGATGATCGCGCCCCAGTACGACGGGGCCGATAGCTCCCTTGCGAATGGCGTCATTAAACGCCCGCGCGATGCTGATCCGCCCCACGGCATCGGCATAAAGGATCCGCGCTTTTGACCCAACAACAAGTTTGTTTGCGGCCGCTTCGCGGATCCATTTAATGTTGTCGCGCAGCTGTGGCTGGATTTCATCCGGCGCGTCCGTCAAAAGATTTTCCATCACTTCGAGGGCGAGCTTGTCGGTGAAGGCGAGGTCTTCCTCTTTTCCCGAGGCGCATACCCAACGGAAAGGCCCGAACCCGAAATCAAAACACAACGGCCCCATGATATCCTGAACGTACGACGGATACCTGAACCCGGAGTTGTCCGGTGTATTTACATCAGCACCTGCGCGTGAGGCTTCCAGCAGAAACGCGTTACCGTAGTCAAAGAAATACGTTCCTTTCGCAGCGTGTCTGTTAATCGCAGCGACTTGTTTACGAAGAGACTCCCGCACCTTTTCTGCGAAAGCGTCCGGATCGTCGGCCATCAATTTATTCGCGTCTTCAAAGGAAAGGCCGTCGGGATAATAACCACCAGCCCAGGGGTTGTGCAGCGACGTTTGATCGGATCCTATGTCCACGAAGATTTCTGCGCGATCGAGTATCTCCCACAGCGTTACGATGTTGCCGTGATACGCGATGGAAAGCGTTTGCTTTTCCTGCTTCGCACGCCGGATGCGCGCCACGAGTTGTTGCTCGTCAGCGATGACTTCGTCTACCCACCCCTGCTGATGGCGCTTCTCTATTGCTTTCAGGTTTACCTCAGCCACGATGGAGATACATCCTGCAATGTTCCCCGCCTTGGGCTGGGCGCCGCTCATTCCGCCCAATCCGGAGGAAACGAATATTTTACCCTGCGGCGAATCATTCCCTTTTCCAACTTTCCGGAAAGCATTCAGTATCGTGATGGTGGTTCCGTGGACAATTCCCTGCGGACCGATATACATGTACGATCCCGCTGTCATCTGTCCGTATTGGGTTACCCCGAGTGCGTTATACTTTTCCCAGTCGTCGGGCTTCGAATAATTCGGAATCATCATACCATTGGTTACCACTACCGTCGGGGCGCCAGGCGGTGACGGAAACACGCCCAGTGGATGCCCTGAGTACATGTGGAGCGTTTCTCCATCGCGGAGGTTCGCCAGGTATTGCATCGTCAGAAGGTATTGAGCCCAGTTCTGGAAAACAGCTCCGTTTCCACCATACGTAATCAGCTCGTGGGGATGCTGTGCAACGGCAGGATCGAGGTTGTTCTGGATCATCATCATGATCGCTGCAGCCTTCAATGAACGGTGAGGGTACTCATGCACCGGTCGCGCGTACATGTTATAACGCGGGCGGAAGCGATACATATAAATCCTGCCATATCTGTTGAGTTCATCGTAAAACTCGGGAGCAAGCACGGCGTGGTGCCGGGAGTCAAAGTAACGCAGTGCGTTTTTCACGGCGAGCTTCTTTTCCCCGGGCGTCAGGATATCCTTGCGCTTCGGCGCGTGATTGATGTTAGCCTCATATGGAGGGGGTGCCGGTAGTTCATCCGGTATACCCTGAAGGATAGCACTTTTTAATTCTGACGTCATCTTGCTTTGGGCTCAAAGTCTTCCAGTACAAAATTCTCTTTAACAAAGTTATATCCCGTTTCGAACAGGAGTTGTGCCTTACCCAGGTCAAAGCCGCTGTACCCTCCTACTCCCGGGGGCTCGATAAGAATGTCACAAAGAGCTTTGCTTACTGTCGTGTTGCCGTTGATGGCAATGAGCAGGCTTCGTTCAATCACGCTGCGGATGTTTTTCAAATCGAATTCGGAGCTGATATAGTTGCAATGCGACCCAACAATGAAATCGCATTTGTCACGAATCGGCTTCACCGGTAAGTTATCCATCAGTCCACCGTCGACGTACAGACCACCGCGATGCTGTATGGGGTTGAACACCGCTGGCACACAACACGACGCGAGCAGGGCTGGTATCAACTCACCTTCGGTGAAGTATTCTGGTTTGCCTTTGACAATTTCAGTTGCCGCGATGGCCATCGGAATCTTCAGCGATGCAAAGTCGTTTTCCGGCATTACTTCAAGCAATGCGTTGCGCAGTCCTTCGATAGTCAGCAGGCCTGTCCATCGCCATGCGGGGCGCATAGCGCGAAACAATTTTGTGGCCATCACGTGCCGGAGGATTTCATCCGGTGTATATCCATAGGCAAACAAGGTGCCGACAATCGCTCCCGCGCTTGTTCCCGACACGTGGGTTATCTTTATACCGAATTCAGTAAGCGCCTTGATCACACCAATGTGCGAAATTCCCCTTGCTCCTCCTCCTGATAAAACAAGACCTACTTCCATCACTACAGAATTTCGCTTAACGGAAACGTCCTGTCAAGGCGTACACCCTTTTCGGTGTGCTTCACGGTACAGCACTCATTGACGGGATCGTGCTCAAAGAAGAGAATCCATTGATTATCTGCTGCGTCTTTCAGGAAGGCTTCTTTCTCCTGGAGTGTAATCAGCGGTCGCACATCGTACCCCATTACGTAAGGCAGCGGAATGTGTCCGATCGAAGGAAGCAGGTCTGCCATGTAACAGATCACTTTGTCTTTGTAACGGATCTTTGGGATCATCATTTTATCCGTATGGCCGGACACGAACGTGATGTCTATATAGGGAAAAGCATCATTGCTGGAATTGCTGATGAATTTCAGGTGGCCACTCTCCTGCATGGGCAGAATATTCTCTTTGAGAAAAGAAGCTTTCTCCCTTGGATTAGGATTCACGGCCCAGTTCCAATGGTCTTCATTGCTCCAGTAGGTGGCATTCGGAAAGGTCAGTGATAACTTGCCATTGTCATTGTAGACACCACCGCCGCAGTGGTCGAAGTGAAGGTGTGTTAAGAACATATCGGTGACATCCTTTTCAGCGAACCCTGCTTTGTGAAGTGAGCCGGCAAGAGATGCATCGCCGTGCAGGTGATAGTGTCCGAAGAATTTTGCGTCCTGTTTGTTGCCGAGACCATTGTCGATGAGGACCAACTGGTTGCCTTCTTCAATGAGCAGGCAACGCATTGCCCATGAGCAGAGGTTATTGCTATCAGCGGGGTTTGTTTTCTGCCAGATCGACTTGGGAACGACGCCGAACATCGCGCCGCCGTCGAGTTTGAAGAATCCGGTTTCTATCACGTGAAGTTTCATAGTCTTAGTCAGGTAAGCCGTGCTCAATATTGCCATTAAACGGTATAAAAAAAAGAAAGGCTGCAAACACTTACAGCCTTCCAACACTTTTGCGGATGATGGTTTATTCCTTCACGACGCCCATGCTGCAGAACTTATCAATGCGTTGATTGATACGTTGTTCTGGCGAAATTTTCTTGAGTTCGGCGGTGTGTTTGAGAATTGCCTTTTTCACTTCGGTGGCCATCCATTTAAAGTCGGTATGCGCACCACCAAGTGGTTCGCGGATGATGCCGTCGACGAGTTTGAGGGCATGCATGTCTTTGGCGGTAAGCTTCAGGAGTTCTGCGGCCTGTTCTTTGAAGTCCCAGCTGCGCCAGAGGATCGTCGAGCAGTTTTCCGGCGAGATCACCGAGTACCAGGAGTTTTCAAGCATCAGGACGCGGTCGCCGATGCCAATACCGAGCGCACCACCGGAGGCTCCTTCACCAATGACAATACAGATGACGGGCACCTTCAGCATGAACATTTCCTTGAGGTTGCGCGCGATAGCTTCGCCCTGGCCGCGTTCTTCGGCTTCAAGTCCGGGAAAGGCTCCGGGCGTATCGATGAAGGTGATGATAGGTTTGTTGAACTTCTCAGCCATCTTCATGAGTCTTAAGGCCTTGCGGTAGCCTTCGGGGTTTGCCATCCCGAAATTGCGCATCTGGCGTTGTTTGGTATTGCGGCCTTTTTGCTGTCCGATCAGCATAAACGTCTGGCCATCGATCGTGCCCAGTCCGCCAACCATGGCTTTATCGTCGCGCACGCTGCGGTCGCCGTGCAGTTCGATAAAGTCGGAGGTAATTTCATATATATAATCCAGCGTATATGGCCTGTCGGGGTGGCGGCTGAGTTGCACGCGTTGCCACCCGGTTAGGTTCTCGAACGTTTCTTTTTTTAGGTCCAGAATCTTCTTTTCAAGAGCCTTTACGGCGGTTTGAATATCGACGTCACTTACACTGGCTAACTGCTTCATATCCTGAAGCTTGGATTCCAATTCTGCAATTGGTTTTTCAAAATCCAGTAGCATTCATTTCCTGTTTAGGGTCACAAAGTTAGAAGGATTGCCAAAAAAGCGTAATGAAACGCCAAGTTTTGCAAGCGTGGGTGCGGAAACGCCACGCTGACCCCGGCCGGGCCGGCCGACTTTCGCAACCAGTCTTATTTGCACGTACCTTTGGGAAAAGAGGATGGTGGATAGTCTGTGCCTGTTCGTTGTTATGTCGGTGATTTCCAACAACGGAATGGCTAGACAAACCCACGGGACATTAGACAGTACAGATGTGTACTAAGGCGTTGTTTCTAAGGAAGATGAAGAGGATAAAAACAAAAAAAGCCTGCGTTAACAGGCTTTTTTTTGCGGACCGGACGGGACTCGAACCCGCGACCTCCTGCGTGACAGGCAGGCATTCTAACCAGCTGAACTACCGGTCCTTTTTTCTTTTCCCCCCGGGGCGTTCCAGAAGGGAGTGCAAAGATAGCTTTAGGGTTGTTTTCTCCAAAATTTCACAAAAAAATTTCCAAAAAAAACTACTGCCCGGTCTTAGTATTTGAAGTGGAATTCTCCAACAATATTGGAGCTGTCCCAGGTGTTCTGCTTGTTGCCGGAAAGTTTGAGCACGTTGGCCCTCACTTCCTTGAACACCTGCTCAATGGTAAGCCCCGGTTTGCGCAGAGCTTTCAACAACTCCTGCGTGTAAAGCCCGTTGCGTCCGTTGCCATCTGAAGCAACGGACCCCGGAGCCGTCGCATACGCAACAAAGGTTCCGCGGGCTCTTTTCATTTCTCTCAGTCCGTCGCCGCCCAGAGACCGGTTTACAGACGGGAACGGATTGTTCCGGCATGCATCGAGTATGACAATATTCATACGCGTCTGGGAGCGCTCCATGTTGTTGAGCACCATCCGCTGGATTGGAAAACAATAACGCGGGATGTCGTCTTCATACTGCACCTGCGCGTCGACGGGAACCAGGTAGTTTTCGTCTTCATACGACAGACCATGTCCGGCGAAATAGAATAGCCCTACCGTGTTTTCAGGATCACCCGCGTCGAGCTTTTCCTTGAAGCGCATCAGTGCCGCGCGGATTTGCCCGTACGTAGCGTTGGTCAGCAGCGTAACATCAAAGTGCGAGTCTTCCAGTTCGCGCGCGATGTCGGTGGCATCGTTGACCGGATTTTTCAACACGCCGATGCTCTTGTTGTAATTTGACACGCCGATTACAAGCGCGTAGCGTTTTTCATTTTTATAAAATTCGGCAAGAGGGTTTGCCGGTGCCGCTTTTGCCGGTTCCGGTGTCGCCGCCACGGGTTCGGATTTCGTGTTGTTCTTCGCGGATGTCTTATCGTTTGGCTTCGACGTATTCGATTGACGCGAAGGATTAGCAGTCTCGGTGACTGGAGAGGTTGTACTTGTGACGGCATCCGTTTTGGGTTCAGCAACATACGCTGCCTTCAGGTCGTCGAGCTCTTTGCGAAACTCACTTCCCGACGGATTGAGCAACAGTCCTTTTTGAAAGTCATCAATCGCCGCGGCGTTGTTGCCAAGTTTCCGGTGCAGCTTCCCGCGCTCGTAAAGAAGCTTGAGATGAGCATCGCGGTTGGCGGCGAGTTCGCGGATGGCATTATTATAGCTATTGAGACTTTCCTCGTCATCGAAGCTGGCGTAGGACTTCGCCATAAACCAGTAGATGTTGCCGCGGTTGTCGTGACCACGCAACACGGTTTCTTCAAAGTCGGGGACGGCCTCCTGGAAGCGGTTCAACTTATAGTACGAAAGTGCGCGAAGGTAAAACACATCTACGTCGATGGTTTTGTCGCGCGTGGATTTGGTGAGATACTCCGAGAAGAAAGCGATGGCCTCAGCGTATTTTCCTTTCGTATAGCTATGGTGGCCCTTTTCGTAAAGTTTGAACTGAGCGTTTGCCGAAAAGCTCACGCTCAGAAAAAATGCGAAGAGAAAACCAGTGGTAAACTTCATCCTGAGTTATTTCTTTTCTAGAAGTTGAAACTTGCACCGAACTGAACGTTGATGGCAGGAAATCCTTCTTCAGCGATTGGAAACTGTTCATCAAGGTTGTCGAGCAAATTGCCTTTGTATTTCTCAGTACTCACAAAAGAAACAGGGAATGTATATCCAAAGGCAGCCTGAAAGTAGAATGAGAATTTCCGCGCCGGAAAGAATTCAACACCGGGCCCTACAAAGATCCCTCCGGTTACACGGGAATCTTCCTTCAACTTATCACTGATTGTCACGTCAAGTTCCTGCCATTGGGGATTTCCTGCTTCCCATGGAATCCTTTGCGCGTATTCGGCACCGAGATAGATTTCATCCTCTGAGGGGCTGCCGCTATAATCAAAATCGACAATCGGAAAAACATAAGCAGTACCAGTAACTTCACTGCGATTTGCTACAGTCAGGAAAGGTTTCGCAAATCCGTAGACCGACACTACAGAGTTGTCCTTAACCGGGATCAGATTTAGTTTGAGATTAACCGCGAGTGATGTAAGCGTGAGGTCTCCCCCTTTGAAATCGACGTACATCGCAGCCCAGTAATCATAGCCGGTGTCGGTATCATAAAAAGTATCTTTTGAAATAAATGCGTTATTCGCGCCGGTCTTATCAGGATCGTAGTTGAAACTAACAATGGATATCGATGGTCCGATTGAGAAGACCCTGTTTAATCGTTTCGTAAATCCAAATTCAAAATTTGCTCCGGCGCTGTAATCACCAATGTTTTTTCCGAGTGTAAAGGATGGTCCGATACCAACAAAAATGCTACTCGGGCGTTCTATGCGCGATCTTTTCAGAATCACGCCTTCATCCTGAGCATAAAGTGAAAGGGTAAGACCACAGAGGACAGCCAATAGACAGATGCTTTTTTTCATTCGTATAAGTTAGGGTTTGCATAACGTGACGACTACACGTTACAGAGGTTAAAATTTGAAGTAGAATTCGCCTATGATGTTCGAGCTGTCCCAGGTGAACTGTTTGTCACCTGAAAGACGCAGTACGTTCTGACGCACTTCCTTGAACACCTGCTCAATAGTCAGTCCGGGTTTGCGCAGCGCCTTCAACAGCTCCTGCGTATAGAGGCCGTTGCGCCCCTGACCATCTGACGCCACCGATCCGGGTGCCGTGGCATAGGCGATAAAAGATCCGCGCGCACGGCGCATCTCCCCCAGCCCCTGACTGACTGAACGCGTTGTGGCCGGGAAAGGATTGTTCCGGCATGCGTCCAGGATGATGATATTCATACGTGAATTGGTCTTTTCCATATTGGCAAGCACCATGCGCTGCACAGGAAAACACATCCTCACAATATCGTCCTCGTACTTGACATTGGCGTCTACCGGCACCAGGTAATTCTCGTCCTGGTATTGTACACCGTGCCCCGCGTAGTAAAACAACCCCACAGTCTGATCTTTCGGACCCTCCGTCAGCCTTTCCTGAAACTTGCGCATTGCCTCGCGAATCTGGATGTACGTCGCGTTCGTGAGGAGCTGCACTTCAAAATTCGACTTCCTCAATTCCGAAGCAACATCGGTCGCATCATTGACGGGATTTTTGAGCGTACCGATCTCTTTGGAGTAATTGCTGTTGCCAATAACCAGTGCATAGCGCTTTTCGTCCTTGTACGCTTCTGCAAGCTTACTGATCATCGCAACCGAAGAATTATCTTCGCGGACAGGCTGCGCTGGTTTCTCAGCGGGCTTGTTAGCCGTGCCCGACGTCTTGGGAGCTTCCTCGACAGCTGGTTTTGCCTGGGTGTTGTTCTTGACAATGACCTTGGTCTCCTTCCCGGAATCCATTGTCGTTTTTATATTTTTCAGGTCTGTGGCCGCGATTTCGGCATTGTTCGGATCGAGAGTGCGGGCCTGTTCGAGGTCCTGCCGGGCAGCAACCGCATTACCACGCCGTGCAAAATAGCCGGCGCGGTCGGCAAGAATCCGCGCGTGAACTTTACGGTTCCCCGAGCTCAGGTTCAACGCCTCATTGTAGGAAGCTTCAGCGCCGGCAAAATCATCGAGCTTTTCAGCACAACGCGCCTTGAACCAATGAATTACCGGTTTGTTATAGTGATTCAGCTTCAGACTTTCTTCCAGGTCGGCGAGAGCATCCCTGGCGTTGCCGGTGTGGAAATAAGACTGACCACGGTAGAAATAAAGATCTTCGTTTAATCGTTTATTGTGATCCGGGTCCGAAAGTATCTGCGTAAAGAGATCAATCACCGCGTTGTATTCTCCCGCCTTGAACTTTGCCACCCCTTCGTCGAATAGCTTTGAATCCTGAGATTGAGATAAAAAGGGACAAACAAAAAAGGAAAACAGCAGGAGAACCTTTTTCATGGTGATATATGTCATTGACAAAGATACATATACGTAGAAAAATAACTACCGTTACCCTAAAACTCCTACAAAAACTTAAAAAATGGTAACTTTGAGGTTCATTTCAGAATGAGGAAGCTAATTTTTCTGGTTGTGTTCATCGCCTTGCTGTGCCCATCGTGCAGTAAGAAAACAGGAACCACTATCACCGTTGTCAAGCCAAAGTACCATCATCGCTTCTACGACCGAAAGAAGGACAAGCGCATGAAGCGAACCAGGACAGTAAAAGTCAGGAACTAGTTACCGTTTAATCCTTTAAGGGCAAGGTCTATTGTCTTTCGAAAGAAATGCTTGAGAGGATTCTGCTGATTGAGGTGCGCTACCAGAATTCCTCCAAAAAGCATCGACGAAATGAGGTTGGTGATATCGCGTGTGGATGTTGATTTCGTTATCTCCTTCCGGAAAATGGCCTCCAGAACAAACTTTTCGAGCATCTGGTCCACCGAGTAGATTTCCAGCGTCGCCACACTATCCACTTCGGGATACAGCAGTCGCTTCTCCTCGGGCTTTACCGGAAAGGGCTTCGGTGGGCGTTTGGCATCCGAAAGGTAGCCCACCAGACTCAGCACAAAGCCGGGTCTTTCTTCGTATTCATCGGCAATCTTGTCAAACAAATAATGGACACCTGCCATGCCTTCACGGGGCTTCTGGGATAGCTCAACAGTACGGGCGAGGCACCAGATGCGCAGGTAATACATCAGGATATCTTCCTTCTGGGGGAAGTATTTGAAAAGCGTGACTTTTGAGATTTTGACCTTGTCGCAGATGTCGTCGACATAGAGATCTTCAAACGACTTCTTCCCTACCAGCTTCAACGTGTTGTCGAGCACCTGTACTTTTAGCCTTGCGGCCTTTTCCTTTCGTAGGCTCATACGTGATTCTCTATGTCTTTACCTTGGGTCAAATCGTGCCTTCAGTTAACTTTTTCGAACTCCGCTGGAATTAATACTTTTATCGGGACAATACCAATACACGAAAAGATGAAGCGTTTTATTCTGCTTTTACTCGTCGGTACGCTAGTTACCTGTACGCCGCGCCCTCTTGCCTACCAAGCCACCGAACCGGTGCTCGCTGACTCGGGAATGGTGGTTTGCGCCCATCCTCTGGCGAGTGAAGTAGGAATTCAGATCCTTAAGAGAGGCGGAAACGCGGTGGATGCAGCGATTGCCGTCCAGTTTGCCCTGGCTGTCGTTCATCCCGCGGCCGGGAACCTGGGCGGGGGCGGATTTATGGTCTACCGCGACGCCCGCGGATCCGTCGCCACCCTCGATTACCGCGAAAGTGCCCCCGCTGCAGCCAGCTCCGGCATGTTCCTGAACGCGGATGCAGAGGTGATCGCCGGCCTCAGCGAAGATACCCACCTCGCCAGCGGGTGCCCCGGCACCGTGGCTGGCCTCTGGGAAGCTCACCGGAAATTCGGCACGCTCCCCTGGCGCGACCTGGTATCCCCTGCCATTGAACTCGCGTTGAATGGATTTCCCCTCACAGAAAAGGAAGCCCGCGGACTAAACAGCATACAAGCTGCCCTGAAAGAGAACAATACGATCCTACCCGAGTTTCTGCTTCGCGACGTGTGGACAGAGGGCGATACACTCACGCTTACGGACCTTGGCCGTACCCTGGAGCGCATCCGGGACGAAGGTCGCGACGGATTCTACGACGGAACAACAGCTGAATTGATTGTCGCAGAAATGAAACGCGGCAACGGACTGATTACACGCGAAGATCTCCTCGCATATCAGCCTGCATGGCGCGAGGCAATAACAGCATTCTACAAAGATTATAAGGTGATCTCCATGCCGCCGCCGTCAAGCGGGGGCGTTGCGTTAATTCAACTGCTTAAGAGTATCGAACCTTATCCTGTAAAGAAATGGGGGTATAACGACATACGCACTGTGCATTTGTTCACTGAAGCAGAACGACGTGTTTACGCCGACCGCGCCACACACCTGGGCGACCCTGATTTTTATAACGTTCCTGTCAGCCAGTTGATCGATGATGAATACATCAGGCAGCGCATGGCTTCCTTCAATCCTTCAAAGGCAACTCCAAGCGCAGAGATCAGTGCAGGCGTCCCCCAGGGCCGCGAGTCTGACCAGACTACCCATCTCTCCATCGTCGACGCCAAAGGCAATGCCGTAGCTGTAACCACGACGTTGAACGACAGCTACGGAAACAAGATTGTCGTCGGCGGCGCGGGCTTTCTCCTGAACAACGAAATGGATGATTTCTCTCTCAAGCCCGGTCACCCAAACATGTATGGAGCCATCGGCGGCGAAGCCAACAAGATTCTTCCGCGCAAGCGTATGCTGAGTTCCATGACGCCGACTATTCTTGAGAAGGATGGCAAACTGTTTATGGTGGTGGGAACGCCCGGAGGAACGACGATCATCACTTCTGTATTTCAGACGATCATCAATGTTGTTGAACACGGCATGAACATGCAGGAAGCGGTGACCGCAAGACGTACTCATTCGCAATGGTTACCCGACAAAATCATCGCTGAAAAAGGTGCGCTGAGTGCCGGCGTTCAAAGTGGCCTTGAAGGCCTGGGCCACGCGATTGAAACCTGGGACAACTACGGAAGAGTAGACGCGATTCTCATTCGCTCCGATGGACGGCTTGAAGGCGGTGCCGATCCTCGCGGCGATGACACTGCCATGGGCTACTAATGCGTCGCCGAGGGAGAATGAACCACCGCGCCAATGCGGTTGGGAATTTCAATCTGAAAGGTGGTGCCTATGCCGACATCTGACGACGTTGATATCCGGCCCCCGAGTTTTTCCACCGTTTCCTTCACGATGTATAAGCCCAGGCCCGCACCTTCGCTTTTTTCAGTTGCCCTGAAAAACATATCGAAGATCTTTTTCACGAGTTCGCTGTTGATGCCAATGCCGTTGTCGGAAAACGTCAGCGTCAGATTCTTCTCCGTTACACGGGCTTTAACCTTGACGTATTGGTGTTCCTTACCGGGGTCGCGGTACTTAATGGCATTTGAAATAAGATTATTCAGCACCACGCCCAGCCTGTTCGGATCTGAATACAACGGCGCATTGTCTTCAACTTCAATAATCTTTTCAATGCGTTCACTTCCTTCGTGATACCGGAGACGCTCAAATCCGTCTTCGAGAACTTTTCTGAAGTCAACCTGCTCAATTCTGATTTCAGATCGCGCGTTGCGGGAATAGTCGAGAATTTCCTTCAGTGTATCATCGAGTTTGTTGATGCTGTGTTCCATCATGCTGAAGTAGCTCAGTAACACGTCTGTTTCTTTTCCGGAACGCTCCACCTCGATGTAGGCAAGTCGCAATAAACCCAGTACCGACATCAGCGGCGCACGCAGGTTGTGCGACACACTGTATACGAAACTATCGAGTTCCTGATTGATTTTAACCAGCTCTTCATTGCGTTTCCGCAGCGTGTGTTCCGCAGATTTTCTTTTGAGTTCGATATTGCGCTGTCTCAGTGCGTTGACGATCGCCGAAGGCAGCCTGACAAGGTTTGACTTCAACACGTAATCATCCGCTCCCTGTTTGAGACAGCTTACGGCAAACTCTTCAGAGACAGTACCGGTAACCAGTATAAACGGAATATTCAGCGAACCTTTCCGGCAAATCTCCAGTGCTTCCACTGAATTGAATTGCGGCAGCGCATGGTCTGACAAGATCACATCAGGATTAAAATCCCTAAGCGCCCTGACGTAGTCTGCCCTCGTATCGACACTGTAACTTACGAAACGAATACCTTCGCGTCGGAGGATGCGTTCGATCAGCCCAATGTCTTCCGGCACATCTTCAAGCATTAATATCTTCAGGTCTCTGTCCATAGCCGGTTTTCACGTTTTCAGGGAGCTAGAGTCCCTTCTTCCATATGCAATTTTAGTAAGTCTGGCGCCCTAACAGGTAAGCGCGCCCATATATACCCTAAAACGCGCTTAAGTAGCCATCGAAATGGGAACAAGACGACGACCGGTCCTTATTTCCGATGAGGTTTCGTTTTGGACTTCAGAGAACGGTTCATTTCAAGATTTTCTCCATTTCGGCGTCGCTGTGTCGGGCATGCCTATTAGTAATGCTGTTAAAATTTAATGCCGCCCACCACGAACTTTGACGAAGGCGTTCATACTACCCGAGGTCCTAGCCTGCAGAGTCTTTTAGCGGCAGCGTAAAATAGAAAGTCGCTCCCTTATCAATGCGGGCTTCGGCCCAGACCCGGCCGCCATGGCGCGTGATAATCCGGTGGACAATGGCAAGCCCTACACCCGTGCCCTCGAAATCATTCTGACGATGCAGCCGCTGAAAGACACCAAACAGCTTTCCTGAGTATTGCATGTCGAAGCCGGTGCCATTGTCGCGGACCACAAATACCACAGCCTCGGGCTCGCGATATGATGAGACCATTATTCGCGCATCAGCGCGCTTACGGGTGTATTTAAAAGCGTTGGATATCAAATTAAGCCACACTTGTCGCAGAAGGTTCGGATCGCCATAGCTCGACTCGAGCGGGTCCACCGAAATGTCGACATTACGCCCCGGCTCCTGCGCCGCAATTTCACCAATAACACTCTGCACGAGTGCCTTGGTATCAATAACTGTTTTAGTTAACTCCTTCCTCGCAACGCGCGAAAAATCCAGCAGGTCGTCGATGAGCCTGGCCATGCGGCGCGCATTGTTGACGACTACGCCCAACACGCGTCGCCCCTCATCGTCAAGTTGTGGTGCGTAGTCTTCCAGGAGTATCTGTGTGTATCCGTCAATCGAACGCAGCGGCGCGCGAAGGTCGTGAGAGACTGAATACGAAAACGACTCCAGTTCGCTGTTGAGCTGCTCAATACGCTGCAACGCCTTACGCTGTTCCGTGAAGTCGATAACGGTGGATCTGCTTTTGAAATATTCGTGCTGATCGTTAAATATTGCTGTACTGTTAACCAGGATGAAAAATGTACTCCCGTCTTTTCGCACAGCGGAGAACTCCTGATCGCGAAGTACGCCCTCCTTCTTGAACTTCGTGAACACTTCCTCAAACTTCGGCTTACTCTCCGGCGCAAGAAAATCAGCAAAGCGCATCTTGTTCAACACTTCCTCGCGGGAATAATTCAACCACTCAAGCCACGTGTTGTTTATTTCGATGACGGTTCCTGTCTCATCAAGCGAATGATATCCGCAGGGAGCGTTGTCATAGATATCCTGTATCCGCTCTGATGCCCGGCGAAGTGATTGCTCTGCCCGGTTACGTGCCTTCAGGTTGATGTAGATCAGATAAAACAGCAACAGCAGGATCAATACGGTAGTCAGGAGCAGGCCCACGAAATAATTTCCGGTGACGGCGGCCTTCTGTCGCGTGAGGCGCGTACGTTCACTGACCAGGCGATTCTCAACTTCCTGCATTTCCTCTATTGCCTGGCGAATCTCGTTCGTAAGGCGCTCTCCGGTCAGCGAAGCGTTGACAGCCTGGGCACCGTGTATGCCCCCCACACGACGTGCGTTGATGGCTTCATTGGTAAAGGCGATCTTCCGCCTGACCATTTCTTCGAGCTTGACAACGCGCTCCATCTTCTCAGGACTCGCACGCGTTACTTCCCGCAGGCTCTGCGTATGGACCAGAAGTTGTTTTGATGCTTCTACTGTGGGCTCGAGAAAGTCTTCGATACCTGTCAGACCAAAACCGCGCTGACCAGCCTCCAGGTCGATGGTCAGTGAAAGAATCTGTTCCGTGTGGTAGAGCACTGAATTGGCATGTGATATCCACCGCTCAATGTTCGACGTAGCCTTATTGCTGCGATATGACGTAAAGGCAAGCCATGCGATAATCCCTATCGAAATAACAAACCCAAGCCAAATAACTCTTTGCAGATAAGACCCCATTCCTTTGATTTCTGATTTCTGATTCCTGATTCCTGATTCCCTGGTTCCAGATTTCTGATTTCTGGTTTCTGATTATTAAAGACAATACAGATGCCACTGTTGAAACACATCAGTGGTCTGTCATAAACATAGAGAAATGAAGGCAATTTAGGAACCCGCTTCAGATTTAATGAAGCGCTTCAGGCATCGGGGACCTGATAAATCAGTTCTTCTTTATCGTAAACTCTACACGTCGGTTCAGACGACGCGTCTCCTCAGTATTATTGCTGGCGATCGGTTTGCTGCCACCATACCCTTTTCCGGAAATCCGCTTCCTGTCGATCCCCTGAGAAACAAGGTAATCCCTGACCGTGTCTACACGTCCCTGCGAAAGCTTCACGTTCTGGAAAGGAACACCACGGTTATCCGTGTGACCTGAAAGTTCAATGTGAACATTAGGATTTGCTTTGAGGAATGCCACGACGAGGTCAAGCTCCGCATAAGATTCAGGAAGCAGTGTTGTTTTGCTTTGCTCGAATAATACATCTCTGAGATTGACCGTTGTCCCTACTTCAATCGGCTGAAGTTGGAAGTTCATCTCAAGGTTGTTCATCTCAAAGCTTTCGATGTCGAGCTTTTCCAACACGCTGATGTAACCCGATGCCTCGATGCGAAGCCGGTACTTGTTAACCGAGGTGATATCAACGGAATACCCTTCTCTTGACGAACGAACCGTTGCCGGTTCGGCGGTCGACTCCTGGGGTTCAAAGGTTATCACCGCAGGAATTGTCTCACCACTCTGCGCATCAGTTACCTTTCCATACACCTGCACCGCATGACGTTTCGCCGGCTCAGGCTTGGTCTCCACAACTACAGATCTCTCTTCAACGAAAGGCTTTTCTTCGGTAACAGGTACATCCTCAGCTACAAGAATAATCTCGTCATCAGGATCGCTTTTCGCCAGTACTGTACTGTCTACCGGGAACGGAGTTTCAGGTTTATACATTCTGACGTCGCCGTATCCGTCGCTGTTCTTTGTGCTTGTGAACAACGAATATCCGAGCGTTGCAAATTCGCGGTAAAAAAGATCCCGGCCTTCAGTATTGATCGATACCAGGTTCTCGGGTTCACTCCAGTTTGTCCAACTGTCGTCGAGTCGCGACGCTGAGAAGATATCGAAACTACCTTTGCCTTTGCGTCCGTTTGTTGAGAAGTACAGCGTTTTGCCGTCGTGACTCAACGAAGGCGAAATTTCCTGGAACTGTGTATTGATCTTGTTGCCCAGGTTCTTGGGTGCCGACCACTTTCCATCGGGACCGCGTTCACAAACGAAAAGGTCTTCCACGCCATAAGTACCATATGTCTCAGCAGAGAAGACGAAATACGATTTATCGGGACTGATATACCCTGAGATGATGTTTGACTTGTTCTGGAAGTACGGGATCGCGATGTTCTCGGGTCGTGACCATTGCCCTCCGACGCGGCGCGAAACTGATATACCCTGCGTGCGGGCCGGCGCACCTGACGGATCGTAATGCGTAAGCAGGAACATCTCGTTGCCATCGCCGGAGAAGCCAGCTACGCCGTTGAATGAGCTGTTGTTGAGAAGTGGACCGGCATGTACGGGCTCCGACCAGACGTTGTCGTCCGTGAGCGTGCAGTACCAGATATCGCCCGGGTCTTTCTTACCGCCGATGTTATTCGGATGATTGGCAATGGTAAAGAAGACCGTCTTCCCGTCGGGAGTAATCACCGGATTGAGTTCATCAAATTCGGAGTTGAGTTTCGTAAATGGATTGTTCAGGGGCTGGGCGGTCAGGCTAAGCACAAAAAACAGGGAGGCGATCGGAAACATCACGTTCATACATCTTAACACATGCAAATATATTTTTCTACCGGGTAATTTTATCATTTATCATCCGGAAATACGGCTTACCCAGGGATTGTTCTTCAACCAGAACCTCCAGGGCAGGGCTGCATCAGCACCGGCATAATCAATGCCAATTCTCGGGCCGCTGGCAATATTTCGTCGCGCCGGTTTGCTTTGCAGATCCTCGATCCAAATTTCATCACTCAGGAGGAATCTGCCATTCCAGTTTCTGTCAATGCCTAAGGCCCGGGTCAACTTGCCGGGGCCAGAGGTAAGCTGACGGTCAGCCCCGTGCATGTTCCGTCGCAGACGCATCTCTTCAATTCCATGTGTGGGCTCCAGCGCGCGAACCAGCACAGCTTCAGGAACGCCGGCTACGTTGGTGACGACATTGAAAAGATGATGAATACCGTAGCAGAGATAGACGTATGCAAACCCGCCGCGCGCAAACATAATCGCGTTCCGGCCGGTCTGGCGTTTCTGAAAAGCATGGCAACCGCGCTCTGTCCACGAATAGGCTTCAGTCTCAACAATCACCCCTCCTGTCACCATACCGTTTATCTGGGTGAACAAGCTCTTTCCAAGCAGGTCTCGCGCAATTTTTACTACGTCTGTCCGCTCGTAAAAGCTTTCTGGCAACCTCATCCTACACTGATTTCTGAGTGGAAAGAATTTCTATATTTACGGCCGCTTTGAATAACAAAAACAATAAACAATTCAAAAATGAAAAAATCGATCCTTTTTTGTGCACTACTCATGGTCGGATTTCTGGCTGAAGCTCAGATTCAGACTCCAGCTGCCAGTGCGCCGGCATCAGTTTACACGCAAGTCGGACTTACCGATGTTAAGGTAGACTATTTCAGACCGCGTGCAAAAGGTCGCAAAATTTTCGGTTCTGAAGCCACAGTGCTTGTGCCTTTTGGAAAGATCTGGAGAACAGGTGCGAATGGCGGAACGAAGATTTCGTTTTCCGACGATGTAACGGTAGAAGGCAAATCGGTGCCCAAAGGTGAATACCTGATTTTCTCATGGCCCGGCGCAACGGAGTGGACAATCTCCTTGTACAAAGACCTCACCCTCGGCGGTAACACCGGTGGTTATAAAGAAGAAAACGAGGTTGCCAAATTCAAGGTAAAGCCTGAAAAGCTTACTGAGAAAGTGGAAATGCTGACGATCAACATCACTGATATTTCCGATGACAACACGCAGGCAAAAGTTCAGATTGCATGGGAAAACACTTCCGTGAAGTTCGGCATCGCCGTTTCATTCGACGAGAAAGTGATGAAGTCTATCGAGGCAAATACCAAACTCAATCCTAACAACCTGTTCCAGGCTGCGGTATACTACTTTGAAACCGGCAAAGACCTGAAGAAGGCGCTGGAGTGGATCAACGTAGCTGCCGATGCAAACCCTAACGCATTCTGGATCACTCATCAGAAAGCCAAGATTCAGAAAGCTCTCGGTGACAAGGCAGGTGCCAAGGCAACAGCCACTGCATCTCTTGAAGCTGCCAAAAAGCAAGGCAACCGCGACTACCAGATGATGAACGAAGACCTCATCAAGTCGCTGTAGTATTTGGTTAAGATATTCTTATCCGAAAGGCCATCGTCATGATGGCCTTTTTGTTTGCCCCGATTTACGCGATGCTTTACTCGCGGCTGGTAACGGAGCGTTCGTGCCTTCGGGAACGGCATGGGGAGTTGGAGAGTGAAGTGTGAATGAGGAGAACCGGCAAACCGGCATCAAGAGCCATACCAGCCACTGGCAGTTGCGTGTGACCTATCGGGGATTGGAAATCATGAATTATCAGGATTCAGAAAATAATGAATGTTTTTCCCCCTGATACTTGATATTTGGAACGTGAACCTTCCGAACGGAACGGGAACCCAAACCAGAAACCAGAAATCTGGAATTAAAAGATGATATCATCGTGGAAGCAATCCTTTGAGGAGAACAGCAGACTATTTGAACGATCGTTTGGCCACCTCACTGCAAGCGAGCTGAACTGGAAGCCTGATGAATCGGCGTGGAGTGTCGGCCAGGTCATCGAGCATCTGATCCGTATCAACGAGTCGTACTACCCGGTGCTTGGACAGCTTAAGACCGGTCATAATCCAGCGCCGTGGATCGCTAATATTGGCTTTATACCGAAGCTCTTCGCGAAGTTTATCCTTGCCGGCGTTGACCCCGAGCGCCAAAAGAAGATCAAGACCTTTCCCCTGTGGGAACCGTCGTATACCACGATACCTGAAGACATTGTTGCGCGATTCATTTCGCATCACCGTGACATGATAAATAAGCTGGATACCTTCAGAGACCTTTTCGGAAAAGGCATTATCATTTCGTCCCCGGCAAAGCGCTACGTTGTCTATCCACTGGATACCGCGATCGACATCCTTATCCTGCACGAAAAACGCCACTACAACCAGGCGATGGAGGTAGTGGCGCTTCAGAAAGGAACGCAGTTTTAGTTGCACGTTGCCGGTTCCCTGTTGCCGTAATCGCTTAATGCAGAGCACGCCCGACGTGCTCACTCTCAAACTGCTGCGTTCGAAGGTACTAACGCATCCGGTTACCGGATGCGGTTTACGGGGACAAAAGGGACTCGGGGGAGTATGGTGTGGTAACCGTCAACCTCACCACCACCCTGCTACCTTGCCACGTTGCTGGACTGCCACCTTGATACGGGAACGAGAGCCATCCAAAGCAGCAACTTTACAGTCAACCAGGCATGGCAATCCTTGAACCCTGAACCCTGAACCTCCTACGTGTTGACAATCGATCCACCGTTCGGATGTAAAACCTGCCCCGTGAGGAATGACGCTTCGCGCGATGCCAGGAAGACATAACACGTTGCAATTTCCACGGGCTGGGCAGGCCGCCCCATCGGGATATCCTGGCCGAACTTGGCGACCTTCTCGTCGTCGAACGACGCCACAATCAGCGGCGTCCATACCGGACCAGGCGCCACAGCATTCACACGTATCCCCTTTTTCGCCAGCGACTGCGACAGACTCCGGGTAAATGACACGATCGCTCCTTTTGTCGACGAGTAATCCATCAACGTTTCATTCCCCTTATAGGCGTTTACAGAGGCCGTGTTGATGATCACGCTGCCTTCGGTAAGGTGCGGTATCGCAAAGCGCGCCATGTGGAAATACGAGAAAATATTCACCTTGAACGTGTATTCAAGCTGCTCCGCGCTGATGTCTTCAAGGTTCTCCTGTTCATATTGCACGCCGGCATTATTAACCAGGATGTCGATCCGCTTGAATCGCTCCAGCGTCTTGTCGACGACCTCCTTGCAGTTGGCTTCCTGCGAAATATCCGTCGCGATCAGCAACGCTTCTTTCCCATACTTCCGGATATCGGAAGCAGTCTGTTTTGCATCTTCATGTTCATCCAGATAAACCACTACCACGTCGGCACCTTCCTTGGCAAACAAAACGGCTACTGCCCTTCCGATGCCACTGTCACCACCCGTTATGACGGCAACCTTCCCTTCCAATCTTCCGAAGCCGGGTTCTTCAGTGTCGTAAATCGGCCGCGGCCTCATTTCGCGTTCAATTCCCGGTTGACGGTCCTGATGTTGAGGTGGCAGCGTCTCCGGCATTTTTGTATTTCCAGCCATATTAATTTCTTTTGTTTGTAAAAATTATCAGTAGCGCAGCAGCGCCGCCATCTTTGCTCCTGACGGCATGTCTTCCGGACTCAGGAAGTGCACGTCGCCGCCATTGAGGATGGTTTTGATCACGGCGCGGTCAACGAGACATTCGTCACCCTCCGCTTTCTCTTCGTGAATGGTAAGTCTGTTCTCCATTTCATCAAACGTTCCCCAGATGTGGCAGCCCTTCACCAGGAACAGATGCCATATCCGGCCGTAGTGCGCAGCCGGAATTACTTCCTCGGCATTTGTTGTTGTCAATGCCGTGGCAGACTGATTCCCATAGTTCTGAAGCGCCTTCTGCGTGCGCTCACGGAAGTAGGGTTCCATCACACTTCGCGCCTTCTGGTACAACGCATTCGTATCTTCGTACTCCTGATTTCCGGTGATGACATCATCCCAGATATTGTTGTAGTCTGACACCGATTTGTATATCGGCAAAAGATATTCGACGCCGGCGAGAAGCAACGGCACGTTCTCGCGATTGAGAACTTCATCCCACAACGTGTCGTCTACTTCTTCCAGGTAGGTGGCGATGTGATCCTTCTCATCGGCTTTGCCCGCACCGTGGCCATGGAATGCTGCTCCTGAGCCTCCCATCCCGCTTTCACTTCTGAAAAGCTTTTGGTCGCCTTTTTCCTCAAAGTGTACGACATCATCTACACCGTTTGGCAGCTCTTCAAGTTCAATCTGTTTCATCCCGAATGCATCGGCGCGAAAGAATTTTACTTGCTTCTTGCTGATGGAAAGAAGATAAAAATACTCCTTGATGGTCATGGCGTTGACCAGCTGTTTCAGCATGAATGTACTATTGAGCAGAACCTCTTCATGCGGCTTGTCAGGCATCTTTACATACTTGAACATGTCTTCCGTTATGAAGACCGCCAGCCCCTGTTCCATACTTCTCCAGAACGGTGTATTGCGAAGCAGCTCGTAGCCAGGTTCCAGTATTTTCTGAATTCTTGTCTGGTCTACTCCTTTCTCCTTCAACTCACCGGCTACGCGTTGTAGTGCATTCTTAAAAGCCAGGTTGTCCTGTAATTCATTCACCTCCACGCCAGAGCGATGGGTGGGCAGGTAGATCGAAATACAGAATTCTGCCTCGTGATTGGCGAGGTCCTGAAATATTTCGCGCGTCAGGACACCGGGAAGTTGCTCAGGCACCGCTGGTGCGCGCTCCTCACCGGATGCGTCCGTTCGGGTTTTCTGAGTGTTATTGTTGTTCTTCGGTTCCTTTCTTGGTTCTCCTTTGTTGACATTCCGGTTAGGGTGGCGTACGCGCACGTTGGCCGGCATCTCGTCCGGCCCATCCGTATACTTATCCGCCATGTCGAGATATTGATCTTCCGATCCGACCATCGCCGGCTTCAATCCGACGCCTTCTTCTTTGCCCGAACCGGATGGTTTCCCCTTAGGGGGATGATATGTTCCTTCTCTGTCTTTTCCCATAATCGTAGAATTTTGATCAAAAGACGAAAAAAGGATACCAGCAACCCTGCAAAGGCGGGTAGCCATTCCGTTATATGAGCACCACTTGATGCATACGGGAATCAAAAGACAATGTCACCTGCTGCATACCACAAGATTGTCCAGTGTCCGAACGCGTGGAGTAAGAGCTGCTGTGGAAGAAGATGCCTGTGCTTCTACAGCACAAGGCAAAATTGAATTACTGAAGCTGGGCGAATGTGTCCCCCTGAGTGAGATCTCCGGTTTCGTAACCTTTCCTGAACCAGTACATCCGCTGCTCGGAAGTTCCGTGGGTAAAGGCATCGGGCACCACATACCCCTGCGATTCCATCTGGAGGCGATCATCGCCGATGGCATTTGCGGCCTGAAGCGCTTCCTCAATATCGCCAGCTTCGAGGATTTGTTTCATCTTGTCGGCGTGATGCGCCCACACTCCGGCGAAGAAGTCGGCCTGCAGCTCGAGGCGCACGCTAAGGTCATTGGCGCGCTTCTCATTCAGTCGCTGCCTGGCCTCGTGAACCTGATCGGAGATGCCCATCAGATTCTGTACGTGATGCCCTACTTCGTGCGCAATGACATAAGCCATGGCGAAATCCCCCGGTGCGCCAAAACGCTGCTGAAGCTGGTCGTAAAACGAAAGGTCGATGTAAATCTTTGCGTCGAGTGGACAATAAAACGGGCCTGTAGCTGCGCTTGCATAACCACACCCGGATTGATCGCTGCCCGAAAACAGGACCAGCTCAGGTTCCCGGTAAGTCCCGCCTTGCTCTTCGAAGAGTTTGTGCCAGACATCCTCGGTGTCTTTGAGCACAACAGACACAAACTGGGCGCGCTCGTCGTCAACTTCGCTGGTGGCTTCCTGGTATGCCCTGGGGTTTTGGTTGAGATAGTCGAGAGGGTTTTGCCCCATCAACAAGCCGAGTATCACGATGATTACTCCGCCGATTCCGCCGCCTATTGCCAGGCCGCCCATTCCGCGGCGATCCTGTACATTGCGACTACCTTGTCTGCCTGCCCAACGCATGTGTTAAAGTGGTTATATTCAACTTACCGAAAAAAATTGTTATACCAAGCGGAAATCAGCGTGAACCCACTCCCTTTCGTTTAAAAAGGAACTCCCGCTTCCTCAATTAGTGTCGTGTTGGGGAAAGCTTGAAACGTTACTGCGTTACCTCTTGCTTAGGAGCAATGAAAGAAAAGATCAGTGAGAGTATCATCACGCAGATACACCCAATGATGTTGAATAGCAGGAAAGCTATATCTGTGGCAAAGAAGCAATACAACACAACGCCTTCGGAAATGAGCGCTGCCCAGAAAACCGCAGAACCACCTACGCGGCGGACGTAGAAAGCACTCAGGAAGATCCCGAGGATAGTGCCATAGAACAGCGAGCCGACAATGTTCACAAACTGGATAAGGTTTTCAGCAAAACTAGCCAGCATGGCAAACACCATGGCAATGAGCGCCCACCCCACCGTGAACAGTCGCGACATCTTCAGGTAGTGTTCCGGCGGTGCTTCCTTTCTGACCGATCGCTTGTAGACATCAACAGAAGTCGTCGACGCCAGTGCATTGAGCTCACCGGCCATCGATCCCATCGCCGCGGAGAACATTACCGCCAACAGCAACCCAACGATGCCGTGTGGCAAGTGACTGAGTACAAAGTTCAGGAATATATAGTCGCGGTCCTGGGTCTTGGCCCCGGGCAGCGCAGCACTGATAGTTCCCCGCACGGAATCACGAAGCGCCCGTTCAGTCTTCTCAATCTCCAGCAGCCGCGTCCGCGCAGCCTGTATCTCCGTTTCATCTTCTTGCTGGATAGCGGTCACCAGCCGTTGAACGTCGCCTTTCTTTTCATTGTAAAGCTGATCATAGGCCCCGCTTAAGGAATCGAGCGTACCCGACTGCCCCGCTGCATAGGCCCGGCTCAGCAGAACCTGATTGTGAAACACAGGGGGCTGGTTGAAGAGATAGAACACAAAAACCATCACGCCAATGAACAGGATTACAAACTGCATCGGAATCTTGAGCAACCCGTTGAACATAAGTCCGAGGCGGCTTTCCGTCACCGAAGTTCCCCCGAGGTAACGCGCCACCTGCGACTGGTCGGTGCCAAAGTATGACAAAAACAAAAACGTTCCGGCGATAAGCCCCGACCAGATGTTGTAACGATCAGTCAGGTTAAACTCCAGGTTCACCAGATTCAGTTTGCCGAGATTTCCGGCTATATCTACGGCGTTACCGAAGGACACTGTTTCCGGCAGCATGGTATAGGCAAGGATCCCTGCGAGTATCATACCGCTCATGATCACCGCCATCTGATGCCGTTGCGTAAGACTTACCGCGCGGGTACCTCCTGTTGTAACGTAGATGATCACCAGCGTGCCGATGAGTACGGTCGTGATATAATTCGGCCAGTGTAAGATGGTTGAAAGAACCAGTGATGGGGCAAAGAGCGTAATTCCTGCAGAAAGTCCGCGCAGGATGAGAAACAGCCCTGCAGCCAGTGTCCGCGTCTTCAGATCGAAACGCGATTCGAGATATTCATAGGCCGTAAAGACTTTCAACCGATAGTAGATGGGCACCATCGTCGCCGAAATGATCACCATCGCGAGCGGTAGTCCGAAGTAAAATTGCAGAAACCGCATCCCATCTTCGATAGCCTGACCCGGCGTACTTAGAAACGTTATTGCGCTTGCCTGGGTGGCCATGATAGATACCCCCATCATCCACCACTTCATCGTGTTGTCACCCTTGAGGTAGCCTTCGATGGTGCTCGACTTCCTGGTCTTGAACGTGCCATAGAGCACAATGAACAGAATAGTGGAAAGCAGAACTATCCAGTCGAGATAATTCATAGGTAGCTATACGTTAACCAGGTGTAGATGATCACCTGGATCAGCAGCACCACTAGCAGGAATGCATACCATTTGTTCCAGGTCCCAAACAAGGGAATGTCTTTTTGATCTTTTGGATTGGATTCCATCGGGTGGGATCAGCGTTTTTTCTTTTTTTCCTTCTTGTCATCAAGGGGTTCTGCGGCCTTTTCCGACGGAGCTTTTCCCAATGAAACGAGATTGTCGAACAGTTTGTATGCTCCCGCCACGCCCTCCGGCAGCTGACGGAAGAATGACAGACCGGTATAAACATAATGTCCCTTTCCGTATTTCGCTATCAGAAGTGAACCTTCTTTCGGCGTTTCACCTTTGTCGTTCATAGAAAAGATCGCTTCGTAAGCAGGGTCCCACTTCCCCGGGAAATACAATCCGCGTTCCTGAACCCAGCCATCAAAATCGGCGGGCGTAATTTTATTCGGGAAGTTCAGCACCTGATGGTCCGGCTTAAGCAGGGTAACCGCCGCATCCTCTTCGGCAACGCGGTCGCGCGAAATCTGCAACGGGAACGGCGCATATTGGTCGGTGCCCATATCGAAGCTTGTATTGTACTGCACGATGAGTGTACCTCCGTTATTGACGAACTCCAGCAGCTGCGGCATAAAGTAACGAATCCGCTCGTTGGTATTCAGCGCGCGAATGCCCAGCACTACAGCATCGAGGCCACGCAGGTTGTTCGAAGTAACCTGGTCGTTAGAGAGCTCCACTACGCGGTAGCCCATGTTCTGGAGCGCCGCGGGAATGTCGTCGCCGGCACCCTTGATATAACCAACAGTGCCACCTTCACTCCTGAGATCAACGCGAACTACACGCGCTTCCGCCGAAGGCAAAAGTGTCTGAATCGGAATGTGGTCATAGCTGATGACCTCAATTGATTTGTCGTAACTTTTATCACCAATAGTCAGCTGCGCCTTAATCGTCGTCGTTACCTCCGACGCTGACGGAATCACACGGAATGTATGTACCTGCTCCTCTCCCGTTTTTGCCAGCGAAACATCAATGGATTCGGGTTCACTGCGCCAGCCTTCCGGCAACTTCAGCGAAAGCTTTCCGGATAACGCGCTGCGGCTTGCGGACTTGATCACCAGACGGAGACGCTGTGCGTTTACGTCGCGGAAGATCATCACCTTCTCGCTCAGGTTGATGAAAACAGGTGGAACAATTTCAAACGGACGCGATAATTCTCCCTTCACAGGATCGGTCCATTTGTACAAAACAGGTTGTTTAAATGTAATGGTTCCACTTCCCACACTGACGTTAACCAGGGCAGTTAATGAAGGGTCGTTTTCGGGCTTTCCGATATCATTGAAATCCTTTACGTTGAAGAGGCCGACGTCATGGGGTTCTTTCAGCCAGTAGGGATCCGAAAATCCTGCGTCACGCTGGATTGTCTTCGTTGCCTGAAACACAACAGGTATGTCGTTCCGAAGGGCGATGTTTGTGGTAGTATCGAAGTCTGTTCCGGGAATGGAAATCTTTTCGACGGCAAGGTTGCCCTGGCTGCGATTCACAAGTTCAAAGTTAAGTCGAACCTTCTCTCCCGGAGCAACCCAGTACTGATCGGTAGTTATTTCGAGATACAGACCTGCACAGTCGCGAATGATTTCTTCCACTTCCACGAGTTTACGGTCACGCCAAACAGAAGGCTCCAGTTTGCTGATGGCCGTGCGAAGTTCTGTAAGAAGGGGAATACTTGCGGCTGGTTTTTCAACATCAAATTGGGCGATGGCTTTAGTGACGAGTTGCTGCACTTTCTCGCTGCCTTTGATACGACTCCACGTGGTATTGATGCCTTCAAACAAATCCTTCTGGGCCTTCTCGCCGAGTTGGTGTTCAAGGAACTCAAGTTGTCGTCCGCGTGTGCCCCTGCTTCCAAAGCCCTGGCTCTTGTGCTGGCTTCGGCTCACCGCAGCGATTTCAGAGAAGGATTGTCCGAGAAGCGGACTGTACGCCCCGACGTCAATAACTATCACGCCTGGCGTGTCTTCTGTGATGGACGTGTTCCACCATCTGCCTGTGTTGGTGTAAAGGCGTTTTGTCTGCCAGGTATTGAAATGCTTAAGTTGTTCGGGGAACGCTTGTTTGTTCGCAGCCTTGTCAAATGCTTCGATAGCAAGCATCGCAGAGGCCGTATGGTGACCGTGGCCTGCGCGTTCATCCGGAGGGAACCGGGTGATGATGACATCAGGTTGAAATGCGCGGAATACCTTTACCACGTCGTGAAGTATCTCGTCCTTGCGCCAGATGGAAAAGGTTTCGTCGGCAGATTTCGAATAGCCGAAGTCCACCGCGCGGGTGAAAAACTGCTGCCCCCCATCTATACGTCGTGCCGCAAGAAGTTCCTGTGTGCGAATCAGCCCCAGGCGACTCCGCATCTCCGGGCCGATCAGGTTCTGGCCGCCGTCACCGCGTGTCATCGACAGATAGGCTGTTTCAGCAAGCCTGTCGTTGGCCATGGAGGTGATTATTCTGGTGTTCTCGTCATCTGGATGGGCCGCAACGTATAAAACGCTCGCAAGCACGTTGAGCTTGCGAAGCTTGAGTTTGATGGCTGCCGAATGTGATGGAGATTCCTGAGCGAATAAAAAACAGGGACAAAGGATAAAAAGCAAGAAAATGCGCATCGTGGAAAAACAATAATTCGCGCATTTACGACAAAAAACGGATGAAATTCAACAGTTATATTGTTAACAGCCTGTTATCGTGACGGGTGGAGCGCTACATTCGCCCACGCTGTTCCTCATTCACAAAATAAGACCCGTCAGGGCCAAACCGGATCGAAATACACCGGTTTACTTTCTTGTCTTTACCGTGGAAGTTGATAAAGTACTTATCTGCGGTCACGCCGTCCTTGACATCGTCGAGATAACCAATATCGAATTTCATGGAAGCTCCTTTGCTCAGAACTTTGCTTCCAAGAACGTTACCGCGGCTGTCGACGATGCGGATACGATATTCGTCGTCGCGCACCAGGAGCACATTGAGCTGCATTCCCAGATACGGCAGCGGCGTAATCCCTGTATTAGGTTTCATTTCAACAGCGCCTGTTTTTGGCCGCGGACGAAACTGGAAGTCTAGCGTGAGCTCAAACTCCTCGTTGGGCTTGAATGGTGTTTCCTGGAACCCGAAAACAAAAAGGGAAACGAAGAGTACGACGACCTTCATTTCCCTAATTTCCGAAATATTATACAGAACCGGTACTCCCGGGGCAGAAAATACTTATTAATTCATGCCTTCATACGTCTGCCGGAGGAACCACTGCAAAACAGGGATGTCTACAAACATCAGCGTACAGAACAGGATTGTGAACAGCACCAGGTAAAGCATGAACCACTTGCGCGTGTACAGTTTTTCAGTGCCCTGTACGGGAGAATTTTTCATCAGACCGATTTTGAGGTACCACGCAAAAAGCAACGCGAAGAACGGAAAGCTCACGAGCATTTCGACACGGTGCTTGATGAGAAATATCCCCAGGAAAAATGCACATGTCAGCGCATAAAAGAACATCGAGATCAGGAGCTTGTTTTCCGTATAGTATTTGAAAGACTTCCGGTACAATCCGGCGCGCTCAGGGTCTCCGATCAGACGGTATTCGGCAAAACGCTTCGTAGCCATCAGAAATGCGCCACCCATCCAGTAGGCGATGATAATACTCAAAGGAGGCAGTGTGCTCATTAGTCCGTCGAAAGTGATGTTGTTCCAGGGTACGGATGGCACCACCATGAACCAGCCCAGCGCAAAGCGAATGGGGTTGTTAACAGACTCAGATAGTACATCAAGATAGACGCGCTCCTTGCTACGGACAGGCGGAACGTTGTAAACGCCGCCCATGAAGAGGAGAAATATGGATGTAATGAGAAAGTTGAATGAAATCAGCGACGCCAGTCCGAGGCCGACAACCGCAAGCAGAATGTATTCGGAGTAGATGATCTTCGGATTTACCACGCGAACTACAAAGGAGCGCTGGCTTTTCAGCGGATGGAATTTGTCGAATTCTGCGTCGAGGTATTCGTTGATGACATAATTAGCTGAGGCAACCAGACAAGTACTTATCGTTCCAATAATGGCAAACCAGACGATGGATGAATTCAGTCCGATTCCATAAACTGCCATGGCGAACAGGATACCGGGGGCGATGAAGATGTTCTTCAGCCAGTAATCCGGCCGCATAATGCGGTAATAGTCTTTCAGTGTTGCCGGCGTTTTCACGATGGCATCTTCCTGATTGCTTATTGTCTGGGAATTTGTCGTGTCTGTCATTTCACTCATAGGTCGCATTTGCGTTCAGATTAAAGCTATCCCCCTTTCGGCGAGATTTATGTTCCAAATTTACTAATCAATTCCACTTACTGCAGGCGTCTCACGACGCGGCTGTGTGTTCCTGTACAGCGTCCACCCGGCTTGTTCGCGAACTTTCTCGAATGCCGGGAAGTACTTTTGTGTTAAAGGGGTTTCCGGCTCGCGCGAAAGAAGATATTCAACATCGTGATATTTAAAATCCTCATGATACTCCTCGAGTGCATACTCATGGTAGAACGGCACCAACGATTCGGGCGCTACACGACGTACAATTCCGAACCGGTAGTCGATGATTTTTGAACTTGCTATACCTTTCTTCCATACGACAAAATAGTTTTGGAAATGGATGTAGACCTTTCTGTCGCGATAGTCGTTTTCCCAGACCAGGGCCGAAATCCGGTCTTCCTTATTCCCATCAGGGAAAAATGAAGCATTGAAGCCTGAGTTAATACGGTTGAAGTTGACAAGGTATTCCCCCCAGAGAGCGGAATACACCACAAGAACACCGATCGTGAATATCCGCAGGAATTTATTCTCATAACCGCGCATCGACACGCTGAAAACCAGTACGGCAAAGAGCATGACCATGGTGCAGAAGCGCTGATACAGAGGCGACTGGCCCGGCAGCTCTTCCGGCAATACAAAGTAACATGCAAGCGATACCAGCAGCCCTATCGCGGGATATTTGAATTCACGCGAGTTGAGCAATGTGCGAAGGTCTTTCTTCCACACGCGGAAATAAATCAACGGCACAAGGAGCGTTGCCGAGAATAACGTTCCGGCTATCCGACCAAAAGGGCGGGCAAAAAGGCTGTAGCTGTCCCAGCTCATGAAGTTGAACCGGGAAATAACCGTTGGCAGATACCGGTTTTGGTAATAGTCGACGAGGAACTCGAACGTCCCTCCTTTTTCAGAATCTTCCTTGACGGTCCACCAGAACAGAATCAACGCGACTAGCGGCAGCGTTACCGGTACGCCGGTGATTATGGCCTTCCACAGATTCGGCCAGTACCTCACGAGCAACATCACCCCGTAGATAAGCAGTCCGAGCAGGGCATTCTGCGCGTGCATGGAGAATAATACCAGCAGAATTATACTGATGATGACCTTCCATTTGAGCTTTTCTTCCTCAAAGTCGAGCAGGATGAAATACATCAGCACCAGCAGCGTAGGAATCGAGATGGCGAAGCCGACAAACCCGAAAGTGAGGTTGTAGTTGTAGGTGTAGACCAGTCCTAGAAGTCCAAACCACTGATTTCCATTGAGCTTGCGGATGACGAGAAACAGACCGGCCTGGAGCAATGCGATGTAGAGGATGTGAAATATTTTATTTCCGAGCTCGACGGACGGGAAGATCGCGGAGAAGACCGCGTGAAACGTATTTGGATAAAACCAGGGAATCGGTTTATAGTATTTTGAGATCGGAGATTCCGGATCGCTGAAGTATTTGAAGATCGTAGCTTCGGCGAGGTGGTTTGGCAAGTCTATGAATGGCAGCAGCGGAATTGCGAGAAGCAGAATGGAATGCAGCGCGAGGTATACCAGCAGAACCTGGAACACGGATTTTTCAATACGGGCCCTGGAGACGTCGAGGGCTGAAGAATAGCTAACCACGTGGATATATAACCTTTTGTTTTCGTCCTGTAAACACTTATGCCAGTCCGCTACCCTGCTAACGCCGTCTGAAAATCAACCATTTGGAACAGAGCCCTTGATAAGGTAGTGAGATGGTTGGGGTATTAGATACCCTGGGGTCACCATGGGTCAGTCAGTGTTGATATTTCCACCACACCTGATGGTACGGAAACCAATAGCATACATCAACCTCCACAATTAGCAAAGATGGCTTATCTGATCGGAATTTTCGAGGTTTTTGGATGAAAATAAGCGGCTATTGGATGGTGAGGATTGGATGGGGCAGAAAAAAGATTTTTTACAAATGAAATGTTGTGGAAATGAATCAAACCTCTATTTTTGCAGCCTCTTTTGAGAGAAAAAGCCTCCTTAGCTCAGCTGGTAGAGCAACTGACTTGTAATCAGTAGGTCGTTGGTTCGATTCCGACAGGGGGCTCACAAGAAACCGCGCTAAAACGCGGTTTTTTTATGTCCAAGGCACTTTTTTATATGTTTTCGTTATCTATTATTTAATATTTTTATATCATTTGTTTATATTTTTTTTGTCGCATTCTTGTCGACTTTGCTAAAATTTGCCAAATTCCGGTGTCTTTAGTCGCCTTTTAGTCGCCTTTTTTGTCGACTTGTGCGGGCCAAAATGATGAAGAGGAGTGAAACAAGCACACCCCTACACTGAATTCTCGTTGTTAAAAAAACCCAATTCTGTTGGACAGCTCCCGATCGCGTTGCGCGTCTACGACCCACAGAGTCAGAAGCGGAAATACTACCGGACCGGGGAATTTTGTTTACCTGGCGACTTTGCGAAACACGAACTGAAGTTGGCGCGCCTGAAACAGCAGGCTGACGATATCCTACATGAGATGAGGATATTGAAACAACTCCTTCCTGGAGGAACAATTGGCCAACGAAAAGGGACAGGCAAACAAAGCTGCTCTTCGCGATTTGCTCGCCATGTTGAAGGGGCTGAAGATTAAGGAGCCTCACCTCTTTGAAGTTAACTACAGCTGGGTGAAAAATTTTCATGACCGCATGAAGACTAAGCGCAAGTCACCGCGGACAAAGGACGGTATGCCAATCCCTGGAAAGGTCTACCCTTTCATCTCCAAGAACACGGTCAGTTTTCATATGCGTACGCTACGAACTCATTATAACGAGGCTGTACGGCGTGGGTTAGCCCCAAAAACTCCTCAGGGAGAAGGCCCGTTCGTAGGCATTGATACGCAGTCAACTCCATCTGCAGAAGTCAAGCGTTTCCTTAACGATGAAGAATTCAGGATATTCGCTACAATCAACTACAAGCCTCAGCGTTTCGACGGACATAAGGAAAAAAAGACCTGGGAGGAGGCACGGGCACTCTGGCTGTTCAGCTATTATTCATTCGGCTTGAACCTAAAGGACATTCTCGAAGTGAGATGGGACCAGATAAACGGTGACACGTTCTTGCTCAAGCGAATTAAAACCGGCGAGCCGTTGACTATAAAAATCTCAAAGCCGCTCCAGGCCATTCTGGAAAAATACCGAGACGCGAAACAACACTATGTTTTCCAACATCTCCGAATAGAAGGAACTGAAGAGGAAAAGGAACGAAACCACAACAATATCTTGAACTGGCTTGGCAAAAATGTCAAACGGATTTGCACACAGTCTGGTATCATCAATCCCAACCAGGTGAATTTCTATTCAGCCAGACATACGTTCGCAGTGCATTACATGACAAAGGTCCCGAACGCATCGTTATTTAAGCTGATGCAATACATGGGACATAAAAGTGAAACCTCAACCAAAAACTACTTGCAGTCACTTATTGGCAATTCAGAAGTGAAACATGAAAAGTTTTTGGATGAGGATTTTAGCGGAATCGTTGGATAATAACGCATCTTTGAATACATAAGGCAATGACTTTTTTTGTTGTTCCGATATAAGATCGCCATCGAGCCGGCTTTCTGCAACTACTGCGTGACAAAATCAATGTATCCGTCCGAGTCGTGACACGAACTCTTGTCTAGTAGACTAATAACTCCATACCTACCAGGCTGAAGGAAGGAAAGATTCCAAGACACAGATGCACTATTTTCAGGCGTACATATTGAAACGGATTTTTGAAACACCTTTGTTGTCCCAGGATTGAACATTTGTGTTACGCCATCCACCGACACTTTCAGGAGAGTCGACGCAGTAATTGAAAGTTGGGCTGTGTAATTCTTTACATAAGAGTGACCATTTGGATCAGGTCCAGGAGTCGCGGTATAAACCACGGTGGTGTTGGCTGCAGGTTGTGAAGGTCCAGACAACGTCCATAAGCGACACGTACAACAAACAGTTGGGTCACCACAACCGGGGTCCGTTTGAGCAAGAGCTGAATACATGCTAAGGCAAATGGCCGGAACAAATAGTAGGGTTCGTAGCATCATTAGAAAAGGGTTAAATTATTTAATATTGGTCATTTAAAACGAACGAAAACGAAATCAACAAGCATTTCCGCGATGACTTATTCTTCGCCAATTATTTCAGATTCGTCCTGGAGCCCATCGAGGAACTCCTCGAAGCTGTTTGCTATCAAGTAAAGGTTGCTGTAATTCGTGTCATCACATTTATTATAATCGACTTCTTTATCGTGGTCCCAGAAGTAAATTTTTCCGGTATCAGAACCGTCGCAAGAAATACAAATCAAGTTGTTAAATGAATCAAAGGCGAAAGGTAGAAAGTGTCGGGGTAATCGCGCCTGCTGAATCTTATAGATCTGGATAAAATCCAATAGATTATCATCGTCTTCCTGATGTATTCCCAAAAACCAATTGAGGTCTGAGTTAGTTTTCTTTCCGTTTTCCCAAAACGTAAAAATATTTGGTTCGCATTCACCTCCATTGAATTGAAGGAGGTGAGCCTTGTATTGATATGGAAAGGTTAAGCCTACGAAGTCTTCAACTTCTTCAATTTCAGCTAGCTTTAACTTAGGATATGTGTTGAATATTTTTATCATAACTACTGAAGCTTTAATCTAATATTTCCAAAGATGAAATCCTCCGGTGTGCCCTGTCGCTCGATGAACGCTTCCCTTTACTAATTGCATTCTTCCTGTCTGTTGATGATGATGCCATACATAATTTTTCGGAGTTCTCTTATATCCGGCAAGACGGTTCGCAGCAAATCTATCCGTTATCCTGTTTCCGGTTGGTTTGATAATGATATCATTCTGCCCTTTTTGATACAAGTGTTTTGAGAAATCCGGGAAGCCATCCTTATCGAACGGTATTTTCGACACGGGATGTTTTCTATTCTTTAGGTGACCATTCCTCAGCTTAAACGGGCCACGAATCATGCCCGGAACGACAATAATATCTTGGGTCAGAAAGCTCGCAACAAAATCATTGTTGTAGTCGTAGCTGCCATAAAAGGCGAGATATGTAACGCTTACGCACCTCTCTTCAGATGTCTCATTGTCAATAATGGTTGTTTCAACGGTAAGAGCCGAAGATGCTCCCGTTACTTTCCCGTTGACATCGTACGAATAGTTTAATTCCAGCCCAGAAAAAGTCTCCTTATCACGATAGGCATCATTCAGAAAACCGAGACCATTTAGCGAGTTCCATGTTCGTTTTAACCAGCTATTAGGTTCGAGGTAGCCGCCAAAGCCAGGTCGGCCCCACCAAACCCCCCCGTCTTCGTCAACACCATTCAGTGGATTATTGCCCAGTCCAAGATAGGGTGACGAAAATTGACCAGCGGGATCAGGCACCAACCACCGCCCGATTACGGGGTCATACTCTCTTAACTCAAAATGGTTCCACCCGGTTTCTTCATCCTTTTCCGCGAACTGGCCCTGGTATCCATAACGATACAAAGTCTCATTGCTCTTTTGCTCTCGGATCACATCCCCCCAAATCCCGTAATCAGTCGCCTGAACAATAATATTTTCCTCATGAGTAATAGTCAGATCATCAAACCAAACGCGAGCCTCCTTGCTCTCGTTGCTTACCCAAATATAAATATACCCATTTTGTGAAATGGTAACAGCCGCGTCAAAATTCATCTGTACTGGTGTGTTACCTTCCAGATAGAGTGAGGCCTGATCTGAGCCGGCTTGTTCCGGGACACGGAAGCGATTTGCCTGGACAAGATTGAGATTCTCGTCGAACAACATGTAGTTCAGGTATGCGAAAGGCCGCGTCTCATCTTCATCATCATCGTTGAAGGCGGGAGTCAATAGGCCGGAATGTAGCGTGTTTGTAGTTTGAGACAGGCTTATTCCTTCAAATCCGGCCATTGTGGAGAATGTGTTGGCAAGCAGAGAAGAAAAGACGGCTAGATCAAAGTTCTTGGCGAATGAAATCTTTTCCTCGAACCGCGTCCACACCTTTGCGTTTACTTTATCCCCGGCTGAAACTTTTTTCGCCCAGCTTGGACCGACAGACTTTTCCTGTTCGGTGGATCCAGGGGTATCGTTCCAGAATAGGTAGGCTACTTTTCTGGGATCAGGTTCCGCATCTGTTGGCGGCGTGACGTTCATGTGGCGGTCGTTGTCCTTTTCCGTTTCGAAAAGATTCTCGAAGAAGGCCAACTCCTCTACGCGTGGATTAGTAATGTCTTCCACACCATTGTCCTCCATTGTAGCTGTATATACATTAATGTTATCCCGGAGTAAAGCACGCACATTACCTAAGTGATCAGTGATTTCATAATTTGTACTGCCATCTTCCTGAGGATAATAGACACCCAACTTCCCCGATCCATAGATTGGGACCTCAGTCTCGACAGCGTTACCGGTAAAGTTCTCCTCGTCAAGTGTGCTAATGATGTTTCCAGAGCCATCCCGAATGTACCATGTGGTCAATTTAGTCCTGTAGTTGATTTTCGCCAGGCGGAAGCCCCGTTCATCATAAAGGTTCTCGATAAGTAAGTGATACCCTTGTGGGATGTCCGGCTGATCCGGGTCAGGGACCGGATTGCCGGGCGGACAATTGGTACAGGGTGGCGAAGGAGCGTAAACTGCAATCACTTTACCTGAAACGTCATACTTAACATACTTATCCTCCCCATCTTCTTCCTTATCCTCATGTGTCATTTGTCCCACAGCATTGTATTGATACTGATGCACGTAGCCATTGACCTTTAATAGTTTGTTTTTATTAGGCTCGTATTCGTAGGAAAAATCATTGATACGTCGCTGATCTCCGTCATACCTTTTAAGCTTCATAATATTCCCATTGGCGTCGTATTCCATCCCGGTTAATCGGAACTTGTTGCCGGAGTAAGAAACCATGCCTGCATTGTGGCTCGCCCACGATGCGTCTTTAACTTGATATTTTTCGTCGTAAGTAAAGACGTACATTCCAGAAAACTCATCCCCATCAACACCATGTGGCTTTGACGTACGCCATCGCACCGCCGTAATCATTCCGTTATAGAGCGGCTTGATTGGATCCGTTGAGACGGGGTCTGTTATCTGGACATCAATTGGTCCACCCTCGAACACCAAGTCTGTGACCCACGAATTTGAGACTCTGTATCTATAGCTTCCGGCGATTTCGTCAGTGGCAGATCCGATAATAAAAGACTTATCATTAGCCGCTTCGTTCAGTTGGTTGATGCTTGTCCAGACACCATTGACCCATCGTTCCCATTCATAGATGCCGTGCGCGCCCCCATCCGGTGCGTCAATCCGTAATTCTCCCCCTACCGGAATGCTCAGAGAGCTCACTTGAAAGGGATTTCTCTGCGGTGTGTAGGTGAAGTTGGCGTAGGGATGAGTTGCTGTCCCTGTGAAATTTGATTCGATATCCTTTAACTGAATCGCATTGTTTTGAACAAATATTGACAGTAATGACCTGTCCGATCGCGTGGAGAAATTTGGCAAATTCCTGAAGTTGGCATCGTTCACCGCAAGCCGCCTCAAGCTTGTCTTGTTGACAAGATATCCGGGTATTTCTCCGGTCAATTTCGTGAATGATAGATCAAGTTCCTTGATATTATTGAGATTCTGAAGTGACAGTGGTATCGTGCCCTCAAAATTGTTTGTTCCAAGTCGGAGCGTACGCAATTTGTTCAGGCTGCCAAGCCATAACGGCAAGGCACCTTCGAGTTTATTGTTGTGTACATCTAGTATTACGAGGCTCGTCGCATTCTTGAGGTTCTCTGGAAGCTCACCTGTAAACTTGTTACCGTATAGCCAGAGAGAATCTAGTAGTGGCATGTCGCCAAACCATGACGGGATAGGGCCTGAAAACTCATTTAAAGCCAATGCTGCCCACTCCATGCTTTTCATGCTGCTCATTGAAGCAGGGAGAGGCCCTGTGAACCTATTCATAGAAAGTTGCAGGTACTTCATTTTGCTGAGGTTCCCAAACGATTCAGGAAGTTGGCCCGAGAAATCATTGCCGTTCAGCCACAATTCAGTCAAATTGGTAAGATTCCCAATTTCAGGAGGAATGGATCCGTTTAGCGTTACGTTATTAGAGACAGCAAGATTAGTTAGTGTTACCAAGCCAAACAGCTCAGAGGGCAAAGGGCCTGTGTGTTTATTCTGGTATAAGTGAAGGACCTTAATTTTTGAAAATGCGCTAATGGATGAGGGTATGGCCCCATCAATGTTGGTGTAGAATATGTATAGGTTTTCAAGATTTGTTAAATTGAATAAGCCCTGGGGAAGATTACCCTCTAAGGGGTTGGTGTAAAGACCAAGCCAAGTTAGATTAACCAGATTCCCTATTGACTCCGGAATCGCGCCGTCAAAGCTATTGATACCAAGATTAAGGTAAGTGAGAGCCGTGATGCTGCAAAGGGATTCGGGAATTGTGCCATGAATGTGATTGTCCTGAATTCTAAGTCGGTTCATCCTCTTGAACGTACCGATCGATTCAGGTAATTTACCTACAAGATTATTGGAAGGCAACTCAATCCGCGTAATATCACCACCTCCTACTGTGATCCCAAACCATGCATTCATTTGAGCCGCCGTTATATTGATAGTTTTGGAAGTTGTGGCTGGCCAGCTGGTCTTTCTCACCCACTGACTTCCTCCAAGACTGTCATAGAGTTCTCTCAAGGCGCGATATTCCCATGCATCGGGAACTATTCCCCGCGAAGCTGGTATCCAGAATGAGCAATTTCCAGGTGGCGTAGATCCGGAATGTAAGACGACTTTTTTAGTGTATTGAGTCGAAGGGTCAACTGCCACTGATCTGAACAAAACTCCATTCTTGTAGTATTTTACCTGGCTGCCTTCCCTCGCGATCTCAAAGACGTCTCCCAGCATCCAATGGGTAACATCAATCCCAGTCTCGTTACTTTCGTGTACAATCACCCGCTGAACACCTGCATTGTAGTAAAGCTCTATACCGTAGGCAATATCTGTTGCATTGTAAGTGGTGGTTGAGGAAAAACCTATGATGTAGCTACTAATACGATCAGATCGAGTTGCATTAATAAATATTGAGCCGTCCACATTCGGGGCCAATACATTCTCCGATGTTGCGCCGGCGTTGCCCCATCCATCAGGAGCTGACTTCGTTAGTATGCCGTCATCTTCGGTAAGCCCAACTTGGCTGTTCCATACGGTAGGATTCCCAACCCGGGCTACGATCACTTCGGATTTTAATGTCAGGCCCGGGATGGATGAATTCGTTACACTGTATCTGAAACTCCCATCCTGCGCCTCCGAGATAGTGCTCAACACAAAAGTTCTTTGACTCTGGTCTTCATTGACACTGTTTATATTTGTGAACGTGGTGGCACCATCGAGTCTTCTCTCCCATGTAACGGAACCATTCAGTCCTGGGTCCCTGGCGGTGATCGTTAAAGTCTCTCCGCTACGCAGATCTATCCATTGAACATCATCATAGTCTTTTTGCGGGCTATAGGTGAGTGTTTTGATTCCCTTATTATAAATTCTTTCCAAGTCCCCAAAAGAAAGTTTGTTGTGGGATACATTTAGAACCAGATTGGCTTTGTTGATATGCGCACTAAAGTCCGGGATTGACGAAATGTTATTGTTGGAGATATTCAGGAAGGAAAGCACCGGCAAATTCAGAATCCCTGACGGTATCGAGGACAGATTATTTGCCTCGATAGAAAGCGCGGTAAGATGATTACATTGTTCGAGTTCTACGGGCAGGTTTCCGCTGAATTGATTCCTGCCAATACGATACTCTCGCAATTTCGGCCAATTCTCTACACTCGGTGGTTCACCTTGCAATGAATTATTTGTAACCTCAATGACTGTAATTGCTGGCAGATTTGCCAACTCGGATGGAAGCGTCCCAGAAAATAAATTGTTAGCAAGATAAAGTGTTTCGAGCTTTTCCAAGTTTTGAATACTGGTAGGAATGGACCCAGAAAACTGGTTATTTCTCAATGAGATATATTTCAAATTGACAAGGTTTCCCAGACCTGATGGTATTTCCCCTGTCAATGAGTTTGCAGCCACATACAACTCAGTCAATTTTGTAAGGTTCCACAATGAAGCTGGAAGATTTCCAGCAATTTGATTAACTGATACATTAAGTCGTTCGAGTTTCTGGAGATTACCGATGTTTGCTGGCAGAGAGCCAGTCAATAAGTTGTTGTCAAGGATCAAAGCCGTAAGTTCACTAAGGTTAGTGAAACTATCTGGGATAGAACCCGAAATTTTGTTATACCTCAGGTTAAGTATAGTAAGCTTTGATAGTTGAGAAATCGACTTCGGTATCATCCCCTCCAGGTTCTTTCCATGAAGCGACATTTGGAAAATGTCACCGTTCATGACATATACACCTTCCCAAGTCGCAAACTGCGCGCTTGTCGCGGACGTAGGCCAGGCTCCACTTTGCGGCCAGTTGCCTTTATTTATCCAGCTATCGCCACCTAAACTATCATAAATATTCTTGAGCACTTGGAATTCAATCTCATCTGGAACCTGATTGTATTGTGCGAATGCGTTATGCACCAAGAGGCAAAATGCAGCGACAACGAAAGTGCGACGCAGAAAAACTATTAGATGCTTCATTGCTATGCTTACTTATTTCTGACCGTTAACTATTCTTTTCCGTTTTCCCAATTGGGGTTCGATCCCAATCCGAACATTGAACTTATGCAATACGGGGATTAAATCTTCGTTTTGAATGCGGTACAACGCGAGTATTGAACCCTTGAACCGCCTCGATAGATCATACTTACGCGAAATCCCGATGTTATATGAAAGAGCTTCAGCTATTGGTAGCTCCCCCTTTATAAATCCGTTTTGTTTTCGATTAATGGCCTCAATCTCTCCGTGAAGGAAGAAGTTTTTTACAAGTCCAAGAGTTCCAAACAATCTGTATCCATGGTGTCTCGCATATTCCATGAAGTATTGATTTTGTTCGGTAAATGAAAAATGTCCAACTACGCCGCCGCCCAATGACAGAGATCCGGAAAAACGATAGCCAAATTGTAAGCCCGTCTCAAAAACATGAGCGTCCTTTGGTGAGTTGCTAATCGTAATTGCCGGTAAGAACCGATCTCTGAAAGATTTCTTTTCTAAGGAGCTTGATGTCAACAACGATTTTACGCTGAATTTTCGCCTGCTTCTGAGACGCGCGAGTTGATGCTGAGATTCCAAAACAATTGGCGCCTTCTTATTAATTGCTTCATTGGTGATTCCCTGTGCCTTCTTTCGAATTTCCTCTTGCGTATTCTTTTTGTCCCGGTACTTTTGGATCAACGCTTCATACTTATCTTTTTGACTTTTCAACTGACCTTCAGCAGAAATAGCTTGTTCGATACCACTATGCTGAACGGCCGCGTTTTCTACTTTCTCTTCAATATCTAACAGTACGACGTCTTTGTCTTGCTGAATATACTCCGCATGTGATCCTAATTCCTTAGTGAAAGTTTTGACATTCTCAGAAAGTCCAGGTGGAACAATCTCCATCTCTGCAAGTTTACCATCAAGTTCAGTTGACATTGTTCTGCTATCGATAATTAATGGAGCCTTATTAAGGTCATTGAGTTCATCTAGATCGAGATCTAAATCCCCTAGATCCGGTACCGAGTCCTCCAGCTTTATCTTAACCCAGCCAGCCTCATCAGCAATATCCGGAAATGGAAGATTATCAATCGGCAACCGATGGAAAACCGTTCTGGTGTCCTTGTAATCTTGAAGCTTATCTGCATTCGTCTGAAGCTCCTTCGGGATTATCTCCGAAATATCCGGTAGCGTCTTATCCATACCCAACATTTTAACAGTATCATACCGTTGACCAACATTATCGAACTTGCCTGCAACCCTGTCTACAATATCTTCGGCTTCAGCATTTAGCGAGTCGCGACTATCTCGAACTCGATCCATCTGACGGAAGATTTCGCCTCGCAACGAATCGGAACTTTTTTCCGCCACATCGAATGCGGTAAGATCGACATCTAGATTATCGATGACTTCAATATTAGGTACTCTCACCAAAGTATCACGACCTACACTAAGTGACTGGATGGAGTCAATCATTGTACCGGTGCCTCTTTGCACTTTCGATTTTTTTTTCAGAATTCGCTCGACGAAGGATTGAAGCTTGGTTCTTTCTTCCCTTACAGGGAGTCCTTGTGCGTTACTAGCTAAGGCACACAAATACAAAAGAAGAAGGAGGGCTAACCTCATCGAAGTTTACAAATTCAGTTTTTAATTCGAACTCAAAATATTCAGTTCATAGGAAACAGGCTCCACACGTGCCAAAGTGATTACTGCTGTTGCGCCAGTTGCCTTCTTAGTAATTGTTACACTTCCGGAATCAGTATCATTAACGATGGCAATCTCCATAACCTCGCCTATACCGAGGCTGCTCCATTCGTTGACGATTTCTGTTACTTTAAAATTCATCCTTATGTTTCCTTGGTCATCTTTCCATTGAAGTTTGTTTCTACCAAACAGGGAGAGGGTAGTCATTTCATCCGTCCGTACGCCAACAGCGGATTCGAACGTCTCGTTAGAAACCCATTGAATTGTGAACGTATTAATATCCTGACCATGAGTTTCAGGTAATGAGACGAAACAAAGTGATGCGATTAAAAGGACAGCTTTCATGTGTTTTTAACGTATGATGGTATTACTTTCAGAAAACATTTCTCTATACATTGGACTACCGGCACTAAACTTCCGGAACGGGGGCTCCACTGATTCTAATTCATCTTCGATTGTAAAACGAATCAAGGGGATATGCGAAGCCAGGGATTGAGGGCTATTGATTTCGTGAAAATTGAACTTAGTTTTCGGACCAATACCGGCATGATATAGGTTCACCAAATCGCTTTCATAATAGTCGAGGATCATTCCAAAGACGTCATTGGAATCTCCTCCCGGATCTTGCGTGTTATCCGGGTGATTAATTTGAGTTAACCACCCATGAATGTTATATACAAAGTCGATCCCTTGTAAATTGTCCCCCAACTCAATTCGTTTAAGCGGGCCGTGAAGGTAGTATTCATATTTGGCGCGAAGTTCTAAATCGCTTCCGTTAGTACTGGTGAAGGCGCTCTTCAGCCGCTGATCCTTATCGTATTCATAGTGATGATAAAACCCAGTGAGTTGTTCTCCCGCAGTGTAAGAACCATTAAATACAGTCAACACATTCCCCAGAAAGTCGTAGGTGTACTGCGTCAGGAAGGTACGCTCTAACCTTGCCGGCTTCTGGGCCATCCAGACAATTCTTCCGAATTCGTCGTAGCTGTACCAGGTTTGGTTATTTACATTAAACGTTGACGATACCGCCCCAGTCAGATACTCCTGCCGGAAAGACTCGGGCAAATTCGGAACCTGTCCACCTGGACTGGTTGCCTCATCATAAATCGTCTTAACCCATCCCGCCTTTTCAGTTTCGTCAAAATGTGTTTCCGATTCTAAAACAGATAGTAATCCACTGTAGGAATAATTATCGCCTGTATACTCTCCCGACTCGGTGGGACGCCCTTGACTATCATAATTTGTATAAGAAAAAATTCCTCGTCCGCTTTGATCATTTTCCTGCAGTCTTTGAAGGGCACTCTGGGAAAACCTGATCTTCCCGTCACGTCTGTACAAGTATGTTGTCGTCCCCGCGTCCGCGCTTGTATAAGCTGAAATTTTTCCTAACTGATTGTATTGAATCCGGGTTTTGTCAATGTTTTCAAAATCTTCACCTGCCATCCAGGCAAGAAGGCCGTTTGGAGAAATCGAGACACAACTATTTCCCAAGTCGTCATAAAACTGATATGCGATGTCTTTGTAATGGTTGTAGTAGTGTAAAGTTACTTGGCCACTGAGCAGAATAATACGATAGAATCCGGGCGGCCACAATCCGTTTGAATCCGCAAAACTTTGATTAGCCGGCCTCCTTTCCCCGGTGAGTATATTCTCCACGTGATAGCTACCCGATCCATCAATTGAAACATCTTGGGATTCCAGAATATAAAAATAGGTAAAGGGTCGGAAGTATTCGCTCAACGGATCCGTGCTTGAAACCACATCACCTTCGAACTTGATGTCGCCAGAACCACCGGCACCCATGGTAACAATAGCATTTTCGTTGGCATCATAGATCACAATATTATAAACGCCATTCTCATCTCTTGAAACTGCCTGCATCCCTTGGCTTACAGGGCTAAAAGATCCAGAGAAAATCTGATCCCTTTTTTCCAAATAGTCCTCCAGCTCAAAGAAAACCGGAAACGTTCCCGAGATAATCTCGCGCCCCTGCCCCATTCGATGAACATCTCCGGGTGCTGCTTGTTGCCGAACTTCACCGTATCCATCATTGTAATACTCGACCTGAGAGAACGGGTAGGATGATACAGCGATTTTTGATTCCTTGGAATTTATACCATAAAATTCACCGACAGTATTCGGGTACTGACTGAAGGCCGCCCCTAACGTAGAATGATCTATTAATTTGCCTTCGTTATCCATCGCAAACCAATGGTTGTAATTTAACTCCGTACGGCCCAATGGCGCAGTTAAGGAATTTAAAGCTATCCGCCCATATTGATCCTCTGCTGAAATGCTGGAGATCGCTTCATTAAATGATTGAACCACCGACTGCTCCTGGATTGGTTTGCCCAGATTGCTAAAGTACGAACGGCCTTTTGAAGCAACGTTCATCGCACCGTCCAGACCCCTCATGAAGGAAGTAGCCTCAATCCAATGGAGATCCGAATCACAGGGCGAGGAGGGTCCTGAAACGTCCACATTAAAGGTGGTGGTATTTGAACTTACACAGCCATTGAGATCTACTAGTTCAGCCTTGTAAGTATACTGCCCGGCCTTGAGTCTCGGAAGTTGAAGTGTCTTTGACTCGCCCAGTAATTCGTCGTCCTTAAACCAGCGGTAGAAGTTATGGTTTTCACCCAGCGACGATGAAAGTATGGGAGCTTCATGGCTACAAAAATGTAAAGTCGCATCGGCGGGTGCTATTGGCAGAGCATATGCAGGATGGATAAGTTGTTCTGATGTCTGTGCATTATTGCAGCCATTTGCCTGAACCGTGATAGTAGCATTTCCAGCAAAGTTCGACCAATTCAAATTCACTGATGAATTGCGCTCATCCACTCCCGTGATTGTACCAACAGTTGGACTTACGTGCCAGATAAAGGATTTAGCATTCTCCGCGACAGCAAAAAAAGCGGTCTCGCCAGGTCCTTGGCATCTTCCACTTTCGTATGTATGTATCTCGACTGGTCCGACTGGTTCGTCAATTTTGAAGAAACCTTTATCCAAAGTAGCCTCTTTCATGGAGGCGTCCAGACACACGTGCGTCGTCGCAATCGCTTTTGCTGTAATAATATCAGAAAAGTGATAGTATACCGGATCGTATGATTGTCCAACGTGAACATTTTCCCCATTCTTGTACCAGTAAACAGTAGCTGGATGAGAAGTATTTGCGACAAACGTAACCTCGTCTGCGCAGTAGATAGCCGGATATCTAAAAGGTTCAACGGTAATGCTCACTCCAAAATTTTCGACGGCAGGAGGATTCAATGGCACGGTGAGAATATTGGAATAAACCGGATTAGGTGACGAGCACGCGCCTGAAGTTGTCGCAATACACTGAATCGTCGTGTTATCCGGATAGTTCCAGTCGTAGAACACGACGTTCATCTCTGTGCCCGCAGATGGTTGAACTTGATTGTCGCCGATCTTCCAAATCCATGTGACGTCAGGACCAATATTTTGACCATTGACTATAAACGCTTTGCTCGTCTGCGTGCAGCCCGAACCACCGGAGGCCGCGGTTAAGTGCAAAGTTGCTTCTGTAACAGGTCGCGTTGTGATTTGAATCACATTCTCAGACGCCACGGGAGCAGTACACGGCAAGCTGGAGTTCATCCACGCAGACACTTCGGCTCCGTCAGGAAGATCAGACGTGGTGAAGACAGGCCCCTGGGGCCCGACTACTGGTTCGTTGTTGATCCTCCATGAATAGATCGGCGAGGCCCCTGTTTCCGAAGCTATTGCTTCAAATCGAACAGATTCGGATCCGTCACTGCAAATTAAGGTTCGGTCGGAAATTATTTCGAGCGTGGGAAGGTTTTCATCATGAACGTCAAATGTCTTGGGAGTTGCGCTTCCACCTATCCCGCCAGGACAAGTATAGTTAGCGTTAATTGTATAATTCCCCGGGTAGCTAAAATTAACTCTGATGCTGTTGTAGTTGACAGGATTTGTCGAGGACTGTACGTAAGTAATTGTCACTCCAGCCGAAGGGGTGACCGACCAATCCGCTTGAGCTTGAACCAGGGGCGTCTGACAATTATCGCCGCCCATGATAAAAAAAACCGCCTCCCCAATGCCGCTGCAAGAATGTGATGAAGTGGTATTGATACTTTGCCCATACACGAGGCAATTACAACCCACGAGCAATAGAGCGTAGAATAGATAGTTGATTTTGAGGGCCATGATATTAAGGATTACTACCAGCGGTGTGATACTTGTATTCTACAGTTTGAGTTAAGGGATATTGGAAAGATTCTTTAAAAGTTTTCTCCAATCTGCCCCCGCCGTCATATTCATATTTCGTAAAAAGATGATTGTTATCAAGAATGTATGTCAATTGTCCCCATCGATCATATATGTAGCAGTTCACCATCGCAGTCGCCGGCGAAAACCGAAAATCATCGATTACTGCATTCGTTGCCTCGCAACCAACAGACAGGTGTGTCAGGCCCGCAGGAATCTCGAAGGTCGCTGTGTGTAAATACCAGCCCCCGGACTTTCTTGCATCGGAATAATTGTTATCCAGATATTGACGCGTTCCATTGTTAAACCGGACGTAGGGTTTGATGGCCTCCTGTGAGCCTTCGTCCTTTGCCCAATATTTAATTTGGTATATCCTGCCCGGAGTCATCCGCTGCGTATTCGGAGAGAACTCAACCGAGCCCGACACCAGTCGGATGGCTTTACTCCCTGAGTGGTATGTATCTGATGGATTGGTGTTATAGACCTGTACTCCGCCTTCGCCTGATGTTTCGAAGCCTGAAAAGCAAATATCGTTATATGTTGCATTCGAAGCAGCTATGGTTACTTGATCACCCGTCTGATTGAATTTTGCTGCTGACGCGATCCGATTTATATCATATGATTCCAGGACATGAGAATTTCGATCATATAATGTCACCTCGTTTACTTTCGTCCATTTAAAATTCGGAAGAGGGGCTCCGGCGGTAGGCTCCGGCTCGTCCCAGTCGAAGACCGAGACTTCAGTGACCGGGAATGTTCCGTCTTCCTCAACGAGACTATTTCCGGACCCCGTGAAAATATACTTAGATTTCATTTTCCAGGCGGTTCCCGTCGATTCGTTCCCCGAGCTGTAGGTGGCAGGATCTAGCGTTTCTATATAATCCGTCCAAGTCTGGATTGTCGAGCTCACAAGACGTTTGTTATGAACCTGTTTACTACCATCAGGTAACTCGCTAACGTTCACTTTGTAAGAGTCAGTCCGCGCCTCCTGAATGAGCATATTACTCCCTCCATTGATGGGTAGCCCCATTCCTGATTCATATTGCGGCACGCGATATGCGGGTGTTGTAGCGGTCAATGTCGAATTGCCGAAACCATCCTGTTCCAGCGTTTGAGTAACCTGCCCCGAGTAAAAGTCAAAAGCAAAATTTTCGACCACAGTTTTCAGACCCGTCTTGTTATTTATTTGGGTGCTTCCGGTTGGTATTGAAGGAAAGCGGGAAATCTTGCTAATTGTCCCTTTGATATCATATTTATCATTTGAATTTCTCACAAATTTTGCATCCGCAAAGACTTCTTCAATCAAACCTTGATCCTTGTAACGTTTCAATTTCTCTCGATAGGCATTCAAACTGAACTCTTCCAATTCATCAAAGAGATAATGGTTCCGTGTCTCGCTCAAAACCCTTCCCTCCAGATCCATCTGCTTTACTGACCTTAGTGCACCAACAACAGCCGAAAGATCTTGGAGGGCCACTGTGTTTGTATAAATATTCTGAACGTCAAGGTCATCAATTCTTTTAGAGAAGGTTTGCCCACTTCCAATAATCGCCCAGGGATCATAAGACTTGTAACCATTGTCAAAATCAATCACATCGAGTCCTCGATTATAAATAGCAACTAGCTTCGGACTAAATACCTCAAATTCATATTCGTTGTATGAGGGTAAGGGGTTCATCTGACGTCCATCCTTGATGGCAAACTGCTGAACTTTAATAGTGCCGTATATTACACCAGGTGAGGGCAGCAATCGCGCGTTGGCAAGCAAATGCATGGTATTCTTGTAGGCAACTTTGAATGTGAAGTCTCTTTGATACTCGGTAATAGCATCAACTTCGTTTTGGGTTGCACAGGGAGTTAGATCGTTCTTTATTCTATTTATGTTGACGTCAAAGCCCACTGGCTCATATGACGTCACACCTTTACTGTACGAGTATTCTGTACGATTACCTTCCAAGAAGACGGGATCGAAGCTTTGAATCGCAGCGACTCTAAGGCCGCCACCTAGCCGGTATCTGCTTCTATTCGACGCCAACTCGATATCACCTCCAGCAAACTCATAGGGCCCTTCAGTCCAATACTCTCTGAATTCGTTGCTGGTTATATGCTGCTCCGTCAAATCATCGCATTTGAACCTTGCCCATCTTGGGTCCTCAGTTAAGTCGCTGTAAAAGTGCGGCGATTCAACCTCTATAAACGTCCTTCCGAGTCCAGTCACTTTAGCATACAGGTCATGCCGATTTCGATATTGATAGAATTCATGGACATTCAATCCGTCGCAATCACACTTGATCCAATTTGCTCCCGGTGATACAAATCTTTTCCGCATGATTCCATGAAGTTTTATATCATCATTCACATGAAATAGTTCGTCAGATATCTCCGCGGAAAATTCAACGATTACTCGATTGGTTTTAGTTGGATGCTTTTTAATATCGTAGACCGCCAAAGAAGACGTCTGTTTGATCGAGTTTTCATATTGATCGGATTCGTATTCAACCGTCAGCGCCCCTCCTAAAGGCGTTTTAATGGTTCGTAAAGACCAGGCATCGACACCTTTTGTAGAAAGGTCACTTGGAAGTTTGGAGATGAGCCCATTGTAAAGTGACGTATAATCTGTTTTGAGAAATCCCCAGATATCTAATGCGTCTTTCATGTACGGAGGATTTTTTGTTACACGAAAACTGGTTATCTTTTCGCCTGAGGCTGGTCCATTTTCCGATATATATCTTACTGACCGATTTCCCTGCTCCGAAGCCGTCAGTGCCACGACGTAATAGCGACTTCCCGTTTCTCCTTCAAGTTCTACGATGTCTCCCGGTTCGATCGTTGAATATTCGCTTATTTGTACCCCTCGTTCAGACAAGACGAAATCCTTTCTCCTGGATGCATCCGGGTCATTATAAAACGTCTCAGTCGCGACCCATTGCCCTTTAGTTGGGGTGTTTCCGAGGTCATAGGAAAATTGGGTAGGTGGCAATATCCGTTCACCCGCCTTTCCACCCACGCTCACAGCCTTAAGCGTCAACTTCCCCGACTCGAACTCGGGGATTGTCTGATGGGCTGAATTAATTTGGTCCACAGCAGAGATAAAGCTATTTGGTGTCCCCGGGGTGAGGCTGTAGTCGTAACTAAATGATATGGTTCGCTGTGAAGCATCCCGCAAGTCTCCCATAATATCCTCGACATCGTGGATATCAAGGACGTTATTACCCGCGTGATATTCATTCCCACCAATAGCGTGATTATAAATCCCACTTCGGGATGATAACTGGGAAATGCTCCAATTCAAATCTGCATTTTTCAGAAGAAGAACCTCGTCAAGACGTAACGTGCTGGTTGAATGTTTTGTAACCCCACCAGAAGTAACCGGCTCAAACCCTCCATTATCAATCTTGGTAACCTCTTTTTTGCTTATGTCTATATTGGCCGAGTTTTCGATCTCGTGGACCACTCCCTTTCCATCGGGTCGAAGCGACTTAACAAACAGAGCAGTGTGCGTTGCTGATTTTATCGCATTCAAATAATACAGCTCTTTTTTTCCTTTAGAAAAAAAGTTCGTTTTTAAATCCACATCCTTGGAAAATCCTTCTGCCGGATTTCTCCAGTTATAAGCGCCAGCCCATTTACCATATTCAAAACTTATCCAATAACCGTAGTCACCCTCATTTGCGGTTCTGTCTCCATCACGATCAATGTAGTCGGGACCTGTAACCGCCGTTAACAACCAGGTGTAGGCATATCTGGCGGTTCTTTTGTATTGATTGAGAAAATCTTTCCCTTTATGATCCTTATACCCGGAATAGGAATACTCGTCGTACGAGTATACAGGAAGCGAATAATGATACGTAACGCCTGATTCGTTGGTAACCTTGATTCCGCCGATTGCCCACTCATTCATCGGAGAGGCTCCCATTACATAGCCCAAAGCTTTAGGTAATAGTATGTCAGCTTCGCCCGCCAACATTGAACTTACGCTGTACGATTTTACATCTCTGGATCCGGCCAGGTGTCCGTCTGTAAAGCCGTTTATTTCGTTGTCTCCAACACCTATTTTATCGTTGTCGTATCCAAACGAAATAACGTCCGAAGTGGAAAGAGACGTATTGATATCGAAATCGTCTTCATCGTAAATGAATCTGTTTGAGAAATCGTCAACAAATCTAAAATTAGGGGTATGGTTTCCGCCAAGAGATATTGGCCTCACGATAGTATTGCCTTCGGAATTCTTTTGAGTGGAGCGGTAGGTGAATGCGGTCAAATGAAAAGGCTTAATCGCTCCAGATATCCCTTGACCCGTGACCACATAATTGTCATAGGTAACGAAGGTCCCGGCAGCATCTTTCGCAGGGTTATCTGATATCCCAGCCACCTCGGTCAAGTTTCCAGGAACACCCTTTAAAGATGACAGATCCGTTATATCAAATGAGTAATTCTGAATTCCCTCATAAGCTGCTTTCGATGTCGGAAAATATAAGGCGCCAAAAAAAGACGTATTCTTTTTTTCATCGATCCAATACCTCCTGTATTTAGCACCTAATGAAAACGAGAATCCGGTATTGGGCAATGTAACATTTACATTGCCGCCCCATCCTTTCGAACGAACCATGCCATCTTTCGACGAGCTTTTATCAAAACCCACACCCCAATTCTTGCCCTGCATACTCCTCAAACGTTGCTTTGCTTTCGATTTGATCACTGAGGATATTGATGATGACCCACTGATTTCTTCCACAAGCCCCCCAATGCCATTAAGGGCAGTCGAATAAGTTGTAGGTTGAAAAGACGTTTTTACAGCGGATTTCCCAAATGCGTCCACCGAATAATTGATACCAATCGCAGAGTTTGTTCCTACGTAGTTAGAAGACAAATATGTTCCTACACTATTTCCCCTATACGTATCGCCGGAGTAGGTAAGTCCAGCTGTTAATAGTCCATTACCATAGGAAGCAGACGTAGCGATGTCCAGGGATTTGCCTCCCTCCCAAAACGTTCGTTCCGTTCCGCTCGTCCCCGAATGGTCATCCGGCGTCCCGTCAACCATACGATTGATCGCACCCGGATTGAGCGTAAATCCTAACCCCACCCAGGAAGCATCAAGATCCGGTTGTATACCTGCGTGATATGACAGGCTCAGAGGATACCCACCTGATGGGCCAGGAACCTCCAGAAGCGGCAAATTATATACAAAGTCTCCCGTTAGGACATTTACCATATCGGTTGTATCCACAGGCTCAAAACTGGATGATTCTGGCGCTGTCGGCCCGGCAGTTAGTGCGAAAACCGATGTCGGGAAAATAGTCGTCAAGAATATCTCAAACGCAAAGAAGGTGGCAACAGCTCTCAGAGCCGTCTTGTTTTTGGGTAACATCGTTATTAAGATCTTGTTAGTTTAGAGCCTTAACTTTGGAACGGTCTTTATATCGTCAAACTGAAATCGAAATCTCTGTGCACCTGTTCCGAGACCGAACTCTCGGAGGTTTATGTCAAATGCTTGTTCATTAAACTGGTCTCGTGGAAATGCGACAAGCACCTTTGTTGGTCCCTGAATTTCATGCAGCCTGTCGAGCTGGAAAGCTTCGACACGAATCGTATCGCTTCCGGTTGTGGCAAAAATGAATCTGTCCATCTGAAAAGATAGTGTATTCACAAGTTCTGAATACTGCGCCCCACTCACATCTGGTTTGAGAACGTTCTGCCCTCCTTTCGATAGGCTGATTACAAAGTACAAGTAAGATTCATATCTTCGTCGCATCACGGGTAAACTGGCACTGTCAACATTATTGCTCCCAACATGGCTACTTAGAACTATGTCACTCGGTCGATAGACCAGATCGATACTTACGTCATTTACGACAGTACGTTTTATAAGTCCATTTTTCTGATCGAGCAGATATGTATTCAATTGTTCCACTGACAAAGACTCCGGGGTACATGCATTTACAACCAGGATAAGCATGAGATATCGCAGGTGTCGCATGCTACTCATCGCTCAACAATCCGATGTACTCCTTATTGATCTCTCTTAAAACCTCATCCGTCACATCCAACTTTTCATTCGCGAACGCGACACTACCTGATTCATTCGTCGTGATGATAAGATCGTATCCTCGCTTCTTTCCGAATTCGTCGAGATACTCATTTATCTGCGCAAGCACTTCCGCCACAAGCCGTTCTTCTTCAATTTTTGCTCTGGTATTTATGGCATGCTTATACTCCTGCAGCTGTTTCCGCTTTATATTTAGAGAATTGATTTTCAGATCTCTTTCGCTTGACGCCGTTTTGTGAATCGGTGTTTCGATTTCCTTGATGAGCGACTCCACCTCATTTGTCAACGTGTCAACGTTAGCCGACCAGACTCTGGAGCTTGACTCGAACACATTCTTTGCGTCGATCATGCCTTTATAGCCATTTAGGAGCCGATCCGAGTCGAGGTAGACAATCTTGGGAGAACGATAACTCTGATAATAGAATAGTACACATACGGCTACAAAAGAAGAGAGGGTTAGGGCGATACTTAACTTGTTCAACATCGGTTTAGGATTACGCCAACGGCCAAAAATAGAAACGCCGTTTGGTATTACGCAAGTATGATTTGGACTTTTTTTGCATAATCCGGAAAACCAGACACTTATTATGTCTGGTTTTCCAGACATACCCCGACATATCATACCGGATAAATAAGGGTTCAATTTGGTTGCGGTATAAAATCGAATTATGTTTTTGCGCTCATCCGCAAATAACAGCTATTGTAATACTTGAGCAGATCTTGTCAATGCAAGAATCGATTCTGTTACACTGTATGACGGTGTGTCACGAATTACAAGATAATCAAGAAGTGTCTGGAGATTACCGACGATATGCGCCAGGACGAGATGGCGAAGGCGTAGAACGAATAGGTTTGATCCTCAATTTTTCGAACGATAAATCTGAACGTGGCTGAGAATTTCGACAGTTTGTAATTATAGTTTACTGCATTGAATTTTGCAAAAGCTTTGCCTGCGTGGCTGCGATTGGAAACCTCAGCGAACAAGCAGGACTTGCACTGAAAAA
>JAEZGH010000111.1 GCA_023417065.1 Bacteroidota bacterium
TAAGTATTCCAGCATTATTGACCCCCTAGTCCAGCAAATTGACCACCCCCTCCGGGTTAGGATCTGTTCATGATTACAAAGAACGTTCAGCTAAGTTATTTCTTTTTTCTGAGAGATTCACCTTTCAATTCGATTCGGATCGCCTTGCTGGTGATTCGATCTAGTATCGCATCGGATATTGTCGGTTCTCCGATTACATCATACCACGCTGCCACAGGGAGTTGTGATGAGATAATGGTTGATTTTCTGCCGTGCCTGTCTTCCATTACTTCCATTAGATCGAGACGTGAGTAATCATCTAGTTTCTGTAGTCCGAAGTCATCGATGATGAGCACGTCGGACTTCGCTATGGCATTAATCTGTTTGCGATGTGTGCCGTCCATTTTTCCCAGACGCAAGGAGTAAAATAGCTTTTGATAGTTGAAGTATGTAACTCGGAACCCATTCAAACATGATTGATGGCCGAGAGCTGAGGCGAGGTTACTCTTTCCGACGCCCGCAGGTCCGGTGATTAAAATGTTTTCGTTACTATCTATCCATGAACAAGTTGCCAACTGTGCCAGCAAAGATGCGTCTAAATTGCGTTTGCTGTCAGGGCGGATCTGATCGAGTGCAGCATTGTATCTAAACTTAGCAGCCTTTCTAAGCCGGTCGATTTTTCGGCCATGGCGCTCATCATGTTCCTGTTGTACGAGCATGGTTACTAGCTGTTCCGCCGTAAGGTCGGTGAGTTGTTTAGCGCCAATAAGGCTTTCAAGAGCATCGGCCATGCCATGCAATCTAAGGGTGCGCATCTGTTCAAGTGTTTGTGTGTAATTCATAAAGATTTATTGATTTGTTATTGATAGTTGTCTCGACCTCGGATATTCTGATGGAGCGGTAGGCTACCTTGGGTGAACAATGGCTCATCGAATGTTACATGCGGGCTTGTTACGAGGTGACGCAGATAGCGTAATGAGATCAGGTTATTAGCTAGGGCCACTTCACAGCATTTCCGTAGCTTTGCTCTTTCGCATTTGAGTTGTAATGCCAGGATACCTTGACACGTCCTATAAGCCTGCTCAGGATATTGACCCCTATCAAGAACAGCAGTAATGACGGCTTGAACTTCTGGTCCTATCGCCAGCGCTTTTTGCTTTAAGGTATCCGGAGAAAGATTATTTAAATACTCTTGATGAGCCGATGCCAAATGATCCCTTTGAGTAATGTAAAGGCTTCCCTTAGTGACAACGTGGGATGCGACGCATTCACGCTTATGATATACCCTGGCGATACCATTACTAATCAAGACGGTCACCTTTTGGCCAATTAATCTATATGGAACGCTAAGGTATTTTCCGATAGATTTGATCTTGACATGACCGTTTTGAAGCACGGTAACTTTTGCCTGCCGAACAAGGGTGTATGGTGCAGCAGGAAGTGCTTTGAGATGGGGACGTTCATCACGCTCAAACATCAGTCGGCGCGATACTCCGTAATCCTGCATGACATTGTCATTAAGCTGGTCAAGCTTCTCAGATAATGCCTGGTTGATTTCCTCCAGGCTGTAGAAGGTTAAGTTTCTCAACCTGGCATACGCCTGCTGATATACCACGTTTACGTGCACTTCAACCTTCGCTTTGTCCTGAGGTTTTACGGGCCTGGTGGGCATGACCACCATTCCGTAATAGTTAGCCATGTCCAGGAACGATTCATTGATCGTCGGATCATATCGGTCAGCAACGGTTACGGCCGACTTCAAGTTGTCTGGCACTATAGCAGACGTTACTCCACCTAACTTCAGGAGCAATGTGACGATCCCTTCTGTCAGACATTCGTTTTTTTGAGATCTAAGAGCGATGGCAAGGGTGTAATTGCTATAGCCCAGTGTGAGTAAAAGAACTTCTGCGGCAATTCGATTTCCGGAGGCTCGATCGATGTAGTACAACTTGTCACCAGCGAAGTCAATAAACATCTTATCTCCTGGCTGATGGTTCATCACCATTGTGGGGTGTTTACTCTTCAGATAGCGTTGGAGATGGAAACAAAACCGGGAGTACTTCATATGAATGTATCCTGCTTGAAAGTCCTCCTCCCAAAGTACCATGCGTGTTACATGAGTTTTTTTCTGGTTAGCCAGTTCGCTGACGTAATATTCAGCACGTTCAAGAAACTCTTGATAGTTCGCCTTTTCCTGCGATGCAACAGGCGTTATGTGGTCCTCCAAAATCGGATTAGCCATAGCGAGAAGTTCGTCCTCGGGAAGCTTAGATAGCTCCGTGTTCCGCAAATAGGCTTTGACGGTGTTCCTTGCTATACCAAGGATAACAGCGATCCTCTTTATCTTGACACCTTGTCGATGAAGTTGAAAAATCTGTTTAACCTGATTCATAGAGATGGGATTATTGGCCATGTTCTTTGTGCTTTATTCCATAAGGATAAAGCAGAACAGATTCTATCCCAATCAGGGGGGTCAACTTGCAGGAATGGACCATCTTCCGAGGTGGTCAGTTTGCAGGAATTCCCGTTCTCGAGGGGGTCAACTTGCAGGAATTTTACAGGAATTCTAAAAATCCAGCGGGGGTCAACTTCCCGGAAAAGGGGGTCAATTAGGAATGGAATGGGGGGTCAAAGGCGGCAGGAATACTCAACAAAGCTATCGGGAACCACGGAGAACCATTGAGCGAGTAGGGGACCGTTGGATTAAGTGCGCTTCTTTGTTTCGGAGGTTGCTGTCCTTCGAAGACGTGCACCGGGGGTTTACGTTTAACCAGCGTTCCTCGCCGGGGTCCTTCGCCGCCGCGCACCTGCCACTACGGCTCTGGATTCCCGCTGGCCTTTCTATTAATTAAAAATCAAAAAAAAGCCCTCGCCAATCCAGAGGCGCGAGGGCTTTGCGCGCTGAGCCGAAGGATCTCTCCATGAACCACAAAGCTATCGGGAACCGCGGAGAACCATTGGACGAGTCGCGGGTTGTTGAATTAGAGAATTTCATCAAAATAAAAGACGGAACCAAGCTCCCTTCTCCGCCGCGGCCGCCGCGGAGAAGGGCGGGGGGATGAGGTGCATTTCGCTTATTCCAAAGGTTCCCGCCTTCGAATACGGAAGCCATTAACATGCCATCCCGATGGGACGGGGTTTTGCTTTCATTCCATGCTACAAACATACCATCCCTATGGGACGGAAAGATTCCCGATAGCTAGCGGGTGCCGCGAGACGCAAAGACCTAATCCGAAATCTGCAATATGAAATAATCCTTCCCGCAAATACAAAATTTGCCTCTACTGATAGTCAGGACGTTGTGCGCAATGAGGTGCAAATCGGGACGAGAACTGTACATGGGTGCTGAAAGATTGAAAAACCGAATAGATATAAGGGTGAAAAAAATGAATTTGGGGAATGGGAACCATAAAAAGTATGATGGGACCAGACGCTCAAATATCCAGTATATGAAAAAAATAGTTCTTAGGTCTTTAATCCTGGTCATTGCCATATCCGGATGTATTGCGATGCTTGCATTCAAGAGCACCGAAAAAATTAAAGTAGCATTTCTTGTTCACGATCTGGTTGCCGACAGGTGGTTGATGGATATGGAAAATTTCACCAATAAGGTCGCAGACCTTGGCGGTGAAGCGATAACCAGAAACGGTTTAGGAGATGCCGAAACGCAAGTCGAACAAGGTAAACGGCTCATCGATGAAGGCGTAAAGGTGATTGTCGTTGTTCCTCAGGATGGTAAGGTGCTGGCAAAACTGGTTGACTATGCAGACAAGAAAGGGGCAAAGATCATTGCGTATGACAGGATGATTGTAGACTGTGATCTGCATTATTACATCTCATATAACAGTGTTCAGGTGGGAGAGCTTATGGCCGAGTATGCACTGAAGGCGAAGCCCAAGGGTAATTATGTTATCCTCAATGGGCCGTCTAGTGACAACAACGCCCTCCTGGTTCGTCAGGGTATTATGAATAAACTGAAAAGCCACATCGATGCAGGAAAAGTTAAGGTATTGATGGAAAAAGAAATGAGCTCATGGTATGCGCTCAGTTCCATGTCAGTTATGGACGAGTTTGTTCAGCGCAACAAACTTCCGATAGACGCCGTAATCACCGGAGCCGATGACCTTGCTTCAGGTGTTATAGATGTATTTAAGTCATCGAATATCCGGATTCCTGTTATTACCGGTCAGGACGCTTCGGTTGATGCATGCCGCAACATCATCCTTGGAAACCAGTCTATGACGATATACAAGTCTGTGAAGAAACTATCAAGTGAAGCTGCGATTCTATCGATGAAAATTGCAAGGGGAGAAAAAATTGATTTTACCTCTACGATGAACAATGGGAAGAAAGAAGTTCCCAGTATTTTGTTCAATCCAATAGTAGTCGATAAATCCAACTTGAAAACCACTGTTATTCAGGACGGACATATCGACGAGTCTTTTCTGAAATAGAAACCCCAGATTCCTAACTTCATCTTCCGGATTATTCCAGGTTCGGGTTATCAGATCGTATCCCGCGACTAAAGTATCAGCCGCTTTAGTGACCATGACCGAAACCTGATTCGGGGCTTTTTCCGCAAAGCGTCTTTCGTGTTTAGACGCTTTGCTCTTTTGATATTCTCAGGCTAAAGTCGCTGGTTACTAACTATGCCGGTTAGATTTCTGATTTTCCAGACAGCCCTTCGTTATCGATAGTCATCCCATGTCTTTGAATTCGCCTCGCTCGATTCAGTTGGTAGCTGGCATGTACATTTACTCTCATTGCTTCCACCTAAATGACATATTATGTTCTACCATATAAAGGACTTACAGTTTAATGCGAGGGTTTCTGCACCGGATCCTCGTTTTGCCAATTTGCTGCTTCAGCAGTTCGGTGGACCGAACGGAGAGTTGAAGGCGGCGATGCAATATTTTGTTCAGGCGTTCGCGGCGAAAGAGCCCTATCCTGATAAATACGATCTGTTGATGGATATCGCAACAGAGGAATTCAGTCACCTTGAGATCGTAGGCGCGACGATCCAGATGCTGCTTGCAGGCGTCAATGGAAAATTAAAAGATGCTGCAGATGAATCTGAAATAATGAAGATAATGGGCGGAAAGGCATCGAAAGAAAATGTTATCCATGAGGCGATGTCGAACCCACATTTCTTAATTGAGAGTGGCGGCGGACCGATGGTAACTGACAGCCGTGGTATTCCGTGGAGCGGTACGTATGTGAATGCGAATGGTGACTTAACTGTGGATCTCAGATCAAACATGGGTGCTGAATCGCGCGCTAAGATTGTGTATGAGTATTTGATGAAGTTTACGGACGATCCTTATGTAAAAGATACGCTTAAATTTTTGATGACGCGTGAGATTGCTCACTTCCAGATGTTCGAAGCTGCGTTGCAGACTATTCAACCGAACTTTCCTCCGGGCGTATTGCAGGGTGATCCGAAGCACAGCAATACGTACTTCAACATGTCGAATGGTATTGAGGTAAGGGGACCGTGGAACGATGGTGTCAGTTCGGAGCTTGGTGAAACGTGGCGCTATATTGAAGATCCGATTGCTCATGTTGCTGAGACTAATGGTCTGCTGGATCAACAGATCGAAGGCACCGAGCGCACGGAGGCGACAGTGAAAAAGATGGACAAGGCATTGAGCAAGGAGCGGAGTGCGGAAGTTGACAAGGCTACACCGACTGGCGAGAATCAATGGAGCACTTATTCAGTAACCCCAGATGAAGGAACACGAACACCAAATGAGACCGGCACCAGAGCAAGCAGAAGCACCCCTGGAAGTCCGTCGAAAGCAAAAACCTCTGCCAGGAAATCCAGATAGTAACAGCGTGGGTCAGGTAACAGTCAATATTTACACTGACCCACTTTGCTGCTGGAGTTACGCATTTGAAAAGGAGTGGCGCACGCTCCTCGCCAACTACGGCGACTCGATCGATTATCACTATATCATGTGTGGAATGATCCCTACGTGGGCGACTTATAACGATCCGATGAATTCGGTGTCGAAGCCGCTTCAGATGGGGCCTGTGTGGATGCATGCGAGCCAGGTTACGCATACGAAGATGGCGTACCAGGTGTGGCATGAGGATCCGCCGTCGTCGTCGTATCCTGCGTGTATTGCTGTGAAGACTGCGGCGCTGCAATCCAGTGAAGCTGGTGAACAATACCTGCTGAAGGTGCGGTCTGCCATTATGAACGATGGGCGGAATATCGCAAAGACGCAAGTGTTGTTTGATGTAGCCCAGCAGTTGGGTGATACCGTCCTGGACTTTGAGCAATTCAAACGCGATTGGGCGCAGGGACGGGGTAAGGAATCCTTCCGTGCGGATCTCCAGAAGGCAAGCTATCACAAGATTGGTCGATATCCGACGTTGACTTTTCAGCGTCCGGATGGAAAGGGGATAATTATCACGGGGTATAGGCCTTATGAGGTGCTTGAGCAGGCGTATAGGCAGGTCGGAGAGAAGAGCTGATAGGAGGGTGGTCTTGTTGCGGCTACCGGTTCAATGTTCCATTCCATTTCAATCAATCAGAAATCAGAGATCATGTAATATTTCATTAGAAGTTAGCAGTTAACAAGATGGGCTGAATTCCTATTTTCGCCAAACTGACTCGTTGTCAAACGGTATCGTTATGCGCAATTTATTGATAACATAAATCCACAACGGCACATTTGATCAGCGGCGACCGGAATATCTGAATGTCAACATAATGAATAAGTTTCTGCTGCTTTTTGCCGTTGTACTGTCTCCGTTTATGGGCTATTCGCAGAAGGAAAGCAAGGTCTACAAATCGATTGAGGAAGGGCTGGCCAATCCTGAACAGGTATACGAACTGCGACTCACTGGCGTTGGAGCTGATAAGGTGACGGAAGATATTTCAAAGTTTGTCAACCTCCGGATTCTGGATTTGTCGTCCAATGGGCTGACGGAACTTCCGCGTGGACTTGAGAAATTGAAGTCACTCGAAATGCTGAATGTTTCATTTAACCGTCTCACTAAATTTCCAGATTTCGTGTGTAAGCTGCCCAAACTCACCCGCCTTGATCTGGACGATAACAAGATAGAAGTTATACCGGATTGCATCGGCAACATGCGCCATCTCACGATCTTAAGTATCTCAAAAAACAAGCTTGTGGCGCTGCCCGATACCATTACCAACCTTGTTCAACTGGAAGTGTTCAGCTGTGATGGAAACGAAATAGAGGAATTACCGGAGGCGATAGGCAACCTTTCGCGCCTGATTGACCTGCATCTGAATAATAACAAATTCAGCAGTCTGCCTGCATCGTTTAGTAAGTTGCAAAGCGTGGGAAGTATACAACTCAACAGTAATCGATTCACTTCATTCCCGGAAGTTCTGTGTCAGCTGTCAAGGAGTCACACGCTTAACCTGAATGACAATCCTATCACCAGTGTACCTGAATGTATTTCATCTATGAAGCGTCTTCAGGTGCTCCGTCTCACACGTTGTGATCTCGCGTCGTTGCCGGAGTCTATCGGAGAGCTTCCACTATTAGCACAGCTGGTGTTGGCCGAAAACAAGCTTGCCACGTTACCGGCCTCGTGCAGAAACCTCCAGGAATTGCTATCGCTGGACATCACAAAAAATGAATTCACCACACTGCCGGAGTGGCTGCCCGAGCTTGGCAAGCTGAGGTTTCTGTTGCTGGAGGGCAATCACTTCGAGGAGGATGAGCTGCAGGCGTTTTTCCATGCGCAGCCCAATGTTGTAAGGGGTGACAATGCGAAGTTTCGTTGACGGAGCGCCCCTCCGATGCGAAAAGTTGTCTGCATTACTGTTGGATGTAAGACCCGACACATGCATATTCGTCACACCATGCTTAATAAAACAGGCGAGAAAAAGCTAGTCGTTAAATCCAGGTATTTCCGGGTATCTAACGAAGGTATTCAGCTGGTGAAAAGTGGCATGCCTTCTTCGGTGATCGGATACGATTCGATCGGGAAAGTCGTTGTCAAGTGGGGCATCGAGGTTGAGAACTGGTTCCTTGTGCTGGTGATGGGTATTTTAATCTTTTGCCTGGGGTGTTACTTGTCATCCGGCATTTTGATGTGGGTAATTAGTGGTGGGTACGCGGGTTCCTACAAAGGGGTGTTCACGCTTTTGATACCATTCTGCGGCTTGTATTTCGTGTACTCAGCGTTAAAGGCAGGACCTGTGATGGTTGTATTGTATGGTGAAGGGAAGTCGGTGAGGTTACCTGTTAAAGAGGTAATGGATCGAATGGAGTTCGATAAGATGATCGAGATGCTTCGGGGGGCGTTAGGTAATAGGCTGCAGGTGTTGCTTAATAAATGAGCATAAGAACGATGCTTATATGCGCGGGCGAATATTGCACACACGACGGCCCGAATCGTTGGGTATGCCGGACATTGGACCAGTTTTAGTGAGAGTAAGAAGAAGGGTGCTGCTGCCAGTGCCCGGTTAGCCGTTACCGGTAATTGATAGCTTTCCTCCAAATTTAGCAGGAAATGTTTTCAATCAGATCAGAACCCTTAAAATCCCAAAATCAGCACGTTATATAGACATGGGTTATGAAGAACTCAAAAGGGATATTTATGCAAGTCGGAAAAAAACGAATTTGGTGAAATGAGGCAATAAACGATGCAGTTGTCTTCAAGTTGGTTTAAAGTGAACCAGCGAAACCAAATGTTGCAGGGACAGTATCTGATGTGTGCCAGAAAGGATAATCGGGAAAACGACGTTGCTGCTTCAAATGCAATACTTGTGAGGTAACAAAGCAATGAAACTATTTTAGCTTAATTCCAAACGTTATAAAATGAATAAGATCAATCTTCTTCTGGCTGTTTTACTGCTTGGTATAACCTCCTGCAAAGATGAGACGGAGGAAAAGAGAAAGGCACCGTTTCATATTACGTATGGTCTTCCTGAAGATCTGACGCGGGCCGGGGGAATCGTCGAGTTTGATGATATCACGATCCTGGTTATTCAGAACGGCGAGGGTGCAGTAAATATTGTTGGCGTTGACGGCTTCGGGAACGATAAGTGGAGTAAGGAAATTTCCTGTCCCTCTGAAAACGGCCTGATTGCGCTGGCTGCGTCAAAGCTTGATGAGGGGCGTTTTTTGTTGTCAGGAAACCTTGCAACGGACCGTCCTGTATTGATCGAAATGTCGAAGGATGGTACAGTTGAAAAATCGCATAAACTCTCGACTGAATATCCGCTGGATCTAACACACTGTACCGTTAACGCTGATGGCACGCGGTTGTACTCGGGACGAGCGTGGAATGGCATGTCGTTCGAGGGGTTTGCGGTCCGGGCAAACGCGGAAGGAAATATCTCGTGGTCGCGGCGTTTTCCTGACTATCCGCATATCGCGGCCGCCGGTCAGACGGGGCAGTATACGTTCGCCCTTCCGCAATTTCAGCAGGCTCCAAACCGACAGCCTATCCTGAAATTAGATCAGAACGGTAATCTTACTCAAGCCACCGAAGCATTCAAAGATGGTGACTTCATGACTTCTGCCGGGTTGATACTACGCGATAACCTTTACGTTATCCTCACTGAGTGGAACAGCGCTTCGTTTTACCTGCTTAAGATTAACCCATCAGGTGAGACCGTTTCTTCATTGCAGTTCCCGAGCGCTGAATATCCGGCTCTCACTACCGATGGTTCATCGTTGTTCCTCACGGTGACAGTAGGATCAGCCTTGACAGTATTGGAGTTAGACGGTGATTTAATGACCAGGAACCAAAAAACGATGGCTAACCTTGTCGGAGGCAATGCCTTTGCGGTAACGGGAATTACCTCGGTTTCGCAACAGGCGATTTCTTCCATCGTGCTTCCTTCTGATACCGATCCGACTTATGGCATGAAGGGAGTCAATCTTATCAGAATCTTCCGCAGTGACTGGCAAACCAGGTGTCAGGTAACTGAATATGGAGCTGCCTCCATCTCACCGAGTTTCCTGACTGAAAGTCTGGATGGGGTGACTATGGAGTCAATTGAGATTGAAAAAGCGTCTGTTGAAATTGAAGTTCGCAATCTTCAGATCAGGAGCCAGAGTGTGTGTGATTAAATTGATGGCGATTAATCAGGTGTTGTTGCCTGTCTCCGGTAAATTGAAACTGCCCACCTTGCAGATGCGCGACATCAATAGAGAAATGTATTAATCAGAAATCAGAAACTACACAGCCTTGACCCTCTTTCGTGGCAGTGCTCCGAAAGGAAGAACTCCGCATCTGCAAGAAAGTACCGATCATCGTAGCGGTGTACGAAGGTGTTGGTTTGTACACAAAAGTAGCCACTTGACCAGGTAGGATCGCAATAGTAGGGTTTGCCGTTGAGGTATATTTTGTTCCACGAGTGATTGACAGGGCGGCCTTCGCAGGAGGTGACACCACCGGGCCGGGCGTGGCCGTAGATGATTTCACATTGCAGTCCTGCGTGGTATGCGAGTTCACGTATGAGGTAGGCGTAGCCGGTGCATACGGTACGCCTGTCCTTTAACAGCGTGGCAAAAACGTCGCGGTTAAATTGTTCATTCCATTTCTTCAGCTGATCACCGGAAAGTTTCAACCGTTTGCGTCGGTTTTGTTCAACGAGGCGGTAGTCCACTTCGATGTTACTGCACACCCATTTATATATTGCGCGGAACTTTTCAGGTTCTGTTCTCAGTGCCCCCGTCAACTTATCGGCAAGTCCTTTGATGTCATACAATGAATGGGAAGCATAACGTTCTGCAATGCTATCCGCCTTCGCGAAATTTGTCTTTGCGAAAGAAGTTTTTTGCGCATCAACGATGAACGAATAGAAGACGCAAAAGAGCGAAAGCACTGCAGAACGATACGGCGTCATGGTGACTTACTTTTTCGTGTTTCGGAACACGCGTGCAATGAAGGAAGCTTTGGACTGTTCACCAATCACAAGCGGTTCTTCTACCATTTGAATGGGATCGGGATACATGACGATCCGGAGGGGATTGACCTCATTCTTAACGTTCCATTCAATAGTTTCACGTCCGACAAAAGAAAAGACAAGTACGTCTCCGGTGTGGAGTCCCCCGACCGAGAAGACGCCTTCTGCATCGGTGTACGTGCCTTTTCCTGCGGAGCCTTTCACGTACACGTTGACACCAGGTGCAGGTTGATCGTCTTCCGAGAAGACTACAGTACCTGTTAGGGTAATGTCCGACTGGTCTTGCGCCGTGACCTGGTGGAAGGACAATACGGTGAAGATGATGATCGTAATGGCCATAGGCACATCAGCGCGCGTGGCGCGGGATGAGATGTAGGTGTTCATAGGTTTATATTTTTTGGATAGATGCGGGGAGGGCTGGGATTCCATAAACGGGGTGAATTTTTTTTGCTGTGTGTGGGATCTTGTTGTCAGTGGCCGGTTTGGCAGCTGCGGGCGTCGAATAGCTTTAAAAAGGCGTGTTTGGTTTATTCCGGTTAGTAACATGAGATAAAGACGTCTCGGAGGACGTCCTCGAGCCTTCTAACGATCAGGGGCCATGAAGCGCGAACCTTGACTCTCCTCTTGATTCTTGGAACTTGATTTTTGAACCTCCTGCCTAACGCATTGATCGTCAGGGTAGATGTGTTATTTGTACACATTGCGGAGTCTCTGCAGGCCTTTTCCGCGGGCAGCGTGCGTTTTTCGATACCTGGATGACAGACAAAATTTACCTGAGGAGCAATTGGATGCCCGGTTGCACTTTTTGGCAAAACTATTACTTCGGGTGAAAACAAATTCGGCGAGGTTCTTCAAGGATCGGAGGGATTAACTATTTCTTCGGTAGGCGCTTAACAGGCACACGTCGAAGGGTTGAATGCTCCACCTCAAGCACATCTTTTTTTATCGGTTAACTGATTGGTCCTGAGATGGGGATAGTGCAATCCGTTGAACTTAAATAATAAGTAGCGGGCATTCGATCGCGCTATTATCCCATATGACAAACAGCTTGTATCGGTTCACGGAGAGTGAAGGACCGATCCAGAGCGGGGGCGCGATGCGATGCTGAAGGAATTCAAATCTTACATTAATGGACGGAAGCTGTTCTTCCAACTTTCCCATCCGATTTAAGAAATCATCTTCGCTGACTTATAAACTTATCCAAATTTTTTATGATGAAGACAAAATTCAGAATGCTCTTTGGGGCAATGATGGTTGCGGTGTCCATTGGGTTTACTGCCTGCG
>JAEZGH010000116.1 GCA_023417065.1 Bacteroidota bacterium
GTTCACGTACGTGGAGACGGCATTGAAGACGATCGCCTGCTCGGCGTGCTCGAACATGCGCTCGAGGAAACGCTGCACCCACTCGATCGTCTGACCGCACGCGATGTTGAATACGCCGCTGAGCAAGACGTAGTCGAAGCGCTCGCCGAGGTCAGTCGTGACGATGTCGACCTCTCGCACGTCGATCGCCTTGAAGCGCTGCTTTGCGAGCGTGAGGAGATCACCGTTGATGTCCGTCCCGACGTAGCGCCCCCGGTAACCGTGCGCGGCGAGGTACTTGTAGAATTCGCCGTGGCCGCAGCCTACCTCGAGCACGCTGGACTTCGCATTGTCGAGCGGGACGAACTTCGTGATCTCGGCGAACCTCTGGTGGAGGCGGGTCGAGCGATCGCACAGGACGGCACGCGTGTCCGCACCGTGCTTCGATGCCTGCGACGAGTAGATCTCGTTCGACTTGGCAACGACGTTTCGATTCAGCTCGTCGATGGTAGCCATGCTCCTCATCCTCTCGGGCGGTCTCTCAGACGCGGTAGCCCTGCGCTCGGCGGAACGTCTCCGGGTCCCGCTTCTGCCACCACGCGATGGTCTTCGCGAGCCCCTGTGCCAGCGTGACCGTGGGACGCCAGCCCGTGGCCGTCTCGAAACGCGTGAAGTCCGCTTGCAGCACGCGAACCTCGGAGTGCTCCGGGCGCATGCGCTCAGCCTTGCTGACGACGGGCTTGTCGGTGCGGGCGAGCTGCTTGACCTGCTCGATCATCGAGCCAACCGTCACGGTCGTGCCGGAGCCGGCGTTGTAAGCCTCGCCGTATTCCAGGTTCGCCGTCGCCGCCGCGACGAAGGCGCGCGCCGTGTCCTCGACGTAGAGCCAATCGCGTTCGGTCGTCGTATCGCCGACCTCGATCTGCGGAAGGTTCGGTTCGAGCGCTTGTCGGACGACGGTGGGAATGACCGCGCGCTGGCTCTGCCGGGGCCCGTACGTGTTGAATGGCCGGAGGATCACGATCGGCAGGTTGGCGGAGCGCACCATCGCCTCCGCCATCTTGTCCGAGCCGATCTTCGATGCCGCGTACGGAGACTGCCCGCGCAGCGGATGATCCTCTTTGATCGGTCGGGTGAGCGCGGTGCCGTAGACCTCGCTCGTCGACGTCTGGACGATTCGGCTCACTCCGACGTCTTGCGCTGCGAGGAAAACGTTCAGCGAGCCCTGCACGTTCACTTCGACGTAGGACGAAGGCGAGACGTACGAATACGGGATCCCGATCAGAGCGGCGAGGTGCAATACGACGTCCGAGCCGCGCATCGCCGTGCGCAGAAACGCGACATCGCGGATGTCTCCGCGCACGATCTCGATCTGCGCCCTGACCTCCGGAACGAGGTCGTCGAGCCATCCATCCGAGTCGAAAGACGAGTAGCACGACAGCGCCACGACCCGCGCTCCGGCGGCCACACATGCCTCCGTCACATGGGAGCCGATGAAGCCGTCCGCTCCGGTGATGAAGACCTTCTTGGACGCGAGCGAGCTCATTCCAGGGCCTGCTTAGCACAACCCCCGCGTCGACGGCGAAGCCTGAGGCCCGCTCGATGGCGCGAGCGGCACGGGGAACTGGTCCGTTCTGATGCGTCCGGAACGCGAAACGTTCGATGCCCGAGGCCGGGTAGCCATGATAAGAACGCAGCCTGCATGTCTCTCGACACGACGCTCCGCGCCGCGGTGATCGGACTCGGGAAAGCAGGCTCACGTTTCGACGAGGACAAGAGCCCTCCACGCTGGTCTCACGTGGGCGCCTACCTCGCCTGCCCTTCCGATTTCCGGGTCATTGGAGGGGCTGACCCGTCCGCGGACGCGCGCGACCGTTTCGCCAAGCGCTGCCCTGACGCGCGTGTGGTCGACGATCCGGTCGCGCTCGTTGCCGAGACCAAGCCGGACGTCATCAGCGTCTGCACGCCTCCTGCGGGACGGTCCGAGCTCGTCCAGCGCATGCTGCGCGCCCACGTCCCGCGCGTCGTTGCCTGCGAGAAGCCCCTCGAGGTCGACGACCGCGCGCGCGAAGAGCTCGTCCGCGCGTGTGCCACCGCAAACGTCCCGCTCGTGGTCAATTACACGCGTCGCTTCGAGACCGCGTGGCGTAGCGCTCGACGCGCGATCGCCGACGGCCGCATCGGCCGCGTCGTGTCGATCACCGTGCGCGCGCCGAACCGGCTCTGGTCGATCGGCTCGCATGCCATCGACACGCTCACCTACCTCGCCGGTGGACCGCCGCAGCGCTGGTACGCCGAGCCGCGACCGTCGCTCGTCGAAATGGACGAACCTGCGGCCGACGCGGTGTTCGTCTTCGGCGGCGACGTCGTCGGGCATCTCATCACGACTGGGATGCGGGCAGTCATCATCTTCGAAGCCGACATCATCGGGAGCGACGGACGCATCCAGGTCCTCGACAACGGCGCTCGATCAACGCTCTCTCGCTATGCCGCGTACTCGAGCTTCGGCACGGCCACGACAGGCGACGTCGAGGTCATCGCGACGCGCGAATCGGACTTCTCGCCGTTCGTCGAGATGGTCGAGGAGATCGCGCTCGTCGCTCGCGGCCGGCTCGACGCCGCCTCGTCGACGGGCGCGAACGCGGTCGTGACCGAGTCGCTCCTGTCGTCCATCGCTGCACAATGCACTTCCGATCCACGGAGGAATCAGTGAGTCGTCCGCACGTCGTCGCGATCATCCATGCGCGTGGAGGGTCGAAGCGCATTCCCCTCAAGAACCTCAAGCCTGTCGGCGGCAAGCCGCTCATCGCGTGGTGCATCGAGGCGTGTCGTGGAAGCCTCATCGACCGTGTCATCGTGTCGACCGATCACGACGGCATCGCGGACGTCGCTCGGGCTGCAGGAGCGGACGTCCCGTTCAAGCGCCCGGCCGACATCTCGGAGGACGTCGCGAGCGAGCTCGTCACGCAGCACGGAATCGCGTTCCACGAGAAGGAGACGGGACGGACGGTCGACATCGCGATCACGATCCAGCCCACAACGCCGTTCTTCCGGAAGGAAGATGTCGACGGCTGCGTCTCGCTCCTCGAAAACCCGAAGCTCGACTCGAGCTTCACGGTATGCCCGATCCAGCAGCGGCCCGAATGGATGTACCGCCGCGCCCAGGATGGCATGCTCACGAACTACCTCGGGACGCTCATCCAGGGAGACGCTGGCGTGAGTCAGAGCCTCGAGCCGCTGTACCGCCCGAACGGCGCAGTGTACGCGACGCGGCGATCGGCGCTGTTCGACGCCAACCTGATCCTCGGCAAGCAACCGGGCGGATGGGTCATGAGCCTGCTTCGCTCGATCGACATCGACGAGCCGATCGACCTGATCGTCGCGGACGCCGTCGCGGCGGAGCTCGCGAACGATCCGACGCTCTGAAAGGAGCGCGCGCCGCCGACGGCGCTCAGCCTAGCGTGCGTCGCCGGCGCAACCGCGCGGAGACGAGGACGGCAAGCGCGATCGCCACAGGCGCTCCGCCGGTCGTCGAGCCAGAGGTGGAAGCGCATCCTCCGTCGGCGGGCGCTTCGCCGCCCGTCGGCTGCCTGCTCGAGGTCGGATCGTCCGGCGTCGCTCCCGAGCTCGTACCTGCATCGGCTGACACGTCCGGCTCCGGAACACGCTCCGAGCTCGCGTCGCCGCCGTCATCACCGGTGCCGCCGTCATTGCTCCCACCGTCGCCGACGCCAGCGTCATCCCCTCCTCCGGACACGCTCGGGCACACGATCGGCCGGGTCGGACCGTCGTTGAACGTGTAGACGTGGCCGCCCCCCTCGAGATACCAGCGCGCAGACCCCGGCCCGGTGTCCGCGCCCCACACCGAGACGTCCGCGCTCGACGCATAGAAAAGGACGAAGTTCGATGCAGCCATGACCTCGCCGGCCGGGATGCGATAGGTGCCGAAGAGGTCGCCCGCGGGTGAGCTCGGAAGCGCTCCCATCATCAACACCTCGCCCTGCGGGTTCAGCGCGCGGTACCGCGCACCTCCGCCGGAGACATCGGCGG
>JAEZGH010000172.1 GCA_023417065.1 Bacteroidota bacterium
GGTCGAAGGCCACTTCGCGGATTTGGAGGTGGCCTTTCTGCTGCCGTACACCAGCTGAGTACCGCAACCATTGTCGTTTTGTGCGGGTGCTACCGGGAGGGTGGTGAACGTGGCCGACGTGCTGAGGATCCAGGACCTTCGCGCGGTGTCCGGAAGGCTGCTGGACGCAGTGGAGGAGCGGTTCGGAGCGGATATCGACGTGTCCCGCGCCGGTGTCGACCTTTACTGGAACGTCGACCTGCGGACCGCGTTCGAGGTGAGTAGCGACCCGGCAGCGGGGATCGACGTCGGGCAGACCAGCGACGACCTTTCCGAACTGCGTGCGCTGTTGCGCGGCCCGGCGGACGGCATGCCGGTGCTCTGGCACGACCTTCAACACCTCGCCGGAGTCCTACGGCTGTTGGCCTATCTCGACCTGCCAGGTGCTGGAGAGGGTCAGAGCTGAAGCCAGCGGATGCGACCGGTATCCGTCCAGCCTGGGCCAGGCCACGGTCATGCTTCTCGAGGATGAGGGCCTCGGATCCTGGAGAAGACCACCGCGTCAGCGCGACGGCCGGGAAACGACAGGAAGCTGCGCAGCACACCTTCCTGCTCGAAGGCGGCCGCGGTGAGAACCCGCCGGGACGCCTCGTTGTCCGGCTCCACCCACGCCTCCACCCGCTCCATGCCCGCGATGTCCAACGCCCATGACGACACCATGCTCACGGCACGAGTGGTGATTCCTCGCCCCCGCGCCGACGGGATGAGCCAGTAGCCGAGACCAGCCACTTCCGGCTGCGGCCGAAGCATGAGCACGATTGAACCGAGCGCTTGATCAGTTACCGCATCAGCAATCGCAAGCGAGACGCCCTCACCGTTGGCGACTCGACTCCACTGCCGAGCGATGAACGCCCGTCCTGCGTCGACCGAGAACACTCCCGGAACCGTCGTGGCCTCGACAATTCGAGGATCCTGGGCTGCGGCCCGTACACAGTCCAGATCGTCCTCCCGCCACCGGCGAAGACGAGCAGGCCCATCGACAAGATCAACAGCAGGGTACGTCAACGGCACCGAACCAAGCTATGCCACAAGCCGCCCTCGGTAGTCCCCGCCGACGCCGCCGGTCTGCGGGGGGCGGTTGTGCGGCATGACAAGGCAGGCGCCGATCAAGGTGCAGGTTTGCGATCGTTCACGAAGACGCCGGCACGCCTTTCGCTGAATAGTTTCCCCACCATGGTTTCCGATTCCCCTGCCACTTCGGGGGAACGATTTGTAGGAGGGGAAGATGCTCAGACGTCGCGTGCTCGGCATCGGGCTTGCCGCACTGCTGGCAGTCTCCATTTCCGCCGTTGCTTCTCCGGCCAGTGCAGCAGGGTCTGCAATGGCTGACGGGACGATCCCCCAGGCGGTGCTCGATGCGGCGGAGGCTCTGGCCGGAAAGCAGGCCGCAGCGGTAACACCTACGTTCAGCCGGGCGCCGTCCAGTCGTGTCGCGGCAGCCGCCGAGAATGTGATCACCTGCAGCGCACGGGCCCAGTATCCACATGCGTCGACCGGCGGTAACGGCATCCCCGGCAGCCTCGACGGCAAGGCGGATTCGTGGTGTGACCAGGTCATTCCCTACATCGGTGCTCAGGTCGAGCTGTACCAGTACGTCCCGGGCAGCGGCTTCTTCCTGGTGTCGGTCGGAAGCCTGAATTCGGGTCCCGGGAACAAGACGTACACCGGTGTCGCCTTCACGATCTGCCAAGCTGTGCCGAACTATTACGTCACCAGGGGCATCCACACCTACACTGCTCCCGGCGGCTACTACCCCCCGTCAGCGAGGCTGGAAACGCAGTCGCCCATCGTGCAGGTCAGCTGCTGAGGCGTACGCACTATGAACCGGCCGACCACCGCAGTGCCAGCGGGGGTCGGCCGGCTACGCCGACCTCGTCATGTCTCCCGCAGCCGGTCGGCGAACGTCCAGGCGACCGCGGCGGTCAGGATCCGCACGCCGCGGGTCGAGGCGGGACGCAGCCCGATCAGCTCATGTACGCGCCGTAGGCGATAGTCGAGCGTGCGGGTGTGGACGCCCAGCGCCCGTGCCGTCGCCGGTCGGGACATGTCGTGCAGGTAGTACGCGTCGAGGGTGCGGATCAGGTCCGGGCCGGCCTCGAGACGGGTGACGAGTTCCCGCAGCCAACTGTCCATGTGTGGCGAGTGGACGGCTCCGAGTTCGACGAACCTGTCCGCGACGGTGTAGAGGTGCTGAGGTCTGCGCTCCGCCGACGTCAGTCGGCTGATCTGTCGAGCCTGGTCCAGCACACCGGCCAACTGGCCCACCGCTCCGACGGCCGCGCCGGCAGCGCACCGACGGCCGGAGCCCACGGCGACGCCACGGACCAGCTCCAGGGTGCGATCCGCCACCGGACCGTGGACGCCACCGTCGACGAGCCATGCCGACGTGGCCGCCGGTGCGTCGACCGATGCCGGCGTGGCCAGTACCAACTCCGCCGGCCCGAGCCAGGACATCGGGATCCGCCAGGACGCCAGGGCCGTCGCGACGATGCGTTTCCGCTTCGGGGCGGCCAGGCC
>JAEZGH010000034.1 GCA_023417065.1 Bacteroidota bacterium
TCCGTGTTTGATGTAAACGTTGAGTCTTCATTGAATCGAATAAGTTGGACAGGATCAGATGGCACTTCTTCTACAACATAACGGTCTCCGGGGGAGTATCCCCGCTCGAACAATTGCCAGCTGCCGATAATGTTTGGAGCTGCTGACTCATCTTTTCGCCCTTCTGGGTTACAGCCTAACAGGAAGGCAAATGCAAGTGCGAGGTAAATCGGGAAATATCGCATCGTGTGTTTATGCTGAGGAGATAAAACTTTCTGCCAGTTGCTGACATACTGTTGTCACGGGGTGGTTGTTACTTTGGGAAAAAAGCTATGATGATTGTAACGATCCAGCCCATCAACTTCATTTATTTTGTGGCCGAACCGATTTGCGACGATTCTTCTGCCATTCTTAGGATGGCAGATCAACTTTATCGGGAGGCATACGACTGGCGCATGCCGGCATGCGGCGCGATTCAATGCCACTATCAGAAGGATCCACTTAATGTTCACTCGCCCCGGTTTAACATAGCCCTTCCTGTTCAATCGTTCGCCGGGAATTACGATGGAGTTTGTCATTTCAAACGCACTGATCTGTACAGGTGTGTCTTGACGGTACATCACGGGCCGTTGACGTTGCTGGCGGAAGCCCGCAGGAAGTTGACGGAATCTGCGCTGTGTGATGGTTTATGTCTGAGTCATAATGACCGCGACGTTCAAGTAGTGTTTGATGTACAAGATCCTTCCGCAAATATTACCATGGTTCAGGTAGGAGTTGCCTGAGCTAACGAAACTTTCCGACCATGTTCATTTGTTTTGATTACGTCCTGCACAACGTACGCGCTACGTGTATTGGGCGGATCTAACGAATGACTGCTTTTTTATAAGAATTGTCATTCTACGCCCATGAGAAGATTATTACTTTTAGCAGGAACAGTGACGGCCGCCTTTGTCGGCTGGATACTATTGATGAATCCCGAATTGTTAAATCAACGCATGAAGCAGAAAGGTATATCCACTTTTCAGGAAAGCAGTGTTCAGATTGGTGTGCGAAGAACATATCCTGTTTCGCTTCAGGAGGCCTGGTCCTACCTACTTTCTCCGAGTGGGGTTCGGACGTGGCTAGGTGTGGAGGATTTTCAACCCTCACCCGGTAAATCGTTCACAAACGACCTCGGCCAGGGCGAAATCAAAATCATAAAAGAGCTTTCTCATATTCGTATGGTGTGGAAAAGGCACGATTGGAATGAGTTCTCAAGCCTGCAGATTCGTGTGTTTCGCGCGGATCATGGCACAACGGTGAGCTTCCACCAGGAGAAAATCGCAAATGAAGCAGCCCGTGCTGAAATGGTGCGGCATTGGGAGCAGGTTCTCGACGAGATTGCAGAGAATTTCCAGGTTTCCCGTAACTAGAAATTGAAACTACTTTTTTCAATTTGGGAATTTGTCATCCATTATAACCCCATTTTTTGCATGAAAATCCCGATTTTCACAGTTTACGGCAGTCCGGCACGATAATTCCATTTACTCCCGCGTTGCCTCCTCATGGGCACGCCAACGGTTATGGAAAATTTGGTTTATTCCCTGGACGACAAGATCGATTACTATCTGCACAAGATTGCAATCGCCCCCAGTTTGACGCTGGATCCGCTGGTCCTGTACGAAGTTCGGGTGCTCGACGAGGATACGTGCTTCATCGATCAGATTATGGTTGAAAAAGGCCTGATAAAAATTGACCGGGGCGACCGCGTGATTACGAGCAAAGGGCTTGAAATTTCAAATTTCGGCGGTTGGTATATGTATCAGAAGCTCCTTCGCAAAGAAAGCCAGCGCCGTTTTCTTGAATCTGACCATAACCTCAGGAAGTTTCAGCGGGAAAACGTTACGCTGAGGAAGAAGCTCGAAGATGCAGAACGCGCCCTTCAGGCGCTCATCCAAAAGGAGCAGACAAGTCAATTGATTGTTAAGAATCTCATCCAACAAAATCGTTCCGGCCGGCTGATTACATTCCTTGCAGGAGCAGTTTTGGGAGCCCTTGCGACAGCCATTGGCTGGCTCATATTAGGTTAGCCATTTACCCCTCCGGAAAGTTTACATAAAAATTGCCCGTTCCGGTCAGATCGTTCCGGCGGCACGTGATTATTAATATCTTCACGGAAAAGATTCAGCATGGTCATTCTAATTGTTGATGACGACGCGGAAGATATTGAACTGTTCGGTCAGGCAGTAAACGAAGTCGACCCGTCGATCACGTGTGTGGAGGCATACAATGGTCTGGAGGCTCTGAAAGTGCTCAAGCGAAATTCGTTTCTTCCGGATTTTATCTTTCTGGATATCAATATGCCATTGATGAACGGAAGGAGGTGCCTTGAGGAAATAAAGAAGGACGACGTGTATAGGTCAATACCGGTAATTATATATTCAACAACAAGCGATGAACGTCAAATCCAGGAGTGCCGCGAACTTGGTGCAGATTTTTTGACCAAGCCGGATAGTTTCGATGTGCTCATAACATCGCTGCGACGAATACTCAAGGTGAATCCTGTTAAGAAGTAGTAACATTCAACACGAATACCTACGATAATATTTTATCCAAGCACACTGTGAAAAGTACTGTTAATTCCAGTCAACCCAATCGCTGTGTTGGGCCCTTTCTCCTTCTGAACGTGTCATCTGCAAGCTCCTACACAAGGCGAACTTCTCTTGAAATGGTGCCTACTTCAGTGTAAGAATATTTTCATTCTGCACGAATATCTGCAAACAGTTTTCAACATCTCTTTTACCTTACAAACCTGCAGGGAGGGAGTGGGTAGTTGGCTAGAGGTAAGGTTATGTTTTTGATTATATTTAGCATGACCCCACGACTAACCACTGGCAACCAAGTTGAACGCTGCGGCAAATAGCTTCTACAGGTATCCGGAATGGATTGCCGGACGAGCCGATATTGAATCCAGACCTTTGATACGCTTTTGTACGTTTCTAAGGTGTTGGTTTACTATCTGTTTGGTCGCCATTCTTACGACTGTTGCCGGCAATGTATGTTCAGGGCAGAATTATTCCAGTTTTCGAAAGCTTAGTATTCAGGATGGCCTGTCGCACAACACGGTAAAGTGTATCCTTAAGGATCGCCAAGGATTCCTCTGGTTTGGTACCGACGATGGCCTCAACAGGTTTGACGGTTATCGTTTCCACACATATAAGTCAGATGGACGCGACTCTTCAATGCTGATAAACGATGGCATCAACTGCCTGTTTGAAGATCGGACCGGCACGTTATGGGTTGGTACCAATGGAGGTGGCCTCAGCCGTTACATCCCTGAGTCAGATACCTTTGAACATTTTTTTCAGTCAGATTCAGTCGGCGGACTTTCCAACAATGGTATTACCGCTATCGCTGAAGACAGCAAAGGCAATTTAATCATTGGCACCTACTGGGGTCTCAGTGTTTTCAACATTGAACGTACATTCTTCCGGAAGTTCTATAGTTCAAATTTTGAACATTCTCTTTCGCATAACTCCATCACTGCGGTGGTGGTTGATAAGCATGACAACGTCTGGGTTGGAACGCGCGAGAACGGACTAAATTATGTGGATCTTACTAACGACCTGGTAACCCGGCATCGCTACGGACCGGAACCTGGCAAGATCAGTGGAGATCACATCAATTCGCTTCTTATTGACGGCGACGGGACGTTGTGGGTAGGCACCCACCGGGGTATCGACAAGCTCGTGGGAGATCAGTTTGTGCACTGCTTTCCTTCAACTGAGGCAAAACGACAGGCCCCCTTCTCTATCAGCATGTTTCGGGAGGGCGAACTACTGGTAGCTATCGAAAATGAAGGAATAAAAAGACTTAAGACCAACACCTGCAGTCTGGCCGACTTCATGCCCGACGACGACATGTTGTTTGCGAATGCCAAGACGCCATTAAGTATCTATAAAGACAACGCCGATATTATCTGGATGGGAACAACTACCGGAGGCGTCTTATATGTAGACACGAATGAAGCTCCTTTTCAGTATCAGAAGACACGGCATACACTGGTCAATGCGTTTATCGAAGACAATGGACTAATCTGGGTCGGCACGGATGGTGGAGGTATTGAAGGTTACTCGATTGAAAAGGGCGAGCTGTCAGGCAAAGTTCCGCATGTGAAGCTGAACAATGACGTCGTTGTTACCATGTACCGCGACAGCAAAGACCGGATATGGGTTGGTACCTATGGCGGTGGAGCCAACGTGTATGATACGAGGACAGGCTCATGGACTTATCATACTACACGCTCGAGCCATCCTATCAGCAATAATCTGATTTATTCATTTGTAGAAGACCTGCAGGGGCGAATCTGGGTCGGAACGCTTGGTGGTGGTATCAACAGAATCGATCTGGATGCCGGTTACGTAAATTTATTTAAGTACGATTACAACACTCCCGGAAGTATCGCCAATGACTACATAAGCGCACTCGCGCGCGATCACAACGGAAGAATCTGGATTGGAACGTTTGGCGGTGGGGTTAGTTATTACGAGGAGACTTCAAATAATTTTGTCCAGCTTAACTATCAACGCAACAAGCTGGGTGGTGATTTGGTGTCATGTCTATATGTTGACCGTAAGAACAGGTTATGGGTTGGAACAATGGGCGGTGGCATCAGTGTGCTGCACCCTTCGTCCACTGAGTTTGAAACGTTTCGCGAGTCGGATGGTCTGCTAAATAATTTTATTCATGCTATCCGCGAAGACAAGACGGGACATCTTTGGATCAGCAGTAACCTTGGTCTGAGTAAGTTTGACTATGAGCGACGCCGCTTTACAAACTTCGACGGACTGGCAGGTTCAGGGTTCCGCCGTGGCGCGTCGCTGCGCGCCTCCGATGGATCTATGTTTTTCGGTGGCTTGAGTGGATTCAACCGATTCTCTCCCGATAGTGTCAGGAGCAATCCGCACATTCCCCCCGTTGTTATTACGGGGCTGCAAATTTTTAATAAGCCGGTGTCGCACCTCTCCGAAAACAGTCCGATTTCAAGTAACATAATTACAGCGGATAAAGTCGTCCTCAACTATGATCAGTCAATGATTACGTTTGAATTTGCCGCCTTGAACTATACGCTGCCGCAGAAGAATATCTACGCGTTCAAGATGGAGGGGTTCGACAAGGACTGGAACCATGTGGGCGAAGAGCGAAGGGCTACGTATACTAATCTGGATCCCGGAGAATATACATTCCGTGTGATTGCGGCCAATAACGATGGACTTTGGAATGAAGAAGGTGCTTTTATACGCGTGGTGGTAAAACCGCCCTTCTGGAAAACGTGGTGGTTCCGGATGCTGTTGATGTTGATCATATCAGGCGGTGTTCTCCTCCTTGTCAGGATCAAGGTCAGAAACTATGCTGAGCAAACCGCTACGCTGGAACGCGTGGTACAGGATCGCACGCGTGAAGTCATAGCGCAGAAAGAGCAGCTCGAGATTCAGGCGAAAGACCTTCTGACGCTTAATGAAGAGCAGCAGGCGCTGAATGAAGAACTTCAGTCACTTAACGAAGAGCTTCAGGCGAAGACCGGGTATCTGGAAACGTTGAACAAGGAACTGGAAGAGCAACGGGAAGAGACAAACCGGAAGCGCGAGGAGGCAGAGGAAGCCCGTCAGGAGGCAGAGCGCGCGAATCAGGCAAAGAGCATCTTCCTTGCTACGATGAGCCATGAGATTCGTACGCCGATGAATGGCGTTCTTGGAATGACTTCACTTCTCGCGGAAACCAACCTTACCCCGGAGCAACGTGAATACGCCGAGAGTATACTGCTAAGCGGAGAAACGCTGCTCACCGTTATCAATGACATCCTCGACTTCTCAAAGATTGAGTCAGGAAAAATGGAGCTCGATGATCAGGTATTCGATCTCCAGCAATGTGTTGAAAACATCATGGACCTTTTTGCGAGCGCTGCTTCAGGCAAAGGTCTTGATCTCTTGTATGAGATAGACTATCGCCTTCCGCTGCAAATCACCGGTGACCGGCATCGCCTGACGCAGATTCTCGCCAACCTGATGAGTAACGCAATCAAGTTTACCAACGAGGGCGAAGTCTTTGTTAAGGTGTATCTGGTGAGCTCTACGGAGGAAACACTTGACGTTGGTTTCAGCGTAAGAGATACAGGTATCGGGATTCCGCCTGACAAACTACATCGCCTGTTTCAGCCTTTTTCACAGGTGGATACATCGACCACACGTGAATACGGTGGAACGGGGCTTGGTCTTGTAATCAGCAGGCGCCTCGCACAATTGATGGGTGGAGACATAATCGTTGAAAGCAAGCCCGGGGCGGGAACTTCATTTAGTTTTACCGTCAAGAGCAGGTACTCCCTTCAGCCGATACGTCAGTATGTATTTGTCAAAAGCGCTGTTGTTGAGGGGAAGAAAATCCTTTTGGTGGATGACAACCAGACTAACCTGACTATCCTGCGCAATCTTATGAAGCAATGGAAGGCCGAATATGAGACTGCGGCGTCGGGAAAAGATGCATTGAAGATTCTTGACTCAACTTTTGATCTCGTTATTTCCGATATGCAGATGCCAGGGATGGATGGCGTTGAATTTACACGGCAGTTGAAAACTAGATTCCATGATCTTCCCGTCGTTCTGTTGAGTTCGATCGGCGATGAAAACAGAAAGAAGTGGGGGGATCTTTTCTTCGCCATCATAAGCAAACCTGCAAAGCCCAAGCATCTGTTGAGCGTGATTGAATCGGTCTTTCGATCTGGGCATGTATCCAGTTCGATTGCTGAAAATGAAGGAGGAAAGCAACAGCTTTCTCCGGAGTTCGCGAGTCAGTTCCCGATGCGTATTCTGGTGGCTGAAGACAACGTAATCAATCAGAAGCTCACCTTGCGTGCCCTGACAAAACTCGGCTATCACGATGTTGAGGTTGCCGAAGATGGACAGGACACCGTCGCCAAAATCGGAGAACACGAGTTTGACTTGATCTTTATGGACGTACAGATGCCACGCCTCGACGGACTGGAAGCCACGCGCCTGATCCGGAGAAAGCCGATAAAGCAACCCGTAATCATTTCGATGACCGCGAATGCTATGCAGGAAGACCGCGACATCTGCATCGCGGCAGGAATGGATGACTACATCGCGAAACCCATCAAACTGGATGAACTTGTGAAATCGCTGGAGCGTGCATTCGGCATGCTTCAAAAAAGCTAATCCCCATCAGACTATGTTTTGTCGTACCGGAAGGAGGGCTTTCACTTCATGTGAAACCGCTTTCTCCAGACCTGGCACCTGCGTGAGGTCCTGATCCCAGAAGCTGACATTTCCGAGTACGACGTGGACAGTAGCAT
>JAEZGH010000041.1 GCA_023417065.1 Bacteroidota bacterium
TGATCGAAGTGTCCGTAGTGGTCTGAAGACAATGGAATTTCATATCCAATTTTCTCCCGTACATAGGCAACGCGCTCCACGAGCATATCAAGCCCTTTGTCCGTAATCTGAACCTGTGTGAATTGGTGTTCTGTAGCTCCGTATGTCATCGGCTCGTTGGTCCACTGGCGACCAATATCCCAGAAGTTGCTGTTGGTTACGGTACCTGGTGTCCCTTTCAGTAGTTCAATACCAAAGTCCATCTTCAGGAACGTGTATCCTTCCTGGTCAATGCGCTTTGCTACGCGGGCTTTGAAATCGGCCTCATCGCGGCCTTCGGGGGTATCAGCATATAATCTGACTTTATCGCGGTATTTGCCTCCGAGAAGCTGATACGCCGGTACATTATACGCCTTACCTGCAAGGTCCCACAACGCCATCTCTACTGCACAGACACCTCCACCCTGGCGTCCATGGAAACCAAACTGCTTGATGCGTTTAAAAATCTGTTCGACATTGCATGGATTCATGCCGAGAATCCGGCTTTTCAGGAACAGGGCATACCTCCAAGAAGCACCGTCGCGTACTTCGCCGAGCCCATAGATGCCCTGATTGGTATCAATACGAATTACAGGGCAGCGCGCGTGACCGTTCATGACAACCGCATAACGCATATCCGTAATCTTCAAATCAGAAGGTGCCGAATTCCTGTTTACTTTTGACGTTGCCTGGGCGAGTGTGTCTTCGATCGGACTAAACATGAATCCACCCAGCAGCATCCCACCAGTAGCGGCTTTCCTGAAGAAATTCCTGCGGCCGTTTTCCTGTTCTGCCGTTGTAGCCATCGCTTTTTCGGCCGGATTCCTGATGCCTAACTTTTCGAGATATTTTTCCGAAGGTGTTTTCATATAGATTAGGTATTGGTTAGTTAATGGTTAGGTTAGTTCTTACCAGGTTCTGTTTTTCATATAGGCATCCAGTTCCTGGCGGCTCATGGGCAGTTTGTCAGGATTGCTATCCAGCCACTTCAAAAAATCCTTTTTAATGTCATCAGTCCACTGCTGGTCTATCTGTCCGGGAGTATACTTTCCTTCGCGCAGGCGTTGGTGGCCGAACTGATCGCGAAGTGCAATGAATTCAGCGTTGATCAGAAGCTCTTCCAGAAGATGGGCGGGGATAAAAATCACCCCTTGTTTTTTTGCGAGAACCGCATCGCCGGGAAGTACAGTAGTCCGGCCGATGCGAATCGGCAAGTTGATGCCTCCAAGCATCATTTCCTGGATATAGGACGGATCGTAGCCTTTTATCCATGCGTTGAAGCCTTCGATCTTCTCAAGACCTTCGGTGTCTCGCACGGACCCGTAGAAGATCACGCCGTTTTTGGATTTCGTATAAATGGAATTTCCGAGGTTGTCGCCGATAAGCGTACCGTCAACGATTTTACCGTAACCATCAGCAACATAGATGTCGCCGGGCTTAAGCATATCGATGGGCCAGGAATTGAAGTTCCCTACCCTTTTTTCTGATTTGCCTTTCTCGCGGATTACCTTATCAAAATCATCCCTCTTTGGTAAATATTGAACGGTGAGGGCGCGGCCAGTCATGACGATATCATCCCGCAACACCATCCAGTTTCCTTCAAACTGGTTGTTATATCCTTTGTTTCGAAGGATGCCCCAGGCTTCTTCAATGGAGATGTTTTTTAACCGCTCAAGATGAGCGTCCGGAATTAAAGGTCTTCCGTCAGGGCCACGCTCACCTTTCCATTCGGGGGTAATGGCAATGATCTGATCGCGCGTGTACGTTACCTGTTGAGCGAATAAAGGGGAAACCAAAAGCATAAATGCTTTCAGCAGCAGAGATTTTCGAATCATAGAATACTAAAGGTTTGGTTCGCTCAACCGCGTTGACAAGTTCTGTGTTCGCGATTGAGTAAATCCAAGATATGTCATTTCAATTAAATCGCAAACCTTTGCATACCTGCAGATTTTGAATTACCCCTCTTTTTACACGAGCGGACGCAGACCTCTGCGAACCTTCCCTCCATTCGAACACTGCTATTTGTTGAGGTACGCCGAATACATCCAGACCAGCTTTTCCTGTTCCCGAATGTAGTCGCTCATCAATGCATTGGTTCCTTCATCCCCGATTTCAGAAGACAATGCGAGAAGGCTCCGCTGTTTTAAAAGGAGTACTTTGAAGGCCGAAAGAATTTCCCCAACGGCCTTCCTACCGTCACTTACTTCCTGGCTTTCAGGAATGGATGACTGACGGATGTATTCCGTGTAACGATGTTGCGGTACATATCCAAGCGTGAGAATTCTTTCGGCTACGTCGTCGATCTTTATCAGAAGGTCGTTGTATAATTCCTGGAATTTCAAATGAAGTTCAAAAAACTTGTCTCCTCTTACATTCCAGTGGTACCCGCGAACATTCTGATAAAACGCGGAATAGTTAGCCAGCAGGTCATTCAGCATCCCGGCAAGCTCTTCACTTTTTTTGCGATCCAGCCCGATGTCGTTCAATTGTTCCATATGCGTTGATTTTTTATTTCAGGTGACTAAGTTACAAAATCCTGAAACCGAAATCAGTGATTAATGTTTCCGTCCTGGTGGTCGTCACATGACTAAAATTGCCTTATTGAAACAGTGTTTTGTATTGCGCAGGCATGGCATCAATTTTCCGTATTTTGATGTCTTTGAAGAATAACTCCGCGGCCTCGCTCTGAAGTTGGATTTTGCCCTTCGTAAGCGGTACGGGGCGGCCATCCTTCAAATATCTTGAGTCCTTCAAAACCATCACAACATTGCCATTAACGATGTGAAGGCTGTTGCCTCCAAAGCAGATCAGGTCGAGGGTCGTCCACTCTCCCGCCCCGCTTTCGAAATTTTCGCTTCGGAGACAAAAGTTGTCGGAACTTCCTGCTCCAAAGGGACGGAATGGCTGATCCTGGCTCGCAACGGAATTCATTACACCTTCTGAAGGATAGGCGCGGATGTCAGCACCCGACGAAGCCTGTGGCCAGTAATCTCCCATATGGCCTTCCATAATCTGAAATTCCTGCGAAAGCATCCACGACCTCCAGTAGTCGACGCCGGCCTCGCCAATAGAGTGGTAAAGAATCCCCGAGTCTTTCAATTTGTTCAAACGCGGTACGTACTTCTTCTCGCCCCACTTAATCTTTAGGGTCAGGTGATAGTTCTCATATTCCTCACGCGTATACAAACATCCGTAAATTTCTCCGCTGACTCGCAACACCAATTCTCCGTGATCTTCGAGGACACTGAAAACACCATACGTATCCTTATTGTGGCCGATCGGATCGACAGGCTTTCCATTTGCATCCAATGGTATTTTTCCATTATACCCGTCCTGGTGGCGGTAACTTAGATAGTTTTCCCATGCGCTGAGGTCTTTGTCGAGTAGCGAAATCCACGATTCCGTTGAATTGTAACTTCCTATCAGAAGTAGCATTACTGACAATGCGAATGAGATTTTCATGACCCTGGGTGTACTTAAATTATTTCAAATTTATCTTGATTACATCGGATGGATTTGTACAAATCCAGTATTTACTAGTAATTTCCAGAGCTATGAAGACGTACCTTATCCACGAACCTTTTAATATTTATCATTTCACGAGCCGTACGTGGGAGCATCCCGAACATAAGCACACCTACTATGAAATAATCTTTATCCTCCGGGGTAAAGGCATCCACCTGCTCAACGGAAAGGCATTGAAGTATGGAAAAGACGATATCTTTTTTCTCGGGCCTGATGACTTTCATTCATTTCAGATCCGACAGGAAACGGAGTTCTGTTACATCCGGTTTACGAATACTTCCTCCGGTGTCGCGAATAGTATGAAGAACTTTGTATCGACTCCGGCTTCCGGATTCAGAATTACCGGTGCAACTGACAAGGCTCACCTTTTCGCGATGCTTAATGTGTTGCGCTCTGAATATGAAAACAGATTCAGGCCGGGATTTGATGAGATAAGAGACGGACTCATGAAAGCGATGATGGCGGTTCTTTCACGGAACATTCAGCATCAAACTTCGGTGGAGATGTCACATCGTGAAGTTGATGTGGGCGATCTTGTTGCTTATGTGCGCGAGCAGATTAATTCACCAGACAAACTCACAATTCCACACCTCGCATCGCGATTCAATTATTCACCGACCTACATCAGCTATTACTTCAAACAGCGCACTGGTGAGGCTTTGAAGTCATTCATTATTCGAACTCGCCTCAAGCTTGTTGAAACCCGATTGTTGTACAGCAACGCATCGCTGGCGGAAATTGCTTTTGAATTTGGCTTTACCGATGAGAGCCATTTGTGCAAGCAATTCCGGAAGTATACAGGTGTTACTCCTGCCTACTTCCGGAAACGGGCTTAGTTAAGAGTTCTTTATTTGGTGTTGCCGTAGGATTGGTCGAGAAACTCATACCGTGCATCGTTCTCCGCCTTAACGGCCTTTGACGTAACATCAATGATCATGACGTGTGGGGCTACATCGCTTGCTTTTGCCTCCGGCCATTGCGGCAGTGTCGAACCATTAGGGTTTCCTGTCTTAATGAAGTTCGCGAAATACTCCTGCATGACAGCAGAAACGGCATAGTCTTCTTTGGTCCATGCATATTCTTTAATCAGGTGTAGGTTACCCATGCAGTATTCAATTTCACACGCATGCGGTGCACCAACAGCCTCCGGGAGTTTCATACCCTCATCCTCTTTGTCGACAGTGCCCCCTGCAAGCCCCGAAACTTTGGTTTGGTCTACCAGCGGTGGTCTTAGCTTGCTGTACAGGTACCGGTAAACGGGTTGGCTACTGTTTTTCCGGTGCAGGTCAAACCACTTCCATGTGCTATATGCAATAAACCGGTCGGATGCGAGTGCGGTTGCCGATAACTCGATCTCCTTGGCCGACCCGTGGGGATAAAGTTTTAACACTTTTGACCAGTCGTTGGGGTAAGCTTCTTTGACTTTCTTAACGTAAGCGTCCTCAGTATACGGCTGCCCCTGCATGAAAGCAATTCCTGGAATTTCTGCCGAGTTCCAGCCAAGGAGAAGCGGTACTTGAGCCTGTTGCTTTTTCCGAAAGATGTCGGGAATGCTTGCCGGAAGGAAATATCCGTCAATAACAATCGGAAACCCAAATCGCTTCGAATCTACGTAAGCTTCATACAGTTCGCGCGTCGACGCTTTTCTCAATTGTTCCAGTGATTGGAAGCCTGCCTTTTTTGCGAAGTCAAGTCCGGTTTGTTCCGCTTCGGACAAAGATACCGGCGTCATCGTGGGATTGATGGCAGCACCACTTTCGCCAATCGCTCCTGCGATTAATTGTTTTGAGAGCGGCGAGGCCATGATCGCACTTACGGAAATAGATCCCGCCGATTCACCGGCGATAGTAACCTTGCGAGGGTCTCCGCCAAATGCCGCGATGTTCCTCTGAACCCACTGCAATGCTGCATACTGATCCAGCAATCCGTAGTTTCCTGAAGCTCCATAGGGAGACTCTTTGCTAAGTTCCGGGTGGGCAAGGAATCCGAAGATGTTGAGGCGATAGTTTACTGTAACGGTGACTATTCCCTTTTTTGCCATGCTGGCGCCATCATATCTTGGTTCGGAACCATCTCCCGCTACGAGACCACCACCGTAGAAGTACACCAACACGGGGAGGTTCTTCGTGTTTGATTTGGCTGGCGTCCAGACATTCAGGTAAAGACAATCCTCACTGACTCCATCGGAGCGTGAGTTCATGTCACCGAAGACGATAGGCTGAACCGGTCGTGGACCAAAGGCCTTGGTTTCCCTTACACCCTGCCATTTTTCCATTGGCTGAGGCGCCTTCCAGCGAAGATCTCCAACAGGTGGTTTAGCAAAGGGAATCCCTAAGTAAAGTTGAAGTCCGCTCCTGGTATCGTAAAGACCTTCGATAATTCCGGTCTCAATTGTGGTTTGCACTGGAAAAGAATCATTCCGCTGTGCCGATATCGGGCAGGTCATTGACATAAGCAGAGCTGCGAGAAAGAGTTTAGTTTTCATAGGTTTGGTTATCAGATACGGCCCGAGTTTAACCATTTTTCCGGAACATATTGACAGACTTTTTACCAGCTGTTGGCTACGTGCCGCGCCGGCGGTGTTAGTTCGCAGGAACTCAATGCCTTCCCTTTCGGTAGTTTCTCCGCGAATGGTTTTTTTATTACCTTCAAGGAAATTCTCCCTCGTGAAATCCAGACTGATTGTTGTCCTCTTAGGGCTTTTGCTGGCTTCGTTCCTCGTGCAAGGTCAAAACTCCCTCGCGGATAGCCTTGAGAGAATTGTGGCGAAGAACGAAAGGGATACATCACATTTTCGTGCGCTGATTCATCTGGCTTCCGAGCACTCCCGTTCCGACATGGTGCGCGCAAAATCCTATGCGTTCAAAGTAATAAGACTTGCCCGGGAGTTGAATACCGACTTTGGACTGAGTGGCGCCTATTCCCACCTGTTGACGATGAACCAAAACATGGGCCTGGCTGACAGTGCAAGGTATTACTTCAATAAACTTGAACAGCTTGCAGCTGCCTATCCTGACAACTCCGAAATACAGTCGAATTTTAATCACACTGCTGGTCTTTATTTCAAGAACCTCGGAGATTACCGGAAGGCGATATCGTATCAATTAAAAGGATATGAACTGATGGTGCAGTTTGACCCTAATGCTGTTGGGACGGCGGGTATGCTTTTGAATATTGGCAACACTTATTACAACATGGGTGAGATCCGAAAGGCGGCTGACTATCACGTCAAGGCGCTGAAAAAGTTTGAAGATATCAACAATCTGAGAGGCCAGTCTTTTTGTCTTCAAAGCCTTGGCAACGACTTCATGGAGCTGAAAGTTTACGCGACTGCGGAGCAGTATTATCAACGGTCGTTGAAATTGAAGGAGCAACTAAAGGATGCACGAGGCGTAGGTACTGCGTGGTTTGGTTTGGCCTCGGTAGCGCGTGCACAAAGGAATTATGACAAAGCGCTGAAATATTACAACCATGCCCTTGACCGCGCACGGGAATTAAAGATGGCCACGGAAGAGGGCAAAGCATTGTATGAGATCGCGCGAATTCAGGCCGTCAAAGGAAACGTTCAGGCTGCGATGAACCTGCTCCATCAGAGTTATGAAAAAGTAAAAGGAACGCCGGACAGTACGCTTCTCGTGACCGTATCCTCTGAGATCACTTCCCTGCAGCAGACGCAAAACAATTTTCAGCTTGCGGAAAGAACATATCATTCCAAACTGGAGTTGGCAGGACGTTCGGGAAACAAGCCCGGGTTGGTGGATGGCTATCGCGACCTGGCTGATCTGTATGCAGGTAATCGTCAGTTTGAGCAGGCGTATAATTTTCTCACGAAGTATATTCAGCTAAACGACAGCATTCGCGGCAGCGAAATCGTCGGACAACTCAAGAGTATTGAGCAGGCATATCAGCGCGAAAAAAACGAGAAGGAAATCGCCCTGCTGAAGAAGAGCCAGGAATTGAAAGAAGCCACCATTGCAAAGCAGAAGTCTGACCAGTACATGATTGCTGTTGCTTTTGTTTCGGCTGTGGTTATCGCGATGATCTTGTTCAACCGCTATAAGGCGATCAACAAAGTTCAGCGGCAGGTCGAAATTGAAAAGGTGCGAAACCATATTGCACGCGACCTTCACGACGATATCGGTTCAACACTCTCATCCATTAATCTGATCAGCAGACTTGCTTTGCAGGAAGGCACTGATGTTCAAAAATATCTCGCGCGCATTGCTGAGAATTCGTCAAGAATGATGGAAAGTATGTCTGACATCGTCTGGTCTATCAACCCATCGCATGATTCCTTTGGTCAGGTGGTCGTGAAGATGAAAGAGTTCGCTGCTGAAATTCTTGAACCAAGAAATATTTCGTTCCACGTTTCCGGTGAGGATGATGTCAGTGGTATTCCAGTTGACATTGAGAAGAGAAAAAATCTTTTTCTGATCTTCAAGGAAGCGATCAATAATGCAGCGAAGTACAGTGGTGCCAGCTGTGTTAAACTAGTGTTCACGCGAAATCAGAATGAAGTATCCTTCGCAATCCTCGATGATGGAGCAGGGTTTGATCCCGCCAAGGTGCGGCTGGGAAATGGGTTAAAGAACATGGAAGCACGGGCGAAGGCATTCAATGGATCGTGGTCGCTTGATCGCGGTCCTCTCGGTAAGGGTACTCAGGTGATGGTGCGATTTGCCATCACATCATAAGGGTATTTAACCTCAGTGCCGGACTCCCGTATTTTACACGATCAATGTTATATACACGATCAATCTTATTTAATGGAAATCTCCGTTTTACTTTTTGAAGATAATGACCTGTTACGTGAGAGCATAACCTCATTGTTACGTCTGAACGACAAGATCCGCAGCGTGGTTGCCTACGACAATGTGCGGGATGTTCGAAATATCGTGCGGAGCACTGCCGCCGACGTTATCTTAATGGATATTGAAATGCCAGGTGCGACGGGCATCGAAGCTCTTGAAGTTATACGCAAAGAGAAGATCACAGCTCCCGTAATTATGCTAACTGTGTTCGACGACAATCAATCGGTGCTCGATGCAATTAAGGGCGGGGCGTCCGGGTATTTGCTGAAAAAAGATATCTCAACAAAGCTGGTTGATGCTATCGTCGAAGTTCTTAATGGCGGTGCTCCCATGTCGCCAACGGTAGCGAGGATGGTGGTTGCGTCAATGCAAAAGAGTACCGTCGACCCGTACAACCTCACTCCGCGTGAAAAAGACATTTTGACATCGCTTAGCAAAGGCAACAGCTTCAAAATGATTGCCGCGGAGTTCGACATAAGCATTGATACGGTTCGTACTCATATCAAAAAGATCTACGAAAAACTGCATGTTCACTCTCAGACAGAGGCTGTTTCCAAAGCTATCTCCGAAAAGCTGGTTTGACCTGCCGCTGAATAGCTTCTGTTTCCGGCTTGCACGATTGCGTCTGCCGGAATATTTTCGCGCATGACACTTACGTATTACGGACACTCATGCTTTTCGCTGAAAGTCGGCGAAGAAGTGCTTTTGTTTGATCCCTTTATCACACCTAACGAGCTGGCCAGTCAGATAGATATTAACTCCATCAACGTTGACTACATCCTGGTCTCGCATGGCCACTCGGATCATATTGCTGATTGCGTGGCACTTGCATCGAGGACGGGCGCCAAAGTGATTTGCAGCTGGGAGATTTACGAGTGGCTCGGAAAGAAGGGGATCACCAACATGCATCCGATGAACACTGGTGGTAAATGGAACTTCGGGGCTTTCACGGTGAAATGCACGGTGGCTCAGCACAGCAGTGGACTGCCAGACGGAAGTTACGGCGGAAACCCGATGGGCTTTTTGATCACTACCAAAGAAAGGACAGTCTACTACAGTGGCGACACGGCGTTGACGCTCGACATGCAATTGATACCGCGATGGGGCAAACCGGATTTCGCCATCCTTCCTATCGGCGACAACTTCACAATGGATGTGGTTGACGCGGTAGAATGTGCGCGGATGATCGGATGCAAAAAGGTGGTGGGAGTGCACTACGACACGTTCGGCTTTATAAAGATTGATCACGCCGCAGCGAAGAAGACGTTTCAGGAGAATGGCGTCGAACTTATCCTCGCAGACATCGGAGGAACTATCGATATTTAGGCGATCTTATCCGGAGCGGCTGCCATCTTACTGGCTGCCGCTTCTCCACTTTTCAGGGCCGCTTCTACCGTCCCCATCGCAGTGCCTACATACAGCGCCTCACCAGCAAAGTACAGCGTGTCGGCAACTGGCGTAGTCAGAAAGTCAATCCGGTCCTTACTGCCAACCGTGGCGTATGCATAGGCGCCGCGACTATGGGGATCACTGATCCAGTCGGCGATGTGCCATTGCACAAGCGCCTTGTCAAGCTCACTGCGATCCACATCCAGAAGGTAGCAAAGTGACTTCATGGCAGCGTTAAAAAGAAACTCGGGATCCTTATTTATCGCTTGGGCTGCCGGACCGCTCAGCCACCCTGTTATCACAGGAATCTTATCCGGTGCCTGACTCCACCACGTGGGAACCTCAGCATCGGAAAAGATGAATCCGAAGTCGCGATATTTCTCTTGTACAACCTCGTTCCAAAAGAGGGGATGCAATTCGAAGATGAACTTGATTACGTTACCGAAGCCAAGCCCGGCGAAAGCTTTTTCGTGTTCTGGTAATGCAGGCGTGAATGCAATCCCGTTGTTCTGCAGCACGCCCAGAGGCACAGTGATCAGCAGTTGATCTGCGTGGAAGGCTCGCCCATCGGCAACAGCGACCTCAACGCGACCCGCAGACCATTTTACGTTGGTTACCGGCGCATTCAGCAGAACTTCTCCTCCGTGCATACTAACCGCGTTCAATAGATACCCGATCAACTGATTATACCCTCCGTTTATGCGCATCTGGTCGTCGTCATCCTGATGGGCCCATTCCTCCCGCAAGGCGAAAGAACTCACGCGATCGAGATCGGCGGCATCGTAGCCTTCTGCAAACTGTTTTACGCTGGCGCGGAGATCCGCATATGCTTTACCTGCAAAATGAGTGTCAAGGAATTCGGCGATAGGCATATCGGTCTGAAGCTCGTGCAAAGCGTTGATCATTTCATCCCATTGGTCGCTAAACCCATTGGAATCGCGGTAGGTGGTTCCCCCGTCTCTGCGGTACATCCGCCCCGCGAAAGGACGCGGTTGCGTTCCGCTGTTTTGAAGAATTTGCTGGGTAAGCGGTTGCTCACCATGGATGAACTCAGCACCGGCTTCTGCCGAAATAGAGAATTTCCCTTCGACGGGACAAATCCTGCCGCCTACCCGGTCGCGCGCCTCAAGTACGATTACATGGTAATGAGTTGCAAGAACTGAGGCTGCCATCAGCCCCGATGCACCAGCGCCTGCTATGATTATCCTGCCGGGTTTGGTATCCATATTTGAAATTGAACGTTTCCGCTGACGTTCCCTACCTGTTGACAACCTTTCAGGCTGTTAGGGGGAATACGTTGCCTAATTTGTCTGTCCTCATATAAATTCCCATTCCAATTGTGGTTTGATCCCGGGGATTTCTAAAAAAGCATGTCGCCGGCCGGTAATTTTTGAAAACATCGAAAATCATAGCCTGAAATTTGATACTGCGACACGCAAATCCCTATATTCGCGCCAGTTAAAAAAACCGCCAAGCCACTAGTAAAAACTGTAAAAATTAACCCCCATGAGCCAAAACAAAGACCTTGATGAACTGAAAAAACTTGCCTCTCAAATACGTCGTGATATTGTTCGGATGGTTCATGGATGTCAGTCAGGGCACCCGGGGGGATCTTTGGGCTGTACCGACTTCTTCGTTGCCCTGTACTTCAAGATCATGAAACACGACCCGAAATTCAACATGGACGGTCACAACGAGGATATGTTCTTCCTTTCCAACGGGCACATTTCTCCAGTTTTTTATGCGACACTGGCAAGGTCTGGATATTTTGACGTGAAGGAGCTGGCAACATTCCGTAAAATCAACTCACGGCTCCAGGGCCACCCCGCAACGCACGAACATCTTCCTGGCATACGTGTTGCATCTGGTTCGCTGGGTCAGGGACTTTCTGTTGCCCTGGGTGCAGCTCAGGTTAAGAAATTGAATAACGATGACCGCTTTGTCTACGTCCTGATGGGCGATGGTGAACAACAGGAAGGTCAGATCTGGGAAGCTGCAATGTATGCAGCTCATAATAAACTGGATAATGTCATCGCAACGATTGACTACAATGGTCAGCAGATCGATGGACCGGTGGACAAAATCCTGTCACTCCTCGACCTGAAGGCTAAGTGGGAGTCTTTTGGATGGGCAGTTCAAACCTTCCAGGGAAACAAGATGGAGGAAGTTGTACAGGGGCTTGAGAATGCTCAGAAGCTGGCAAAACAAGGCAAGCCTGTAATGAACCTCATGCGTACTGAAATGGGTTACGGCGTTGATTACATGATGGGCTCGCACAAATGGCACGGCGTGGCTCCTAATGATGAGGAGCTGAAAAAAGCGTTGGCGCAATTGGAAGAATCGCTGGGAGATTACTAGACTTGTAAAGGAATACAGGAAAATGCCGGCTCTGCTGGCATTTTTCGTTTTAGGAGATTATATACCATAGGTGAAACAGAATCGTTTAGAGATCATGATGATGCCGGTACGCCTGATAGTTTTAGTTTTTTTCTTATTCTCAGCTGCAGGTGTACTCGCGCAAAACAAACCTCAGAAGATGGCTGAGAAAACGCGGCTCCTTTTCCTCGTGGATGCCAGCGGAAGTATGCTTGATCCGTGGGGTGGACGCAATCAGACGAAGCTCAGTGTCGCCAAATCAATTCTTACCAAAATCGTCGACTCCCTTCGCCGGGATAACAAGATCGAACTGGCGCTGCGATTGTATGGTCATAAATTTCCACCGGGTGTCGGAAACTGCCAGGATACGGATCTCGAGGTTCCGTTCCGCGCAAACAATCATCAGCAAATCATCAACCGCATAAATTCCATTCAACCCAAAGGTGTTACCCCTATATCATATTCACTTGAGCAAAGTGCCAACGACTTTCCACCTCAGAGCAGTGGCTACCGCAATCTTATCATACTTATAACCGATGGTATTGAATCATGTGGGGGCGATCCTTGTGCCACGTCCGCAGCGCTGCAAAAGAAAGGTGTATTCCTGCAGCCTTATATCATCGGTTTGGGAATGCGCGCAGAGAAATCACTCGAGTGTGCAGGAATGTTTCTCAATGCCGATACACCCGGGAAGTTCTACGACTTGCTGAATGAGGCCATTGAAAAGTCTTTTGCAAAAACTACCGTTAGTGTGTTGCTGCAGGGACCGAATCAGAAACCCGTCACGAATGTAAACGTCTCTTTTGTCAACGCGGTCTCGGGAGTTTCGCAATATGAATTCGTGAACTACCTTGACGTACGCAACATACCTGATTCTGTTCAGGTTGATCCGCTGGTGAAGTACAACCTTGTGGTGAGCACGCTCCCCCCTATAGTGCGCAACAATGTTGATATCGAACAGGGTGGGCATACAAGAATTACAATTCCCGTTGCGCAGGGTAATCTCGTGATTCGTCAGGACGGTGCGATGGACAAAACCATCAAGGCGATTGTGCGGCTGCCAGGGAAAAGTGAAACACTGCAAACGCAGGGACTGAACCAATCAGTGCAGTATCTGGCAGGTGATTATGAGGTTGAGCTATTGAGTATGCCGCGACGTACATACCAGGTGAAGATCGCAGCCGACAAAACATTCACGCTTCACATTCCAACTCCGGGGACGGTCAACGTCAACACTATCGGAACGGGTTACGGCGCGCTATATGAAATCAAATCAGATGGATCGCAGGTATGGGTGACAAGTCTGGACAATCTTCGGGGAGTTTTCAACCTGAACCTGCTACCAGGGAAATACAAGATCGTATTTCGTGTGAAGAATAGTCCCGGCAGTAAATATACCGCTTACAAGCAGTTCGATGTTGTTGCAGGACGAACACATCAGATCAATGTATTCGATCCGTAACGTTGGCTAGGATAAAATCAACCACGGAAGCAGCGCTATAAGCATAGCGATAAGGAAGAAGATCCAGAGTTTGCGGTTCTCGCGACGGATAGAATCGTGTGCCATTATGTTTTTTTGGGTTGTTTACGGAAACAGGCGTGTGAAGTTTGCGAGGGGTGTCCACCCGGACAGTGTTTAACAAAAGATTAACAGCCATACCCCTCCCCGTTAGCAGGATTGTAACATTCCGGTGTCGAATACTTTATATTTTTTTGATTCGGAAGAATGCAAAAGATTTGCGAGTTTCGCGCACGTCAAATAATTCCAGATTTTAACGTCACCACGTAAAATGGCCAAATTTACCTTTACCGAAAAGAAAGACACCCGTTCCGGCTTTGGCGTCGGATTACATGAATTGGGTAAGAAGAATTCCAACGTAGTTGCGCTTTGCGCTGACCTTACGGGATCCCTCAAGATGGACGCTTTCAAGAAGGAGTTCCCTGAGCGTTTCTTTCAGATCGGTATCGCCGAAGCGAACATGATGGGGTTGGCAGCCGGTATGGCTATTGGCGGCAAAATTCCCTTCACAGGAACATTCGCCAATTTCTCCACAGGGCGCGTATACGACCAGATCCGTCAGTCTATCGCATATTCTGATAAGAATGTAAAAATTTGTGCTTCCCACGCCGGCCTTACACTTGGCGAAGACGGAGCCACGCACCAGATTCTTGAAGATGTCGGAATGATGAAGATGCTTCCCGGAATGACGGTAATCGTTCCTTGCGATTACAACCAGACAAAAGAAGCTACCATTGCCCTGGGTGATCACCATGGCCCGGCATACCTTCGTTTTGGCCGCCCAAGCTGGCCGATCTTCACGACAGGCAGACCGTTTACCATTGGCAAAGCCGACAAAATGATCGAGGGTTCCGACGTCACCATCTTTGCGTGTGGGCACCTCGTTTGGAATGCTATCGAAGCGGAAGCCAAACTTGCTGAAAAAGGCATCAGCGTTGAACTGATTAACATTCATACAATTAAGCCCCTTGACGTGGAGGCAATCCTGGCGTCGGTGGAAAAAACAGGTTGCGTAGTGACCTGTGAAGAACACCAGATCAATGGCGGTTTGGGTGACAGTGTCGCTCAGGTGCTGGCCCGCTTCCGTCCTACTCCTATCGAAATGGTAGCGGTAAACGATTCTTTCGGAGAATCCGGAACGCCTACGGAACTGCTTGCCAAATACGGTCTTGGCCCCGACAACATCGTTGCTGCCGTGGAAAAAGTACTGAAACGCAAGAAATAACACGTAAATCGCCGCTATTTCCGCGAAAAAAGGACAGCAATATCAGCTGTCCTTTTTTCGTTTTCAGGGCGTGGCTGCCCTTCCGAAGGGCATTAGATTTTATCCGGATTACGTTCATGCCCTATTTCAGAATTGCATCCTTCATTTTGCTTATCACGTCAGCCAGCCATCTGGCAGGGCATTTTTTTATGCTCCCTCATTTTCAGCTGACATCCAACATCACTGGAAAGATGCCGGAGAACAGCACGGAAAAGGAGATGCTTACCCTAATGAACCAGTACCACAGGAAGGTCGGTGGCTCGGAAATGTCGATGATGGATATTCAGAATGGACTAAGTCTCACCTATGGCCTTTTCTTCCTTTGGATGGGGGCGCTTAACCTCCTGCTGTACAAGCCCATCCGCCGTAATCATCGCCTTCTCGCCAGGATCAGTTATCTCAACACCGTTATGCTGGGGATTGGTGTGGCTATAGCAGTCGTTTACTTTTTCTGGCTGCCTATTGCAAGCTTTGCACTCGCGATGATCTTTTTCGCTATCGCCGGATATATATTTTCGAAATCACGCCAGTTCTGATCCAAACAGAAAAATCTTTTCTGAATCGCTGTCTCCAGCTGAATTTATATTCAAATCTGTTCCTGTTTTGAATTTTATCTGTTTATTTGAACGACTGAATAGGATTATTCCGGGGCAACGGGAATGCGCACCGATTGGTGTACAGTTGAAGGTCAATATGATCGTGAACAAATCCGCATGACCCCGGATTGTAGTCATTAACCTCAACGATATGGACCTTACGTACAGACTGATTGAAGATGAAAAAGGATTCGAAGCATTTCGCGAACTGCTGAAAGCCTCTAACCTTCCCGCCGATGACCTGAATTTTTCGAAAGACCTGCTCGTCGGCTACTTCGAAGGAAATGCCCTGGTTGGAACGGGTGGACTTGAAGTATACGGCCAGTACGGACTGCTGAGATCCCTGTCTGTAAAGTTTGGTATTCGCGGTAAGTCTGTCGGAACCAACATTACTGAATATCTCATTGATGAGGCAAAGGAAAGAAAGCTGAAGGCGATTTATCTCCTCACCGAAACGGCGTCAGGCTTCTTTCAGAAGCGAGGCTTTCGTCCGATCAGCCGGGCTGATGTCCCTGAAGAACTGAAAGTATCTTCTGAATTTTCCCATGTCTGCGGTGAGAGCGCATCAGCCATGATGCTGGATCTCACACAAGATCATTAAACCATACTTCCGGACAAAGGCTGCGTCAGCAGCCTTTGGTCTTTCTGGAGTACCACCCTACCGTTATCCGCATCCTATTGAATGTTAGTTGGTCCCAAGCGTTAAACCTCGGAACGTAAACCTTATCCTTGGGCCTGGAAACTTGAGCCTTGAAACTTTTCCAATAGGCTGTTATCCTATTCAAAATATTGAAATAAAATGTTGTAGCTGACAATGCTATATAACCGAGAATAGCTAATTTATATACCTTTGCGGCGCATCTATAGCTACAAACCACCCTATGGAAATTGAACTATCACCCAAAGAATCGCCTGCGAAGAAACCTATGAAGCTGAATAATTATCTCGTAATCGATTTCGATAGCACGTTTACGAAAGTTGAAGCGTTTGATGTGCTCGCAGACATCTCTCTTAACGGACATCCTGACAAGGAAGAACGCAAAAAACAGATTGTTGCCATTACCAACCAGGGTATGGATGGTTCAATTTCGTTTCGCGAGTCACTTGAAAAACGGCTGAACCTGTTGGCTCCTTCACGCCAGCATCTACCGCTGCTTATTCAGGAACTTAGAAACAACGTATCGGAGTCGTTCAAGCGTAACAAGGAATTCTTTCAGAAGTATGCCGACAGCATCTATATCATCTCGAATGGTTTTAAGGAATTCATCGAACCTATCGTAACGGAGTTTGGCATCAAAACTGAAAACATTCTCGCCAATGAATTTATTTTCGATTCAGAAGGCCGAGTAGTAGGCTTTGATGTTGATAACCCACTGTCCGCAAATGGCGGAAAAGTTGAGCAGTTAAAGAGACTTAACCTTCCCGGAGATATCTATGTGATTGGTGACGGATACACCGACTATGAAATAAAGGCTGCGGGGCTGGCCAACAAGTTCTTTGCCTTCACGGAAAACGTTGCCCGTGAAAATATCAAGAGCAAGGCCGACCACATAACGCCAAGCCTGGATGAGTTCCTGTATCTGAACAAACTCAATACCGCTATCTCTTATCCGAAGAACCGCATAAACGTGCTGCTTCTTGAGAACGTTCATCCCGTTGCTGTCGAATTACTCAAGGCCGAAGGATTCAACGTTGAAACTTATCATGCAGCGCTTACTGAAGAAGAACTGATTCAGAAAATAAAGAATGTATCTGTTCTCGGTATTCGTTCGAAGACGATGGTGACCGAGAGAGTGTTGCAGCACGCAAACCGACTAATGGCTATCGGTGCTTTTTGTATCGGAACCAACCAGATTGATCTGAAAACGGCAACAAAGAAAGGTATTGCTGTCTTCAACGCTCCTTTCAGCAACACGCGTTCTGTCGTTGAACTCGCCGTAGCCCAGATGATCATGCTGATGCGTAACATCGTCGACAAGTCTGTTAAGATGCATGCCGGGGTGTGGGACAAATCCGCAAAAGGCAGCTATGAAGTTCGTGGCAAAAAACTCGGCCTTATCGGATACGGCAATATCGGTACGCAGCTTTCTGTTCTTGCCGAATCACTCGGTATGAAGGTTTACTACTATGACATCGAAGAGCGCCTTTCACTTGGTAATGCTGTTCAATGCAAGACAATGAAAGAAGTGCTTCAGCAAGCAGATGTCGTGTCTCTTCACGTTGATGGCAGGAGCAGCAACACAAACCTGATCGGTCCGGCTGAGTTTGCGCTGATGAAGAAAGGTGTGATATTCATTAACCTTAGCCGTGGTCATGTGGTAGACATTCAGGCATTGCGCGAGAATATTCTCAGTGGTAAGGTTGCAGGATGCGCGATAGACGTTTTCCCGCTCGAACCTGCAAGCAATGACGAAGAATTTGTTTCTGAACTTCGCGGACTGCCAAATACAATCCTTACGCCTCACATCGGTGGAAGTACGCTCGAAGCGCAACAGAACATCGGTCAGTTTGTTCCCGGCAAGATTATGGACTATATCAACAATGGAAACACCTCCAATAGTGTGAACTTCCCTAATCTTACCTTGCCGATACTTCAGAATGCCCACCGCCTTATTCACATCCACTCGAATGTTCCTGGTGTGCTGGCGCAAATCAACAACGTTCTTGCAGAACACGGTATCAACATCGTAGGTCAGTACCTGAAGACGAATGAAACCATTGGATATGTCATTACCGACATCAATAAAGAATACGACAAGGAGGTGATCGCGAAACTTCGCGCAATCGAATACACGATTAAGTTCCGAGTTCTCTATTGAAATTTGATTGACGTATGATACGAAAAATGTTGCTCAGTCAGGGCAACATTTTTTTTATGATTAGCTGTGATTGAGACCTGTCGCTATGAAAACGCTTCCGGAATGTTTTTATGATCAGGGATGAGCAGCGGATGGAAAAATACCGTTTTGAATTTGCAGGAAAGCTGCGCGGTAAAAAAGAAACCCACTGGATTTGGTGAGGTGTTTCTGAACCCCATAAAAGACAAGTTTTGAGCTGCCGCTAACCGCAACCTTCCTCTGTTAACCTGCTTTTTGGGCGAGGTCCCGATAAGTATCGGGATGAGGCCTGATTTTGTTCAGAGGCTTCACTCGGCATTGTTTATAATTGTTAGGTTCAGCAAACGTGTCCCAAACCCAGCGGGATAACACAAACCTAGATAAAACACCTTTCTTCTCCGCTCTTGCATCTGAAATTTTTTTTCCAGATACTTCCCTTCTGTGTGTCAGACCTGGCTCTAAAAATTCAACCCCACGTTGTGGCAAATGGTTCAGGAATTCACATAAGAATTTTACTTTTGCAGGCGACTTATGAAACTTCCCGTGAATTTTACCCCCGGCCCTTCCCAACTGTACTACACCGTTGAAGATCATGTAAAAAAAGCTTTTCGCGAAGGGATTCCATCAGTGTCTCACCGGTCGAAAAAATTTGAAGCGATCTATCGGGAATGCAGTGAAGGACTGCGCGATTTACTTGGCGCAAAAGACCATCGGGTTTTATTCACCGGGTCCGCGACTGAAGTTTGGGAACGCATCGTCGAAAACCTTGTTGAAGAACATTCCTTTCATCTCGTCAATGGTTCATTCTCCAAACGGTTCCATGAAACTGCGCGCCAGTTGGGCAGGTCATCATCGTCGGTTGAGGTAGAACCAGGTTTTGGATTTGATACTGACATTGAACCTCCCCGTGAAACGGAACTTATTGCGGTTACCCACAACGAGACGAGTACCGGTGTCAGCACTGCACCGGAGGTGATATACGCGCTGCGCAAAAGAAGGCCGGACGCATTGATTGCCATCGATGCAGTTTCATCACTTCCCTACCCTGATTTCGATTACAGTCAGATAGATACGATCTTCTTTTCTGTCCAGAAGGCTTTTGGCATGCCTGCCGGACTAGGTGTATGGCTGGTCAATGATCGCTGTCTTGCAAAGGCAGAATCGCTTCTCGCCAAAGGACGTTCCATAGGATCGTACCACAGCCTGCCCTCACTGGCCAGCCATGCGGAGAAAAATCAGACTCCGGAAACACCAAATGTGCTCGGTATCTATGTCCTGAACGAAGTGATTAAGGATTTTCAGCGAAGAGGAATGCAAACACTCCGCCGCGAAACTGAATACAAGGCGGCAATCCTCTATCAGGCCCTTAACGCTCACGCACAACTTCAACCGTTCGTCAGGAAGCCTGAATGGCAGTCAAAAACAGTAATCGTGGCCGACTGTGGTGAAAACACGTCCCAAGTGGTGGCGGCGCTGGCGCAAAAAGGTATGCAGCCTGGCGACGGCTATGGGCCGTTTAAACGCACCCAATTGCGCTTCGCGAACTTCCCAACCCACTCCCGTGAGCAGTACGAGCTGCTTGTGGATACCCTGGCAGCGCTGTAAAACTTTTGTTTGCAGCTTTTGCCTTCTTTCATATTTTGCAATCGTTTCATCTTATTTTTTTTCCACATGCTCCGATTAATTCTCATTAGCCTTTTGTCGACGTTCTGTCTTTCTGCGTATGCCCAGGATTATCGCTGGCAACAACGTGTAGAGTACACGATGGACGTTCGTCTCGATGTCAACACCCACCGACTCAACGGCACACAGAAACTGGTCTACTACAACAACTCAAAGGATACGCTCACCAAAGTTTATTACCACCTCTTCTTCAATGCCTTCCAGCCGGGAAGTATGATGGATGTGCGGTCGCGAAACATCGCTGATCCTGACCGGCGTGTCGGTGACCGGATTTCAAAACTGAAGCCGGATGAAATCGGTTATCAGAAAATTCTTTCGATGAAACAGGACGGAAAGGATATCACGCATCACACTGAAGGTACGATCCTTGAGGTGGACCTGGCCAAGCCTATCCTTCCGAATTCAAAAACTACTTTTGAACTTCGTTTCGAGGCACAGGTCCCCGTTCAGATCCGCCGCTCTGGCAGAGACAACCGCGAAGGTATCGCTTACTCGATGACGCAGTGGTTCCCGAAAATCGCCGAATACGACCACCTTGGCTGGCACCCTTATCAATATGTTGCCCGTGAATTCCACGCGCCATTTGGAGACTATGACGTTAAGATTACGCTCGATCCCAAATACATCGTCGCAGGTACCGGTAAATTGCAGAATCCCGAGAAGATCGGATACGGCTATGAAAAACCCGGAACGCAGGTGAGTCGTCCGCAAGGAGACCTCACGTGGCATTTCAAGGCGAAAGATGTTATTGACTTCGCCTGGGCCGCAGATCCCGACTACATCCACGACCGCGTTCAGGTGCCCGATGGCCCGGAACTTCATTTCTTCTATCAGGAGAAACCCGCCGAAAACTGGAAAAAGATCCAGCCTTTCGCCGTGAAGTTCTTTGAGTTCATGAACAAAACCTTCGGAAAATATCCTTACGACACATACTCGATCATTCAGGGCGGCGACGGCGGAATGGAATATCCTATGTGTACGTTGATCCTCGGAGAAGGCAGTCTGAGCGGACTTATCGGCGTGATGGCCCATGAAGCGGCACACAGCTGGTATCAGGCGGTACTTGCTTCAAATGAAGCGCTGTACCCCTGGATTGACGAGGGATTCACGGACTTTGCTTCGCAGGAATACGAATCGTTTATAGCCAATGAAAAGCCTACGCACCAGGGCAGTTACCAGGCTTATTTCAACCTCGTTAAAAGTGGTCTCCAGGAACCCATAAGCCAACCCAGCGATCATTACAACACGAACCGCGCCTACAGCACTGCTGCATACGCGATGGGCACCGTGTTTTTGCACCAGCTGAAATACATTGTCGGAGAAGAAGTATTCTACAAGGGCATGCGCCGGTATTATAACACCTGGAAACTAAAACATCCTGAACCGAATGATTTCATCCGGGTTATGGAGAAAGTCTCGGGCATGCAGTTGCACTGGTACATGAACTATTGGGTCAATACCACTAAGAAAATCGACTATGGCGTGCAAAGTGTCGTTGGCAAGGACGACAAGACGCTTATCACGCTCCAACGACTGGGCGACTTCCCGATGCCAATCGACGTTGTCGTCACATTGCGCGATGGCTCCCGCCATATGTATTACATTCCGTTGAATGAAATGCTGGGCAGCAAGGGTATCGAAGATCAGTCAATGGAACGCACTGATCTGGTGGCATGGCCCTGGGTTAATCCTCAGTATACACTTAGCGCGGATTATCCTGCGTCCGAAATTGCTTCAATTGAAATCGACCCGTCGATGCGCATGGCCGACATCGATCGAAAGAACAACGTGATGGATATCAAGGAAGTAAAGGCGTACCAGCGTTCAGGTCAATAGGTTATTAGCACCGACTGCCTATGGATATCGAAAATGCCAGGAAGAAGATTATCGATCTGACGGAAAAGATCAACTATCACAACGATCTTTACTATCAACAGAACCGCAGCGAGATATCGGATGCTGAATTTGACGCACTCCTTCGTCAGCTGGAGGATCTTGAAAAGCAATTCCCCGAGTTGCGCGCACCTGATTCACCGACGCAACGTGTAGGTGGAACGATAACCAAAGAGTTTCCTACAGTTTTCCACCGGTACCCGATGCTGTCGCTGGGGAATACGTACAGTGAACAGGAGCTTCGGGATTTCGACGGTCGCGTATCCCGGGCGTTGGACGGCGATCCCTATGAATACTTCTGCGAGCTCAAATTCGACGGCGTATCCATCAGTCTCATCTATGAAAATGGTGTGCTGACCCGGGGTGTGACCCGCGGTGACGGCGTTCGCGGCGACGATGTAACTGCCAACGTAAAGACCATACGCAGCATTCCGCTCAAGATACGGAAATCAGAGGTGCCCGCATCCTTCGAAGTGCGGGGTGAGATTTTCATGCCTAAAGAGGTGTTTGCCCAGCTCAACCGCGAGCGCGAAGACATTGGTGAGGAACGTTATGCCAATGCGCGAAACACCACGTCGGGTACGATTAAGATGCAGGATTCATCGATCGTGGCCCAGCGCAAGCTGGATTGCTACGCATACTACCTCCTGGGCGATGAATCCGGTGTCGAGACCCATGAAGAAGCCGTTCACAAACTCGAATCATGGGGATTTAACGTTTCTCCGACCTACCGGAAATGTGGCACTATCGACGACGTTATCACCTACATTCACGAGTGGGAAACGAAACGTGAAGAGCTGCCTCTCGAAACCGACGGGGTAGTTATCAAGGTAAATAACATCAGGCAACAGGTTGAGCTTGGATTTACCGCCAAGAGCCCACGGTGGGCAATAGCTTATAAGTACAAAGCCCAAAGCGCGAGTACGCGCCTAAATGGCATTACCTATCAGGTTGGAAGAACGGGTGCTGTAACTCCGGTGGCGGAACTTGAGCCCGTTTTCCTCGCGGGAACGACGGTTAAAAGAGCATCTCTTCACAACGCTAATGAGATTGCCCGCCTTGATCTTCGCGTGGGCGACTACGTGTTTGTTGAAAAAGGCGGTGAAATCATCCCGAAGGTTACGGGCGTCGACATGGCGCAACGAAAGCCTGAACTGCAACCTGTTACATACATCGAGAATTGTCCGGAATGCGGCACGAGGCTGATTCGGTACGAAAACGAAGCCGTGCACTACTGTCCAAATCTCAATGGATGTCCCCCGCAGATCACGGGTCGCATTGAACATTTCATCCAGCGCAAGGCTATGGATCTGAGTTCCCTGGGGGAACGGACCATCCAGTCGATGTATACTCTCGGGCTGGTGAAAACACCCGCGGATCTCTACGACCTGAAACGCGAAGACATTCAGTTACTTGATGGATACAAAGACAAGTCGATAAAGAACCTTCTCGACGGTATTGAAAAATCCAAAGCGGCGCCTTTCGAAAACGTGTTGTTTGCGATTGGTATTCGCTATGTAGGAAAGACGGTGGCCGAAAAGCTTGCGCGCCATTTTAAGACCATCGACAGAATCGCCTCGGCTTCTCTGGAAGAATTGCGTGCTGCACCAGAGGTCGGCGACAAGATTGCGCAGAGTGTTTACCAGTTCTTTCGGGTGCCGGACAATCAGAAAGAGATTGAACGACTTAAGAAGGCTGGTCTTAACTTCGAGTCAACGGCAAAGGAACCTGAAAAGGAAAGCGATGTCCTGGCAAATAAGTCGTTTGTAATTTCGGGGGTATTCCGGAATTACGAACGGGAGGAGCTGCAGAATCTGATAATCAAGAACGGAGGCCGGATTCTGTCAGGGGTTTCCGGAAAGCTGGACTATCTTGTTGCCGGCGACAACATGGGCCCTTCAAAACGCGAGAAAGCCGAGAAGCTGGGTGTGAGAATAATTTCCGAAGATGAAATGGAAAGACTACTGAAAGGTGAAAGCGTTTAATGGTATATTGAGACGCAATAGCAAGTGATGTAGTTAACGCTGATACGATGAAGCTGAGCCTGCTGAAATACAGAACCAAACTTTATCTCAAGAAGAACAGGACGCGCAGGGCCAGTCTTCCTTACGACGATGCCAAGACAATAGGGTTTATATTCACCGTCGAGGATAAGCAAAAGCATTTCGCAGTAAAAGATTTTATCAAGCGCTTTGAAACGGATGGCAAGCACATTCAGGTGCTTGAATATCTCCCCGATCACAAGGAGAATTTTGAATTCAAGTTCGACTTCTTTACGGCAAAGGATATCAGCCTTTTCGGAAACCTGCAATCGGATAGTGCTGTCCAATTCGCTGACGCGCCTTTTGATTTCCTGTTCTATCTCGACCTTACGCCGAATCCCATGATACTTCACATCCTCGCGCGAAGCAATGCGAAATGCCGCGTGGGCGGATACTGGGAGGAAGGTGATCAATACCTCGACTTAATGGTCAACGCGGTTCCCAATACAACCGCCCTTCTTGACGCCCTGTTTAAATATGTCAGGAAGATCCGCTGAGACATCGATAAATTTTGCATGTCTGCTTTCACGGGGAACCACCAGAATTCAAATAATTGTTACTTTAGCTTTGTTTTAATAGTCACATGAAGAAATTATTCGGCACCGGCGTAGCTCTTGTCACTCCCTTTACTGATTCACTTGAAGTTGACTTTAAAGGGCTGAAGAAGCTCCTGCGTCATACGGCGCGTGGAGTTGACTACTACGTCGTGATGGGCACAACGGGTGAATCCGCCACGTGTACCTCGGAAGAAAAAAAGGCGATCCTGCAGTTTGTTAAAGAGAACAATCAAAAAGGGTTGCCAATTGTTTACGGAATCGGCGGTAACAATACACGCGAAGTCATTGAGAACATCCGCGAAGCAGATTTGGATGGTGTGGACGCTTTGTTGTCGGTAAGCCCGTATTACAACAAGCCGTCGCAGGAAGGGATATACCAGCACTTTAAGGCTGTCGCCAAGGCATCGCCTGTCCCGGTGATCTTGTACAATGTTCCCGGAAGGACATCGTCAAATATTTCAGCGGACACAACCCTGCGATTGGCAGCAATCGAGAATATCATTGGTATTAAGGAGGCGTCGGGAAACATCGAGCAGTGTATGCGTATCGTGCAGTCGGCACCGCGCGACTTCATGCTTATATCCGGCGACGATATGTTAACCGTACCGTTGTACGCCATTGGTTCTAAGGGCGTGATATCGGTTCTGGCGAATGCCTATCCCGTGACCTTCAGGAAAATGAAGCAGTATGCAATCGATGGAAACTACCGCAAGGCTGCTCAGGAGCAATTCACGCTGCTAGACATCAACGGTCCCATGTATGAGGAAGGTAATCCTGTCGGTGTGAAACACCTGCTGGAGACGCTCGGCGTGTGTTCGGGGTATGTTCGTATGCCCCTTTGGCCTGCGTCCAAGGCGTTGAAGGAAAAGATTAACGCCGCTGCGCTCTGATTTTGATTGGAAGCAAAAAGAAAAGGATAGCTTGTGAGGCTATCCTTTTTTATGCTTTAAAGTCGTGGGGTCTTTAGTTTGTTAGGCTTTGTTCTTAATCTCCTGAACCTCTGCCCGGATTGCTTGAGCCAAATTTTTGAGATCCTGCATACCTTTTCTCACGCGAGTTCCGGCAGCTGAATTTCCCTTGTTGTAAAACTTGTCAATATCTCCTTCTAATGAAGTTATGAGATCTTTGAGCTCTTGAAACTTTTGCATTGTATTTGAGTTTTAGGATTGAAATTGAGTTTCTAACGCCAATTTAACTAAAAACCTAAAAAAACAACCGGAAACGGCGTTTTTTTTAGAGCCCCTTGGTTACCGACACCAGCACTTCTTCCTTGTAAAATCCGCTGTCAAGCTTGGACTTCAGCTTAGAGAACGCTGTCAGCGTTTCTTCCACGTCTTCCAGGGTATGCGCTGCGGTCGGAATGATACGGAACATGATAACATCCTTAGGGACAACAGGATAGATCACGACAGAGCAGAAAATGTTGAAATTTTCGCGAAGATCCATAGCCATATTGGCCGCTTCCCCAACGCCGCCTTTGAAAAGAACGGGCGTGACAGGCGATGTGGTATTGCCCAGATAGAAGCCGCGCTCGCGTAGGCCGTTTTGCATCGCGTTCACGATTTTCCAGAGGTTATTCTTGAGTTCGGGACGCGTTTTGAGCAATTCCAGGCGCTTCAGACCACCGATCACCAGTGGCATAGGTAAACTCTTCGCATAAATCTGCGATCTCACGCTATAGCGCAAATATTTGATGATCCGCTTTTCACCGGCAACAAATGCACCGATGCTGGCCATCGACTTGGCAAACGTTGAAAAATAAAGGTCAACCTGGTCCTGAACGCCTTGCTCCTCGCCTACGCCGGCACCGGTCTTGCCCATTGTACCGAAACCGTGAGCGTCGTCGACGAATAAACGGAACTTGTATTTGCTCTTGAGCGCTGTTACTCCTTTGAGGTCGCCCTGCTTTCCTGACATTCCGAAGACCCCTTCAGTGATCACCAGAATACCGCCGCCAGTCTCCTCGACAAGCTTGGTAGCACGCTGCAGTTGTTTCTCCAGGCTATCCATGTCGTTGTGGGTGTAGACGAAGCGTTTACCCATATGAAGCCGCACGCCGTCAATGATACAAGCGTGTGATTCAGCATCGTATACAATTACGTCCTTGCGGTCAACCAGCGCGTCGATGATCGACACTACGCCCTGATAACCGAAGTTCAGCAACATCGCATCTTCTTTCTTTACGAACTCTGCCAGCTGCCGTTCGAATTCAATGTGATGAACCGAGTTTCCGGACATCATCCGGGCGCCCATCGGCAATCCTAATCCGTATTGAGCAGCAGCTTCAGCATCCGCTTTCCTTACCTCCGGATGGTTGGCCAGCCCCAGGTAGTTATTCAAACTCCAATTCAATACTGTTTTACCGTTGAATTTCATTCTTGGTCCAATTTCTCCTTCCAGCTTGGGGAAAAAGAAATAGTCATCAGGCAGGTGAGAGTACTTGGCCAAGGGCCCCGCTTCCATCTTTAGCTTATCAAATAAATCTACCATGGGTGTAAAGAATATTTAAAATCGCGCAAAAATAAGTGAAATCCGGCGGGATTCCGAGTAAATCGTTTGAATTCCGCGCTACGTATGTTTCAACCTAATTTGATAGATTTGCTCTCTTCGGAAAAAAAACGGACAACCATAACATCGATAACTGAATGCCGACCATAAAGAAAATCCTCGTTGCCAACCGGGGAGAAATAGCGTTGAGAATAATGCGCTCAGCGCGCGAGCTGGGGATAAAAACAGTGGCGGTATACAGTGATGCAGACCGGTCTGCCCTCCATGTCAGGTTCGCTGACGAAGCCTGCTATATCGGTCCGCCCCCATCATCAGAGTCGTATTTGCGTATGGAGAACATCATTGCTGCGGCACGTGCAGTTGGCGCAGATGCGATACATCCTGGATACGGTTTCCTGTCGGAGAACGATACTTTCGCGGCCAGGGTCGAAGCCGAAGGCCTGATTTTCATTGGCCCCTCGTCGCGCTCGATGCAGATCATGGGAAGCAAACTGGCGGCAAAAGCAGCCGTGGCCAAGTATGGCGTGCCGCTGGTGCCCGGAACATCGGAACCTATAGGCGACGTCGGCGAAGCGTTGGACATCGCCCGCTCAATCGGATTCCCGGTGCTGATAAAAGCAAGTGCAGGCGGTGGCGGAAAAGGTATGCGTCTTGTTCACGATGAGGGCTCGTTCCGGGAACAAATGGAACGCGCTGTCAGTGAGGCAACGTCAGCGTTCGGCGATGGCTCGGTCTTCATTGAGAAATACGTTACCCAGCCCAGGCATATCGAGTTCCAGATCTTTGGTGACAAACACGGTAACATTGTCCACTTGTTCGAACGCGAATGCTCGATTCAGCGCCGTCATCAAAAGGTAATTGAGGAGGCGCCGTCGTCTGTACTCACGCCTGAGATACGGCAGGCTATGGGCGAAGCTGCTGTCAACGTGGCGCGCGCCGCTGACTACTATGGCGCAGGCACGGTTGAGTTTATCCTTGACGAGAACCTTAACTTTTACTTCCTGGAAATGAATACCAGGTTGCAGGTGGAGCACCCCGTCACGGAAGAAATTACCGGGCTTGACCTTGTCAAACTCCAGATTGCCGTGGCAGCTGGAGAACCTCTGCCGTTCCGACAGGAAGACCTCTCCTTCCGCGGTCATGCGATAGAGGTTCGGGTTTACGCCGAAGATCCGGCGAACAACTTCTTGCCGGATATTGGCAGACTTCAAAACTATACGCGGCCGCAAGGGCACGGCATACGCGTGGACGATGGCTTTGAAGCCGGAATGGAAATCCCGTTTTATTATGACCCGATGATTGCTAAACTGGTGGCGTGCGGCGACTCGCGGGCTGAAGCAATCCGTAAAATGATCCGGGCCATCGATGAATTTGAAATCACCGGTATCCAGACTACCCTGGGCTTTTGCCGTTTCGTCATGAAACACGAGGCGTTCCGCTCGGGCCGGTTTGACACGCGGTTTGTAGAGAAATTTTTCACTCCCGATCAACTGATCCAGCCTCGAGTGGAAGATGAAGAACTGATAGCTTCTTTGCTGTCTGTTAGTATGTTAGACACTACCAAGTCAACTATTGATGAAACTCAATCTGTCCCGCCAGCACCCAGCAGATGGAAAAAGAACCGCCGCTGATTAAACTGACAGATGCTTCACAAACATGCGCTTAGCCACTGGCATCAGCGTCTCCGCCAGCGGAAACTTCATCTTTGACAGGATCAGGAACGTGGCAGGGTTTGGCAGATCCTGATACTTCTTGATCAGATCCAATTTCATCCGCTCATATGTATGGACGAACGTTTTCTGCACATTCTCGACGAACTGGGTGTTCAGACTCCGCATCTGTTCGTGGCTGTCTTCAAAGATACTGACCTGGTAGCGGTAAACGATGGTTTCCTTTTCCGGAGGCTGGGTTACAAACAAGTAGCCTTCATTGGCGTAAAGCGGCGTGACGCCTATGGGCGAAATTTCACACTTGGACTCGACGTATTCGTAGATGACAGATCCTTCCTGCAGCGATTCCTTGATCTGCGGGATGGCAAACTCAATGATCGATTCCAGCTCTGACATGACGGCGTCGTCTTCAATAAGTTTCCGGTAGCTCAGCTCGAGTTTTTTGAATTCTTCCACCGAAATCTCCTTTGGAAAGGATTCGCGGATAAGGGCCTGGTTTTCCCGGACAGCGATGAGATTTCGGTAATGAAACACCAGATCACCCAGAAACGGGTATAATTGAACTTGACTAAAGGAATCTCTGACAGTTTTCAGGTAGGCCAGCAACACATATTTTTTGTACTCGAAGTCGATCAGACCCTGAGTAAGCCAGTCGTTAGGCAATCTCTCCATATACCATACAATTTGACTTAAAAATTTACTCAATTCCGACGTTACAGTCAATCGCTAAAAAACCTATTCCAGCAGGAGTGCAAGATTTTGGGCTTTGGGAGTGGCGGAATCTGTCAAATTCGGCCATCCTGTCACACTGAATTGGCGGACAGGCCTGACATGTCATGTAATAAACCGCCGTTTCTTGTAATAGATAGAAAAATTGTCCGTAATTCGCGTCTCTTTTCGCCATGGCACAAAAGCTGTTAGGCGGAGGATGTCAAAATTGTTTAACCTAAATATTTATTCACGTCATATGGCAAACATCAACTTCAAACCAAACGAGGACAGGGTATTAGTTGAACCCGCTGAAGCTGAAACAAAGACCGCATCAGGAATTATCATTCCCGATACAGCTAAGGAGAAGCCTCAAAAAGGAAAGGTAATCGCCGTCGGCGAAGGACTCAAAGACAAGCCGGTTACTGTAAAAGTAGGCGACAATGTACTCTATGGTAAGTATGCCGGAACTGAAATCAGCATCGATGGTAAGGAGTACCTGATCATGCGAAACTCTGACATCTTCGGAATCATTTAATTAGCAACCCAACAAAATCTTAAAGAATTATGGCAAAAGAAATAACCTTTGACACCTCTGCTCGCGACAGAATTAAAAAAGGCGTTGATAAATTAGCGGATGCCGTTAAAGTTACTCTTGGACCGAAAGGCCGCAATGTGATCCTCGACAAGAAATTCGGTGCTCCTACCGTAACCAAAGATGGGGTATCGGTTGCGAAGGAAATCGAACTGAAGGATGCCATTGAAAACATGGGTGCTCAACTCGTGAAGGAAGTTGCTTCCAAGACCGCTGACGCTGCTGGTGACGGAACAACTACAGCAACAGTTTTGACACAAGCTATCTTCGCCCACGGTATCAAAAACGTAGCCGCAGGTGCGAACCCAATGGACCTCAAACGCGGTATCGACAAAGCCGTTGCCGTTGTCGTTGAAAACCTCAAGAAGCAATCCAAGAAAATCAAAGACTCAAACGAAATTGCACAGGTTGCTACTATCTCCTCTAATAACGACCAGGAGATCGGGAAGATGATCGCCAGTGCGATGGACAAAGTTGGCAAAGACGGGGTAATCACCGTCGAAGAGGCTAAAGGAACAGAAACCGAAGTGAAAACTGTAGAAGGTATGCAGTTCGATCGCGGATACCTATCTCCTTACTTCGTGACCAACACGGAAAAGATGGAAGCTGAACTCGAAAGCCCTTTCATCCTGATCTACGACAAGAAGATCAGCAGCATGAAAGAACTGCTTCCTATCCTCGAGCAAACTGCTCAAACCGGCAAACCTCTTCTGATCATCTCTGAAGAAGTTGAAGGTGAAGCACTCGCTACCCTGGTAGTGAACAAGATCCGCGGCGCACTGCGCGTGGCTGCTGTTAAAGCTCCTGGTTTCGGTGACCGCAGAAAAGCTATGCTCGAAGATATCGCTGTCCTCACTGGTGGCCGCGTAATCTCTGAAGAGCAAGGCTTCAAACTAGAAAACGCTACGCTCGACATGCTCGGCCGTGCTGAGAAAGTCAACATCGACAAAGACAACACCACTATCGTTAACGGTGCTGGTTCAACAGCTGACATCCAGGGTCGTGTGGCTCAGATCAAAGCTCAGATCGATACAACAACTTCTGACTATGACAAGGAAAAACTGCAGGAACGCCTTGCAAAACTTTCCGGTGGTGTGGCTATCCTCTACGTAGGTGCCGCAACTGAAGTTGAAATGAAAGAGAAGAAAGACCGCGTTGACGACGCACTCCACGCAACACGCGCTGCTGTTCAGGAAGGTATCATCCCTGGTGGTGGTGTAGCTTACGTACGCGCAATTGAAGCTCTTGCCGATGTCAAAGTTGATAACGATGATCAGGCAACAGGTGTGAACATCATTCGTCTCGCACTCGAAGCTCCGCTGCGTACAATCGTTGAAAACGCTGGCCAGGAAGGTTCAGTGATCGTCAACAAAGTGAAGGAAGGCAAAGGCGACTTCGGATACAACGCACGTGAGAACAGATACGAAACGTTCTTCAATGCGGGTATCATCGATCCTACAAAAGTATCGCGCCTTGCACTTGAAAACGCAGCTTCTATCGCAGGTCTCCTGCTCACTACTGAAGCAGTCGTTTCTGAAATCGCTGAAGAAAAAGAAGCCCCTGCAATGCCTCACGGCGGCGGAATGGGCGGCATGATGTAATCCATCAGTCGATTATCATAAAATGGAAAAGAGGCTGTCTCAAAAGGGCAGCCTTTTTTCAGTGGGGGCAAAAAAAAGAAGGAAACCGTGGCTCCCTTCTTCATGCAAGTCGTTATCTTGCTTGTGTGCAACTAAAGTCAAAGGTAGTCTTTAAG
>JAEZGH010000086.1 GCA_023417065.1 Bacteroidota bacterium
GCCCTTTGCGCATCCATGACGACGATGAATTGAGAACTCCTTTGTTCTTCAGCACGATCGCAGGTTCAAATGCCGCCAGAAAGAAGGAAGGATAAATACCTGACACAACACCGGTAAACAGGCCTATCATGATAAGGGCGATGACATAAAACGAAATATTCTCACTTGTTATCGACAACGACCGTGTTGCAAACATGTTGAAGAACGGAAGTACGAATTGCACGAGCACAACTGAAACCAGGATCGCGATCAGTACTGTTGCGAGTGATTCCCCCATGAACTGTCCGATAAGTTCGCGCTGACCTGCTCCCATCGTTTTGCGTACACCAACCTCCGCGGCGCGTTGTGTAGCACGGGCTGTAGTGAGATTCATGAAGTTGATACATCCCAGTAGTAGAATAAAGACCGCAACTGACCCCATGACATAGATATACCAGATGCTTCCGGTCGGGGCCAGATCAAGGTTGAACGCAAAGTGATTTGAATGCAGGTGAACATCTTTCAAGGGCTGAAGGCCAAGTCGTTTTTTACGACCCATTGCCCGCATTTCGTCGCCGCCGTGTTTTTCAATCCACGGCGTGAATTTCTCCGCCAGTGCTTCAGTGCTTGTCCCTTCGCGAAGCTTGACATAGGTGAACATAAAGTTTTGACCGCTCCAGGTCGTCATCTCGTTGATGAGATCACCCCACCCGTCACTGTTCATCGACATGTAAAAATCCGCGTTTACATGCGACTTCCGGGAAATAGGCTTAAGCACACCGGTTACCCGGAATGTGTCGGAAGAGAATCCGCTTGTGACGATTATGTTCTCGTTGATGCCCGACTCGTCGCCGAACAATTTTCTTGCAAGCTGGTGAGATAGGATAATAGATGAGCGGCCGGATAGCGCGGTTTTTGGATTACCTTCTGCGAGTTCGTAAGAAAAGACCTTAAAGAACGTAGAGTCGACGAGGTAGCCTGTTTTTTCGTAAAAGGTTTCATTGCCATATCGTATGAGGTGTCGCTCCACCTCAGGCGGATTAACAATCCGGGTCGCTGCCTCCACCTCCGGAAAGTCAGCCTGCATGGCCATGGCGATAGGGGGAGAGGTACGCTGCAGATACTCCGGCGCAGCATCACCTTCCCGGATCTCCGTCGTCACGCGGAAAATCCGGTCCGAATCTTCAAAGTGACGGTCATAACTAAGTTCGTCCTGAATGTAGAGTGCCAGAATAGAGCAGCAGGTGATGCCCACCGACAAACCGAGGATATTGATTGCTGAAAATACCTTATGCTTCAGCAGATTCCGGAGCGCGATGATGAGATAGTTTTTCAGCATGCCGCAGGCTTTCCAAGTTCAATGCCATTTATGATTATCGCTGAAGATAAGGCGAAATGCATTGATTTCAAGGGTCCTGTCTGTCCGGTATGCGCGATTCTGGACTTACATGTCCGGATTCGCACTATCTAGTCCTCCCGTTCTCTTTTGATTTTGACCTTAGCGGTGGGGCCAACCTGAATGGGTACCTTTTCAACTTCAAGGTTCGCCGCCTCAATACCATAGAGCTCTTCTGTCGAAAGGCTGAACTCTTTCAATAGCCGGTACCCTTGAATAATCAGCCGGTCGAAGTTGGAAATCTCGCTATCGGATGATGCCCAGGAATGAAGAATGATGAACTTGAAGTCGGCCATCATACTGTACTTGTGAAGCGAATTGTACGGGCTGGTCAGATCAATTTCTCCCGAATCCGCCATTTCATGAATGATCTTCGAAAAGAGGAGATTCACGCGATGGTCTGTCTTGAATCCCAGTTTCATCCGGATGAAAAAGCATTTTTTCGGGATGATGGTGTCAACGACGTATTTGCTCGTGAATGGGCTGTCAACAGTCTCCACGTGAATGAACCAGTAGACGTCGGCGCGTTTTGGTCTTTTCTTGAAGATTGAATAGATAATATTTGAGTCGATGTAACGCTTGCTGTCGGCCATTGCCAGATAAACCAGATTTGTAGCTTCCTTGGGCACCGACGTATCGGCCTGGAGGTCCTGAATCATTCCCACATAATGCTTGAGATCGACGAACTCCGTATGTCTTTCGCGAAGACGCCGTGCACGCATGAAAATGAACATCATCAGGAAGAAGATGGCTGCGATCGCAAATGAAAACCAACCACCATGACTGAATTTGCTGAGGTTGGAAACAAGGAACGCGCCTTCGATAGAGAAGAACAAAATCGCGAGCATCGCTGCCCTGAAGGTCGACTTGCGCGAAACTGAAAAGTAAAAAATCAGCAGCGATGTTGTCATCAACATGTCAACCGCCAGGGCCAGGCCGTAAGCGCCCTGCATGCGCGAAGATTCGCGGAAGATGTAAACTACGAGAATACATCCGATAAGCAGAATCCAGTTGATCGCCGGAATGTAAATCTGTCCTTTGATCTGGCTTGGATATCTGACCCTAACAGCTGGCCAAAGCTTTAGTTTCATCGCCTCATTCACCAATGTAAAGGTTCCGGAGATCAGCGCCTGGCTTGCTGTAATTGTAGCCAATGTTGCAATGAGAATTCCAAACAGCTTCAGGTTCTCCGGCATAATTTCAAAAAATGGAATCATGCCGTCCAGTGTTTGTCCTTCATGGTTGAGCAGCCATGCACCTTGTCCGAAGTAGTTAAGCACGAGCGCGACTTTCACGAACCCCCAGCCTACACGCATATTGGATTTGCCGCAGTGACCAAGGTCTGAGTACATCGCCTCAGCCCCTGTCGTACAGAGAAAGACTGCTCCCAATATCCAGAAGCCGCCGGGGTATTTCGTTAACAGGTTAATTGCATGGACAGGATTGAATGCTTTCAGCACCCTGACGTCGTCCATCAGGTGCATCGTACCGATAACTGCCATGTACGAAAACCAGATGAGCATGATAGGCCCGAATACTTTTCCCACCACGCCGGTCCCGAACTGCTGGAACAGAAAAAGGCCAACAAGGATTACCACTACGATAGTGAGAATCGTGTTCGATGAGATTTCAGGATTGATGGCGCGTAAGCCTTCAACTGCTGATGTTACGCTGATTGCGGGGGTGATAAATCCGTCGGAGATAAGTGTGGCGCAGCCGATGATTGCCGGAAAGATAACCCAGCTGGCTTTATATCGTCGAACCAGTGCATAGAGCGCGAAAATACCGCCTTCACCTTTGTTGTCGGCGCTGAGAGCGAGGTATACGTATTTGATTGATGTAATCAGCGTCAGTGTCCAGAAAACACACGACAATCCTCCTATAATCAGGTCTTCGCTGATAACGTGATCGCCGACGATGAATCTGAAGGTATAAATCGGCGAAGTGCCGATGTCTCCGAAAATGATCCCCAGTGAGATCAGTACGCCTGCGGCGGACAGAGGGGTTGCGTGTTTGTCGTTTGACGTTGCCATTATTGAACGCCGTCGCGTGGACGTGCGATTATCAACCTGTTGCTTTTATCGTAGCTAAAGTAACTCCACAGCCAACTCAGGAAAACAAAAAATTTATTTCTGAAACCAATAATCGAGATCAGGTGCACAAACATCCAGATCAGCCACGCCACAAATCCCTGGCTCTTGAAGCCTTTCAACTCCACCACTGCCCGATTTCGTCCAACGGTAGCCATGCTTCCCTGATGCTTATAACGGAACGGCTTCATGGGCTTTTTCGCTAAGATGCGCCGTATATTTTCGGCCACGAGTTTTCCTTGCTGCATGGCGGGGGGTGCCATCTGAGGGTGGCCCAGCGGGAATCCCGGATCGCCATGCATGAGTGCGGCGTCTCCAATGGCGAACACGTTGTCATACCCGTCCACCCGGTTGTATTCGTCGACCAGAATGCGGGCGCCGCGACCAACGGCTTCTGTCCGGATGCCCTCGATGGGCTGGCCTTTCACGCCTGCCGCCCAGATTAAGGTCCGGCTTTTCAGCGTGGAACCATCCCCGAAAACGACTTCCTTGCCGTCATAAGATTTGACTGACCGGTTCAAATGTACGTGCACTCCCATGTCCTGCAGGTATTTAAGTGCTTTTGCACCGGATTTTTCCGACATTCCGTTCAGAAGGCGCCCCGTAGCCTCAACCAGGTGAATGTCCATGTGATCGATCTGAAGCTCGGGATAGTCTTTTGGAAAGACGTGGTTCTTTAATTCACTAAGCGCTCCCGCCAACTCCACGCCTGTAGGGCCTCCGCCAACAATGACAAAATCCATAAGACTGTTCATTGTCTCGGGATCCTCGGCGAGAAGTGCGTTCTCAAAATTTCTGATGATGATGTTTCGCAGTTTGATGGAATCGATGATCGTCTTCATCGGTATTGAATTCTCGGCGACATCATGCATCCCATAGAAATTCGTGGTGGCGCCGTTGGCAATTACGAGGTAGTCGTACTTGATACTGCCGATAGACGTTTCGATGTAGTTCTCCTCCGGAACAATTCGCGTTACTTCGCCAAGCCGGAAAAAGAAATCCTGCTGGCCTGCAAAGCGTTTACGGAAGGGAAAAACTATAGAATTGGTTTCCAGCCCTGAGGTTGCCACCTGATAAAGCAGTGGCTGGAAACAGTGATGGTTGTATTTATCGATTAAAACAGTCTGGGCTTTCAGACCTTTAAGGCCTTTCGTTACCTCAAGGCCTCCAAAGCCTCCTCCAATGACAACAATTCGGGGTTTTCCAAGATCAGCTATACGCGTGCGCGTAGTAATTAATTTTTGCATGAGAGGCTAAACCTTGTTTTTTGAAAAAACGGTCGCAAAGTTAGCGCGCCGTTTATAATACCAAAAGAAATGTCAGATAATATTAATATTCAATGAAATACACATTTTTGTGCCAACCTACGGCTTAAAAAATTGTCGTAGGCTGAGGGCAATGTCGCCTTTTCCAGAGTATTTTTGAGGATTGAAACCCTTTAAATCAACCTTTATGGTTAAGAAACTAGTTTTTTGTTTGATGATTGCTGCTGTAACCGTTGCTTGTGAACCCGGTAACAAAGACGAAATGCAATCGAAGATCGACTCGTTGCAGACAGAGCTTGAAATAAGCCAACGGATGGCGAAAACGTTGACGGAAGTAGGCGTGCTCATGGACTCCATCGACGCAAGCCGGCAGCTCCTCCGCGTTAATATGGTGGAAGGTACATCCTATGATGACTACAAAAGCCGGATG
>JAEZGH010000090.1 GCA_023417065.1 Bacteroidota bacterium
AACGTACTCGCCATATTGAGTAGCATCCATTACATCATAGACGCCCCGCTGTACCTGGTCGAATCCAACATACCCACTGTAGTCTATTTTCATTTCCTGGTTTTTCTTGCCGGATTTGGTCGTGATAATAACCACACCGTTGGCGGCCCGTGAACCGTATATCGCCGCAGCAGAAGCGTCTTTAAGTACCTGAAGTGATTCGATATCGTTTGGCGAAAAGTCGCGGATGGTTTCGCCCATTATTACGCCATCAACAACGTAAAGTGGATTAGTGCCCCCGAATGTACCTAGTCCGCGAATACGAACTGCAGGATCTGCGCCAGGTTGCCCGTCAGTTGTTATCTGTACACCTGCTATTCTTCCCTGCAGCATCGTTGAGATGTTGGGATGTGATACCTTCTTCATTTCATCGGTATCTACAACGGCCACTGAACCGGTGAGGTCAGCCTTGCGCTGGGCACCGTATCCGATGATCACCACCTCACCGAGTTGAAGAATGTCAGACTGCATCGATACATCGATCGTTGTACGATTGCTAACTGAGATTTCAATGGGGGTATATCCGATAAAGGAAAAAACCAGGATGGCATCTTGGTCGGGCACACTCAGTGCGTATCTTCCTTCTGCGTCGGTGGTGGTACCCAAAGTTGTTCCTTTTACCAGAACGTTTACTCCGGGCAGCGTGGAATTATCTTCAGCTGCGGTTACGGTTCCGCTCACTTGTATTTGCTGAGCCCATGCTGTGCCGGTGTGCAGAACACCCAACAGCATCAAAGCGATTATATATAGATATTTCATAGTGTACTATTTATCTTTTGGTTGTTCGCTAAGTCTATTTTATAGTGACTCCAGGTTTCAATGCTTTACCAGTTTTTGCAGCTAATCGGCCACCATCGGAAGTCTGGGCGGAAACGGTCAGGGAAATTTCGACAGTAGCACCGTCCATATTGGTCGTGAAGTTTTCCCAATCGAAGTTCTGAGTTATGTTATCACCTATATAGTAATCGCCCCAGCCAAATGCATCCGAGCGCAGGATAAACCCTTCTTTGTAGCTCAGACTACTACGACTCTGTCCGTTGGTTAAAGCCAGAATCCAGTTGTTCCAATTCGCCGCTCCATTAGTGTAGTTCTCAAACTTATAGTGGAAATATGCCTCACCGATTACTGCAGTGTAATTGCTAAATGCTGACCAAAAAGGTGTTGTATTATCTTCTAACCCAATAATCGTTTCCACTGAGTATGGGTAATACCATGCGGAGCTGTTGTCGATATCCGCAAGAGAACTATAATAAGTCTCAGTCGGGTCTATCACGAGATGTCCGCCTTCGACTAGCAAGAATGAACCATAGCCTGCAAATGGAAGTCCCTCGGCAAAAAAGGTGTATGTGAAAACTTCATCGGATGCCGTCGTAATGGTGGCAGTCATGTCTGCGCGATACGTCGATGCTGGCTCGGGCTCTTCAGGAATCTCATCAACAGAACCACTATTCCAATTGGGATTCAGTTCGAAATCAGGGATAAATTCGTCTAACGCTGGATTAAGTGTCTTATAGAATACGAGGTGGCTGTTCTCAATGGTCCAGAATACCCGAATAGGTTGGTCCCTAAGGCCGTTTTCAACTATATAGAACGATTTGGTAAGCTTCCGGCCTGATAATGCGGTCATTTTCACATCCACGTATACTGAGTCTCCACCACGAGTTATTTGGGCAATGCAATCTGCGCCGTTCATTAAATTTGAATATTCAGTAAAATCTTCATTGGCCGTGGCCAGGTTGCCATAGTTTGTCGTCTGCTGTGTTCCGTGAGTGTCACCTTCGTTAGATGTATTCCATGCAACACCATTCTCGGTTCCCCAAGCAAAGTTGCTATAGTTATCGGCGCGCCAAATCGCATATTCGACATACCCCGCGCCACCGCGCGGTACATCGTTAGTAATTGCCTGTACCCAATTCGCCCACACATTTCTCCCGCTTGTAAAGTTCTTGAACTTCACATACACGGTGTCATCATTGTCTTCCAAACGATAATATTTCGAGTGTCCGCCCCACCAGCCGGATGAATTATCAGTATTGCCCACCTGATAGATATCCTCGATAAGACGAGCTTCCATTGCAGCAGCCCTGGCAGCTTCGATCGAATCAGCTATTTCTTTTTGCCGTACAGCGATGTTTGCAATCGAATCGATCTTCGTTTGCAAATCGGCAGGTGCATCGATTTTGTAGAATTCGGTTTCCTCGCATCCAACTAAGCTGAATGCTACCAAAACTACTGCGCACATCGCGCACCACATCAGTTTGGTTATTTTCATAAAAATTAAGTTTGATTGGTTTCTTGGTATTAATGCACGAGAATTACCTTCCGCCTTGGTCCGGTCCGGCATAAGGCGTAGGGAAAACTTCCTGTTCAGTCGCGGACCACTTTATTCCTTCCGACGCGATCGGACACTCTGTAGGCAGAACGGGATAGCTGCGCTATTCCATGGCAGCAGGCAAATTGGCTTTTGGGAGTCAAAATTCGGGTAGATAATCTTTTCATAGGCTTTAGGGTTGGTAATCAGGGTTGGTAATCGTTCTTTCAAAAATAATTGTCAGAAATACGCTTTATACTTTAAATGTATGCTTTACACTTATTGATTCAAACGATTTAGTGGAATATTTTTTCGATTGCGGAGCAGTTTTATGATTTATGAAGATTGCGGGTTGGGGTGATTTGTTACATTCTGATCAATTTCGGATTCCAGATTCCAGATATTCCAGATTTCAGATTTCAGATTTCAGATTAATCCCAGATTCCAGATTTCAGATTCAAGATTAATTTCAATTCCAGATTAAACTCAGATGTCAGATTTCAGATTCCAGATTAATTTCAGATCGGATTTCAAATTTCTCAGAATGTATTAATATCCAGCGTTCAGATTCAATAAGAGCAGGAAGTGCTTCCGGTAGGGAAACACCGGCGAACACGGCGACTTGCTCCGTGGGCGTGCTTCTGACTATTAAATAAAGAGTTCGACGACGCTCGTGATCACGACCCTGTCCCGGCCGAAGACCGCGTTGTTGCGTAAATTGAACCTGTTAACTTACCTCAATGAAAATCGCGACATATAATGTAAATGGAGTAAATGGGCGTCTGCCGGTGCTGCTTCGCTGGCTGGAGGAGACGGCTCCCGATGTAGCATGCCTCCAGGAACTGAAAGCTCCGCAGGAGAAGTTTCCGGAACGCGCCCTGCTGGACGCGGGATATTATGCGATATGGCATGGCCAAAAGAGCTGGAACGGAGTGGCAATCCTGTCGCGAAAGGACAATATTCAGGAGGTCCGGCGAGCGCTTCCTGGCGACGAAGGAGACTTGCACAGCCGATACATCGAAGCCCGGATCGATGGCATTCTGATCGGATGCCTCTATCTGCCAAATGGAAATCCTGCGCCGGGTCCGAAGTTCGATTTTAAACTACAATGGTTTGAACGATTAACAGCACATGCCGCAGAACTCATCGATTCAGGTTCGCCCGTGGTACTGGCCGGAGATTACAACGTTATGCCAACGGACCTCGATGTTTACAAACCGGAACGATGGCTTAACGACGCGCTGTTCAGGCCGGAGGTCCGGCTTGCCTTTGAAAACCTGGTGGCACAAGGGTGGACGGATGCACTTCGTAAACTGCATCCCGGTGTGCGCATTTATACCTTCTGGGATTATTTTCGTAATGCCTATGGCCGCGACGCCGGTCTCCGCATCGATCATTTCCTGCTGAGCCCCGCATTAAAAAGTAAACTGCTCGCGGCGGGTGTTGACAAGCATGTAAGGGGTTGGGAAAAATCCAGCGATCATGCACCGGTGTGGATCGAATTAAGAAGTTAGCAATTATCTTTTCTGATAACCCACCCATTCATACTTTCATCCTTTCTGATGTTGACTTCAAAAAAGTTCCAGGATTAGTCTCACGATCTGATTCACGCACTCTTGTTAGTTTGAATTATGTGAATCCCGCAATGGCGCGAATCATTCCTGCAGGAAGATTCCGGACGAATCGGCGGACACCATTTCAGTCTCTGTCGTTTTACGTTTTGAAAGAGGATTACTATTACGACTTCGACACTGAAGGGCGTGAGACAATTTATTGCTCACGCCCCTTTTATTTGGTTGAGCTCAAAAACCCAATCCGGCACCAAAGAGGCCCGTGTAACCACTGTTAACAGAAAAGAATTGTTCAAATCCGAGACGGAGGCAAAACTTCTTTTTATTTCCGCCGCCGATATACTTCAATATGTATTGTCCGGTGTGCAGCCCAACTCCAAATGAAGTGGCGACGCCTTCATATTTAGCGGCAGGGGTATCCTGATCGGCTTTCAGGAAGTTGGTCACAATTGACGGACCTCCCTTCACCCCTACCGTGATTACACGACCAAGGTCGAAATCACGAAAGAAGTAAGTGCTGAAGTATAACTTTTTCAACATGAAAGTTTCCGTCCAGTTAGTGCTTTCATCGAAGATATCATAGTAGAAGCCGTCAACATACGAAAGATTGAAACCCACGCCGGCGTCTTCATGCGCCAATCCAAACATATTGAATCGTTCGTAGTAAACCATAATGCTTCCAATGTCGTAGTGATCCTCACCAAAATGTGTCTCCTCCTCGAGCCACTGTATTGAAACACCGAAATTAAATCCGATGCGACCGGATTTTTTTTCAAATTTGCCATTGAAAGTACGGCTCACGGCATCATCCTGAATGTTGGCGCCGGCTACCCGTTCTTGCGGTTCAGCCCCAAGGCTCGCCGTGATCATATCCTGAGTATATGCCGCGGTATAAAAGCATAACATAAACGGCAGTGTATATAGTATCTTCATTGTATCAGGTTTTGATAAGTGTTATTGAAAAGTCTACATTCTTGAATACGTCTTCGATCCGGCTGACGTCGTAGTGAGTTTTGACCCGGAACATGTGAACGTCAGGACGTCGTTTTTGGGCGTATCCGGGCGCTGCGTACCATAGCCGGTACACGAGACAGGCGGTGGCGTCGTGTAGCGCAGGGTGATCATGTTCCCATTAACGGTGTAATTAAAAGGAAATCTGAGATCCTGGCATATACCATTACAGTCCGGCAAAGCCAGGTAACCCGATCCGTCGCCGCTGAACTGAAGAGTTTCAGTCTTTCTCCCGCTACAGTTAGGTGTGGTCCACCTTCCGACGTAGCAAACTCCCGATCCTGCGCCAGGGCCTTCTTCATACTGTTTGTCTTTTAGTTTCTGGGTCAGCTCTTCCATCTCCCGGTCAGCTACGCTTACACACATGAACAGTGTCGTTGATAAAAGGCAGCTCAGGTACGCGAATGTTCTTCTCATACGTTTCATTATAAGTTAGGCTTCATTTTTAGGAATACTCCGTCATCGCGAAACGCTGCAATGGTTCAGTCAGTCAGTTCCGGAGAAATAGTCGAGACTTTTCCGGGAGAGGGGCGAATACTGACACCGTTGATGTCCGAAATTACATGCGTTCGAAAAGCTCAAAAATAGATCGTACGAGCGCATGCATCAACTACCCTTTAGGGGTATTTTTGAGCGCTTACAACCCCCGGGCTAGATTTTACCGAAACGATGCTCTGCCGGGTGTACGAAGCTGTGCAGGTAACCAGATGAAATCGTGAAGCCAAAGACTGATAAGATGCTTAAGGTGTGGGATAAGCTGCAATCCGAACTCACCCAACCAGTCCCCAGTGCGAGGATCAGCCTCGACGAAATTTTAAGTTCGGTCTTTGCGATGGGGCCGTTCTATTATTATTTGATCGACCTGGAGGATATGCGAATTTCAAATATCAGTTCAGATTTTGAACGGATACATGGCATCTCACCGCATCAGGTGAATCACCTCGATCATGTTTTCGGGTTGATGCATCCCGACGATATCGAATTTGTCGTCAAGGCTGAAGAGCGCGCGCACATCTATATTCTCGAGAAAGGTATTGAAAGCGTAACCCGCTACAAGGTTTCATACAACATGCGGTTCAAAGTCTCGGATGGAACCTACAGGCTCTTCAATCATCAGTCTCTTGTGCTTTCTGTGGATGAGCAGAAAAACGTGGTCAAATCTGTTAACATTCATACTGACATAAGCCATATTACCAGCAAGAATAACTATAAGTGGTCAGCGATTGGTCTTGCAGGCGAGCCCAGTTATCTTAACATGGATGTCTGGAACGGTGAGGAACATGACAATGCTGCGAGACGCTTCTCAAAAAGGGAGCTCGAGATTATGCGTATGATCACAGAAGGCCAAAGCACCAAAGTAATCGCCGATACCTTGTTTATTACTCCTGATACGGTGAAAGCCCACCGCAAGAACATCATGCAGAAATCAGGCTGTTCAAATATGGCTGAACTGGCCGCGCGAAGTATCAGTGAAGGGTGGATATGATTCATGATTCGCGAATGTGATCAAGTTGACGTCATCCCGTTCCCACGCCGAGGCGTGTGTCCCGACATTCGCTGACGAAAGGGATGTATAGAGCGTTTTCAAAGGTCGGTATTTTGATTTTCTGGACATTTCGTTAGATTCGTGTATGATCCAGCCCAAACCCGTTTGAAAAAAGCTACCTCCATAGCACTGGTTTGTATCGTCCTGCTCAATACTATCGGGTACTTCGGCGTGTTTATGGGACTCCATCTCAGTAATGACGTAAGGATGTCAAAGGCGCTGGACTCCGATCGCTATGATCCATCAAATACGATCACACTAAAAGTTCCCGTGTCATTACCATACATGCCTGATCAATCGGAATTCGAGAGGGTTCATGGCCAGTTTAAGCACAACGGTGAGTTATACCGGTTAGTAAAGCAACGGTATGCAAAAGATACGCTCACCGTTGTGTGTGTTAAAGACATCAA
>JAEZGH010000123.1 GCA_023417065.1 Bacteroidota bacterium
GAACGTTGTCGACGACGGCAGATAACACACCTATTAACGTTATAATCAATCTGTTGTCTTTGAGTGTTTCAGCCAGTAAATCAGCAAACTGTCGAAGCGCAAGCATGCTTTCGAGCGCCGCAACAGCCAGAAGAATTCCTGCAAAAAACAACACACTGGGTACGTCGATTCGCGACAGTGCGCCTGCTACCGTGTACTTTCTCTTGGTAGCTTCATCAATTTCGGGATGAAGAAACTCTGAGAAAATCCAGAGTATTCCGAGTCCTAACAACATACCCATGTAGGGAGGGAGGTGTGTGTACGTTTTAAATACAGGTACAGATATCAGAGCGCCTACGCCGGTCAGTAGCATTCGCCGGCTTCCTTTCACGATACTATCGTCCAGGTTATGCGCGTCGTGCCGGAGTGTGCCCTTCATACGGAATGAAAGGTATATCAATGGTACAATCAGGCATACGAGCGATGGAATGATTAGCGACTTTATGATACTGAAGGTTGAAATTTGCCCTCCGATCCAGAGCATTGTCGTGGTAATGTCACCAATGGGCGTCCAGGCTCCTCCTGCATTTGCCGCGATAATAATTACTCCGGCAAACACCATCCGGCGATCCCGCTCATGAATAAGCTTTCTTATCAACGACACCATTACGATGGATGTCGTCAGGTTATCGAGTATCGCCGACAGAAAGAAGGATACAAGCCCGATTATCCACAGAAGGATCACGGGACTCGAAGTTCTGATTTTGTCGGTGATAAATCGAAAACCATGATGGGCGTCTACCAGCTCCACAATGGTCATCGCACCAAGAAGAAAGAGAACAATCTGAGCAATCGCGGCCAGATGATGATCCAGTTCGAACAAAACAAATTCGCGAAATTGTTCAGATGCAGGCAGATTGCGAAAGTTTTCGCCTTCTTCCAGGGCTATGGCCTCAACTGCTTTGGTAAAAAGGTCACTTTGAAGTAGTGCAGCTGACGGTTCCGAAAGAATCAGTAGCGTCCAGCACAACACACCGGTTACAAGCGCGGCTGCGGTCTTGTTCACATTCGCCACATGTTCGAATGCGATGAAGAGGTAGCCTGTGATAAAAATCAGAATGATCACAGTTGCCATAAGGATAAAAAAAAAGCGTGTGACATTGCTGCCACACGCGGTCCATTTAATACAAGTCGGTAAAGGTCTTTAGTAGAATGTAGATCAGTACCGGAACGGCCATCATGGCCAGCAAAAACCAAAAACGTTTAATAAGTAAGATGATGTCTTTCATGGAAAGTCAATAGTTAGTGTAGTTTAAGATGAATTAAGAGAGATACGGAGACGCAGGACGCGCGCAGCGTTCCATCGTCCGAAAAGGACGAATGCGATTAATAGCATTCGGGCCAGAAATGGGAGGCGAGGTTAAGGCGCGTTTATCGAAACGTGCCTATAGAATGGGTTTCGGTCTGCGACCGGTATCCGAAGTGTTCTGTGGATTTTTTTGCTTCGGAGCACCCGGAGCAGCGGTAAGAAAAGCTGAAGTAAAATAAAGGCGACAGCAAGCTTCGTTACGGGTTCAACAACCGGAGCGGGAACGCCCTTTACGGCTTCATTGAATTGATATACTGCTGTCTTCGTGATCGACTTAATCTTAGGCGTTGCCAGAAATGAAACAGCCTCGTTGGCCATGAAGGCCAGAAGAATGGAAAGGATCATAACCTTTCTGAAAACTTCGCAGGACAGTCTCATAATTGTCTCAAATGTACAGACTCGGACGCATACCCTACAGGCAAACGGGGGAAATATTTTGTTCCATTTAGCTGGAATTCTTACGTTCGGTAAACTTCCATTCACGGGCTTGTTTCACAACACAGGCGATAGATGGAAGCCGATTTGCACCAGAACCACCCCTTATCTTCTGGTGGTGTATATGCCACGAAACAGGCAGCACGCTGTTCAAACGCGCTGTCTTACACTATGACAACGTGGAGCCTGATACTATTGAAAAGTGATCCCGGTATCGAGTAAGGCATATTACATTCTGTGTCAGGCATTGCCAGCTAAGCGTTAGCGATGGGCAGGAAAATTTAGCGATCTAAACGAGACTTTTCATATGAGAATACAAATATCTAAGACCTGTTGGTTGCTTTTGATAATGTGGTGGGGCGGAACGCTGACACTTTCCGCGCAGACGAAACTCGTCGACCCAAAGGCGACACCGGAGACCCGGAATCTCTTCTCCAACCTGATGCGGCTGTCGCGCAATCATACCTTATTTGGTCATCAGCATGCCACTGAATACGGCCGCGGCTGGCGGGGGGACAAGAATCGTTCTGATGTGAAATCGGTCACGGGATCTCATCCGGCCGTAATCGGCGTGGATATTGGTGGATTTTCAGGTCGTTCCAGGGAGGCTATCGAAAAGGCAAAGAAGGAAGTTGCCAAAAACGTTATCGACACCTACAACAGGGGGGGCGTCACCACGGTTGCATGGCACTTTCCAAATCCCGTAAGTCAAGGTGGCTTCTACTGGGTAGACTCTGTTTCGGTGCCCGCCGTTAAATATATCATTCCAGGAGGTGCAGCGCATGGTATTTATAAAGGGATACTCAAAGATATAGCCGACTGGGCGCATTCGCTGAAAGGGAAAAATGGCACGTTGGCGCCCGTTATTTTCCGGCCCTTCCATGAGTTCGATGGCGAATGGTTCTGGTGGGGGGAGCCACACTGTTCGCGTGAAGAATTTATAACGCTTTGGCAGTTCACCGTATCCTACCTTCGCGACAGCCTGAACGTACATAACTTCCTGTATGCCTATTCACCGGATAACAAATTTGCAACGGATGATCAGTTTCTCGAGCGATATCCGGGCGATGAATGGGTGGACATGGTTGGAATGGACAACTATGGCGACATGGGACGTGATGGCACTGATGTGTCACTGGCAGCCCTCAAGCTGAAGATTATCTCCGACTATGCCGTGGAGCACGGCAAGCTTGCCGCATTCACCGAAACCGGCCTCGAGGGAATAACGGATCCCAAGTGGTGGACAGAAACGTTGCTCCGTGTGATGACAATGTATCAATTGCGAATAGCGTATGTGCTTGTCTGGCGCAACGACATAGAGAGCCCGACGCATTACTACGCGCCTGTCCCCGGCCATCCCAGCGCAGAAAACTTCGTTGAATTCTATAAGCATCCCTATACGCTCTTTGAAAAGGATTTGAAGGATATATACAAGTGAACTTGACTGCCGACGCTGCGGTTCATTATCGGACACTTCTTACGTCGCGTTGAAATCATATGCCTTCTGAAGGATCTCTTTCACGAGGGCAAGGGGAACCCGTTTCAGTTCGATGACAGTCCAGCCTTGCTTTCCCCACTTGTTTGGAACCGGATAAATCATCGCCGAATCGATGTCTGAATAGACGGACTGGTCTACTTCCGTAAGTCTGACCGTGGCTGTGTTTTCCTTTTCCGAAAGCGTTGTGAAGATGCGTTTCTTGCCGGCCTTGAAAGCCCGTTTCTCAAAGTGAGCTTGCTCCACTGTGCCAGGGAAACTCAATGCAATACGGCGGAAAGTGTCGATGGATACCATGAATAGACTTCGTTGATGCAGATTTGTCAAATCTCAGACATCCTGCAAAAAAATCCAATTCTTCTTGCACCATAGAATTGCGACCGCTAGCTTCGGTAACAAGCCGAACCTGCCGGTTAACCCGTTTCTCCCATGTTAAGACACTACCTGATTACCGCTTTCCGGAATCTGTTCCGGAACAAACTCTTCACCTCCATTAACCTGATTGGACTTTCAGTAAGTATTGTGATCTTCCTCGCCCTTACGGGATACGTAAACTATCAGTTCAGTTACGACAAGTTCTATCCCGGCGGCGACCGGATTTATCGCATTAATTATTTCGAGTATGAAGAAGGACGTCCTGTGTTGGAGACGTCGCGTACCCACGATCGCACGGCCCTGCTTGTGCATGAATATGTGCCGCAAGTTGAAGCGGTGGCACGCGCGTATTACGAAAAAGCGCTGATCTTCACTGAGGATGTCCGCATTGTGGATCAGGACATGATGTTCGCCGACAGCTCGTTCATCAAAGTGTTTCCGTTGACGCTCATCAGCGGATCGGCGGAAGATGGGTTAAAGGCGCCGCATACTACGATGATATCGCGTTCGCAGGCAAAAGCATACTTCGGCGACACCGACCCGATGGGAAAGATGCTCTATTTCAATGAACACCTTCCACTGACAGTCACAGGTGTATTTGAAGATATCCCGGATAATAACTCGTTTAATTTCGACTTCCTCATATCATGGTCGACGATGACTTTCAATGGATGGGCTAAACGGGAAGGTTCGTTTAACAATCCTGGGGTATTCACCTTCGTCAGGCTAAGGGAAAATGTTAACGACATTGAGGCCGTTAACCGCGCACTGACAGCGATGGCGATGGAGCACATACCATATCTTGAAAAGCGCGGCCATACTGCGCGGCACGAATTGCGCGCCTATGAAGACCTGCATACTTCTCCGGCGTTATCCGGTGAACTCACACCCACGATCAGCAAAGCACTCCTTTATGCGTTGTTATCACTTGCTGCGTTTATTGTCATCGCCGCGTGGATAAATTATGTTAACCTTTCTATTGCACGATTGCTCGAACGCTCTGGTGAGATAGGCGTTCGAAAAGTATTCGGCGGCAGCCGCCTTGCGATCAGCGGTCAGTTCCTGGTCGAAGCAATCATATTATCGGCAGTGACGTTTGTCCTTGGCGTCGGACTGTTCTACCTGCTCTCAGGTCCACTTACCACGTACATCTTTGAAAGGTTTCCGCTTCCAATGCCTGGGCCTTCGCTCATCGTGCTCTACTTCGTGGGATTTACCGTATGTACTACCCTGGTCGCATTTTATCCGGCGCATTTCATGTCGCGCTTTAAACCTGTATTGATCCTCCGGAACAAGCTCGGTAGCGGGAAGGGGCGTACAAGCATCCTGCATCAGAGTCTTATGGCATTTCAGCTTTTTCTTGCCGTAGCTGTGGTAGGGATAACGCTTATTGCCGGGAGACAGATTTCATTCATGCGTCAGTTTGATTCAGGCTTCAACACCCGAAATGCCATTGCTCTGCGTGGCCCCGCGTCCACGAACTCCGACTCACTGCGATTTACGCGTTTCACTCAGTTCCGCGCCGAAGTACTCCAGCTTCCTGAATTCTCGAGTGGAACGGCCTCGATGAATATCCCTGGTCAGGAGATCAGATTCCACGACGAAGGTGTCCATGCCGTGGGCTCGTCAAACCTGCGCAAGCAATCCTATTGGAAGATGCTGATCGATGAAGGGTATCAGGAAACATTCGGACTGAAGCTCGTCTCCGGGCGTAACTTCAACCAGAAAGAATTTGGCAACACCGTTATCGTCAACGAAACTGCCGCGCGTGCTTTGGGATACGATACGCCTTCAAACGCGGTCAACACCGACATAATCACCAACGACAACAAGACCTACACAATCATCGGTGTCTGGAAAGACTATCATCACGAATCGGTAAGGAGGTCAGTAGAGCCTATACTGTTTTTTTACACCCACCCGTGGGAGTATGGATATTATACCTTCAACGTAACTTCCAGCCAGGGTGATTACATGAAGAAACTGGAAGCTATATGGCAGAAACACTATCCGTATGATCAGTTTGTGTACCATTTTATGGACGACTTCTTTGCCGAGCAATATGCGGCTGACCAGTTCTTCGGAAAGTTGCTGAGCCTTTTCAGCGTCATCTCGATATTTGTCGCGAGCCTCGGTCTTTTTGGTATGGCGACGCTTTCGATTGTTAAACGAACCCGTGAGATCGCGGTAAGGAAAGTACTTGGTGCAACGATTCCCAGCCTGCTGGTGATGCTTTCGAAGACGTACGTGAAACTTATCATCATCGGATGTTTATTTGCATTCCCGCTGGCTTATTACATCACGCAGCAGTGGCTGAATGGCTTCGTGTATAAGATCTCGGTGGAGTGGTGGATGATCTTCGTTCCGGGACTGCTGGTGCTGGCAACGACGTTGCTGACCATTGCGGGACAATCCCTGAGGGCAGCACGTGCCAACCCTGCTGACAGTCTTCGCGACGGATAACCTGAACGGAATGAAAAGCATTTTCACGATCGCACTCCTGTTCGCAGGCGTATCAGCGAATGCACAATCTCCTGTCGGATTTTGGGAGGCCGTTCGTGTAACGGTAGGTGATAAAGTCATGACACCCATCGGAAAGTGGACCCGAATCAATGGGGACGGAACCTATCAATCCGGTAACGGGTGGTTACAAAACTCAGCAGGTACGTGGACTCTTGATGACGTCAACAAATCCTATTTGCCGGTCGAGACAAAAGGGGTACACGATGTCTACGGTGCTTTCGCCATCGCTTTTGACAATGATAATATGATCTGGAAGCGCCAGGAAGACGGACTATCCGTAGTTGTCACGTGGCAACCGATAAATAATCTTCCACGAACGCCGGCAGACCTTATTGTAGGAATGTGGGAAGTGGTTCCGGAGAAGGTCAAATCCGGTCAGGTCGATATTTCGGATTTTAAAAAGTCGATGTTTATTCGATGGGACCGCATTTACGTGGCCTGGAACACATCGAATGAAAAACGTTATGGATACTGGTTTATGAACGCTCATCGGCCTGAACTTGCGTTTATCGACATGGCTGGCAATACCGCTTCGGAGAAGTGGCGGATTCAGATTGACGGAGATACGCTTACACTGGAGGGGCTATCGGATGATAATAAAGGCTCCTTCATCCAGTATCGAAGGGTGGATCGGTTGCCAGGTGAGGACTGATTACAACTTCCGCGTGGCCGCCTGTGTCTTAAGTGCTGGGTACGATTCACACAACCCGGCCTATATGAGACGACTTACCACGATTCCCTGCTTTCTGTACATTCTCCTGCTATTTGCCTGCGAAAGCGAGTCCCATGATGGAATCCCGTCGAGACTTCAAGCGGAAATAGAGGCTATGAAGGAAAATTGCTCCTGTCAGCCATGGATAAAGGAATATGTCTGGCGCGGCGAACAAGTTTTCGTGAAGGGTAACAGTGGGCCCGCTTGTTCATGGACTCCGGTATTCTATGATTCATCTGGGGGTGTTTTTGAGCTTCCGGCGGGTTATTCCTACGACGACTTCAGTCGCGACAGCCGGTTCATCAGGGAAGTGTGGTCATGTCACGTTGGACAAAGGGGAGGCGAGGAAGGACTATCGAACCAATCTCCAATTGTCCTTCCGTTGCCAAAATATCCCTTAGCGTACCTTCAGAATTTGTAGCGTTTGCGGTGAGCCCTGGCCTCGCGCGTGAGCTTTCCAAACTGACGATTCATTCGCTTTTTATCGCTGGCCCGGATTTGAAAACGCTGCTGTTCCTTCATAAGCTTAACGTAGCTCTGATACGTTTCCCTTTCGAGTGCTCCATCGTGTAATGCAGCCGTTACAGCGCATCCGGGTTCATCGAGGTGAAGACAATCTCCGTACCGACACTGGTCAGCTAAACGTGCGATAGCCGGAAACAAGTCATTGCTTTGATGTTCCTCATAAGTAACGCCAAACTCGCGCATTCCGGGCGTATCGATGATCAAGCTGCCACCGGGCAATCGAAATAAATCCCGTGTGGTTGTAGTATGGCGCCCCTTCCACGTAGATTCACTAAGTCCGCCGGTAGTCCTTACATCCGAGTGGAGCAGGGCATTGAGCAGCGAACTCTTTCCAACACCTGATGACCCGATAAGAATGTAAGTGCAATCAGGTTTCAGCGTCTTCTGAATTGCTGCCAATCCATCTTCCGTCCGCGTACTGCACAATATGATCGGGACACTTCTGCCAAGTGCCAGAACGCGTTCCCTGAAGTCGTCCGGATTCGCGGCGAGGTCGGATTTGTTGAGAACAACAATCGGGTCAATCCCGCATGCGAGAACCTGAACGATATAGCGTTCAAGTCGCATCAGGTTGAAGTTGGTGTCAAGTGACTGGACGATCAGGGCACCGTCTACGTTCACGGCGAGCACTTGTTTTTCGCTACTGGCACCGGGCCTTTTCCGCGTCAGCGCATTCCTGCGACCCAGAACAGATGTAATAATTCCCGTGTCAGCATAATCAAGAAACGTGACCCAGTCGCCCACACAGGGTCGTTGTTCTGCATCGGTACTGAAGAGCAATTTTCCGGAGAGCTCGCAGTTAAGTTCGCCACGTTCGGTAATGGCCGTGTACGCGTGGCCTTTAATCGTAATTACCCGCCCATAGCATTCGCCGGGCTTCAACGTATATGTAATACTGTGAGAATGGAACGTATTCCACCCAAATTGTGAAAGAAGTGACATGTTATGAAGGAATTGCCGATGCCGGAATTCGATATGTGGCATCGGTAGTTGGAAATAATTCTGGAAACCTGAAGAAATCACATGCGGTTTTTGAACCGATGTGATCAGGCAATTATTCCGGCAATGGGCAGGCTGATATAACGATGGGTAGTCATATAACGGCCACAAAGGTAGTGCTGAAGGAAGAATGAACCAATCGCGATCATGATTTTGTAAAGCCGTTCGTCTGCATTATCTTCACGAAAGATCCCGTTGGAATAAATCCGGTGCTTTTATGAATGATACTCCGATCGATGCGCTGGCGATGGATAATCGCGACGACTACAGCTCAAAACGTTACTTCTCCGTGAATGCTATTGCCATCGGGACGTTTTTTGGCGGGCCCCTGGCAGGGGGACTAATGCTTCGTCGCAACTACTTTCACTATGGCGAGAAACAGAACGGCAACATGGCGCTCCTGATCAGTGCCGTCTTCACAGCTTTCCTTCTTAGCGGGATCTTGTTGATTCCTGAAGCAATCATTCTAAGGATACCGAAATACGGCATTTCAATCTCCTACACTGTCGTGATCTATCTGCTGGCAAACTGGCTGCAGGGTGAACGCCTGAACCGACATGCGGCGCAGAAAGGTGCGTTTTATTCCGGATGGAAGACTACAGGTATCGTATTGGTCGCGATTGTATCCGTGGTGGCCGTCGCTGCGTGTGTCGCCTTTTTGCTGGGAGATCTCATTGACGCAAGTCTTTGATTGTTATTAACGAGGCACGGCGCATAATTACTACGTTCCGGCTTTTTTTGCTATTTTAAGGGATGAACAAGTTATCCATCATTCTTATCCTCTTTGCACTCCTCATCACATTCACCGGTAATAGCCAAAACATTGTTGATGCCCAACAAAAAACGCCAGGGGTTTCGCCGGATCAACTGAAAGCTGTTTACGACAACACGGTTTCGCTTCCTGAAAATACCCAGCTTGCTATCGGCCTCATCCGAAACGGAAACGTGACGTACTACGGGATTGAGCGAAGATCGGATTCTGTTATCACCGTTGTAAACCACGATCGCGCATTTGAGATAGGGTCAATTTCCAAAGTATTTACTGCTACGCTTCTCGCGGATATGGTGGTTCAAAACAAGATTGCGCTTGACGATCCCGTCAATGGACACCTTCCTGCGATGAGGAAAGAGAATCCTGCGATAACCTTTGCACAGCTTTCGAACCACACGTCGGGCTTGCCCCGGCTTCCGCCGAATTTGAATCCGCTCTTTATGGATCAGAACAATCCATACAAGGATTACAGCAAGGAGAAGATGGATGAATTTCTTGCAAGTGAAATAAGGCTGGGTGATGCTCCGGGAAACAAGTACGCTTATTCAAACCTCGGAGCCGGCCTGCTGGGATATACCCTTGCCTCGATTGAGAAAACGACGTACGAGGACTTGCTGCAGAAGCGGGTACTTATTCCATTAAAGATGAGTAACACCACGACCGACAGAAGCCGTGTGACAGACCGCCTGGTTATTGGTAGAAATGGTGAAGGCAAGGAAACGTCAAACTGGGATCTTAACATCCTTGCAGGTGCAGGAGGCATACTCTCGACAGTCGAAGACCTTGGTAAATTCGCCGTGGCGCAGTTTGACGATTCCAACGCTGTTTATGCACTCACCCGCAAACCTACATTCAAGATTACAGAACGCGGCGAAATCGGTTTGGGATGGCATCTCTTTCATGATGAAAATGGTAAGACATACGTTGCCCACGATGGTGGAACCGGTGGTTATACGTCGTCATTGATACTTGACTTCCAGAACCGGAAAGGCGTTATCATTCTTTCCAACGTTTCGGCTTTGAGTGCCGGCACACAGTATATCGGCAAGCTTTCGGCTGCCCTTATACGAAGTGAATTCTGAGTCTGACTTAAATAAGCAATCATTCTGTTATGAGTAATCCAAAGAACACCGTTGACTTCAAAACGACCTCGTATTTTCCCGGCTACATCATCGGCGCTGGTGTTGCATTTGTGATTGTAGGCATCGCTGCGCTAACGATCAATCAACTTGCGTCTGCGCTACTATTTGGTTTTTCGCTGCTGGTGTTGACGACACATTACCGCCTCCGCATCGACCTTGACGGTAAAACCTATCACGACTATCTCTGGATATTGGGCCTTCGCAACGGTGAGAAAGGATCATTTGAGTCGCTGGAATGTTTACTGTACAGGAAAAGCAGGGTGAGCCAAAAGATGCAGCTCCGCGGTGCGTCGTCAACTATTCACAAGGATGTTTACGAGGGCTACCTCGTGTTGTCAGACAGCCGCAAGATTTACCTGCGGACTACTGACAGCAGGGAATCAATGGTGAAGTTCCTTCAGTCGAAAGCAGCCCTGCTCAACCTTCGCGTGGTTGATTACGATAAGCAGGCCGTTTAGCAGGTACGATTTCCCCGTGTAACCATTTGTCTTAGCTGCTCCCTGATCGAAGCAGATTTCTCATTGAGGGTCCGTTGACTGCAATAAAAATAGCAGCCGATACGACCCCTGTATTAAACCACTCACTAAACAAAATCCACATGAGTAAAATCGCATTAGTTACAGGCGGCAGTCGTGGCCTTGGAAAAGATATGGCACTAGCTATCGCAGGAAAGGGAATCGATGTAATTCTCACCTACAACACCAATGAGTCCGATGCGCAGGCTGTCGTCGAGCAGATTGAGCACGGCGGACAAAAAGCGCGTGCCCTTCAGCTTAGCATGGCCGGGACGGGCGCCGTTGCAAATTTCATAACTGAACTGCAGCAGGTATTACGCGAAACATGGGATACAGACCGACTGGACTTTCTTATCAATAACGCAGGCACAGGGGCAACGATACCCATGGCGCAGGTGACAGAGGATGCGTTTGATAACCTGTTGAACATTCATTTCAAAGGCGTTTATTTTCTCACCCAGAGCGTTTTCAACCTGATGAATGACGGCGGAGCAGTGGTGTTCATCTCCACCGGCACAACGCGTTTCTGCGTTCCTGGATACTCGGTGTACGCATCGCTGAAGGGAGCGATTGAAGTGCTGACAAAATACGTCGCCAAAGAATATGGTGCCCGGGGTATCCGTGCCAATGTAGTCGCACCCGGTCCCATTGAAACAGACTTTAACAACGCCGCGATCCGGAATAATCCGGAGATGAAAGCTCGGCTATCAGCATTGTCGCCGTTAAACCGGGTTGGAAATGCAGATGATATCGGAGGTGTTGTTGCTTTCCTGTGCACCGACGATGCGAAATGGATCAATGGCCAGCGCATTGAAGTCTCCGGCGGAATAAATATCTAATCGCACGCTTAAACATGCTGCTCCGGCATTTGTGTTATCGCCCCGCATTCCGTATACTGGATGAATGAAACGGATAACCCTCTTGCTGCTCTTGCTGCCTGTGGTGCTGGCCACTGCGCAGAAGAAACGCCTCCGCGACTACGGTGTTGAAATAGGCGTAATGCCTACCGGGAAACTAAATGCAATTACCGATGTTAAGGGGGTACGTGTCGGCCACGTCACGTTGATTGAAGGTGATGCAGTCCGCACCGGCGTAACGGCAATAATTCCGCACGACAAGAACGTCTTTCAGTGGAAAGTGCCGGCTGCGATCTTTATTGGCAATGGCTTCGGCAAGCTCGCGGGATATAGCCAGGTGAAGGAGCTCGGAAACATTGAAACGCCGATTATTCTCACGAATACGCTTGGGGTAGCGACCGGAATTCAAGGGCTGCTGACGTATACGCTTTCGCAGCCTGAAAACGCCGGCGTCCAGTCGGTGAACGCTGTCGTTGGTGAAACAAATGACGGAGGGCTCAATGACATTCGGAAGCGCCCTGTTCGGGAAGAACACGTTCTGGAAGCGCTGCGCAAAGCCTCATCGGGTGCAGTCGCCGAAGGAAACGTCGGAGCCGGAACGGGAACGATATGCTTCGGGTTTAAGGGCGGAATTGGGACATCATCGCGGCTGCTTCCGGCGTCGCTGGGCGGCTATACAGTAGGTGTGCTGGTTCAGACGAACTTCGGCGGAAATTTAGAGATCGCCGGTGTGCCCGTGGGCCGCGAACTGGACCGATACCCTTTCAGGAAGGCACTGACATCTTCGGATGGCTCATGCATGATCGTAGTGGCCACTGATGCTCCGCTCGATGCGCGCAACCTCGAACGCCTGGCGATGCGCGCAATGCTGGGATTAGGGAAAACCGGTGGCATTGCCGCCAATGGCAGCGGCGACTATGTAATCGCTCTTTCAACTGCAGAACAAAATCTGATTCAACACAATCCGGAAACGAACGTTTACAAATTGGAGACGATTCATAACGATTATGTAACGCCTCTCTTTATGGCAGCCATCGAGGCCACGGAAGAAGCTATTCTGAATTCGCTTTTTGCTGCTGAAACCCTCACCGGAAAGGATGGTTACACAGCAGAAGCGATCCCTGTAGACAAAGTAGTGGAATTGCTAAAGAAGTATAACCGCATAAAGTAAGTGATATGCTATCATTCAAAATAAAGTTTTCTTTTGATGATCCTTCACATGAATGTCTCATTTTCGAAAGCAATGAAAAACCTTTCAAAGGGGAAGCATTCCATATCAGCGAGAATGAACAGACAACCGAATACAAAGTGCTCGATGTTCAGAAGGTAATCGTACGAAAAGAGGGCACTTCGGCTACGCTTGAATATCACTGCAAACTCGAGAAAAGTGATATCCGGAGTATTCCTATTGGATTCAAATAATTGAGAGTCCGACGCGAGAGGTTCATGCAGGGGCCATCGCCTGAGGAGAATCGTATTAATCGCAACGTTCGACGGATTTCATTCGCCGATGCAAATGCTGTGCTGTGCCTCTTCTTACGGCGCTGACGGAATCTTTTTCGCAAAAGCCCCCTCACGATGCCGCTTTCTGCCGCCATCAGGCTCGAATAATCACCCTAAATTTGTTTCAAAACAAGTACATGATTCGGAGTATCTTCAATACCAACCCACTCAACGTTGACCTGGCCGCCCTTATGTTGAGGCTCTCTGTCGGGGGATTGTTCATCTGGTTCGGCTATACTAAACTCGCCAACTACGATGCTATCCTTCCTATATTCGGCGACATAATCGGCATCGGACCGAAGCTTTCGTTTAATCTTGTGATTTTTGCAGAACTGTTCTGTGGGATCTTCGTTACTATCGGACTACTCACCAGGCTGACGATTATCCCGATATTCATCACCATGACCGTGGCGTATTTCATTGCGCATGCCCAGGACCCTTTTCAGGATAAAGCACTACCGTTACTGTTCTGGCTGTTATGCTTTGTCATTTTCATCCTCGGCAGTGGAAAGTACTCGGTCGACAGACTTTTACCGTTTATGAATAACAAATAACATATTAACCTTAACCCGCAAGTTTTATGGAAACCACGCAGAGGACAAAAGTTACAATTCAGACAACGATCAATGCCGACATCGACAAAGTATGGCGTTGCTGGAATGAACCTGAACATATTACCAAATGGTGTCAGGCGAGTGATGACTGGCACGCGCCATACGCTGAAAATGACCTTAAGACAGGTGGTAAATTCAAAACTACCATGGCTGCCAAAGACGGAAGTTTTCAGTTTGATTTTGAAGGTGTATACGACGAAGTCGAACGCCACAGTGCCATCAGCTACACAATGCCTGACGGAAGGCATGTTGACATCACGTTTACACCAAAGCCCGAAGGCGTTGAAGTAATAGAAACCTTCGACGCCGAAAGCGAAAATCCTGTTGACATGCAACGTGCCGGATGGCAGTCAATCCTCGATAATTTCCGAAAGTACACGGAATCGAATTGATTTCTGATTCCGTATTGGTAGGGTGAACCAATACGCCTCCAACGAGTCCTCTCTGTCCCAGCTTGGATTACTTCTGAGTTGGGGGCGGACAACTGGCAGCCCGCAACTTTTAAGCGCTGCTCTGCACCTTCGGAATACCTGTTTTTTGATCGCCTGGGTTACATTATATTGTTCCTGATTAACCCAACTGATCATGAACCGATTCCTTTTGCTCCTGCTGGTTTTATTGGCGCCGTCGGCCTCCGTCTGCGTTCTGGCCCAAAAGCTTTCTTCCACGGAGAAGAAAATCGTGAAGGCCGTTGAACAGAATATGGATGAATGCCTGCGGATGCTGGAGGAGAGTGTGAACATTAACAGCGGTACTCAAAACAAACAGGGTGTCGAAAGAGTCGGCGCCCACATGCGCAAAGCCTTTGACGCCATCTGCTTCGAGACAAGGTGGATTGAACTGCCCGCAGAACTCAACCGAAGTGGTCATCTTTTTGCAGAAAAGAAGGGATCGAAAGGAAAGCGGTTGCTCCTCATTGGTCATCTTGATACGGTCTTCGAACCTGAGAGTCCGTTTCAGGAATACAAAGTTCAGGACTCGATCGCTTATGGTCCGGGAGCCAATGACATGAAGGGCGGCAATATGGTCATGCTATATGCCCTGAAGTCGCTGAACGACCTTGGGCTGCTGAAAGACGCAAGAATTATCGTGGCGTTGCACGGTGATGAAGAAGAAGCGGGGAGACCGCTCAGTGTAAGTCGCGCGGATATAGTCGAAGCAGCGAAGCGCAGCGACGTGGCACTGGCGTTCGAGATAGGAACCGCCTTTAGCGATGCTACCATTGCGCGTCGGGGTACCACGAACTGGACTCTCGACGTGAAAGGAACGCAAGCCCATTCTGCAGGGGTGTTTTCGGCACCCGTGGGCGCAGGGGCTGTTTATGAAACCGCTCGTATCCTGCATCAGTTTTATACAGAAATGCAGGAGGAGAATCTGACATTCAACGCGGGCTTGATACTTGGTGGTACTGACGTGCAACTTGACTCGGTGAAGAAGGAGGGGATGGCTGCGGGCAAGACCAACGTCGTAGCTAACCACAGCCGTGTGATCGGCGACCTTCGATATCTTTCAGATGAACAGCGCGACCGCGCGAAGGCAAAGATGCTTAAAATCGTTGCGGATAATCTGCCGCGCACTTCCGCGAGGCTGACGTTCGACGATGGCTATCCCGCCATGCCGCCGACGGACGGAAACATGAAGTTGCTGCAGCTGTACAGCACGGTGAGTGCAGACCTTGGGTTAGGTCCTGTCAAGGCCTATGATCCGGCGAAACGCGGCGCGGGCGATATTTCCTTTGTCGCAAAATATGTTGACTGCCTGGATGGAATAGGAGCCATGGGCGGCGGTGCCCATTCGCCGAATGAATACATCGATCTGCGAACACTGGACGAACAAATCAAAAGGGCTGCCCTGATGATCTACCGCCTCACGCGATGATTCCGATATCTTAGTTATCCCTGGTTTTGGGCATCTCAAAATCTTCCATCGATGCCCCGGCACTGAAGTGACGGATGTTGTACGTGAAGGTAAACATGAAGTAACGCTGCAATACATTCGACTGCATATCTTCAATATACACTTCGTTTATGTTTCGGCGAATGCTGTTATTCTGTTCAAGCAGATCGTATGCCATCAGACTGATTTCTCCAAGTTGGTTGCGGAAGATCTTCTTTCCGATACTCATATTCCACAGCGTGAAGTCCGTGTTCACACCAGCGGAAAGACCGTTGTTTGTCTGGTGAGTCAGGTCTGTGCGGAATACAATACCTTCCCAGATAATCCAGTTCAGCCGCAGCTGAGTGTTCTGGTTGAAGAAATTGTTGTTCAACTGTGGCCGTAGTGTGTTCTCTACCAGGTTGAAGCTGCTCCGCGTGGAAATGTTGAAGTCGACTTTTTCGCTTATGTTACTGCTGATTCCGATCCGCGCGCGGAAGTTGCGTGTCGTCGCCGTATTGGTCTGATTGTTGATCATGCCCGGTCTCCGCGAGAAGTTGGCTGACCCGCTCAGGCTGATGTTGGACTTAATCAACTCCCATGGTCGGCTATAGTTTGCCCATGAACGTATATCGACGTAACCATTGACGTTGACAGGCCGGATTAGCTGGGATCCCGTTTCAAGTGTAATGTCATCATTGATGGGAAGAGGCGCATCGGCGATCAGGGTACTGTTGGCGATGAAGTCACGCACGAAATCACCCTGTACGGAAGCGAAGAACGACCTCCCTGTTTCGGGGTTGTACGACCTGTACTGTGCCCTTGCCCATGACGTATAGGATTGATCAAGGTTGGGATTCCCCGTTCGAAGTTGCAGCGGATTGCTGTTGTCGATAACGTTCTGCAATTGTCCAACACCAGGCTCGTTGGTCCAGGTGCGGTAGTTCACCTGTAGGTTCGCGTGGTCTGTGAACTTGTATTCCAGCCGCGCCGATGGCAAAAAGGCCTGAAAGGATCGATCGAGATTGAATTCGCCTGGAAACACCTGATCATTCTCCAGTTGTGCGTGCTGAAACTGAAGCTCCGTCTGCACATTAAGCTTTCCTTTCTTGAATTGGTAACCCACTTCCGCCTCCTGGGTCATGTAGTCACTTCTGAAAGTATTGCTGATAGCAGGATCAAGCAGACTGTAAGCATCGGTTTCATCTACATAATCGTACGTTCGCTTGTCGGAATCATTGAGGCGGTTGCCGATTTCATATTCGATTTCGAACTGGCTTGCGCGCGATAGAGGTTCAGTATATGATATTCCCGTTTCCCATGACGAGCCTGTCCTCACAAGTCTCGTATTTTGATTGAGCAGTTCTGTATTCTGTTCACCTCCGAAGAACTCATTTTCCGCCACGCGGTATGCATCATCGTCGTTGGTGTGGTGGCTTGCGTTGAGTCGTAAGTTGATGCTCCGGCCTTTCTTCGCGAACTTATGTCCATAGTTGATCCGCGCGTGATAGTCGTTGTCCGTATTATCCGTCGTGGAGCGGTTTTCGGTGGTGTTCAGCAGGCCGTTGTCCGTAACTGTATTTCCCGAAAAGACCGTGGATTCACGATTTCCTTTTATCGAAACAGACGGTCTGACGATCAACCTGTTTCGGTCGTTGATTTTGTAATCGTATCGGATTTCCATTCGATGCTCCGTGTTCCTTGCCGTGTTGAGGTTGTTCTCCGTGTACACCTGACCAGAGTCCGAAGAGATGAAATCCCGGACCAGGAACTGCGAACGAAGGTTTTCCCGGCTTGTGAACGAATAGCTTCCGCTGAAGTCCATGTTGCCGTTCCATGAGTCGATGAAGTTAATGCCTCCGCTGTGGGTTTTAATAATTCCATTCTGTGGTCGTGACTGGCCTTCATTATTGGGATCTGCGGAAAAGTTCAGCGTATTTATGTTGTTGCTTAGCCCTGTCGTTGTGATTCTCCGGTCGCGGTCGAAAAAGTTGAGACTCGTGCCGGCCATATAGCGATCGTCGGAGCCATAACCACCAGTGGCCTTGCCAAATACACCGCGTTTACGGTTGGGTTTTGTGATAATGTTGATAGTCCGGATCCGTTCGCCGTCGTCAAAGCCGCTAAGGAGAGCTTTATCGCTTTTCTGGTCAAATACCTGAATACTCGCTACGGCATCGGCCGGAAGACTTTGAAGTGCCGCGCTGACGTCTGTTCCAAAGAATGGTTTTCCGTCAATAAGAATTTGTTGGACGTTTTCACCCTGCGCCTGAATGCGACCATCCACGATTTCAATGCCGGGAATCTTCTCGACAAGGTCCTGCGAAGAGGCATCGCGGGTAGTCTTGAATGACGCGGCGGAGAATTCGGTCGTGTCGGAGCGTTGTTCTCCGACAGCGATTTTCCCAACGACGACCAACTCCTGCAAAGTGGTTGCTTCTTCTTCCAGGCCAACTATCCCGAGGTTAACTGACTTGTTGAGTACCTCTACCTCGAGTTCCCGCGGCGTATACCCGACGAACTGAATGGTTACTGTGTATGAACCGGGTTCAACCTGTTCAAATTTGAATCTTCCTTCAATGTCCGTAACCATACCTTGTGAGGTATTGGCTGGTGTCTCCGAACGTTTTTCCAGGACTACCGTGGCCCCGGGTAAGCCTATGTTGTCAGAAGCACTCCTGACAACGCCGGATACTTCAAGTCGCTGGGAGTAGGCTTCAAATGTTGTTGCAGTGATTAAAAAGAGTAGTACTAGCCTCCACATTTCAAGACAGATTATTTGAAAAAATTCCTGTAAGATCAGGTAGTTCGGCGACGAATATCCGCCATTTATCGGAGAAATCTGACCAGCGATTTACAAATGGTCTTATCGCTGTTTTTTAGGTAGACCAAATTTCTATCAACATAAAATGGCTGTCTAATGACCATTAGGAAAACTTTGTTTCCAAAGGTTGACGCGGCGCCCGATTTTGTTTCGGGCAGCTAACATCCGGATCGGGTACGGAAAGCGGGCGTGAAAAAAAATCCTGGAAAAATATCATCCCGGCAATTCCGATTTCCGTATATGCCGGTACCATACCGAAATAAACCACAAACTTTTTATGGAACCCAAAAAAACTCCCAGGGCCGACCTGTCGAGGAAGTCATTTCTGTTTTTCAATATCGGATTGGTTACTTCCCTGTCCCTGGCAATCGCTGCATTTACATATAAGGTCGACAGCGGACGATCGAAGGGCACACTGGTGAATACTCAAGGCCAGATTGAAGAACTCATCGACGTTCCGGTTACGGAACATTTGCGCCCGCCGCAGCCAAAGCTTGAACAACCGCGTATCATTGAAGTGCCCGATAATAAGGTAATTGAAGAGCAAATTACGGTGGACATGGATATGGAGATTACGCCACTCGAGATCAATGTGAATGCACCCGTACAGGTCGAGGTTGAAGAAGAAGATCCTAATACGTTGTTTACCGTAGTGGAAGAATCGGCGTCACCGGTTGGAGGTATTACGGCCTTTACGGAGTTCGTGTCAAAGAATCTTGTGTATCCTGCAATGGCACGTCGGATGGATATTCAGGGTAAAGTATACGTAGAGTTTATCGTTGAGCGGGATGGAACCATCACCAACGTTCGCACGATGAAAGGCATCGGCGCCGGCTGTGATGAAGAGGCTGTTCGCGTTGTAAGCATCTCGCCAAAATGGAATCCCGGAAAACAACGGGGCCGTGCTGTGAGACAGAAAATGATTCTTCCGATCAATTTCCGGCAGGACTAAGCGGCAGACACAGAATCTACATTGCATTCGAAATCTTTCAGACACACCGACACTGTGGTGTGTCTGTTTTTTTAGCGTCTGATTGAAAGCTCCCTGACAGCATCATTATAGTCGTACTGCAGATCTTCATGGAGTTTTTCCAGCGCCTGGTGAATTTTCTTCAGTTGCTGATCATACATGTTCATCAGTACCACACTTTTCGTCAGCGGTACGTCCGAATCGCGAATGTGTTTACAAAAATGAATCCGTAACGCGACTTCCGTTTCCGGTAATCCCGAGTACTTGATCTGCTTGTTCACATGCTTCAGAATGCGGCGCAGGCTTTTTTTCAGGTAGTATGTGTTGAAGTTGGAGATCTCTTCAAATAAGGTTGATACTTCGTGTTTGACACTCTCCACATATCCGGATTCGTCCTGAGCTTCAAACAACAGGTACGACAGCAGCTCCTTGTTCTCTTTTTTGAACTTCGCCATGCGGAGGCACAACGCCTTCAATTCCTTCGGTTCCGCGTCGTCAAGGGCTCTTTTCAGCTCATTCAGGGATGCTGCATTCATACGCGATGTGGTTTGTGGTCTGCATTTTACTCCTTTATCCGCCAACTGGCAACAGATATCAGGCATCAGGGAACCGTGGGGTTGTGGTTCCTGATGGGAGCTCCATTCATATCATTCATCGGGGATTGCCACTTCGAAGGAGGGTGTAACGTTCGGATGTCAGCAATCACGAAAGAGCTTACTCTTCTCGCTCTCAGCCTAAAACGGAAACCGGCGAAGCAAGGTACTTGCGGCTCGGAAGCAGATTGTGAATACGCTTTTTGAGCATTTTTCGATATTGTTCCTCATTGCATCCTCCGTTCATCCTCCGTTCATCCTCCGTTCATTGTATTGGATTAAGTTATTTGAGAATCGGGGCCCGGAAGTCCACGCCCCGGAAGTAAGTCGCAAACCGGAAGCCGCCCCACAAACCAATAACCTTTCGGCTTATATCAGGTTTTTTTGTACTTTCCCATGTGTAATTTCAACACAATAATTACCGAACCCTGGATTGATTCTATGAAACCCTACTTCCTTACGTCCGTGATACTTATGCTGTTGACGATCAGCGCCAACGCGCAGCAGAAGGTTATACAATTGTACAATGGCGCAGCCCCTGGATCAGAGACGTGGGACTGGGATGAGGCTGAAGACAACAACAATGGCTGGCGCACCCGGATTGTATACAACGTCACCAAACCAACACTTACTGTATTTCAGCCGGCACCCGGACAGGCAAATGGTACTGCAGTAATCATTGCTCCAGGAGGAGCATTCCACGCCCTGTCAATCGATAGTGAAGGGCATGAAGTGGCACAATGGCTGACCAAGAAAGGTATCACCTGTTTTGTGCTGCGGTATCGCCTGGCAAGAAGCCGCACGAGCGACCCCGTAAAGGAACTTGATCAGAAGTGGGGATCCCCCGCCTTTGACGAAGCCGTTGCAGCTACCGTTCCACTTGCGATTGCCGACGGAAGAGAAGCTATCGCCTGGGTTCGGAAACATGCCGCTGAATTTGACATACTTCCCAACCGCATCGGGATCATGGGATTCTCCGCCGGAGGTACCGTCACCGCGGGATCACTGTTTGGCTATACGCGCGAAACCCGGCCTGACTTTGCCGCTCCGGTTTATCCCTTCTTCACGGAAGATATGATCGGCAACATCGAAAAGGATGCGCCGCCGTTGTTTGTTCTCGCGGCCACTAACGACGGACTCAACCTCGCACCTCATAGCGTAAACCTTTATAATGCGTGGATTAATGCAAAGAAGGATGCCGAGCTGCATATGTATGCCCGCGGTGACCACGGTTTCGGTATGCGCAAACAAAATCTTCCCACAGACAAATGGATAGAACGCTTCGCCGAATGGCTCGAAATCCAGGGACTTATGCAGGCACCTGATCCTGCGCTCAAGCCCTTCGAACGGGGAGAATTTGTTTCCGGCAACAACGTCCTTCCTTACAGAATACTGTATCCGGAAAATTATGACCGCAGCAAGAAGTATCCGCTGATCCTGTTGCTGCACGGAGGCGGCGAACGAGGGAATGACAACGAAAAGCAGCTTGTGCATGGATCACGCCTTTTCCTGAATCCGGAAATGCGGAAGAAGTATCCTGCTATCGTGGTAGTCCCTCAGTGCCCTTCAGACTCATATTGGGCTGCGGCTACCATTGATCGGACCACTACGCCATTCCAGATCAGTTTTGACTACGGCGCGGAACCACCATGGCCGCTGGTGGCCGCCAATGAACTGGTCAAAAAGATTGCCAACGAAGAAGCCGTAGATAAATCGCGAATCTACATCACCGGACTGTCAATGGGAGGGATGGGCACGTTTGAATCCGTCTACCGTTATCCGAATCTGTATGCTGCAGCACTTCCTATTTGTGGAGGTGCTGACCTTCGCGCTTACGATAACCGCGTTCGCAAGACTGCTTTCTGGGTATTCCACGGTGCCGACGATGCTGTTGTCGGTGTATCGCTCTCGCGCGAAATGCAGGCGAAATTGAAGTCGCTAAAGGTGAAAACAAAATATACCGAATACCCCGGCGTGAATCACAACAGCTGGGATAACGCCTTCGCGGAACCTCAGTTCCTCGAATGGATGTTCAGCCATCGCCTTCGTTAGAAGGTAAAATGAAATTTCAGTGTGTTTCTGCCCTTCAGGTGCTATCGCCTGGAGGCAGAAGCGCTGAAACCTATCCGTTGCCCGATTCACTTAGGAGACGCTGGGAAATGAACTATTAACCTTAACATTTCCTACCTTCCGGAATAAATCCCAATCTCAAGCAAACACTGTGATCGTTCACCTTATCGACGGGACCTATGAACTCTTTCGCCACTTTTACGGGCAGCGGAGATTCAACAAGGGCAAGGACAAACCATTTGGCGCGACTGTCGGCGTATTGCATGGTGTACTGCAGATGATTGATGAAGGCGCAACACACGTTGGCGTCGCTACCGATCACATCATTGAGTCCTTTCGCAATGACTTGTGGCCGGAATACAAAACAAGCGCAGGGATTGAGCCTGCCCTGTTCCGTCAATTTCATCCACTTGAGGAAGCGTTGGCGGCAATGGGAATTACCGTGTGGGCGATGACCGATCTCGAGGCTGATGATGCCTTGGCATCCGCTGCTCATCTCGCAGCAAAAAACAAACGCGTTGATAAGGTCTGTATCTGGACTCCCGATAAAGATCTCGCGCAGTGTGTTCAAAACGATCGCGTGGTTCAGATCGACCGGCGTGCCGGCGCAATTCGCGATGCCTCTGCGGTTACGAAGAAGTTTGGTGTTCCGCCAGCATTGATACCGGATTATCTCGCACTGGTTGGCGACAGCGCCGACGGCTACCCTGGTATATCAGGGATCGGCAAAGTAGGGGCCGTAAGACTGTTGAATCAATGGGGACCAATTGAAGCGTTTCCCGAGGGTGTGCTGGGTAGCAACAAGGAACTTGCGCTGTTATTCAAAGACATTGCCACGTTGCGCACCGACGCGCCACTGTTTAAAAAAGTGGACGAACTTCGATGGACAGGTCCCCGCAGCAACTTTCCTTCGATCGCAGCAAAACTTGGTGACACCCGCCTTCTTTCACGCGCTGAAGAACTATCTGAAAAAATCAGTTAAGTGCCGGACGATAGATAATCAATTCAGATTGGCGTAATTGACCTCCTTTGTTGTCGGCCCCGACACCTTCGCAAGAAGTGATTAATTATCACTTTTGTTCTATCGAATATTTCATCAACTAAAACCCACAGATTATGGAAACGCTGAAATATGTAATTGATATTGCTGCTCCTGCTGAAAAAGTGTGGAGCACGATGCTGGGGAAGGAGACGTATGAACAATGGAGCGCCAGCGCCTGGCCTGGATCACGCTATGAGGGCCGTTGGGCATTAGGCGAACAATTGAAATTTATTGGAACAGATGGCGCTGGTACGCTTGCCGAAATCACTGAGTTTAAACCCAATGTAAAGGTGTTGGCGCGCCATATCGGCTTGCTGGGACCTAACAGCGAGGTGGATAAGACGAGCGATGCTGCAAAGGGCTGGATCGGGACGCTGGAAGGTTATGAGTTTCAGGAAACGAATGGCAAAACGAAACTAACGGTGACGATCGAAACAAATCCCGAGTGGCGTGAGATGTTTGACAACGACTGGCCCCGTGCGTTGGAAGATTTGAAAAAACTGGCTGAAGAGCAATACGCAACGGCGCATTAGGAATTTTTTATTTCAAATTGATGGCGTCTGATTGGCGAAGGCTCTGCTGTTGGCAGACTGCCAAATCAGAAATCAAAAGAGGCTGCTCAAAAGGGCAGCCTCTTTTGCTATACGTTAAGCTGACAATTACGCCATCTCAACTTTCTCTGCTTTGCCGTGTTGAATCTTGATCTTCTTTGACACAAGTTCAAAGCGGTCAAGGTTCATTACTTTATCCCACGCGGCAATGAAGTCGTTGACAAATTTCTCCTTGCCATCTTCGCAGGCGTACACTTCCGCAATAGCGCGAAGCTCAGAGTTAGATCCAAAGATCAGATCCACGCGTGTTGCCGTCCATTTCACCTGACCTGTTTTTCTGTCACGACCTTCAAACATCGATTGGCTTTCGGATGTTGCCTTCCAGGTTGTTCCAAAGTCAAGCAGGTTTACGAAGAAATCATTCGTCAGCGTACCCGGGCGGTTTGTGAAGATGCCGTGCTTCGAGTGGTCGAAGTTTGCATCCAGTGCGCGCATACCACCAACGAGTGCTGTCATCTCCGGCGCCGTCAGCGTAAGGAGTTGTGCCTTGTCTACGAGCATTTCTTCAGCTGCTGATTTGTGGCGTGCATCGGAATAGTTGCGGAATCCATCCGCTGCAGGTTCCAGTACGTCGAATGATTCAACGTCAGTCTGTTCCTGCGTAGCGTCGGTACGTCCTGGCGTAAACGGAACGGTGACCATGTAGCCGGCGTTCTGTGCAGCCTTTTCAACAGCAGCACATCCTGCAAGTACGATCAGGTCGGCGAGCGAAACGAGTTTGCCACCTTTCTGTGAACCGTTGAATTCATCCTTGATGGTTTCGAGGACACCCAACACCTTCTTCAGTTGAGGAGGGTTATTGACAGTCCAGTCTTTCTGCGGTGCAAGGCGGATGCGTGCACCATTCGCACCGCCGCGTTTGTCAGAACCGCGGAACGTCGACGCCGATGCCCATGCAGTAGACACCAGTTCAGAGATCGTCAGGCCTGAAGCCAGTATTTTTGATTTCAGCGATGCGATGTCTTCAGCATCGATAAGTTCGTGTCTTACCGGAGGAATAGGATCCTGCCAGATGAGTTCTTCCTGCGGCACTTCCGGTCCGAGGTAGCGCGCGCGAGGTCCCATATCGCGGTGAGTCAGCTTGAACCATGCTTTTGCGAAAGCGTCAGCAAACTGATCGGGATTTTCGAGGAAGCGGCGCGAGATCTTTTCGTAAATGGGGTCGAAGCGCAAGGCGAGGTCGGTGGTAAGCATCGAAGGCGCGTGACGTTTCGACGGATCGTGTGCATCAGGAACCGTTCCTTCGCCGGCGCCGTCTTTTGGCTTCCATTGGAATGCACCTGCAGGGCTCTTCGTGAGTTCCCATTCGAATCCGAACAAGTTCTCGAAAAAATTATTGCTCCATTTTGTCGGCGTCGTTGTCCAGGTAACTTCAAGACCGCTGGTGATGGTATCGGCACCGTGGCCTTTGCCGTACGTGTTTTTCCATCCGAGGCCTTGTTCTTCGATGCCTGCAGCAGCGGGTTCAGGACCGACGTATTTGCTTGGGTCGGCAGCGCCGTGAGTTTTACCAAAAGAGTGTCCACCGGCGATTAGGGCCACAGTCTCTTCGTCGTTCATGGCCATCCGTCCAAAGGTTTCCCTGATATCGCGCGCCGCAGCAACGGGGTCAGGCTTGCCATTGGGTCCTTCCGGGTTAACATAGATCAAGCCCATCTGCACGGCCGCAAGAGGGTTTTCCAGTTCGCGATCGCCTGAATAGCGGCGGTCTTCGAGCCATTTACCCTCCGGTCCCCAGTAAACTTCTTCCTGAGGTTCCCACTGATCCACGCGTCCACCGGCGAAGCCGAAGGTCTTGAAGCCCATTGATTCGAGGGCACAGTTTCCGGCGAGGATCATGAGGTCGGCCCATGAGATTTTCTTACCGTATTTTTGTTTGATCGGCCACAAGAGTAGGCGGGCTTTGTCAAGGTTTGCGTTGTCGGGCCAGCTGTTTAGTGGAGCAAAGCGCTGCATTCCTGCACCCGCACCACCGCGTCCGTCTGAAATGCGGTATGTTCCGGCACTGTGCCACGCCATCCGGATAAAGAGTGGACCATAGTGACCGAAGTCTGCCGGCCACCAGTCCTGCGAAGTCGTCATGAGTTGGAAGACATCCTTTTTGACGGCATTAAGATCCAGCGAGTTGAATTCTTCAGCATAGTTGAATGATTCGCCCATTGGATCTGAAAGGGAGGAATGCTGACGAAGAATGTTCAATCTCAGCTGATTTGGCCACCAGTCCCGGTTTCTCGTCCCGCCACCTGCGGCTTCTTTTAGCACGCCGCCGTGAAACGGACACTTCGCTGCGTCTGAATCGTTGACTTTCAGCGCATGCGTGTTTGATAATGCGTCATTTCCCATGTTATGATAGTTGGTTGTTTAATTGTTACTCAGAGTTTTCTCATCAAAAGATTAACAAGTTTAGCTGTTGCCCGACTATAGATCAAATTGATTATCTTTATACAGCTATAGTCCGAATCTATCAATGACGGAAATCGCGGAAAAGAAGATTTCTCTCAAACGACGATTTTCTGCACCCTCTGCCTCTGGTGCGCGGAAATCAAGTTAGGGGAAAGCAGAAACAAAATAACCGGACCGGCATTTACCGTTAACAAATACCGGCAGAATGAACAAATGCTGCCGTGGACACAGCAGCATTTGCCTTTTTCTCAAAAGCAGGATCACGAACGCGAGATGGTTCTCATTGCGTGCTTGCGAAGGAATTACTTCTTCTTCCCCGCGCCAATGCTCTTCAAATACGCGATACTTTGCGGAACCTGATCAATGGCACGAGAAGATTCGTCTTCAATGAAGTAATGCTTAACGCCAATTTCACGGGCTGCCTTCATCACTTCAGCAATATTAACATCGCCCGTACCAAGAACAACGTTTGATTCTTTGTCCTGACGGCCTGTGTTTGTGTTAGGTGTGCCGTGCTTGCGGTCTTTTAAGTGCAGCATTGTCCAACGGTTGGGATACTTGCGCAGTAATGCAGCAGGATCCTGGCCCGGATTCTTTATCCAGAATACATCCATCTGGAAACTTACGTACCGCGGATCTGTCTTATCCATCATGTATTCAAACATCGTCCCTGTGCCGCCTTCATATTCACGGAACTCATAACCATGTGCATGATACGCGAAGCTAAGGCCGTTTTCGGTAAATATTTTCCCAGCAGTATTGAAAACGTCAACCGCTTTCTTCATGTCGTCGAAAGTGAAGTTGTCGCCATCGTGTGGTATCCAGTAGCAGACCACATACTTCGCTCCGAGGTCTTTGGCGCGCTTGATAACTTTCATTGTACTGTCGGGATTTTCGAGATGCGGAAATCCAACACCGGTTGCAATCAACTTGATGTCGTATTTTTTCAGCAACTTCTTGTATTCTTCCAGCTTGACGCCCCGGGGCAGGCCACCTTCAATTTCAGTGACGCCCAGTTCCTTCAGCCTTGCCAGGGTAGCCTCAGGTCCCTGATCAGCCATTTGACGCATACTGCCCATCTGCATCCCGATAGGCTGTGCAGAAAGGTTGTCAATGCCGAATGAAGAAATGATTAATAGTAACAGGAATACGCGGATGGTGTGTAGTACAAACATAGAATCAATTAATAGGTGTAGACTAAAGGTAAATAATCAGAATCAAATCCCATAGCCAGAATTCCATAGACGGGATAGTGCAGGAAAGTTGTCTCCGCTGAAAACGTCCTGTTACCGCTGTACCGAAAAAATTCTGAGTGTTTGTAAAAACTATATATATTGGAAATGACCTACAACCTTGTTACAACGTAACACCTATGACCACCATACGCCGCCTGCGGGCTCCTCTCGCATCCCTGCTGATCGCGGGAATTTTCATCTTATCACTTTCATGTTCAAATCAAAAAGAGAACTGGCCGGTAGTGACACTGCCGGAAGGCGCGGATACCAGCAGCGCGATCTGGAAAGGTATCGACCTTGAACCTAAGCCTCCGGTAAAACCTCTTCCGGTCAAGGAACAAAAGGCAGAGTTTCTCCTGCCGGAGGGGTACGAGATGAACGCGGTGTTAACTGAGCCAAAGATTCAGCAACCTGGCGCAATCACGTTCGACGGCAACGGTAGAATGTACGTGCTCGAACTGCGTTCGTATATGCTTACCGCAGATTCAAAGGGAACACTTGAGCCCGTCAGTGGAATCTCACGCTGGGAGGATCGCGATAACGATGGTGTCTATGAAACAGGAGGGATGTTTGTCGACAGCCTTGTCTTTCCGCGTTTTGTGCTTCCCGTCGGCCCCAATAGTATCCTTACCATGGAATCAAACGCTGACGTAGTATATAAGTATACGGACACCGATAATGACGGTAAGGCAGATAAAAAGGAATTCTTCACCGATAACTTCGGTCGCGCGGGAAATGTGGAGCATCAGCAGGCATTCCTCTATTGGGGAATGGACAACTGGTTGTATAGTACCGTTAATCCTTTCCGCGTACGCGAAACGCCTCAGGGTGTCATTCGCGAGTCAACAGGATCGAACCATGCTCAGTGGGGCATCACACACGACGATGATGGCAAGCTTTGGTTTCAGGGCGGATCAAACGGCGTTCCATCGTACTTTCAGTTTCCGATTCATTATGGTGACTATGTTGTTGAAAAGAACTTTGCTGAAGGCTTTGAAGTACCCTGGGGTGCGCCGATAAAAATTGCCGATATGCAGGGTGGCATGTCGGCGGTGCGTTTGCCGGATGGAAACCTGAATCGCGTAACGGGAGCTTCAGGCAACGACATCTTCCGCGGACATCGCCTGCCCGACGAATTGAAAGGGCAGTACTTCTATGGCGAACCGGTCGCGAGGATCGTCAGACAGATCCGCGCGGAAGACCGCGGCGGCCTTACGTTACTTCACAACGTTTACCAGGAACAGAAGTCTGAATTTATTCGCTCGATGGACCCGTTGTTCAGACCTGTGGATATGGCCACGGCACCTGATGGTACAATGTACATCGTCGATATGTACCACGGTATCATTCAGGAAGGCGAGTGGACTCCGGTGGGGTCGTATCTCCGTACAAAGATCGAACAGTACCAACTTGACAAAGTGATCAACCTTGGCCGGATCTGGCGACTTACCCATAAAGACTATCAGCGCGACAAGACGCAGCCGCGCATGTACGATGAATCCTCCAAAGAATTACTCAAACACCTTTCACATCCCAATGGTTGGTGGCGCGATATGGCGCAGCAAATACTGGTTCAGCGGCGCGACAAATCTGTAGCCCCTGAGTTGGTTGAACTGGTGAAGAAGGCACCTGAGCTCACAACGCGGTTTCACGCGCTCTGGGTACTCGAAGGGATTGATGAACTCGATGCAGGCCTTGTTCAGCAGCTGATGAGCCACGAGAATCCGCGCATGCGTATTCAGGCGATGTGGGTAAGCGAGACACTTTACAAGGCCGGGGATAAGCGATTTGAGAAAGAGTATCTGCGGCTGATGGAAGACAAGGACACGCACGTTAAAATGCGCGCGATGATGACAGGGCGTCTGTTGAAAATTCCCGGTACGGAAGCCGTTGTCAAGCGCGTGCTGGCAAGTGACACCACCGCCGGCGTTCAGCTTGTCGGAAAACAAGTTCTGAATCCCCCCGTAGTGCACGCCTTTTTCGGCCGGAGCAATCCTAACTTCACTGCGGAAGAGCAGGCTCTTGTAGCGGAAGGCGAGAAGATTTATCAGGGCTTCTGCTCCACGTGCCACGGTCCCCTGGGAACTGGAACACCCTTTGGTGAAGGCAAGCTGATGGCGCCATCACTCGTGGGTTCAGCACGGGTTCAGGCGCATCCCGACTATGTTACTAAAGTACTCTTGCGTGGCTTGACAGGTGATATTCAGGGTGAGACTTACGCCGGAGGATTAATGGCACCGATGGCTTCCAACTCAGACAAGTGGATTGCTTCGGTGGCGTCGTACATCCGGGCAAACTTTGAAAACAATTCATCTGTAATTCATCCCGGCGAAGTTGCAACACTCAGGAAGGCTACCGCCAGTCAGACACAGCCCTACACATTTAACGCCGTATGGGCTTCTGTCCCGAAGCCAATGGCATATCAGCCGTCGTGGAAGGTAACGGCAAGCCATACTGCAGAAATCAGAAAGGGAAGCACGGCTACGCCTGGCGGCGCGTTCACCTTTGAAGGATGGACAACGGGCGTTACGCAGAAGGCCGGAATGTGGTTCCAGGTGGAACTGCCAAAGCCGGCGAAGCTGGCGGAACTTCAGTTTAAGTCACCGCCTATACCCCGCGGGTGGGGGCCCAATGCTCCGCCACCACTGGGTACGTTCCCGCGTGCATTCAACATCGAAACATCAATGGATGGCACCAACTGGACGCGCGTCGTTTCTGACGGTCAGGGTACCGGTAGCACCACCGTGATTCGTTTTGAACCTACTGATGCGCGTTTCCTGCGGATAACGCTTACCAAAGATGAAGAGGTCTTCCACGGTGAACGCCGCGGCAAGCCTTTTGATTATGAGGTCACCTGGACTATGCGCGAAGCCAAATTGTTTGCTTTGGAGTGACGGCAATGCCTTTTTGAGTATATTGGCAGGCCCATCGGAACTGTCTGACCCTAATGGATTCTGATCTCGCCAAGTCGCATGAGTTGATTACCGACCTGTTTCCGAAACTGGATCCGGTTGAAGCCTGGGAGCGATATGCACTTTCTGACGCACAGATTCACTTTTACGAAGTGAATGGTTATGTGTCCGGCATCCAGTTGCTGGAGGATGGACAAATCGATCAGCTTAACGCTGAGCTTGAGGAGATCAAGGACCCTGCTCATCCGAGGCATCACCTGTTTTACGAGTTTCATTCCAACGAGTCGGGCGATCCTGATTCGGTCTTGTTTCATTCGCTGGGGCACTGGCGGATCACCAGGGGCTTTCACGATATCCTTTGGAACCCGCGCTTTGTGGTGGCCGCATGCCAGTTACTTGGCAACCGTTCTGTGCGCTTCTGGCATGATCAACTGTTCTGCAAACCCGCGTATCACGGTGGCGTGGTGGCTTGGCATCAGGACTACAGTTACTGGACGCGAACGGTGCCCATGCAACACCTTACGTGCTGGGTGGCACTCGATGACGCCACACGCGACAATGGATGCCTTTGTTATATACCCGGAAGCCATCGGTGGGGCCTTCTTGAAAAGCCGGAACTCGCCGGCGACATGGCTGGACTTGAAAAGTACCTTAACGAAGAACAGAAAGCGCAGTTTAACAATAAGGTTTTTGTTGAGCTTCAACGAGGCTTCGGTACGTTCCACCATCCGTTAATGGTTCACGGAAGTTATGAAAACCAGTCGGGGAGGTCTCGTCGCGCGTTTGTACTCAATGTATTTGCTGATGGTACGCTTTCCGATTCCAATGAACCGCTCCTGAAAGGCGTACCCCCCATTCCGCGGGGTGAAAAAATGGAAGGAACCTTTTTTCCGCTCCTGTACAAACCATAGGGTTCCGATTACGTATAGACAAGCTACGGACTCCTGCTGCCGCCTTGCCCCAACAGAAGCCTGTCTTAGCATCTTCTCGTTTTTGTAACCATTTCCAAATAAGGCAGTCATATCCTAAACCCCTGTGTCATGCTTCGAAACTATTTCACCGCTATCTTCAGGTACATCTCCCGGAACAAAGGATTTACCATTATCAACGTATCGGGACTTGTCATAGGTATGACGGCCTGTATGCTCATCATTCAGTTTGTCATGCACGAGTTCAGCTATGACAACTTCCACGAAAAGAAAGACAGGTTATATCGGGTTCAGCTCGATCGCTACGACAAAGGCGTAATTTCGACCCGTTGGGCGTCAGGAGCCGCGGGGATCGGTCCGGATTTCAAGGCCAATCTGCCCGAAGTGAAGCGTTATACACGTCTCAGACACAACGACGCCGTACTATCAGCGGGTGATGTGTTCTTCAAGGAGGAATCAGTGTACTTCGCATCAGAAGACTTCTTCACGATGTTTACGATCCGGCTGATCGAAGGCACAGACTCTCTCGTATTGAAGGAACCTTTTAAAATAGTTCTCTCGCAATCCCTGGCGAGAAAATACTTTGGCAACGAGAACCCTATTGGAAAAACGATTAAGGACAATGGGAGAACGGAATACGAAGTGACTGGCGTGTTTGAAGATCTGCCCGTGAACACGCATTTCAAGATTGATGCGCTGATGTCATTTGAAAGCCTGAAACGACTCTGGAATGACGAGATCACCTCATGGAACTGGGACGGCTTCTTCACCTATGTAGAACTTGACGACAACGCGGATGTGAAAACGCTCCAGGCGAAGCTGCCCGAACTTACAGAAAAGATCAACGGCGAACTCATGAAGCGTTTCAATGCGGGCATGGTCTTCAACTTCCAGCCCATCACGGATATACACCTCGATTCTGATTTCATTGGTGAATTCAAGAGGAACGGCAATCGCCAATCTGCATATTTCCTTAGCGTAGTTGCCCTGCTGATCATCATCATCGCCTGGATAAATTACGTCAACCTATCGACGGCGAAGTCAATAGAACGTGCGCGCGAGGTCGGCGTGCGCAAGGTCATGGGGAGTTTCAGAACACAGCTGATTCAACAGTTCATCCTTGAATCGGTGTTGCTAAACCTAATCGCAGTGGCAGCTTCTATTTTGCTCGTAGCAGCGCTGACGCCGTGGTTTGGCGACCTGACGTCGCGCCAGCTGGACTACAGCTTATTCACGCGAACGGAATTCTGGCTTGCCGTACTATCTGTGGTATTGCTCGGTTCTGTTCTTTCCGGGCTTTATCCAGCGTTCGTGCTCTCGGGTTACAAACCTGTTGAAGTGCTCAAAGGCAGGTTTAAGAACAGTAGCCAGGGCCTCATCTTCCGGAAGGGAATGGTGATTGTACAATTCGTAGCTTCCATGACGTTGCTGGCAGGGACGTATACAGTTTACTGTCAGCTGACCTTCATGCAAAATCAACAACTCGGTATTGACCTGGATCAAACGCTCGTTTTGAATTCTCCGAGGATAACCGATTCGACGTATCAGCACAAGTTTCAGGTGTTCAAGCAACGCCTGCTGCAGTATCCTGAAGTTGTCTCCGTCAGTGCGTCGACCTCGATTCCGGGTGCAAGCCCGGATTGGAACGCGGGCGGCATACGACGCCTTTCCCAGCGTGAAGAGGAGCAGAATCAGTATCGCGTGATTATGATGAACGGCGATTTCATTTCGTCGTATGGGCTTAACGTTGTCGCGGGCCGGGGATTTTCGGATGAACTTCCGCACGAACGAAAGTCGCTCATGCTAAACGAGTCTGCATTAGCATTGATGGGATTTGACAATCCCGAGGAAGCTGTTAATGACAAGGTGCTGTTCTGGGGCGACACCTTCAACATCGTCGGTGTTGTCAAGAACTATCACCAGGAGTCGCTTAAGAAGTCGTATGAGCCCTTGCTATTCAGATATGATCCTTCACCGGGTGGATTTTATTCGATAAAGTTCAATACGTCTAAAGTGCGCGAATCATTGGCGCGTTTCGAAGAAAACTGGAAGGCCGTGTTCCCCGGTAATCCGTTCATTCACTTTTTCCTTGACGATCACTACAATCAGCAATATCAACAGGATCAGCAGTTCGGACGCGTGTTTGGAATTTTTTCGGCACTCGGGATCTTTATCGGCTGTATGGGACTTTTCGGATTATCGTCACTGGCAGCCATTCACCGCACCAAAGAAATTGGTGTACGGAAAGTTTTGGGAGCCTCGGTTCCAGGGATCATAACGATGATGAACCGCGAGTACTTCATACTGGTGGGCATCGCCATCGTCTTGTCCGTCCCCGTTGGATGGTGGCTCATCGATCTGTGGCTGGGCAACTTTGCGTACCGTGTTTCCATCTCCTGGATCACATTCGCCGTTCCCGGTTTGATCGTCCTCCTCATCGCGCTGCTAACCGTTTCCATTCATACCCTGCGCGCCGCAAATGCCAACCCAGTGCTTTCGCTCAGACATGAGTGATTTCTGTTCTGGTTTCAGATTTCCAGTTCCTGATTGATGGCTGTGCATTCTGTTTCAATCAGAAATCATCAGGAATCAGAAATTAATGAGCGTAGAGCTTCTGGTAATACTCATCGAGCATTCGCTTCATGGCGAATTGCTTATGAGTTGAGAGGACGCTTTGTTTCATCATCTCGATCCATTGCTTGCGGTTGTCGTAGTAGGTGGGGACGACTTCGCCGAGCAGGACTTTGTACATCGACTTCTGGTCATGTGCATCAAGTTTCTTCTCGTTGGCGTTTTCATAGCCATCGCCGATCTGCCATCCGTTCACGCCGTGATTGCACGCTTCAGGCCACCAGCCATCAAGGATGCTTAGATTGAGCACACCATTCATGGCAGCCTTCATTCCTGAAGTTCCACTTGCTTCCTGAGGGCGACGCGGGTTGTTCAGCCACACATCGGCTCCGCGAACCAGCATCGAGCCGATGGTCATGTCATAATTCTCAAGGAAGACCACCGAGTTGGGATATTTTTTTGTCAGCGCAACGATGTTCGCCACGATACGTTTGCCACCATCGTCAAGCGGGTGCGCCTTGCCAGAGAAAACAATCTGCAGCTTTCCGCTCTTGAACAGCCTGTCTACTTTGGAGCGGTCGCTGAAAATGAAATCACTGCGCTTGTAAGGAACGGCGCGACGCGAGAAGCCGATAAGCAGGGCATCCTGCTTCAGCTTTACGCCGGTTCTTTCGGCGATGAAGGCAATGAGTCTCTTCTTGTTCTCCTGGTGCAGTTTCCAAATTTCCTGATTGGGATTTTTGGCCGCTTTGATAATGCGATTGTCGACCCAGGTAGGAACGTGTATTGCATTCGTGATGCCAATAATTTCCTCTTTGTCTTTGATATGCTGCCACATCTTGTTCGCGGTGACCGCATGAAGCTGAGCCACGGCATTAGACTTGCGTGAAAGACGAAGGGCACCCACCGTCATGTTGAATGGAGATCCGCCGAGCTGTTTGAGTTGCTGTTTGGAGAAGACACCGTTGTCGGCACCCATATACATGAGGCGGTCGATGTAGTGTGATTCGTTACCCTGCACTACCGGCGTGTGTGTTGTGAATACAATTTGATCTCTGGAGGATTTCAACGCCTGTTCGAAGGATTTTCCCGCCGCGACCTTTTCCCGGACAAGTTCGAATCCGGCAAACAGGGCGTGACCTTCGTTGAAGTGATATACATCAACCGGAATTTTCAGGGCGCGAAGGGCTTTGACGCCGCCAATGCCAAGCACCATTTCCTGAGCTATGCGTTCTTCACCAAACCAGCCGTAGAGTTGACCGGTAATCCAGTTGTCTTCATTTCCCGGAACGTCGGTGTCGAGAAGGTAAAGAGGCGCATTCCTGAATTTGTCGCACAGCCACACCTTACACTTCACATCGCGCTTGCGAATGTTGACAGTAACGGTGACGCCGGTGTCTTTCAGGAACGGATATTCATAGATCGGATAAGTATCGACAGGTCTGCCGTCACTTGCAATTCGTTGATCGGTATAACCCTGTTTCCACTTGATGCCGATTCCAACGATAGGATACTTGTGGTCACGCGCACCTTTGAGGTAATCGCCGGCAAGGATGCCGAGACCACCTGCATACATTTTGAAATCACTTTGCAGGGCGTACTCCATACAGAAGTAAGCGACGCGAGGTTGAGAGGATGCTGCCAATGTTGATTGTTGTTTAGGTTTTCTTTCCAATATCGGCATTGAAGCATAATTCTGCACTGATCGAAGTGTTTTTTCTTGGTGCGGCTTCCGTTACTTCAATCTGGATTTTTCGGGTTTCATTCGATTTCGGTCTGAAAGGTGTCGCTATCCCGGGCCAAAGGTGCTATAACCGCTGACTGTATAGTTGAATTTCATCACCAAATTAATTTATCTTTCGGACTGTACTGTTCATGTGCCGCATCCTATCCCTTAACCGCTTCGCAATTGCCTCGATTTTCCTGGTGATGTTCCTGGGCTCTGTTGCCATTGAGGCATACAGCGCCCGCGTATCGGTAAGTCACGGTGACCTTGTCTTCGAGACTTCGGATACGACGGCTGACTGCCATTTCTTTCTTGAGAAAACCACAGACCGAAGTGGTGCACACCTCTCGGAGAGGCTATCTGTTCCTGGATTTCATTTTAAGACAACACTGCGCGTTCCCGCGAAAGAGGGTGTCATGGTGATGACGCCAATATGGAGTTTTTTTCTTTCAAACTCGTTCTACATCTTCCTCACCAGTCTGGCCCCCTGAACGACTCAATTTATTACTCCTCATGCAGACGAATTGGAATCGTCAGCATCCGCTGTTAAATCACGAGTATCTCATCCTCTTATTCAATGAAACCTAAACTGTCGTTAATCACACTTGCGTTAGCCGGTGTTGCAAGTGCTCCATTGTATCAGCTTCTACACCTCAGTTGAAATCCCCGATGTTTTCCTTACCGCAAGCCGCATGCTTGTATGGATCGGATTCACCGTATATGCTTTTCGGAAGAAATCACTTACCACCTGGATACTGGTAAGCATGATATACGGTACTGAGATTGGTCTGCATTTTCCAACCTTTGCGCAGAACCTTCAGATACTTAGCAAAATCTTTCTCCGACTCATCAAAACAGTAATTGCGCCGATACTCTTCTCTACACTGGTAGTGGGTATTGCCGGGCATTCTGATATCCGTCAGGTAGGGCGTATGGGATGGAAGTCGCTGCTGTACTTTGAAGTTGTGACCACCCTTGCACTGGTGATCGGCGTGGTTGCCATTAACCTGACGGGAGCAGGTAGAGGCATCGAACTTCCTGCGGGGTATGATCAGGAACTCCCGGAAACAAAACCACAGACATGGGTCGACATGATCCTTCACATTTTTCCCGAGAACATCGTGAAGTCGATGTTCTACGGCGATGTACTTCCGATTGTCGTATTTAGTGTGCTGTTCGGAATTTCCCTTGCGTTAGTCCGGGAAGAACGCCGCAAGCCAATGCTTGATTTCTCAGAGTCGTTGGCAGAGACGATGTTCAAGTTCACCCGGATTATCATGTACTTCGCTCCCGTAGGGGTGGGCGCGGCCATTGCCGTCACCGTTGGTCACCTCGGGATTGGCGTCCTCGCGTCACTGATTAAGCTCCTGATGACATTATACGGTGCCCTGGTGGTGTTCATTCTGGGCGTGCTGTTGCCCATTGCATTGGTGGTGAAAGTGCCCATCAGGAAGTTTGTCAAGGCTATTGCCGAACCTGCATCTATTGCGTTCGCTACTACAGCCTCTGAAGCGGCGTTGCCAAAAGCGCTTGAAAACATGCAGAAGCTTGGCGTCCCCGGAAAGATCGCGTCGTTTGTGCTTCCGACAGGATATACCTTTAATCTCGACGGCAGTACCCTTTATCTTTCGCTTGCTTCGATATTTACGGCACAGGCCGCAGGCATTGAGCTCAGCTTTGGTGAGCAGGCCCTGATGGTGTTCACGCTGATGCTCACGAGCAAAGGGATTGCCGGAGTACCGCGTGCGTCGCTGGTGATCCTGCTTGGAACGGCGGCGTCATTCGGATTGCCACTCTGGCCAATAATGGCAATTCTGGGCATTGATGAGCTGATGGATATGGCGCGAACGGCCGTCAATCTTATCGGAAACTGCCTTGCTACAGTCGTTGTTGCACGCTGGGAAGGTGAGTTTGTTGAGGCACCTGACGACGTGAACTATAACTAGCTTTCGAGAATTCATTCGCGACGTTTCTTCGGGGAATGCTATCTTGCGGCCGCAAAAACGAAACGCACGAATGATCAATAAGACGGAACAAGACGAACGCGAATACCTGGAAGAAGTAAAAGAAAAGCTTCAGCTTGCTTTGAGACGGGTAGACACCAGCGTTCGGCAATTTTCAAGTGAACTTCAGCAGAACAAGGAATACATCCATCAGAATCAATCCGGCATGGACGAAGCGGACATGGTGGCCGCCGAGCAGTCCATTAACCGTATGGCGTTCACCGGCGAGTCGGCCGTTGCGCGCAGAAGAAAGCTGCTTAAGCTCGTGCAATCGCCATATTTCGGGAGAATTGACTTTGCCACGGAGACCGATCCCGAAGGAAGTCCGGTCTACATTGGCATTTACACATTTACCGACGAAACGGAAAAAAGAAATCTGATTTACGACTGGCGTGCGCCGATATCGTCAATGTTTTACGACTTTGAACTTGGTGAAGGCTGGTATGTAACGCCGTCGGGCAAGATCTCGGGAGAAATTCTCCTGAAGCGACAGTACCGCATCCGCGATGGCCGCATGGAGTTCATGATTGAAAACGATGTTAACATCCATGACGAAATTCTCCAGAAAGAATTAAGCAAGTCGGCGGACGATAAGATGAAAAACATTGTGGCCACCATTCAGCGTGACCAGAATGCTGTTATCCGAAACGAGACTGCGCCGGTGATGATTATCCAGGGTGTCGCCGGTTCCGGAAAAACATCGATCGCCCTTCACCGCATTGCCTTTCTGCTTTACAGGTTTCGCGACGAAATCAAGTCGCGCGATATCCTTATCATTTCGCCAAACAAGGTGTTCGCCGACTACATCTCAAATGTATTACCCGAACTGGGTGAAGAGCACATTCCTGAGATGCAGATGGATGAACTTGCAGCGGATTTGCTTGAGCACAAGTTTCGCTTCCAGACGTTCTTCGAGCAGGTTGAAAGGTTGCTGGACGACCACGATGAAAGTTACGTCGAACGCATCCGGTTCAAGTCGTCGTTTGAATTTCTCAGTAAGCTGAACCAGTATTTCATTCATATTGAAAACAATTACTTCAACTTTGAGGAAATACGTGTAGCAGGTACCGTCGTGCCGTTTCCGTTTATTGAAGAGCGGTTCCGGGCGTATCACCGTATTCCGCTTCTGAAACGGTCACAGGAAGTAGTCCGCGACGTGCTTCAATACATCCGCGACCAGGTGAAGCGAAAGCTGTCCGGAGGAGAGAAGAACAAGGTGTGGCAGGCGATCCCGCGCATGTTCCGGTTCGACAACTTCTTTGACGTGTACAAAGACTTTTTCAACTGGGTTGGTCAGCCCCAAATGTTTCGAATGATGCACGGAGGTGTGCTTGAATACAGTGACGTATTTCCGCTGATCTACTGCCGCATCCGTCTTGAGGGTATTCAGTCACGTGATCATATAAAACATCTTCTGGTAGACGAGATGCAGGACTATACGCCGGTTCAGTACTCAGTACTTTCACGTGTCTTCCGATGTAAAAAAACCATTCTTGGGGATGTCAGCCAACGCGTCAATCCTTACAGTGCAAGTTCAGCAGAAGCTATTGAACAGATCTTCCCTCAGGGTGAGATAGTCAGGTTATTCCGAAGCTATCGATCCACGCTGGAGATTACTGCATTTGCACAGCACATCCTGCCAAACACAAACCTGATTCCTATGGAACGCCACGGTGAACGTCCGCGCGTCGCTGGTTTTGGCAGCAACGCGGAAGAGATTGCCGAGATTGCAAAACTTATTGCAGAGTTCCGGGTATCCGGCTACCATTCGATGGGAATCATTTGCAAGACCACTGAACAGGCAAAGTTCCTTGCTGCGGAGCTCAATGATGCGAATGTGTATCTGCTCACCGGTGAGAGTACTGCCTACAAACAGGGTGCGATCGTGACCACGGTTCATTTGTCGAAGGGGCTTGAATTTGACGAAGTGGTTATACCATTCGCGTCGTCGCGGAATTACCATACTGGCGTGGATCGCAGTATGTTATACATCGCGTGCACACGCGCCATGCACAAACTCACGCTGACGTTTTCGAAACAGCGGACTGAGTTCGTGCTGGCGGACGTATGACGATGACGGATCGGGAATAATTTACTCTTCTCCCTGAAGGAGCCAGCCCACATAAGCGATCTTCCATTCGCCATGGTGTTTTTCCATGATGCGCGTTTCACGGCTGAGTCCGGGCATGTCCATAAGCGTGTCACCGGTGTCTTCGCCGTATTGGTCGAATGTAAGCCACGCTACTTCGGGGTAGATACGCATGTTGATGTTTTCACGACGCACACTCGTGGCGGTGGCATTTGGGTCAGGGCTTTTCGTGAAGTTCCCTTTTGATCGTTCGGCGCGTTCGTCCCAGCCTTGAACGACGGTGACGCCGCCGTCCTTCCACCAGCCCATCGTCCGGATGTAGGGTTCGTGTACCCAGTAGGATGCCCACTTGTCATAATCCTTGTTCCAGAAGGCCGCAGACTCACCTTCAATTACCGCGAGAATCGCCTGGCGTTCTTTTTCATAATCGACGGTTTTCTTGTCGTCATTGCTGACGGAAACAGAACAGGAGAACAAGGTGCCAACAAGGGCCACCAGTAACGTGAGTTGAATCTTTTTCATGTGAGAGGGAGTTGGTTTGATAAAAGCTAATCTCATTCCCAGCGGGAATTATGGGAGAAGTTACAAGTTGCACGGAACATAGGCAACCGATTATCAGGATAACGTATGTGACCTTACTTGTCGAGTTCCTGGAGGGCCTTTTTGATGGATGTGAGATTCCAGCGTTTGGTCTTCACCGTTACTTTTTGCTGCCGCCCGAGCGTGATTTCTTCCTTCGCCCAATAGTAGCGGTCATTGATATTGTCGATCACCACCAGATCAACCTTGAAGCCTTTCGGGAGGTTCTCGACGATCACGTTGCCTTGCTCTTCAACGTACAGTTTCATCACCGAATTGATATTCCGAAAAACCAGGTACGCTGATGGAGTGTTGTAATTCGACAGTTCTATCTCCAGCGCGGTCTTCTCCTCATAGTCGACGAATCTGTCGCAGTTTATCCAACCCAGGCGCTGTACAAGAAACTGATATCCTGTCGGGCGCCTGGAGTCCTCAACAGAGTCTACAGCGTCGTCGACTTGCACGTCACGTTCACCTTCATCGACTTTGGCCGGAGTTTCCGGAATGCTGCCGGGCACAAATTCCCAGTTGAATGAGGTGTCAGATTCGTGCCCGTAAAACAGCGCTCCATCTGATTTGTTGAGTCTGTCAGGGAACTCCATCCCAATTGCGCCGCCTTCGCGTATGACAAGATTCTTTCCTTCTGATGTTGCTTTCGCGAAGACCATCCCGAACGATTCAATAAGTCTGCCATCTGATATGGTTGAAATACCATTCAAGATCATGTCCGATTTAGTAAAGACGTCAAGCAATTCAAGCTGGATGGAGTTCAGGGCTGGCTGACCATCTTCGAAGACGAATACCCCGGGAGGTATGATTACTTTAACGCCACCTTCCGTTTCCAGCGAGGCGCGTTCGTTCGGGTTTATGCTGAATGTCTGGGGGGCGGTCTTAAGTGTGTTCAGGCTCCCGTGATTTTCTTTGTCTGATGAACAGCCTGCCAGGAGGAAACTAATGGTTAGGGCGATTACAAGGTTACGCATATCAACAACTATTTACGTAGAATGAGCGTACCATCAAATAGTCACACATGTCGTCGTGGTTTTGTTGTGGCAACTAACATAGAGAAATAGTTTCAGCATTTCGACACATTTTGTAACTTATCAGTTACTGCATCGCTTATTAACCCAAACACCAAACCATGAAACAGAAAACCATCTGGATTACTCTCGCATTTGTTCTGTTGATTCTGGCGGGAGGATTCCTCTATGTGAATTATCGCGGCCGCACTCTCAGTCCTCCGGGAAAAGCCGAATTGGCCGGCGAGAATCTTACCATATCGATATCGTACAGCAGGCCTTCTGTGCGCAACCGGACTATCTTCGGCACTGCGGATGAAGGAGCGCTTCAGCCATATGGCAAGTATTGGCGTCTGGGCGCCAATGAGTCGACGGAGGTCACGTTCAGCCGCGACGTAACAGTAAACGGCACGGAGATCAAGGCCGGAACATATCGAATCTATGCGATTCCGCAGGAGGATTCTTTTGAAGTAGCCCTTAATACGGAAACAGGCAAATGGGGCGCGTTCGAACCTGATTACAGTCTTGACGTTATGCGCACCCGCATTCCGATCGAGAAGTTGTCGTCGCCGGTAGAGCAGTTCACCATTTCTCTTGTCCAGGCCGGCAATGGTATCGACATGATCTTCGAATGGGCAGACCGTAGGTTTGTAGTGCCGGTCAGATGAGGATCAAGGATCAAGGATGAACGCTGAACGGGCAAGGCGCATTGTGTGAACAACGGCGGTACGTGAAAGATGGCGGATATTATGAGTCAGGCATGGCCACACTTGAAACCTGAACTTGCACCTCCGTCATCGAAGCGCCGGCCCTGGATTAACCTTGTTGACTTCAATCAGTGTCAGTTATCTACCTCCTCTATTGAAGGTCTTGTATCATTCGGGTTGCGTCGTTCATAGGAGACGCGGAATGCGCTCAGGTCGGGGGCGTGGGAGCGGGAGCGCTTCTTTTCATATTCATAGATCGCCTGGCCGAGTTCGTAGAGGAAAGGCCATCCTACGGTTTCATAATCATACTTGTTGTCGTTGAGGACGCCGTCACTATTGGCGTAGACGGTGGATGTCAGCATGAACTCAACCTTGTTATCGAAGTCGACGACATACGACACGTCAATCAGAAACCCATACGCCCAGCCAACCTTGTTGAAGACGCGAACCCCTTTGGGCATCTGACGGCTCCCCTGGCGGAAATAGAATTTCACATAACTGTCGTAGTATTCTGATGTGTCGTATTTCGGGTAGTTAGTTTCTGACGGATACTGGGAGAGAAACTGATACAGGAATTGATAGTCGTCTCCGGTCAGGTTGAACCGCTGGGTTGCGGGGACCGATTCGGGGAACATGACGGACTGAAGTACTTGCTGAAGGTCTTTCAATCCGACTTCATTGGTGCGCGAGAAATCGATGGGTTCGTGAATGAGGCTGTCGCGGGAGTTCATGTGTGCGCGGCCAACCCTGATGGACCTTGAATAGTCAAATGGGTCGGGGTTGTACGCGGGAGGCTGGGTGTAGATAACATTTCCCTTGGTGTCCAGAAAGCGTATTTGGTTGGTATGCCGGTTTTGTTCTTCGGAGAAGCCCATGAATTGCCTGTTGATGCGCGTCTGCCGGTACCCTTTGCGTTGCAGCTCTCTGTTGATCTTCTGCTGCCCCACAAACTGGTACATGCGGTTATACGCGTCGTTGTCACTCACGAGGAATGCCTTTCGGATATAATGGGCGATTGAAGGGAGCTCGTTCTCTGCGGTAGGATCCCGATATGCGGGCACCTGCCCCTGATATGAACTGTCGAACTGCATGGGGGTGTACTTATTGACACCCTTGATCTTCATTTCGTTGAATTTTTCCAGGGAGAGTAGTGCGACGTGTAACTTTACCGTTGACGCGGGGTTGAAATAAAGGTTTGGATTTACATTGAAGTGGAAGTGTTCGAAGGAAGGATTGTTTTTTCTATCGCGGTCGATCTTTGTGTAGATGATCTGCACGCGGAAGCTGTCGGGGTGGGAGATGACGGTCTGAAGGTGCTCACCCGGACTGTTTCTTAAAAGGTTTTCAAGAAACGAATCAGTTCTCGCCTGACCGACTGCAGCGCCTGCAAACAGGAAAAGGCATGCCAACAACAGGATTGAGAATAATCGCACAGCGCAGGGTTAGTGATAGCTTAATATACGTGATAGGAGTTGAACTTACAATGTGCTTGCTTACAATAGCCTCATGTACAGTCTGCAAGGATCAAACTACCATCGTCACTTGAGGCCTAAATGTCCCACACTGAAGCACGAAAATTCATTACCGCATTCCTAAGCAGCAAACCCTTGAACCCTGAAATTGAACCTTCTGCCTGCGAAGCACTTCACCTGGAACGCCCTCACCAATTAAAAACCTGAAATTTAGGGATCAGAAACCTATCATCGCTTCACAATCCGAAGGTGCACCTGCCCCGGTGCGCCGGATAGTCTGACGATGTAGTAGCCTTCGGGTACCGACGACATGTCGAGGAACTCGGTAGATGGTGACAGGTTGTATTCAGCGAGAGCGCTTCCCCTGGTATCGTACACGACAGCTTTGCTGAAGCGCGGAAGGATGTCGCTGTAGAGTTTGTTAACTACCGGGTTCGGGTAGGCGTAAGCCTTTTGCGCGATACTTTCTTCAACGCTGGTGACGACGAAACTCAATTCGTCCACCTTAAGGTCGGTGATAGAAATGCCCGTTGTAGACGTGCCGAGGTCGAAGACGATACGCGCCGCGGGATCCGTCGCCGAAGTCATCGTGAAGTTGTATGTGTAGGAAGAGAGTCCGGTGCCTATACTCATCGTGTAATAGCTACTGTATGCGTTCCACGGGTCGGAGGCGCGGCCAATGTAGAAGGTGGCGCTGCGGTCTGCCGTGGCTTGTGCTTTGAAGGATATGCGGTAATTTTTGTCTTTCTCCAGTTTGATGCCGCCCTTTACCAGCTGCGCGTGCCAGGATTCGGTTCCTGGGCTCGTCAGCGTTACGTTCAGCAGCCCATTTGCAGCACTTGCAGATCCCGATGCGCCAGCCTGTGTGGACAGGCTCCAGCCATCGTTACCCGACGAGAAGTTGCTGTGATAGACAGGGATCGCATAGATGGGCGTGGGCTCGGGCATTTCATTGTGTAATAAGGCATTCACCAGCGGCGTAAGCTGCTTCTTCGTCGCGGGGTCGTAGATTCCGAACCCTGCGCTGAATTCCCAGTACGCCCAGCTGAAACCCTGCTCTTCAAACCAGCGCGCCAGGAAGGTAGTCCAGCGTTCACGCGAGGCGATGTCGGCTCTGTTGAACGCACCAAACTCGCCGACGTGAATCGGAACCTTGTTGTTCTGAGAGAACTGCTTTGCGTAACTGAATTCGCTTATCACCGTTTCACGGTCAGCTTCCGTGTCCATCCATTCGGTGCCCAGCCAGTTTTCCGAATCAGGTCCCACCCAGTCGGCACCCTGATGCGTGAAATTAAAAGGATTGTAGTAGTGTGGTGAGACAATGATGTATTCATCGTCGGGGACTTCCAGTTGTGACAGTCCTCCGAGACCACCGTAATCAGCGATGCCCATGATCACGACACGTGTGGGATTCGTCTTCCGGATTTCGGTAAGTGCATCGTTGAAATATTCGTTCCAAAGCGCTGGCGTAAGGTTGCCATGGGGTTCGTTCAGGACTTCGAAAAGCAGGTTGTCCGGATAATCCTTGAAGTATTCGGCGATCTGCGACCATTGCGAAAGGAAGCGGTCTTTTTGTCCGGCGGGATCTTCAAACAGGGCATCGTGGTGATGCATGTTTATGATGATGTGGAGATCTTCCTCGATGGCCTTATCCACGACTTCCTTGATACGTGCAAGGAAAGTACTCTGGATCGTGTATGGAGGTGTGGCCATACTTCGCGCTGCCGTTTCCCAGCGCACCGGAAGGCGCACGTGATCAAAGCCGAGGTCTGCTATGATTTCGAAGTACTCGGGCTTCCAGGGATTGCCCCATTCTGTCTCTGAAGGCGCTTCAAAGGCGTTACCCATATTAATACCCCGGCCAAGCCGTTCATTCATTTCAAATGCGGGGGTGCGATTCTGGGCAGCGGCGAAAGCGGAAATCAGGACACCGAGGGCGGCGAAAAGGAATTCTCTTCTGATCATATGACGTAGCGACATATGGTAAATGTCTGCAATCCTTTGCAGGAAAAAAAGCATGATGGACGGGAATTCCAGGAGCGGGTGTTCGCCACGACACTTTGCGACCCAATTAGAAAAATGCGCAGAATAAAAAAGGCCAGGGAGTTAAACTCACCTGGCCTTCGGGCTCCACACACTTAAAAAATTATCCCTCCACGAGGCGGATATACTGACTGACTTTCCATTGCCCGTTCCAAACCAAACTCTTGTCTATAACCATCGCGTATGGTTTGTCTTTTGAAAGAAAGTGTACGGTTACCGTTACAAATGACAGCGTGGCATCAGGTTCATTGCCTGTATCAATGCCGGTGACTTCAATGGTTCTCCAGTCGATCTTTCTTTCTTCTGCCTGCCGAAGAAGTTCCGAGAAGGCCTTCTTTGCCTGTGGCACCACCTGCGATGCGTAGACTCCTGAAAACTCTTTCTGAGCTTCCGCGATGTTCTGACGGTAAACTCCGGCGTTGGCATTCATGATTCCGTGGAAATCACTGATCGTTGGCAGCAACGCCAGGAATTCGGCCTCAGAGTGATTTGCAGCTGCGCGAATGATTTCCAGTCCGAGTTTTTTTGACGAATGAATCCGGGTTTTCTCAGATACTCCGGATGGGGGTGTAAAAGCACTTAGCATGGCAGCGATCGTAAAAAGTAAGATGGGTTTTTTCATTTTTGCTTTTATGATTTGAGTTTACTTCATACTGGTCAACGGCGCAGGGGGAATAGGAGCAGGTACGCTGTTCCGTACTCTGGGAAGCGACTTGAGGTAAGCAAAAATGGCTCTGAGGTCGTCGTCATTCATCTGAGCAATCATAGGCCAGGGCATCGGCGGAAGCAGCGTGCGATTACCTTCCAGACCTTTGAATTTCCCCTTGCGGATGGCAACCTCGAACTGTTCATAAGTCCACGATTCAATGCCGGTTTCATCTGGCGTGAGGTTAGCAGCAAATGAGATTCCCCATGGCCCGGCAGCAGCAGTCAGTCCCGGACTGAACATTACCCATTGTGAGTTTTGCGGCAGTTCAGGCAGGGGTTCGTCGGCCGGGTGCCCCGACAGCAATCGCGTGGTGTCTGGCATCGGGCCGAGCGCTGTCAAGACTTTAGGTGAATGGCAATCGTTACACCCGGAGATAGTCGTAAGGTACTTGCCACGCCTGACAAGCTCTTCTTCTGAAAGCCTGGGTGTCTTTTCTGTTACGGATTCCGCCGGGCTACAGGAACTCAGTGCCCAGAACGATAAGAGTGACAGCGAAGTGATAATGGTCTTTTTCATTTTTATGGACGATTAGGGGGTTTATACGAAGACAATAGAGGAAAGGCCTACGCTAAACGGAATAAGACCTACGCGCAATCACCTTTTTTGGTAACAAAAATGAATGTAACCCGGAGCGCTGACTTTCCGTGAAAGGCTCACTGTCATGCGAATACCGGAATGAATCAGACATTCAACTACGTTACGCTCGATATTCCGAACATCTCAATTCCCGACCTGAAGCCTCTCTTCTTCCTATGGGAGTTTATCCCGATACCCGATCAGCCTCAATGGGAAGAGGACATGGTAAGTGCAGTGAAGTCCTTCGATATATACCTGCCGAACATTTCCCTCAGGGAATATCAGGGAACGTTCAACCATCGCGTAGTTCTCCGCAACAACGAAGGGGGTGGCACTCGATATGCTGGGTATCTGCCTCATCCTTAAAGGTGAGGTGAGAACCTTCTTCAAATCAACAGAGGCCTGCGAACCATCTTTCAAGTTATCACAAAATTTTAAATATGATCCCAATAATGAATTCAAACACCTTGTTTGTCGGGGAGAGCGGTTTCATATCACCTACTTTGATGTAAAGCCGGACCATTTAATGCAGTTCCTTCCTGAAACTGCGTGGGCGGACAGACTCATAAACGTACTTGCAAAGAAGTGCCGTATTCAGGCCAGTGCTTCATTCCGATTCTTTCCGCGCAGGCACGCGCCATACAGAATATTCTCGACTCACCGTTGGAGGGGAAGATGGCCTGCATAATAATGGAGGCATCGCTTATTCAGGTGAAAGTATTTCGACTATATCGCGGACCTGCGGATGACTCACGCACGAGCCCTGTTGCGCGACGGGAGATATCAGATCAATGAAAGTTGCGCGTATCGTGGGTTATAAAAATTCACACCGCTTTTCCCCGGCATTCCGTCGGAAGTTCGGAATACGCCCCTCCGGGCTGAAGCGTTTCTTATTTCAGATTCCTTGTTCCAGATTTCCGATTGTGGTATGTATGTATCAGTCAGTGTCCCCCGAGTCCTCATTGTCCCATTGCAGGCGCTTTCCGGGCAACAAAAGTACATCTTACCTCGAAGCGACCTGAACCGGATTGAGCAACTGAAAACATTGCTTTGCAATCTCAAGTTCTTCATTGGTTGGAACCACCAGCACCTTGACCCGCGAGTCGTCGGTGTTGATCTCGCGAATGCCTTTGCCGCCTTTTTCGTTCTTCGCTTCGTCGAGATGTATACCCAGGTATTCGAGATTCT
>JAEZGH010000170.1 GCA_023417065.1 Bacteroidota bacterium
CGACGAAGCGGTCGGCGAACCCGCCCTCGGAGGTGCTCTTGACCGCGCTGCCCGAGTACAGGCCCACGTTGTTGTGGCCGCCGCGCTTGATCTCCAGCAGCGCGCGCTCGGCGCTGGCCAGCAGCGCGGCGGCGTCGCTGCCGTGTTCGGGGAACACCGCGATGCCGATCGAGACCGTCACCGGCAGGGTGAACGGCGGGATCGACAGTGGCGCTTCCAGCGCGTCGCGGAACAGGTCGGCGAGCGCCTCGCCGTTGGGTTCGCCCTCGCGGTAGGCGACGCAGGCGATGAACTCGTCGCTCGACAGCCGCCACAGCGAGCCGCCGTGCGGCATCGCCTTGCGCAGGCGCTGCGCGACCGCGGCCAGCACCTGGTCGCCCACCGCCTCGCCCATGTTGGCGTTGATCAGCTGCAGCATGTCGATGTCGACATGCAGCACGGCCAGGCTGCGGCGGCTGGCCCTGGCCCCGGCCACCGCGGCGGGGAGGCGGGGCCCGCCGGCGCCGAGCCGGTACAGCGAGGTCACCGGATCGAGCGGGACGCCGCTGGTTTCGTGGTAGCCGAGGTTCATGGCCGAAGGGTATCCCGTCGACCGGCGCTGTCCACCGTGGCGGTGGGCTGCCGGACCAGCCGGCGACGCTGCAGGCCGCGTCAGCGCGCGGCGACCGGCGCTCCGGGGGCGGCCGCCGATGCGGTGGCGAGGCCGACGTCGACGCGGATGCGGGTGAGCTCGCCGCCCAGCGCCGGATCGATCTGCAGCCGCACCCGCGACCGTCCGTCGCTCCACAGTTGCCGGGCCGATGCGCCGTCGTGCCGGTGCAGGGCGTGGTATCCCAGCGCCGGCATGCGCTCGGCGTAGAACGCCGCGGCCGCCGCAGCCGGCCCGGAGAAGGCATAGCTGCGGCTGCTGACGCGCCGGTCGAACACCCGGGCCTGCGGCGGCACGGGGATTGCATCGAGCAGTCCGGTTGCGGGGCGGCGGTCCACCACCTGCACGCTGACCGTCAATGCGGAATCGCGGGCCGAGGCGGGCCCGGCCAAGACAATGGCGAGGGCGAACGCCAGGAGCAGGTGTGGGCGCATGACCGGACTAACGGCAGCCTGCGCCTGCAACTGTTGGGCCTGCGTCAAGGCAGATGCCGGAACTGGGCCGGAGGTCACGCCCTGCGCGCTCGACAGGGTTGGCGTGACGCCATGCGTCACTTGTGGACGCCATCCGGAAGTGTGACTAAATGCCTACCAAAGATTGACCGGTTTGGGGTTCCCGTCGTGACCTGATTGGGATACAACGTAAATGCGCTCGGCGTCACGGATTCGATGCTCAGCTTCTGCTTCCCGGGGCCGTTACCGTCAGGTTTGGCATTCGATTTGCTTCGAAGGCCAGGTTGCGGCCCGCGGCACCTGCCTGCATCCCATCCTGTACCGGAGACACCAACGCCATGATCCTGTCCAAGTCCCGCCTGCTCCTCGCCCTGTGCGCCTCCCTTGCCGCCGGCAGCGCCTTCGCCGGCCCGTCGCCGCAGCAGACCAGCTTCCAGGTCACCGCCAACGTCGCCTCGAGCTGCACGGTCAGCGCCACCAACCTCGCCTTCGGCCAGTACGATCCGGCCGACGCCAACGCGGCTGCGCCGCTGGACGCCAGCGGCACGGTCAGCGTGCGCTGCACCCGCGGCACCGCCACCGCCGTCGCCGCGCTCGACCAGGGCAGCAACCCGGCCACCGGTTCGAGCTGCGCCAACCCGCTGCGCCAGATGGACGGCGGCGCCGCCCTGCGCCTGCGCTACGACATCTACCAGGACGCCGGCCGCGCCACCCCGTGGGGCTGCGATGCGACCAACACCCAGGCGATCCCGACCTTCACCACGTCGCTGACGCCGGTGCAGCTGACCACCTACGGCCGCATCCCGGCCGGCCAGGACGCCGCGATCGGCAGCTACACCGATACCGTGCAGGTTTCGGTCACGTTCTGATCGCCCGCGGGACTGCCGCGGCAGTCCCGCTTCCTGCGGGGATTTCCCTTGAAAGTCGAACGACAACGCGCCTGGCGCGCGGTCGTCGCCGCGTGCCTGGCGTTCAACGCCCTGGCCGCCGGCAGCGCCACCGCCGCCGAGTTCAGCCTCAATCCGACCCGGGTCCACCTGGACCGGGCGCGCGCGATCGAGACCCTGGTGCTCGGCAATGCCGACCAGCGCCCGCTCAGCTTCGAGGCGTCGGTCAAGCGCTGGACCATGGCCGCCGACGGCAGCTGGCAGCTCGAACCCAGCGACGAGGTGGTGGTGCATCCGCTGGTGTTCACGGTGCAGCCCGGGCAGCAGGCGCGGCTGCGCGTGGGTACGCTCGCCCCGGCCGTCAGCGCCGAGCGGGCCTACCGCGTCGAGCTGCAGCAGCTGCCCACGGGCGGCGGCGATGGCGTGCAGGTCGAGGTGCTCACCCGCCTGAGCGTGCCCGTGTTCGTGCAGCCTGCCGCGCAGCCGGAGTCGGCCCCCGCCGCGGAAGCCGGCCTGGCC
>JAEZGH010000005.1 GCA_023417065.1 Bacteroidota bacterium
AAAGTGCTGCGCTCGACCTGGCCAGCGGGAAAGTTGATGTGCTGGTGACCGCCCCGATCGACAAGCACAGCATGCAACAGGCCGGTTTCGCATTTCCCGGCCACACGGAATTCCTTCAACAGATGGCGGGCAGCGACAGCGAAGTGCTGATGCTGTTGATCGGTGAACGCCTACGCGTAGGTACCGTCACCGGCCACATTCCGCTGAAGGAAGTGCCCGAAGCGATCACCACTGAACGCATCATGGTGAAGGCCCGGTTGATGCACCAGAGCCTCATGCGCGATCTGGGCATCGCCACACCGAAGATCGCCATCCTTGGCCTCAATCCGCACGCGGGCGATAACGGCACTTTGGGCAGCGAGGACCGCGAGCGGATCGCTCCGGCTGTGCGCCGCCTGAACGAGGAAGGCATCATCGCCATGGGCCCTTTCGCGGCCGATGGATTATTCGGAAGCGGCGGATATGTCCATTTCGATGCCGTGCTCGCCATGTACCACGATCAAGGCCTGGCACCGTTCAAATCGATCGATTTCGGCCATGGCGTGAATTTCACCGCCGGCCTGCCGATCGTGCGTACCAGCCCCGATCACGGCACCGGGCTCGATATCGCCGGCAAGGGCGTGGCCGACGAAGGCTCGTTCCGGTCGGCGGTGTGGCTGGCGTGCGACGTGAAGCGCAACCGCGAGCGCTACAAGGAGATCAATGCCGATCCGCTTCAGCCGCAGAAGCGCGAAAAGGAGCGAAAGGAAGGCTGATCGGCGCTTGAACCCCTCCGTCAGGGATCGTGGAAAAGCACTACATTTGCGGTCCTTTCGGCCGCTGCGGCCTATTGCCAGGGTTACTGCCCGGAACCGCGCGGAAGAACGAATACAGCTTTTGGAACCGCGCAAGGAACATACGATCCCATTCCTCGGCCTGAAGGATGGCCAGCATGAATTCCACTTCGAGCTGGACGATACGTTCTTTGCGGATACGGGTGAGGAAGAGCTTGAGGGCGGCCATGTGGCCGTGTACGTGAAGCTGCACAAGAGCCCCAACATGCTGGTGGTGAACATCGAGGAGGACGGGCGCGTGGACCTGCGCTGTGCGCGGTGCAATGGCCCGCTGGCCTTCCGCCTGCAATGCGATCAACGCCAGATCTTCCGCATGGCGGAAGAAGAGGAGAGCGACGATGATGAACTGGTGATGCTCGATCCGAAGGCGCACAGCATCAACCTTACCCATTACATCTACGAATGTCTGCGGCTTGCGCTGCCGATAAGGCCGGTACACCCGGCCGGCCAATGCGACCCCGAAGTGGTGAACGCATTGATCGCACGCGCCACAGAGAACGAACAGCATCCCGACCCGCGTTGGGATGCCTTGAAGGAATTGAAGAACAAGAGGCCGTAAGCCAAAAACGACCGATCAGCCATGCCAAATCCCAAACGTCGCCACTCGAAGACCCGCACCGCCAAGCGGCGTACCCACCAAAAGGCCGGGATCCCCACCCTTACCACCGACCCCAACACACGGGAGGTGCACCTGCGCCACCGTGCATATAAGGTAGGGGACGATCTGTATTACAACGGCAAGGTCCTCGTTTCGGGTACCGAAGCTTCGGAATAATACTGATATCCCGACCCGGCCGTCCCCTATGAGGATCGGAGTGGATATCATGGGTAGCGATCATGGCCCGAGCGTGCCTGCTCTGGGTGCCGTGATGGCCGCGCGTGAGCTTTCTCCTGATGTGACGTTGGTGCTCATCGGCGATCCTGCATCGATCGAGACCGTCCTTGAAAAGGAAGGCGCCGATCGCTCCAGGTTCGAGATCGTTCCCAGCACGGACGACATCACCATGAGCGACAATCCCACAAAGGCGCTCCAGACCAAACCACGCAGCTCGATCAGCCTGGGCTTCGGCATGATGAAGTCCGGCCAGCTCGATGGTTTCGCGAGCACAGGGAACACCGGCGCAATGTTGGTGGGCAGCATCTTCAGCGTAAAACCGATCGCGGGCGTCATCCGGCCCTGCATCCCCAGCATCGTTCCCAAAGAAGATGGTAACTATGGGATCCTGCTCGACGTGGGCGCCAATGCCGATTGCAAACCCGATGTGCTGGAACAGTTCGGGCTGCTCGGCGCCATGTTCGCCAAACACGTGTTCCATATCGATTCGCCGCGCGTAGGCCTGCTCAACATCGGCGAAGAAGAGAAGAAGGGCGACATCCTTCGCCAGGCCACTTACGGCCTGATGAAGGAAACGGACAAGTACCATTTCGTGGGCAATGTGGAAGGCCGGGATCTTTTCAATGGAAAGGCCGATGTGTTCGTCACCGACGGTTTCACCGGAAATGTGGTGTTAAAGGCTGTGGAGGCATTCCATGACCTGATGAAACGCCACGGTGTTTCCGATCCCTTCTTCGATCGGTTCGACTATGAAGGTTATGGCGGTCTGCCGGTACTTGGCGTGAACGGAAATGTGATCATCGGTCACGGCATCAGCAATGCGATCACGATCAAGAACATGATCAAGTTCACCGGCGATGTGATCAACAGCAAACTGAACGAACGGATCCGCGAAGCGCTCCTATGAACCAGGCCAAAGACCGATCGATCCACGGCGCCAACGGCATCACCGCCGCGATCACCGCAGTACACGGCAATGTTCCCGAGTTCCGGCTCACCAACCACCAGCTCGAAGGCATGGTGGAGACCAACGATGCCTGGATCACCGAACGCA
>JAEZGH010000015.1 GCA_023417065.1 Bacteroidota bacterium
ATCGACTCAATTACCGGAATCAGTTCCTTATTTTGACTGGTCTTGAGTTTCACGATCTCCGCCAATGCAACCGCCGCGCTCCACCGAACCACCTTCCCCGGATGTTCCGCGTTCTCAAGCAAATTTCGTACAGCCTTTTGGAGTTTCGTCGGAAACTGATGAGCGATATTACCGATTGCTCTTGCAGACTCCCACTTAACCCTCGGTGCATCGTCTGCAAGGGCTTCTGCAAGAAAGCTAAGCACCTCTGCGTTGCCGATTGCAGGATCAGTCCTGGTGACGTGCTCAAGCGCTTCGATACAGGTTGCCTTATTCGAAGGCTCCAGGTCCTTCGCAATTTTGATTAGCTCACCTACCCCGACCTTACGTTGAAGGAGTCCATTACCGATTGCCTTAACCCTGGCTTTGCCCTTGAGTTGCTTGTCGGCTAAAATCTCCTCAATAGTCATGGTCCGGGGCCGGCGGGCGTTGTTGTCCTTTACCAAAGTTCAATCAGGTTCGCGGCAAAAGCAAATAAATCAACGCTCATTTACAACTGTATATTTTCTTGTCAAAATCTGAATTCACACTTGAGCAGGACGTACCTTGGCAACAACCGATACTCCTGCGTCGTCGATCCGAGATCGCTGACCGACATACTTCGAAACGCGTCTGTGTTGGTCAGATTCTTACCGCTCAATTCGAGTAATAGTTTACTTTCGATGATCTTGTAACGCGCCCCAAAATCGAGGAAGTAGTAGGTGTTTCGGCCGTGCGTTACGTCGAAAAAGTATCGGTCGCCCTTTACCTGAACGTCAACCCTCGGATTGAAAATGAACGACAAATCGAGGAAACTCATGTTAGTGCCAAAGGAATTCTGTACCGGTTGCCTCACGTCGGATATTCTCCATTTGGTGCCCGCGTGATAATTGAAAATTCCGGAAAACCCCGAGCGAACCTCAATACCAGCATTATACCCCCTGGTCACCACGTCTCGCAAAGCCCCGCTGTTCACACGATTCTGATATGCCATGCGGGAGTATCCCAGTTCCACTTTTATGTTTGAATTGATGACCGGGAGGAAATAGTCAACGTTTGATGATAGTGCCAGAAGACTTCTGTTGTCTGCCAGCATCCTCTCCGACTGCACCCAGTTTTGCCGAATCTCACTATCCGTAGAAAATACCCTGTAACCTTTGTTGTAGATCATAAAAAGGTTCGCAAAAAAACGGTCGGACCAATTTCCAAACTCATAATTCACAAACACGTCAGAGCCCCGCAGCTGCGTCAGTGAGCCAGTGCCTCTGGAGAAAGAACGGAATCCCGTGAGGATGTAATTGCCGTAAATATCCTGGATGTCGGCATTTCGTGTCGTATATGAGTAGGATGTCCTGATCTTATTCATTTTGTTGATTCGCCAATCCATGCCAAGACCAGGATTTACGAGAAGCCTTCCTTGCGTCGAACGCCCGTCGTTTTCAAGTTGGTTGTAAAGATGATGCACATCCAGTAGTCCCGTGAATCCAAATTCCTTTAGCTTGAACCTGTATTTACCCTTGGCATAGGAATCATTTACCCCATACCTGGTGTCGTTTTGATATCCCGGGGGATATTCAGCGATCGCTTCGTCGCCAATCAGGGCGAAGGCAGTGTGAAGTTGATCGAGTCTGAACTCATTTCCAACCTGAACCTCAAACAGGTGTCCGCCCTTTCTGCGATCCATATAGTGAGCATTGATACCAGCGTAATACATCGTATTCGCACTTGACTGCCTTACCGAGTCGGGATCAAACACATCATCAAACAACCCATCATACAAAAACCTGTTGATCGTATATTTTTGAGGTGCCGTTTCGCGTATGAACCGACCAGAAACCAGGAATACTTTCTTTTCGTCAATCCTGTTCGTCAGCCGAACCTCCTGACTTATCAGGGAAGCTTCGTGGTTCAGACCTTCACTGGTAGATTGGTCATTGAAGACGAGCTGAGAATTACCCCGGAAGTTGTCCAGACTGAAGCGCGTGGTCGCCTCCAGCACCTTTGACGCCGATGCTTTGTGAGTCACGTCAACTTTACCGTATGCTATCCGTTTTCGTGTGCGCAGGCGGTAGTCTTCCGTATTTGTAAAGCTCAAACCGGGTACCAGGATCTCATCAATCGTCTGGCGGTAGAAGCGCAGCTCATCCCAATTAAAAAACGCAAGAGTCTTAATCTTGAGTTTGCTGGTTGGGTTGAAGATGTTATTCAGGGACACCAGCTCTGCGTTGTTGAAGTTAGTACGGCTCTGTTCGAAGTCCGGTGTCTCCGGTGAAAAAGTGAGCAGTTTTTCGGCGTGTTCCTCGTCACCGATGACAGCAGGTTCATCAGCGCGCACAGGGTAAACAAGATGATCGACCTCACCTGTCGCGTTGTCACCGATGTTATTCAGATTGGTAATGAAATACGACTTGTACTTCTTTCCGAAGTTCATCAGGTTGCCGCGAAGCTCATAGAAGTTGCCTGTGCCCAATCCACCCTGAACGTTGCCGAACCACACGCTTTTGAATTGCTCATCCAGTTTCAGGTTGACCGCTACCTTGTCGCTTTCCTCAATGCCTTTTAAGAGAGGGTTGTTGGCGAAGTTCTTCAGCACCTCCACTTCCGCGATGGGATATGCCGGCATATTCTTCGACATGATGCGATAACCTTTTTCCATGAGGTCATCGCCGTCGACCATCAGTTTTTCAATTTCGCGGTTGCCGACCTTGATGGTGCCGTCACTGCCCACATTGACTCCTGGAATTTTTTTGAGCAGCTCTTCAACGGTTTTTTCGGTACCGTTTTTAAAGTACTCGACCTTATATCTGACAGTATCTTGCAGGACGAGGATGGATTCATCCCTTACGATCACTTCGTCGAGGACGAGCGGTTTTTCTTTCAGGAACACGTCCGGCAGAATTACCGATGCTCCGGGCGGGATAAGAACAGTGACATATTTTGTTTCGTAGCCGAGGTGGCTGAACTTAAGATAAGCATCCCTGGGAGCTTTTGCTTCAAGGCGGAAACCTCCGCTTTTGTCGGTGAAGCCGTAGTCGATCAGCGACGAGTCGTTTGCATTCATCAGCATTACGCTGACCTGATAGAGCGGCTTTTGCTCCATGCTGAATACAAATCCCTGGACAGGTTGCTGACTAAGACAGGGGGCCGAACATAAGCAGATAAGGAGTGTGTAAAAGCTAACGGAGAGCCTCATCTTCATATTCGAGTTCAATGCCGCCAACAGGTTTTGATGTCTTGAGCTCCATTCTCGCGCCACGGGGAAGCTTCGCTTTGATAAACTTTTCAAACTCGATTCCCTGTTGATCGAAAAGCTCCAGATATTCGCCAAGAGTGACGCGGCGGGCATCCTGTCTGAATGCCACTGTATTGCCTTTCGAGTTCTCATCTTCAAGTGGTACCTTAACGGACGTAGCGTGGAACACCACTTCGTTTCTTTCATCCGTCACACTTAAAATCAATCCGGGTAATCCGTTGAACTTGAATGGCCCGGCCTTTGTCGGAATTTCAGGAGCAAACCATACAACATATTTCCTTCCACGGAACTCGCATGTCGCTTTTTGAACCCTGATACCACTCAATACATTGAATTCGTTATCGATTTTCCAGTTGATATCGTTTCTTTTCTCTTTTATCAAAAAGGGCTTTGGCCCGCCATCGTTCAGCAACGCCATTTGCGTATGAATGGAATCATTAACGAAGTCAACCTTCAGAATATGACGCACGGATTTAAACGTGATTTTATACGACAGTTCGACCTCATTATCAGAATTTGACACCAGCTGTGGGCGGTCTTCTTCAGACACTTCTGTCTCGAAGAAAATTGACGAATCAGCGCCGAATAACAGAATGTATTTCGCAGTTACTGGCGTTCCATCAAAATTGAGTGTTCTGTCATAAGATACCTCTCCCATATAGCGGATCACTTGAGATTGGCCCTGCGCACTCATACATTGAATGCACAGTAGAATAAGCATAGAAAGTAGATAAAGAGATTTTTTCATAACGGTATAAGTATAGAACTAGGCCCGGCAAACATATTGCCGGGCTTTTTTATTTTCTTAGAAGGTTCGATCAAACCAGGCTACGACTTGCAGTTTTGTACACTGCCACCACGTAACATCATGGAACGTCATCTCGCCTTTCACCGAACCACCGCCAGGGATATCATGATCAATTTTGACTGTGCAATCCTTTCGAACATCATCCGACCCCGTATTCGGTTCGATATATTCAAGCCGATCTCCTGATTCAATACCCTGGCCCAGGTGATGCCCAACGGTTGTTGAGGCTGACGTGAGGAATGCCATACAGATCAGGGTAGTTGCTATTATTAGATACTCGAGTTTCATTTGGACATTGCTTCTTTGAGGACCTGCACACAAGATTTTCCCACGATAGTGACTGTGCCTTCTACTTTCGTAGGGTTTCCGTTCCTATCGGTGATTGTAAGTTCCATTTTTACAGTACAATCTTCGAAAAGAAAGTCAGTCTCTTGAGCATAAGAATAGCCGTCGACAAGCTCGATACCATCCCCTACAACAACATTTTCGATTATTTCATCGGCTGCAGATTGTGTTTCAGCCTTTTTTTCTGTTCCTGCAAATGCCAGGGAACTCATTAACATGAGCGTTAATACAACAAGTACATTTTTCATTTTAACAACGGTTTAGATTTGTGCCTACTTTCAGTTTTCAGGTCGCTGTTTCGGCGTCGTCCGACCAGATCTCACCAACGGTTTCGACTGCAGGGTTTGGCCAGGCCTACAGTCCCGACATTCTGCTTTCTATTATCGCGCGATCAATAGCAGCATCTATGCAATTATAATGAAATGAAAAAAAAATAGCCGTTGATTAACGGTTAATTACGGATAAAATTGAGCTGGTGAAAACACAGCAGAACCCTGAATTCTCAGACCTGAATTTTGAAAGGCGCGGGGCAATACTCACAACTCCCATGCCACTCACTCGCCTTCCAGGTCGCGATCAATCTCCTCGATCTCTTTAATTACAAGCACTTTTCCCGATGCTGCCAACGTATCTGCAATCGAATATGCCAGAGCCTTCAGATAGATGCTTTCATGCGGCGTTTCAGCCAGCCTCCAATATAGATTTTTGAGATTCTCGTACTCACCCAACTCGATCACCTTCCAATACCTCATAGTATTTCGCTCAAAATATTTAGCTGAATCGCCTTCAAACGTTATGTATCCCTCAACAGTAAAGTAGTCCAGCCGCTTGTGAAGCGTTTGCTTTCTGTCGGGTGAAATTGGTTTGAAGTCCGCATCGGTTGGAATCAACTCCTTTGTGCCGCGGGTAATAAAAAACATCTCGTCTGAAGATTCGTGGCCCTTGACACGAAAATGACTCTTATGCGGCGATGGGGAAAGGTTGTGCAGTCTGATCCCAAATCCATTATCCGGAAGGCCGGGATAACGGGAGAACCTGCCTTTGGAGACCGAACCAACGGAATTATCGCGCGATTGCAATTGTTCACTCAACATGTAAAATGAATTTTCTTCATCAGCGTCAGCAGTAAGTGAAAGTTCCAGACGCAAAATCCCGTCCGGCGTCTCCCAGCGGCCTTCGAAAGTTTCCCAATTCTCCTCGGGGATATTGTCCAACGAGAACGCAGGATCAGTTTTCTCTTGCTTGAGTATACAACCACTTGTAAACAGAATTAAAAACAAAATACTTCTCATAACGGTAATTTTGTTAACAGGCAAATCGATCCGTAGGGAATACCTTAACGCTAATATACTAAATGTAACCGGCTACGTGGGACAAGGTGGCCTGGGGGCAGGTGAACAAACTCCCGGGCTATTTTCGCCTCTCCTTACTAAAGAAATCCTGAATAATCCAATGTAAACCTTATTTTGCCAATGGCGTTTGAGCCACGGAGCTTGACTTATCCAAAGCCAGAAAAGTACAAACCAGCCCGGCCAGCCAAATGAACGACCTGACCCAGTTCATCCTTCCCCATTCAGAAGCTACTCTCGAAAGTATTTCAGTATCCGGAAGGCTCGGTGAAAGAAACATGATTTCATTTCTGGGATAAAACCAGGAGAAGGTTAAAATCATGGATGATGTATAGCACAATAACGCCAGCCCCAGAAATATCCGCGCCGGCGTAGTTTTTTTCCAAAACAGCATTAACGCCAACACTGTCAGGACCAAATTGGTCGGGTCTATCAGTTGGAAAAATGTTCCAGGGTTGGCAACGACAAAGAAATCTCTGGTAGCCGTGATAGAATACGGGATATTGCTTTCCCAGTTCGCTGCGTTAACAATGGAGTTGTAGATGTTGGTAAAAAACAATCCGCTGGAAAGGCAAACGCATAAATAGAGCACTATCTTGTTCATGTTGTGTCATTTTAATGCAAAGCTATCTGTAAGCGAAAGCCGCCATAGTAAAAAAACGACAATCAGATCCGGTCCCAATCGAGCTGAAACCGTAAACGCTGCTCCGATAAGTCCCTGTGTGCGGCCCTGGGGGTGACTTTGGCGAATTCCTTGAAATCCTTTATGAAATGCGTTTGGTCGTAATACCCCACCTGGTATGTCAAATCCGTCCACGACGTGACGGGGTTGTTTTCAACGATCTTGAATGCCTTATGAAACCTGGTTATCCTCGCATACATTTTTGCAGGCATCCCTAATCGTTCCTTGCATTTCCGTTCAAAACTTCGAAGACTCATACAGGCCATTCGGGCTATCTCATCCAGACTCGTGTTGTAATTGATCACGAGATGCTGCAGAGCATGGTCAATCGGTAAAAGATCCCTGACTCGAGACAACTTCTTCAGAAAATACGACTGAACAATACTCCCCAGTTCGCGCAACGCGATAGTCTCATATGATTTATCCAGAAGCTCTTCAATTTCCCTGCCTATAACTTCCCGTGCGCTGTAGCCGTTATCAAATAATTCCGTCATCGGGATGTTTAAAAACCGGTTGAGTCCACCAGGTTGGAAAATAATTGCCACGGCTTTATGGCTTTCCTCGGCGAGTAGTTTAAAGGGAGTAATCTGTGGTCCAATCAAGGTACAGGCTGTAACGGGATTGAATGTGTGTTCTCCTGCTTTCCTCGACTTAAACCGCGTAAAAAAATTGATAAACATTGCCTGGTCAGGCGAAGGCATATAATTGCCTTGCATCTTGATGGCAGTACTACCAAAATCAGCTGAGATAATGACGATGTTTCTTATCAACGACCGCAGCGCAGGATGAACAGTACATTGTTCGGTGAAGATTCTGGGGCTTTCGTGGTTCATCCTTCAAGGGATAAGGCCTGTTGCCTGTTAAATATACAAAATGCTCCCGTCAATCATGAATCAGAAATCTCCCACCGATCGCACAGAAGGCAAAGGAGAATTGTGCATTGAACTTTATTCACCCTTCCTGGACGTCCCCGACAACTCCTGACCAGGCAATGATCACCCCTGAAACTTGAATCTTTCCGCAGCACGAAAAATCTCCTAACCGGCATCCTCATAACTTGTCCGGACCGAATATCAATAGTACATAACCCGTACCTATATAGGTACAGCTTATATACGGGTTATATACAGCTTATATACAGGTTATATACAGGTTATCTCACTAGCTAGATTGGTGTTTAAACGTGCAAATTGTGTACAAATAAGCGGTTCAGCACCTCATGGCTGAACCCAGGAACGCATGGGAAATACCGTAATACGTTCTCAATCTGGAATCAGAAATACATCTCTCGCATCCAACGAATCGCACAGAAGTTAACACAGCGGACATATGGTTTAGTCGTGGTCTGGCCCAATCAGAAACTGGAAATCAGAAATCAATATTATCTTGCGTCGGATTGGCCACCATGACTTGCTGCATTCGTTGTCTTCTGTTCTTCTTCTTCGCACTGCTCCCTTTCACGGTGTCGGCGCAATTCCAGGAGCGCGGCATACCGTATGGTCGATATTACGGCCCTCGTGAATACGAAGCCGACCCTCAAAACTGGGTAGCACTCCAGCGCAGCAGTGGTGTGATGTACTTCGGCAATGGCGACGGCATCATGACGTATAACGGTGAACGGTGGAACCTCACTCCTCTTCCGAACAGCAACCTCGTAAGATCACTGTGCGAAAAGGACGACGTACTGTTCATCGGAGGCTACAGCGAGATCGGCTTCCTCAGGGAGGAAATGCCAGGCACGCCGACGTACGTGACACTCACCGACAAGTTGCCTGAACATCAGCGAGACTTCGGGCATGTGTGGAGCGCTGTCAATCACCATGGGAGCATTTACTTTACTACGGACCAGGGAATTTTCATTTGGAAGGAAAGTCATTTCGATTCCCTTATCGTCGAGTCGTCTTATCCACGCGCATTCCACAGCGTTTGCAACGACACCATGTACATTCAGCCAGTCATGGGCGCACTCTCGATCATACAAGGTCAAAAGGTGAATCCTGTCAAGGGTGGCGATTTCTATAGCGACAAACGAATTACGGCCATCATGCCCTTTTCAGGTGGCGTCAAGATGATCTGCACACTGGACCACGGTGTGTTTTTGTACGACGGTAGGCGCAGTACGCCTTTTGAAACTGCTGCACAATCGTTTCTCCGGACAAACAGGCTGTACAAGGCAATCCGCCTGAGCGATGGAACATACGCCTTCGGGACGCTCAATGGCGGTGTCGTCCTGCTGAAACACGACGGCGCGATAATTCAACTGCTTGACAAAAAGAGCGGACTGGGTGACAACGCTGTTTACAGCCTGACGGAAGATCGCGAAGGTGGACTGTGGATCACACATTCAGTCGGCATCACGCGCGTGGCGTTTCGTCAGCCGTTTACGTGGTTCGACAGTCGCAACGGACTCGAGGGCGCCGTGAATGACATCATCAGATTTGAAGGAGACCTCTATGTGGGGACAATGCTTGGACTGTATAAGCTTCGTCCTGCGTCGTCGTTCGAGCACGCAGCAAAATTTGAAAAGGTGCACGAGGTAAGTTCTTCGGTTTGGGCGATGGCTGCGCGCCACGGCGCTCTCCTGCTGATTACCGACGATGGCACGATGCAGCTTAAGGGCGGAAGGTTCTCCGTCGTCGACCATTACTCCGGTGCCGTAATGCACGCCTCATCATTTGATCCTGACGTTGTGTACGTCGGCCTTGTAGACGGAATCGTCCGAATTGAGTAACCGGTAACGAGATCCACGTTTGAAGGTGTCGGGCTGCCCTCGGGCGGCCTGACTTTTGTTTTTACTCGACCTTTCTGAAGGTCAGGATGTCGCCGGCGGGCGCCTCATAGAAGTTGCCGATCTGAAGGGTGTTACCACTGACTTTAAAGTGGTAGTCATGAAAGGTCAGCGTAGCCGCGAGCATCCAGTGGATAGAAATTTTATCGTCAGGAAGTAATTTGTATTCGTAGGGACCAGTTCGGTAAGGCTCTGTCCTTTTCAAAAACATCAGTTCCCGGTCGTCGAATATGGTGGAGAATGACAACGTATCTGTATTGTCATCCACACGTACCCAGTCGCCCCGGAGCTGTCCAGGCGTAACATTGGGTGCATCGTCGTCGGAACAGGAAGCGAAAGCCAGAACGGAGGTGATCAGTATCAAGGCTGGGCAGCGCATAACGCAAGAATTTAGGTTTTCGATCGAGGTATCCCTGTAATCGACACCGCGTGCGGGCAGTAAGTTGGAAGGTATCGCCAAAACACCGCGCGGGGCAGACATTGCGGCAGGGATAGCAGTGGAAAGCAAATAGGGAACACTAAACAAAAGATGGCTTGCTCCAAGAAGAAGGCGGCGTGAGGTAAGCGCTAAACGCACAGCTTGGAACGGATAGCCCGGTGGCACGGAGCAGTAATAATGCTAGGAAACGGAAGCGAACAGTGCCAGCCGCCCACACAAAAGATTTTCCACGAATTGCATAGACGCATGCACGTGCAGCTAACCGTGAACCTGCGGATACGGCGAGATCTTTTTCGCATATGCGCGAAGCAACAATCCAATCAGTGCACCCGTCAGTAACGCCGGCGCGTGACCGTCTTCAAAGAAGATCAATACAACTGCTCCGAGGAAGCCTGCCAGAGGAATGAAGAGGTACCCTTTCGGGAATAATATGCGGTTGATGAACACGTACAAATACAGCGCACCCATTACGCCATACAAGGCTGTTGATGACCCACCACCGGAAGTGGTCATACCTCCTGGCGTTGTTTCCCAATACAGGATAGTGGCCTGTCCGACGATTGCGGCGCCGAAGTAAATCAGAAGAAGACCTCTACCGTAAAGGTGCTCAGCGATGGGAACGAAGGCGAGAAAGAATATACCGTTGAATACACATTGCCATACTCCCATGGGCTGAATGAACAGAGGTGTTATCAGGCGCCACCATTCTCCTTCGAGCATGGCCTGACGATTCCGATTTAGTGACGGTATGATGTCAGGGAATAAAAACTGAAGACTTGTCACAACTGCGGTGACAGCAAGAATAATGATGGTGGTGCGGAGCCTGCTGAATTGAATGTTCCCGCCTTTGTTCTTGTAGAAATGCCAGGCGAAGTGCATCGCAGGAGGAAGCACCAATGCGTTTGCGACATAGAAAACGATCTTCATGACTCCGAACGGGTTGGGTTCAATTTAACCAAATCAGCCTGATACTTTGCCATGTATCTGGTACCAAGGCTAAATTGTTATCAGCGCACTACTCCGCGGGGAGGAAGAGCGTTGCGCCTCCCCTTTTGAGCAGCAACGCATCGAGGTGGCCCATCATCGCACGATTTGTTGTGATGAGATGCATATGCAGGAAGGTGTCGTGATGTGTGAAGATCGCCTTGTGTTTTGAAGAGAAGAAGCCGATGATTTCCGATGCTTCGTTATTCAGGTGATAATTCACCTGCCCCTGATGCGCTTCGGCAGGTGAGCTGACCTTCGATCCTTTCGGTAGATTGACGACGTGAATTTTCGCCTCTTCCACAACGCCGTTGATACGGAACATAAAGGGCCGTGGCGAGGTCGCCGTAATCTGATCGAGGTATTGCTCAAGTTGATGGATCGTCTGTACGCTGTCAGGTAACGCGGACACTTTCCATTTGGCGATGTTTGCATATCCGAAGAAGGGCGCCTTGACGGAAAACGTTTCTTCCACTATCATGGACGTCTCCGAAGTTACCGTGGATTTGTAACACTTGCCGTCAATGATGAGGATTTCGCCTGCAAGGTACTCGACAGGACCTAGTCCGTACAGGTGGGTCTTGTTTGAAATCGTATCGAGGTCTATAGTGCCGGTGAGTTGTCCCTTCCACATGACGTTGCGCATTTGACCAACAACCTTTACCGTGTTGTCAGGCTTCTTTTCCACGGACGTACAAGACGTAAATGCTGAAGCTAAAAGAGAAACGATTATGATCCGGATTGTCATGTCTGAGATTTTGATTCGCTCGTTTCCGAAAAACGGAACGTCATGACGACTGGGCACAGAAGTCGTTTATGACAACACTTTTCCGGCCACCTTGCCAATCGTGAGTCCCTGCACCAAAATAGAAAACACCACTACGAAATACGTCATTTCGAGGAGCAGGTCTTTGTACTCGTGGTCACCGATTGCAAGTACCAGTGCAATGGAAACGCCTCCGCGCAATCCGCCCCACACCAGCAACGTAAGCGGTCCGCGACGCAGTTTGGGTTTGAAAGGGATTGCCAGCGAAGGAAGCCAGATCGAAAGGAAACGTGCGAACAACACGATGACAATTGCCACGAGCGAGATGAGCCAGTAACTTTTCAGGTCGGGAATGAGAAGCAACTCGAACCCGATAAACAGGAAGAGGATCGCGTTGAGGATTTCGTCAATCAGTTCCCAGAACTTGTTGAGGTAATCCTTGGTGACGTCGGACATCGCCACTTTGCGCGCGTAGTTGCCGATGAAAAGTCCGGCGGCCACCATGGTAAGCGGTCCTGAAATATGAAGTTCTCTTGCCACGAGGTACCCTCCCATGACGACGGCGAGAGTTATCATCGCCGATACGATATAGTCGTCGATACCTTTGATCGCGTTGGATGCCACGTATCCCAGCATACCGCCGAGAAGCAAACCTCCAACTGCTTCTTTCAGGAGCAGCCAGGTCACCGCGGAAAAAGATATATCGATGCTGCTGGATTGCGTTAGTTGCAGGATGACGGAGAACAAAACAACGGCGACCCCGTCGTTGAAGAGGGACTCGCCGGCGATCTTGGTCTCCAGCGTTTTCGGTACGTCGGCTTTCTTAAGGATGCCGAGAACAGCGATAGGATCTGTGGGCGAGATCAGGGAGCCAAAGAGAAGGCAGTATAGAAAGGGTACATCAATACCCCACCATGACGTGAGGTAGAAGATGCCCCATCCGATGAAGAATGTCGAGAAGATAACGCTGATGGTTGAGAGGGTAATCACGGCCATTCGTTGCTGCCTGAGGTCCGCGAAGTTCACATGGATTGCGCCCGCGAAGAGCAGGAAGTTAAGCATAGCGCCCATGAGCACTTCCGTGAAGTCGAATTCCCGAATGAGGGTGAAGAACTTCGTTGACAAATCCGGAAAGAGTACGTTGCCACCGAACCTAACGACAATGGAGGCAAGGATTGCCATCAGCATGATACCGATAGTGGACGGCAGCTTCAGAAACCGATGGTTTAAGTAGGAAAAAAGGGCTGCAAGAACAATGAGTGCTGAGAACGAGTAGTATAATTCCATAAGTCCACGAATCGCGCGCGCAATAATACGCAATCCCGATTTTTTGAGAAAGGCCGTGGGAATACGTGGCGCTTAAAATGCTCGTAATCGCGGATTCAGGGCCTCAGGGGCCGATTTTTTTTGTTTTCAACGTCAAGCTTTGGGCGATGGGGACGCGCGGCCGGAGGTGGCGTTGCCTGGCAATTGTTGCGTTTGCTGCTCGTGGAAGGCCCTTTTCATCCGTCATCCTGACCTCACTCAATGTTCACCACCCTGCCAACCTGCTAACTGGCACGCCACACCCTGGCAACAGTGCCTGGCAACTCCGTCCGCATTTCCTTCTGTGGTACCTGTAAATCTCGCGATCTCATTATTTCACATTAGCATTAATCCACTCCACGGCTTTATCGAGCACTTCATCTTTGCCAGCCCTTATCCCTTTAATCGTTGGTCGCACGACAACATGGGGCTGGAGTCCCAGTCGCTGCAGCTGCCTTCCGTCGGCGTGCCATACCCCCTGACCGCTGAAATTCAAAATCATTCCTCCCGGAATCTCAAAACGCGTGACGTCGCCGTTGGCACCTGCTGTTGGACTACCGATGAAGACTGTGTTATTCATCTGTTCAAAGAATAGTCCCGTATGTTCCGACTGACTCACTGCCATGTGGTCGATCAGCATGACTGTTTTGCCCTTGTACTTCCATTTATTCGATGACGCAACCGTCTGAATGAATTCAGTGTACGATTTACTTGAAAGCACGTCACCACTGGTTATGTTCGGCCCCAGAACTTCGCGTTTCCGATACAATGCCAGCGGAATGTTTTTCCTCTCCGACAGCCGCGGTGCAATGCTCCACGCCGTCCCTTTTGGATAGCCGCGCATATCGAAGATGATGGCCTTGGTGTTTTTCAAACGTTCAAACATTTCGTCTGTCTGTCCAACTTCCATCCGTGTCAGGTCAGCGTAACCAATACCATCAGTTATCATTGATATCGTATCCATCCGATAATTGGGCATGAAGCCTTTGTTGTAGTCATTTGTCCATTTGATCCGAATATCGCGCTGCTTACCACGTTGGTCTCCGATCGTAAAAATACCTGTTCCGCCTTCATCACCGCGCACACTGTACCAGGCGCTTCGCTGACTCATCGGCTCGGCAGTGGAATGCGCGAAGTAAGGAGGATACTTTTTCATTATCTCCCCGACTGGAACGCCGTTGATTTTCAGAATGACATCACCCAGACGAATGCCCAGAGTCTTGCACACAGAATCACTTCTTAGTTGTGTCACAACTACCTGGTCTTCGATAAGGTCAACGACAAACGGTGGCGGCGCTTCGCCCATCAGCTTTATCAACGCAGCGTTGCCTGAAATGTAGCCGTGCGTGTCATTGATATTCGCGTACATCTTTGCAACGGCCAGCCCATACTCGTTCTCATTTGCGGCAGCAACGAATTCTGGAAGTGCAGCCTTTAACACGCTTCGCCAGTCGTTGTCCATGAGGTCATAGTACGGAAAGAAGTGTTCGATAACCGTGAACATCTTTGCCGCAGCCAGAACACGATATCCGATAGCAGGATAAGTTTCATTCGGATATCGTCCGCCGGATCGGACCTGCGAACTCTTTCTGCTTACTGGCTTCTTGTTCGGATGAACTTCTCCCGAAAATAGTTGCCGTGCTACTTTAACGGGATCCTCCGTAGGTGAGTATTGGTAATCAACTGTAGGATTAAATCCACTTGGCAGTACCAGATCATTCGTCTTGAATCTCACCAAAAGCGTCTCCGAAAAATTGAAAGTATCCCATAAGGGGATTCTGCCACTTATATCCGGGGACGTGCTGATAATCGAACCCACGCCAGATGCCTGTTGTGCCAACGCGACCAGTGGCAGCTCCGAATGCTCGTTGATAATCCACGCTACTTTGCGATTTGCCTTTTCAAAGCTGCCCTGCTCAACGTGGCTTCGCAGAACCTCATTGATAGTGTAACCGCCGGAGGTCCCGTCAGCCTCGGGTTTGAATCCTGAATAGTATTTATACCTCAACCGTGGTACATCGGCTGTCGACAAAGCACTGTTCAGACCGTCAAAATAGAATCCAAGGTAGCCTCGGTAGTTCTCCGGGAGCGGAGGACTCTGTCGGAGGTCGAAAATTATCTCCTTACCGGAAGCCGATATTTTTTGCCCTACTTCCCTGACAAAATCCATCATTTTGTAATAGTCGTCGAACATGGTATACCCGCTGATTTTTATTACCAGAACATGGTCATCCTGAAATTCAGCAGATAAAATTTCTGCGGGTGCATCTTGTGGATCCTGCGTCACTAAATATGTGTCAGGATCATTCAGGGTTGTGAGCCACCGGCTAAGCACAGTACGCCATTCCTCTTCCGAATGTGCTTTCAGCATCGCCGGTACATTCGCAGCGAATGCCGAATCCAAATCACTTCCCGGACTATCAGGATGGAAATACCTGATCAATCCCCACAGCTCACATGCTTTCGACAGTTTTTCATAGTCGGGATTCGATTGGGAATGAAGGCTGATGCCACAGGCAAAAAGGCATACAGACAGGACAACGGTACGTTTCATATCAAGTGAGGTTCAAGTTTCAGATATCAAGTCAAGGCTTTCACACACCGGCAACAGGTAACCGGCAGGAACAACTGTCAATCACCCTTCCCCATTCTCTCAAGATTCGTTATCATTTTCTCCAACGTCCTCATCACATTGAGATAATCTTTCTCCGGGATATCCTGCATGGCATTTTGCCGGAACTCATTTTGTATCTGGACGCACCGCTGATGCAAGTCCCTCCCCTTTTCTGTCAGCGTTAATAAGGAAGTCTCCGCCAACACTTCGCGATCAATCAAATCGTCAATGGCAATTCCGACATTATCCTCTCCACTAAACTCTTTCAGGATAGCAATGACCGATGATCGATTAACATCTTTTCCTTCACCAACCGAATTGAGCACCTGCCACTGCAGACGATTTATGCCCAGTTCCGCGTGAATGTTATTAATACCTTCCGTGAGAAGGTTGTCCAGTTTCTTAAGATAATAGCCGATGGGAAGTTCGCGTGTCATACTAAATGTCAATGCCACTTAACCGCTGTGTTTTCCAACGGATCGATCCCTTTAGCCGCAGAGAAGTCGTCCATAGCGTATTGCGTCCACCATGTGTAGTAAGCATCCGCCGCAACCCGATGAGAATAAGCCTCATCAGCCAGCTCCAGCACATCGGCATCCCGTACGGCGAGAACAGGATTCTGCGACGGAAAACGATCAACAAACGAATCTTTGGTGACAGATTCCGTCCGGATAGCTTCAATCGTCCACAATACAAGCATTCCCAGGTAGCACTCCTGCTCGTGCAGCGACGAAACCGGATTCCGTGGAAAACTCAGGATGCGGTCCGTTGCATTCCTATATTCCAATAGCTCAGGGATATCACGAGCTGTAAACGCCGGCAAAGTGGGAGACGCATACTTATTCGACTTCAATTCGCTGATAAACGTTTCCAATGAGATGACATCACTGGACGCATTTGGATCACATGAAAAGACCAGGGAGGTCAACACGAACAAACCGATCAGCGCTAATGCATTATTCATAATTTTCAACTTCAGTAAACATATTGCCGGGTGGTTTGTATACTATCAGTCGCAATGTCGGCGGGAAAATTGTATGTGAAAGATATAAAGGATTTCTGATCAACAATAGCAGATCAATCACCCGACCGGGAAGAGGCAACCGGAACGTTCGTGCCTTCGAAAACGGCAGCGTGAGTTGGAGTTGAGAGTGACAGTGAGCGTGAGAGAGTTGAGTACCCTGCTCCGTTCGGTGTGTTACTGGTGACCGGCAACCCATTCCGCGCAATCTGTGTATCTGAGAGAACCTATTGCTTCAAAACAAAATTCAGAATCCCCTCAGCCACCTCTTCAGGTTCTTCCTCCTGAGGAAAATGACCACTCCGCTCCAGTTTGAGTACCGTTGAATTAGCAAAAGCCCTGCTGAACTTCTCCAGATACTTCGGACTGATCGCCGGATCTTTCATCCCCCAGATAAACAATGCAGGCTTATCGGAAATCATCTTACGCTGTTGCCAAAGTTCTGCGAACCATTCCTGATCATTCAACAATGACTTCGCAAATGCCAACGTTCCGTTTCGCTGAGATTTGTTTTCAAATGGCCTGGTGTATTGCGTGAGTATGTGCCTCGGAAGTTTGTGGTCACCAAACGACCCTGGCAGAACATACCTTGCGGATAAATTCAGATACCTATAAAGAAATGGCAGCAACGGACTCTTGAGCACGCCCTTCAGCTTTTCGAATTCCGGTTCCCCTGCACTACTCCACAGCCACGAGTTCAGAACAACCAGATTCCGGATCTTCTCCGGATGTCGGATTGCATAATTCAATGCGATAGGACCGCCAAAATCGTGAACGACAAGCGTGAAATTGTCCAACTGCCTTTCCTGCACAAATCGCTCGAATGTCCGGCTGTGATTTTGTGTCGAGTAATCGTAGTGCTCCGGCTTGTCAGACAACCCAAAACCGATATGATCTACAGCCACGCACCGAAAGCGAGACTTCAACCTTTTGATGACATTCCGGAAGTCAAAACTCCATGAAGGCGTACCGTGAACAAAGACAATAGTTTCTCCATTACCTTCATCAATGCAGTGCATGCGATGGCCATCGGTGTCAATGTATTTGGATGTGAAAGGATATTCGGATTTGTCCAGCCACTGCGGGGCCTGCCTCAACGCTCCTGTCTGATTCTTCGTTACCATATTCATAGCCACAAAGGAGCATACGAAAACTGAGAACCATCTTGGTGCAGACCAAGGTCAGATCCTCACACTATTAAAAAGTTTGCTGAAGTTCGTGGGATCAATCCCCAGATAAGAAGCGATATACTTGTGCGGCACCAGCTGCAGCAAATGGGGACTGCGCTGGCAGAATGCCCTGTAGCGCTCTTCCATTGTCTTTGAGTGGAGCTCAATATGACGATTGATCATCCCTGCAAGGACAAATTCTGTGATCTTCCTGAACAGACGCTCAAGCTCGCGCGACTCGTCGAACAGTGTCATCAGGTCGTCATAGGTGATATAGTCCAGCTCACTTGCCGTGAGACAGGTGAGGGAGCACTTTGACGGCACCTGAAACTGGAACGAATCGGGGACGGCACACAACCCAGGCGGATATGTAAAGGCAATGACGTGTGTCTTTTTTTCAGCATCGAAGAACGACATCTGCACGCCCTTCTTCACAAAATACAGCTCCCGCTGCACCTGCCCCTGAACGACGATGCGATCACCTTTTTTGAACGTTCTCGTCTTCAGGTTGTCAGTTAATAGCTGATAATCCGATTCGCTTATTTCGTGAAACGTGTTGAAGAACTCGAAGAGATTGATTTCTGATTTCACATTCCTGATTCCAGTGAGGTTCAAATTTCAAGTTTCAAGGCATTAAAAAAAAACATTTCTGATTCCTGATTGACTTGGTCCGGATTCGCCGAACGCTTCACTTTGATTCTTTACTCACATACTCAATCGCCCTTTCCAGCACCTCGTCACGGCCCTCGCGAATACCCGCTACTGTTCGCTCGACGACGATATCAATCTTTACGCCCTTACGTTGGGTTTCCGTGCCGTCGGGATAAAAAACACCGAGTCCGGAAATTCTGGAGGTTAGTCCTTGTGGGAATTCAATGACACTCACATTTCCATCTGCGCCCGAAGTCTGACTGCCAATAGTAACCACATCATTCGCTGTCTGCAAGGCCATTATTGTGAACTCCGCGTGACTTTGCGACTTTGCGTCAACCAGCAACACGATTTTTCCTTTATAACTGGGGCCACCTTTCCGCCCACAAGGCTGCCCTTCAAACCACACAAACCTCCCTGGATAATTCAGGTCAGGACGGATGAACCGGGCAAAGTCCATTTCATTAGAACAAACATACGCTGCTATGGCGTACAAGGTACCCTTGGGATAATTTCTTATATCAAATATAATTGCCCTAGTGTCATTTAACGATTCCATCATTGCTGCGACATCATCGGTCGTCAGGATTCCCATGTCCACGTATCCAATGTTACCTTCAATGATTCTATACTTCACTGTCGGTGTCGGCGGAGAAAACCTGAAATCACGAAAAAGGTAACGCGATATTGTCCTTGTAGTCTTCTGACCTTGCCGAATTAACTCAAGTGTAACCGAGTTTGTCTGTCCATTGAACATCGGGTTATACATAGACCGACGCTTGCGAGATTCATTGGATCCTGACAGATACTTCTTCATTCTATTGAAAATGGTTTCGACCGCCTGACCATCAGCTGAAACGATCACATCGCCGATCTGCAGATCATTTCTCCCGGCAAGCTCCTCATTGAAGAATCCTGTTATGACAGCATTGTTGTCGACGACCTCAAAATACACAGGAAGCCAATACTCACCTGAATACCGCCCTGTCAAGTGTGTATTGAACACGCCATGACTGTCATCAATGCTTACCACCAATTCCTGCATGGCCAGATGAAAGTCCACTTCCGTTCCTGCATCCATAAAACGGGGCACCATTCGAACCAGGACTTCATCCCACGGCGTATCCGTCTGATACTTGTAAGGGAAAAAATATTCAACGATATTCCAGTACCGGAATAGTGTAAGTAATCTCATTTCCTCTTTCGACCAGTCGAAATCGTTATACGTCACCTCGTTGGTAATCGTTACGTTGCCTGTCCGATCGTTGGCCCTGGCGTAATGCTTTGTCCTGATATGGCGGTTGTGCTCTATGAATGTCAATTTTTCCGAAAGGTATCGTGTAAAGTTCTTCGCATTCCTTATCCAGTCAAGGTTGAAGTTCCTGTCAAAATAATCAGCTTCGATTCTCTCACTGCATTTCGCGCATACTTCAACAGGACCTATCCGCTCAAGCCATTCCAGATAGACTTCCGACAATTCCTCCTTAGACTCGACAGGCTTTATTTCCTCCAGGATTGAAAACAATTCCTCGTCCCAGCTAAACTTACCCGCAGCTACCTGGGGATGATAATATTTGAGGAAGCCCCACACTTTGCAGGTGAGAACCATCTTTTCTGATACGGATATGGGAGTCTGACAAAATGATGCAGTCGATGCAATGACTATTGCCAGCAGGTTGAACAGTATATATTTCATTGAGATAACGTTTGTCGCCATAACTTTGGAGTCCAAAACAGATTCCGAACCCTATACTTTGCAAAACAGCAAATCAAATTTCAGAAATCAACGCTCGCGACAAAACCTTTCCCTGTTTTTCTTCTACTTCTCATTGTCCAATGTAGTGAATAATATTCACGGCCGGAATCAGGCTCAAAGCATACTGCTTATCTTCTGTATGATCTATGAAATCTGTGAGAGAAATAACCAGACCTGCAACAGGAAACCGGCAACCTGCACCTGCCTTATTCACTTTCAAGCAACTCTTTAACCTTCTTCAAATCCGCTTCAACAAGCTCAGCATCATGATCAAACTCCTCTTCTGTTCGCCCCGGCATCCAGAAGAGCGTGAACGTAAGTTCATTGCCCGTTCCGTTTTCCACGACACGCATCGGGTTGTTGACCGCTGATCCGTCTGGCAAGGTCACCAAATGATCCATGATCCCGAATTTGTTCTCTGGCGTGAATCGGATATTGATGTTGCCCAGATCTGATTCGGCAATCCACGATCCATCCGTTTGCAGCGTTATTGACTCGATAAACGCTACCCACCTCGGAAAGTTCTCCGGGTTCGATGCATACTCATATACGCGTGATACCGGTCTGTCGATGGATATGCTGATTTGTTTTACAGGATGCGTCATGTCAGGTTCAAGTTTTAAGGCTCAAAGCTCAAGGTTAAAGTGTGCTTCACATTAATCAATTGAACGACTGGCGAAACTCCAGGGGAGAAAAATTAGTCTTCTCCCGGAACAGCTTGCTGAAAGACTGCGGATGCGAAAAACCTAGTTCATAGGCAATCTCACTGACAGAAAGAGACGTCGTGCTCAGTCGTTCTTTGGCCAGGTCAATCAGTTTATTCTGAATATGCTGCTGGGTACTTTGCTTCGTATGAAGTCGCAACAACGTACCCAGGTAATTCGGCGATACATTCAGTTCTTCCGCAATCATTCCTACGGTTGGCAGTCCCTTCTCGATAGGTATTTCACTGTTGAACCAGGTCAGCAAAACCTGTTCAAAACGCTCCAGCAATTCATGACTTGACTTTCGCCGCGTTTGGAACTGCCGCTCATAGAATCGCTCTGAATAAATCAGCAACATCTCCAATTGCGCGATAATAATCTCCTGACTGAACTTGTCGATGTTTGACTTGTACTCCTTCTCTATGCTATGAAAAGTATCCACAATCGTCTTTTCTTCCTTGTCGGAAAGAAAAAGCGCCTCATTGACGGCATACTTAAAGAACTCATACGATTTGATCTTTCCCGCCAGTGCAGTACTCCATAGGAAATCCGGATGAATCAGCAACAGCCAACCCGTTGGCTCGACAACCACATCCTGGTTGATCTCAATTTTCAGAAACTGCAAGGGCGAAACGAAAGTCAGCACCCCCGAACTAAAATCGTACTCCTGCTGACCATAGTTGAACTTGGCATTAACGTTCCGTTTTAGTCCAATGGAATAAAAATGCTGAATCCACTTCAATTCATTTTCATTAACCGGGTAGGCCACTTTACTATAATCAATAAGACTGATCAACGGATGGTCAGGCCCCGGAAGATTGCAGAATGTATGAAAATCTGCGATAGACTTGAAGTGAAATACGCTTTCCATACTGATCAATTTTCTTCTTTGTACAGCACCATTCCGCCGTGATAGAGGATGCCATCGCGAAATTCGCCGTCTGCGGTGAACCCTGTGTCATCCTTGTAATCGATGTGGTCTCCCGTAACCTTGTAACTCCCCTGATATGCGCTCTTGCGGTCACCGCGAGCCTCGTCATACCGATTACCAGTCAACAATTCATGACGGATGTACCCATCCTTCGTAACCCACGTACCAATATAAGCTTTTGATTCTTCCATTGTGGTTTGCGTATCTTTCTTTAGTTCGTTTATGAACAATTTTTCCAGCGAACAAAGATCAAGGAATGCTACGGCTTTCGTGATCTTATTGTCCTTCAACTGAAGCTTCCACGCATATTCGTTGGTGTAAACGCCTCCCGTTGTCGTTGTCGCCCTGCCCTTCCAGTGAAGCCAAACCGTCTCTCCTTCTGCGGCAAGGCTGATCAGCGTGGGATGAATGGGTGTCGACAGCTTTTCCATGATTGGCTCAACAGCGTTGTCAATGAAATCATTCTTTCCAGAATACGTTCCGGAGAACTTTCCGAATCCGGCTATCGTCCATTCCACACGTTCATCAAGGAGATCAAATAAGCTTCCTTCTCCGGATGCCCACCTTTCAAAAGCTTCTTCAACAATCACCTTATTGCTCTTGGTAGCACGCTTTTCCGCCAGCAAAAACAATGCGCCTGCCGATATGATTATCATTACAGCTTTCATTTCCGATAAGTTAATATTTGTCTATTCGGTTCGGTTCTCTTTATCCAACCTGGCGTTGCATCTCCGGCGCAGGAGTCGATGCAAACGTTGTGGACGTTGCGAGATGTTCATACTCAGCCATCGTCTGACGGATGTGATTGGACTTCTCGTTTGCGATGGCATACGCGTCTTTGCCGAGAAACAGGTGGACTGGTGGTTTTGAAAGTTCACTTAGCGCAATAAGCACTTCAGCCGCGCGTTCGGGGTCGTTGGGCTGATGTCCGTTGATCGTCGTGAGATGTGTTGTTTCCGCGGCGCGGGCACTCGCATATGCAGCAATGGGTGCTGCAGCGCGTCGGATTGATCCCTCGTGCAGAAAGTTGGTCCTGAAGTACCCGGGGTACACCACTGTAACATGCACACCGAAATCCTTCATCTCCGCAGCCAGCCCTTCTGTAAATCCAGCCATGGCAAACTTTGTTGAACAATAAATACCGAAGCCGGCGAATCCACCTGAATATCCTCCCACTGACGAGATGTTGATAATGTGTCCTGACTGCTGCCCACGAAGGTATGGGGCGACATTACGGATAATGTTCAACGGACCGAAAACATTCACCGCATAGTTTTCATACGCCTCTGCAGGCGTTACCTCTTCCAATGTACCAATCAGTCCATAGCCGGCGTTGTTTACGACCACATCGATCCGACCGAAGTGGCTGACGCATTGTTCGATTGCCGTTTTCGCATCTTCATTGTCGACAACATTCACGGCAAGAGGCAGAAACGAATCTGAGGGGTGTCCGATTTCTTTTTCCAGCGACGCCAGATTCCTGGACGTTGCGGCCACGCGATATCCATTGGACAGGAGTTTCTTAACCAATGCGAGCCCCAGCCCCTTTGAAGTTCCTGTTACAAACCATACTTTCTTTGTATTCATGTTTCCTGGGTTTTGTTGTTACTTGATACAACAAAATTGGCCTGGTGTGAATTGGCAGAGGTAGCTCAATCAATGAATTGCGTAGGAGAATCGTGGATGGATTTCTGGTTTTTGTTTCTGATTGAAGGCAGCTGGTCATTTCGAAGTGCAGCGCTTCGTGGAGGAAAGGGGCAAATTTCAGGTTCACGGTTCCATTCTGACCACGCCTCAACTTGAACCTTGAACCTCCAGTCTGCCGGCAAGCTGGCAACTTGTAAGCGCGTATGCCTTATAAAGCGGCAGTTTGGGCTTGAGAGTGGCGCGGTCGATGCCAGTACGTCGTTATTGGATCTTATCCTCTTTCTCCACTCTTTCTCCACTCTTTCTCCACTCTTCCTTTACTCTTCCCTGACTTTCCCGATTATTACCCGCTCGTTTCGGTTTTCCTTCGTGGGGCATCTGAAGCTGATGAAAAGTTGCAAAAAATATCCGGGAACCGGCGACCGGTAACTGGCCAAGTGGCAAACAGGCAACCGGCAACCCAAATCTTGACTCCCGTCAATTTTTCCCTCGTCCCCGCCGGATACTTTTGCCTTGTAAACAAAAACAATTGCCCATGAAAACCCTAAAATTCTTCTCCCTCACCTTCATCGGATTATCCGTCCTGAGCTTCTTCTACGTTAGCGTAATGGCGTTTATTAGTCCGCAGCAGGTCATGGATCTCGTGCAGGTAGACCTCACCAACACAGATGCCATGAGCTCTATCCGCGGCGTTTATGGCGGCGTTGGAATGACGATCGTTATAAGTCTCGCGTACCTGGCCTTCACTAACCGCAGGCTCGCGCTGACATTCCTTGCCATCCTCTGGGGTTCGTATGCGATTTCGCGATTGATGACCATCTATGTCGACGGAACTTTGGGTGCATTTGGCACACAATGGCTGATGATTGAAACCGCGTTCTGCGCAATCGGACTGATATTGCTTTTTAGCACGCGGAAACTGGAGCGTGTTAATGCGTGATGTAAAGCCTTGAACCGCTGGACCTCACCCAATGCGCGTGCGTGACACAAACACGCAGGCGCATTGGGGTCGTTTTGAAGATACTATCGAGGTTTACTACCTAACCGCGTTAGGATCAGGCAGGCCGTACATTCTACGGTTAGCCTAAGGCTCGTTAACCAACTAACCACTGCTAACGTGACAAAAGGCAGCATTATCGCCAGTGCTGTATCGTATAGCCTTTGGCGAAGAGTTCTATCTATACGCGATGCCCACACCGTCAGAAACGCAATCCAAATCCCTGATAATCGGGAATGCCTGCAAGCAAATTGAAATCTTTCCAAAAGAATTGAATTCCTAATTGATGAAGCAACCCTTGAATAAGGCTTCTAAAAAATGGTTTTCCATAGAATGCAATGGCAATCCCTAACGCTATTCAGGCGTCCTTACCATAAAGTCGAAGAGGTGTTATTTAATTGCACATTTACTCACTAGCAGATACGAAACAGGCGGTCCTGCAGCGATCGCAGGAACAATTGCGAGCAAGATATCCATCACCCAATCTCGCCCAGATGCCGTAAGAGAAATTCGGACTATACTCAAAAAGAACCATGGAAGGGTCCAACATACCAGGAAAGCCTTGATACCTACCAACATGGGACTTTCCAACTGCTTTAACGCATTGATTACCCTGGGTTCGATGAACCACGCAATAGTCATCGCCCCTAAACACTGCATGCCCATCACTAATATCGTTTCAAGGTCAAGAGCAATGCCGATAGCGAAGCCGCTACCGCTTTCCCGTGGAGAGTAGAATAATCCAGAGTTACCAACATGGTAATCGCAAATGCAAGCGCTGCAATGATCGCTGTACACATAACAAAAACAATCCTTGCCCGACTGTCAGATAACTTCATAATGCGGCCTCTATTTCTCCCTTTATTCAATCAGATTCCTCACTTTGAACGACTTCAACAGAGGAAACGTGTCCTTCAGAAATCGAGATGGATATCCTTTTTTCGTAAACCATTCTGAACTTCTCTTGAGAGAAACCAAGTGGTTTTCCAAAATCTGCCTTGATGCAGCCGGTAAACCAGGTGGCAACGACGACGTCATTGACAAACATTTCTTCTTCAAATATGTTAGTCAGTCGGATCGTCTCCCTCGTGCATGGATCCCTAAGTTCTTTAAGACAAAGCTTATCGTTAATGATTTGCCACGTTCCAAGGTAATTTCTCCAACACGCGGTTGACAAGCAATCCCTATTATTCAACCTTTCCTTGATGGCAGCCCGGTCTTTTAGAAATCCCTCCAATGGGTATGTATATAAATTGATGGTATCTTTCTCCCAAATAAGAATATCCGGCTCTTGCGGAGTAGCTGCTTCCACGGGTGAACCCACCATGAAGAAAGCCAAAATCACGAACTGCATTACCATCAAGTCTTCTTAAAATGTCTGCATCAACATCAGCTAAGTCAATCGGCATACACAATCTGGCGCTGCTGCCCTTTAATCTGCTCCAGCCAATCCCTGGGATCGTCAACGATGAACTTATGTTTCTCACCGTTTCGCAGTTCAAGTATCAGACCGTTTTCGAGGATCCCGAACGTTCGGACCACCTCTATGCCCGTTATTCTATTCAAATCTATGGTCTGCTGATGCTTGTGTACATTGTACTTGTGTGACTTAAAAATCAGCCGTTGATCAGTCAGCACCAGTTTCCCTCCTACGCCTTCCTTTTCCACAAAATGATTTGCACCACCTGATTTGATGATGTTTTCACCCTCTGCGGTCTCAATAACGATGGATCCCGAAAGGCTCTTTGCGAGGAACTGCATAAGCCCTGCAAAAGCGAGCCCTCCTGCGAGTCCCGCGGCCACTGTTATGCCAAGAGTGTTCACGGTTATGCCCCCCTTGGCAATCGAAAAATAAACCACCATGATCACGGTCCACGGCAGGCCAAACATGAGGGCTGTTATCCAGAATTTTTTAGTCATGAGTAAATGTGCAAGATGGTCATAAGTTACCGATTTTTTTTAAAGCGGGCATTCAGATGCAGGGAAATGCCAGATCGGAAGATGAGGTAGTTATTCAGAACCCGCATGATCAGTTGTAAAAACACTTCTCCCATGTATCATTTTAATTTTTATTTGACCGAACACAATGTTTTCCGGCCCTTCAGGTGTTTTCACCTGGAGGGAGGAAAATACTACTCCGTTTCTGCAAATCCCTGCGCAATGACTCAGTGCTGTTACTATTGACTGAATGTCAATGACCTCCAAAAACGTGTTCAGGTATGCCACAGAAGAATGATTTTCCGTGTAATTTGTTTCTGCATCCAGGTGATAACACCTGGAGGGAGGAAAACACTACACCGTTTCTGCATCCAGGTGGTAACACCTGGATGGCCGAAACGCATTGATAGAGACGTTTATTGACATAAAAACCGTTAGCTACTATGAGCACCAGAAACAGATCTTACTTTTCGGATTGTCGATGCTTCTTTGTAACGA
>JAEZGH010000016.1 GCA_023417065.1 Bacteroidota bacterium
AAGTCAATAAATGTGGCGGGCTCCCCTGACGCCGTCAGGATCTGGAAGATGCTGCGCTCGGCCTGAACGCGGTAGGGTGTCGTTGGGTGATCGCGCAGGAAGAGCTCGAAGCTTTCGAGCCGCTGATCGCGGGTAAAGTATTCGAAGAGCAGTTGCTCATACTTTTCCCGTGCTGCTGGTACCTGCTCGGCATCAGGATATTTGTCAATGAAGTCATTAAAGGCTTGATAATGATTTTCGTCCAGGGCCTTCTGGAAGGCTACAGCATTCCGCCTGGAGATCGCAGCCACTTTGTCGGCCGAGTATGGATAAGCCTCAATGTAGCGCACGTAGCTTTCTTCCCGGTCCTGGCGAAGTGTCTCTTCAAATGCCTTGTGCTCAACGGCTTCTCTGAGGCTCACCAGTTCGAGGCTATCCAGCGGCAGGCGACTCCATCTCATCCGGTGGCGTCCAGTTGAATCGGCGGCCCAGTACTCGCGGGCTTTTTCGGCGTAACGGTAGGCAGAATCGAGATCATAATCGGGATTCTCCGACTGAAAATAATATTGGCTCAAGACATAAAAAGCCGCTACATTGGTACTGTCTTTACGAAGCGATTTGTGAACAGCCTGAAGGGCTTTACTCCACCGGCCTTTAGCCAGGTCTTTCAGCGCATTTTTTTCCCGGGTGGTTTGTGCGGAACACAAAACCGGAATTATTAGAACAACAAGAACTGATATGACTTTTCGAAACAATGTCTGATCCTATATTTGCAGCCTGTAAAACTACAAAGATCGGTTTTAAGATTTATTGCCTTAACGACCTGCTGGTGTTGGATGATGTAATAAATTTTGTAAATTTTCCGTTTGTTTAACACTCTCTCATGGCAAAGCTTAAGAATATCATTAAACAACTTTCTGAAAAAGATTTCAAGGCAATTTATGATTCGTTAATCGAAAGCAATGCAGAGAAATCTGCCTACCTGCTCAAATCCCTACGGGAACGGCAGCTTTCAGATAACAAAATAATGACGGAACTCGACGTCAACGCCAACGCCTACTACACCCTTCGTTCGCGGCTGAACCTCAAGATCGAGGAATTCCTGATGGGTCAGTTGGAAAGCCCGAGAACCGATGTCCTTCGGAAAGTTGCCAACATCAATGAAGTTCTGTTTACCAAGAAAAGGGCAATCTCAATTGCTACGCTCAAGAAACTCGAAAAAGAACTTCTGGATTACGACCTGGCCAACGAGCTTACCGTGATCTATAAATCCCTCAAGAAACTCAACATCAACTCCCCCGACTATTTCCAGTATTCACAGCTCTATAACCGGCACGTGGCGTACATGCTGGCCGTAGACAAGGCTGAAGACCTTCTCGCTGACTACTTCAAGAAATACGGCGACTACATGCTCAACGGCGGAGAAGTTGAAAAGCTCGGCCTGAGCCTGCTCATGAAAGAGATGCAAAACGTGGGGAAACTTTATGAATCCCACCGACTTTACGTCTACCACAGCTGTATGTATATCTTCCACCGGCTCTTCGTAGAGGTGGATGATAATATGCAGCAGGACGGCGAGTCGATAGAAGACATCTTCGACAAGGTTCAAAAGATATTCGAAAGCTACCACCTCGATGCCATCTACTACCACCTGAACCTGGTATTCGAATTCCTGAAGCTGGAATACTACAACCACTACAAGGTTTACCGCCAGGCTGAGAAATACTACGAAGAAGTGAACGACGCCTGCGCGAACCTCATGGTAAACTACAGCACATTCACCTTCCCTTCGCAGTTCCTGATCTCCAAGATCGAACGCCATCTCAGAACAGGTACTGAAGCAGAGCTTTACGCCGAGAACGAAAGCATCTTCCTCGACTATGAAGTGGACATGCACGATGTTCCCAAGCACATCATCTACGTCGTATACAGAGCGCTGTCGTCCTACTACATCGGTAAGTTCGATGAAGCCGCAAAACTCATCAACGGCCTGCTCAACGACGTGAGCCTGAAGAAATACCCGTATGCACAGCTGGAAATCAAGACATTGCTCGCACTTCAGTACACTCTGATGCGAGACTTTGAGCTCTTCAACCAGCTCTCCAACAGTATTCAGCGTCAGATTCGCCTGTTCGGGAAAGACAGTTGCGAGAACATCCAGTTGTTCCTCAAGATTCTCAAGATCGCTACCAGCGAAGCCAAGAAGGAAAAAGCCAAGAAGATCTCTGCTGTCATCCCCCGGCTGAGCACGATCAACGTAAACTACTTCGCTCCTACCAGACTCATCAAGCTCGACGACAAGTTTGTGTCGATGCTGACTGAGTTCTGACAAAGCCTTAGATAGCAGAAAGGGCATCCTGTGATACACGGGATGCCCTTTTTTATGGCTTAATGGGTCAGAATGCCGGTATTAGAGTTCCAATTTGACAATACTCTCGTGTGAGAGCGGCTTGTTCAAGTAAAGCTTAACATTCTCGTACTTCTTGGAACGGTTGAAATCCTGCGGGTTAATCGAGGAAGTCAGCATGACGATCTTGCATTTCTTCTTTGCAATATTCGAGAGCTTTTCAAATTCATCGAGGAATTGAAAACCGTCCATTAACGGCATGTCAATATCCAGGAAGATCACATCAGGCAGAACCTGCTCCGCCACGTCGAGCTTTTCCATGTTCTTCAGGAACTCAATCGCACTTTTAGCTCCCGTGTGTGTGTAGATGTTGTCTGTAATGGAAGCCGCTTCGATCATCTTCTGATTAATGAGGTTGTCGATCTCATTATCATCAATGAGCATAACGGTACGGTATTTCTTTCCGGTCATAATATTGATTTCAGTCTTTTGCAATTAAAAATAAGTCTTTGCACGTGATTTCCAAACTTCACCTACACATGAAATTTTATTCCCTGGGCCAGAGGGAGTGTCGAACCATAATTTATGGTATTTGTCTGGCGTCGCATATACATTTTCCACGCGTCAGATCCTGACTCACGGCCACCTCCGGTTTCTTTCTCGCCTCCAAATGCCCCACCGATTTCCGCTCCGGAAGTGCCGATGTTGACATTTGCAATACCACAATCCGAACCTTCCTGCGAAAGAAATACTTCCATTTCCCGCATATTGGTTGTCATTATCGCTGACGACAATCCCTGTTTAACGCCATTCTGAATCTCAATTGCCTCATCCAGGGTCTTGTAGCGGATCAGGTAAAGGATGGGCGCAAAAGTTTCCTGCTGCACAATCTCATAGTCAGGCAGTACTTCAGCGATTGCCGGCTTCACATAACATCCGGATTTGTATTCTTTGCCCTCAAGCACGCCGCCCTTGACCACGAAAGTCCCGCCTTCCTGACGAATCTTCCGCAGTGCACTCTGATAAGCCTTCACGGCCGATGTGTCTATAAGCGGCCCCACGTGATTAGCCGGGTCAAGCGGATTGCCAATCTGGAGCTGGCTGTATGCGTTGCTTAAACGTTGTTTGACGTCTTCGTAAATACTCTCGTGTATGATCAATCTTCGGGTAGTCGTGCATCTTTGCCCGGCTGTGCCCACAGCGCCAAATACAGCCCCGCGAATAGCCATATCGAGGTCAGCATGTTCAGTGATAATAATGGCATTGTTGCCACCAAGCTCGAGTAATGATTTTCCAAGGCGCTGGCTGACGGATTGCGCTACAGCCTTACCCATGCGCGTTGAGCCAGTGGCCGAAATGAGTGGTACACGCTCATCCTTTGCAAGCCACTGCCCAGCTTTGTAGTCACCGTTAATAAGGCAAGATACTCCTTCAGGTACACCGTTGCGGGCGAACACTGATTCGACGATTTTTTGACAAGCTACTGCACAAAGAGGCGTTTTTTCTGAAGGTTTCCAGATGCAAACATCCCCGCATATCCAGGCAATCATCGAATTCCACGACCATACAGCTACCGGAAAATTGAACGCAGAGATAATCCCCACGATGCCGAGTGGATGCCACTGCTCGTACATGCGATGGCTGGGGCGCTCACTGTGCATGGTAAGGCCATAAAGCTGACGCGACAACCCAACCGCAAAGTCGCAGATGTCGATCATTTCCTGAACTTCACCGAGGCCCTCCTGATAGGATTTCCCCATCTCGTAGGATACGAGCTTCCCGAGCGATTCTTTCTTCTTACGCAGTGCGTCTCCGATTTGCCGGACTACTTCCCCACGCTTTGGTGCCGGCCACTTGCGCCACTCACGGAACGCCTGCTGCGCCTGATCTACAATACGCTCATAGGCATCCTCAGATGTTGCGTATACACTGCCGATAAGTTTTCCATCAACAGGCGAATGCGAATCAATATTTTGTGTTGTGGATTTGTGCCACTGGGCCCCTTTGGATGAACCAGCGTTCTTTTTCTGTAAACCAAGATCAAGTAACGCTTCTGTTATGCCGAATTTTTTTATCATGAGCAAATGCAGTAATGCCCTGCAAAACTAAGGAATTTCGGCTTCCACCAAAGGTATTTTAGCGTCAGTGCAAAACAGGCCGCTGCTGATGGCATATGCTATTGCCACTCGAGCCCGTACACGGCTTTCTTTCCGTCTTTGTAATAACCTTCCACGAGAATACCACCCTTCTTGAAGGCCAGTATCTGATTGAGGTCTTCAACATTGGTGACGGGGATTTTGTCGATATGACTAATGATGAAATCTTTTTTGATGCCGGCTTTTTTCCAGTTTCCTTCTTTGACATCCTTGATGCGTACACCGCCTTCAAGTTGAAGGTCCGCCAGTTCCTTAAACTGAACATCTTCAACTTCTGCACCATTAAGCATGAAATCAATTTCGCGCTTGGATATTGCCACGGTGCCTTCACTGTTTTTCAGCGTGACCTTCATTTGTTGAGGCTCACCCCCTCGTAAAAAGTCAACCAGTATCTCTGCACCAGGCCGGTTGCGCGCTACGTGTTCCTGAAGTTCCGAGACAGAACGAACAGGATGTTCATTGATGCCTATGATCACATCTTTCGGCCGCAGCCCTGCATCTGCTGCAGCGCTGCGCTCGTTCACGCGGTTGATGAGTACCCCCTGCGTTGTATTGATGCTCAACTGCTCCGCAATAGCGGCATTCAGGTCCGTGATCTGGATGCCAAGCAGTCCCCGTTGAACGGCGCCGAATTCCAGCAGATCGTCCATGATTTTTCTGACGAGACTTACCGGAATTGCAAATGAATATCCCTGATAACTACCGGAAGAGGTAGCAATAGCGGTATTTATGCCTATCAATTCGCCTTTCAGGTTAACAAGCGCTCCACCACTGTTACCTGGATTTACAGCAGCATCTGTCTGAATGAATGATTCAACCTGAAGCCCGTTGCGATCGCGAAGAATACCGATGTTCCGCGCTTTGGCACTTACGATACCTGCGGTGACTGTCGAATTCAAATCGAAAGGATTTCCAACGGCGAGAACCCATTCCCCGGGTGTGATCCGGTCTGAGTCTCCATATCCCACAAACGGTAAATTTTTTGCACGAATTTTCAGCAGCGCAAGATCTGTGGTGGGATCTGTCCCCACGAGTTTCGCGAAGAAGCGCTGGTTATTGCTCATGATCACTTCAATGTTGCTGGCATCTTCGATCACGTGATTATTCGTGACGATAAAGCCATCATCAGATATGATAACGCCACTCCCGGACGACCGCGATGGCATATCGAAGAATGATTCCAGAGGATTCAAACTGAAGTCACCGGGGCCGTAAGAGGTTCGTATATGTACTACAGCGGGGATTACCTGCCGCGAGGTTTCGAGGAAGTTGAGTTCTTTGGGGACGTAGTAATTGCTGTCGTAACGGGTAGAAGTGAGGACACTTCTTTGATGTTCATCGATGGACGTGTAGGCCGGGCCGGAAACGTCGAAGAAACGCAGCGTAACCATCGAACCGAAGATTCCTCCGATACAGGCTGCGAAAACTACAATCAGAATAAATATTGTCCGCTTCATACCATTACCCTTTAAGGGTACCCCTAAAATTTGATGCTACAGTAAGATAGCGCTTTCTTACGAAAGAAAATATTTCTATTGGCGTCCAAAGCGAAAGCTTCTTTATGAAGGCGAAATATTCCGGCCAGTTAATGATTCATCAGACAAAAAAAAAGCGCTTTCACAATGGAAAGCGCTTTCAACCTAACCTAAACCTACCTATTCTATGTTTTACTTAATCGATTCTGATGGAAGTCTTCACCGCTTTCTTTTCATTTTTCGGAACAGAGACTTCCAGGATTCCGTTCACGTATGTCGCGCTAATTTGGTCCAAATCGGTATTCTCAGGGAGTGAGAACGAGCGACGGAACGTACCATACTGACTTTCGATCGACAGGTAATGGTTCTCCTTCTTCTCGCCGACGAATTTACGTTCGCCGCTTACTGTGAGAACATTCTCGTTTAAGTCAATCTTAAAATCCTCCTTCTTCATTCCGGGAACTACGAACTGAATTTCAAAAGACTTGTCGCGTTCAATGATGTCGACTTTCGGCACAAATGAATACTGCGAGCCACCCCCACGGGTAAGCGATTCATTGAAGAACCGGTCAATCAAAGTGCTGAATGCAGTTGGCGCGAAGTGGTTCACGCCTGTGTTATAACGGATGATGCTCATAATCGTGTATTTATGTTCCTGTTTATTTTTTTCGTTTT
>JAEZGH010000029.1 GCA_023417065.1 Bacteroidota bacterium
TACATTTCTTCGAAAGCACGGCGAAAGTTAATAGAATGCCGCCACATCCAAACGACTTAAGGCTTTGGTTTTGGTTTTCCTCCTTCTAAATTTGGCCCGTAAGCCGAGATAGCTCAGCGGTAGAGCAGCTGATTCGTAATCAGCAGGTCGAGGGTTCAAATCCCTTTCTCGGCTCTTGTATTTCCCCTATCAGCGTTAGAGCATCCCGCCTCAGCGTGAAGGTCAAGGGTTCAAATTCCTTTCTCGGCTCCAATCACTTTCCTTTTTCTCACTCCCCTCTCAATATTAAGCATCCCGCCTTCGGATATGCAATGCAGGCAAGCCATACGGTTTCAAACGAGACAGAGGGTTTTCGCCAACCCAGAGAATTTCAATCCATGGTCGTCTGGTTTGGCGCTCGGATCCGGATCACGGCTTCAGCGCCTGTGCCTCCCTTGGGTCAGAAGGCAGGAGGACTTCTGAGGGCCTCGACAGGACTGGATTAGCGCTATATGCGCATAGCATACCTCAAGCAATAGCAAAGCAATGATAGTCCATTAAAAGAATGCCTGACTGGACGATCCATGCTTTTAGAAAGCTCCGATACTCCTTTTTCATTCCTTTGGACAGCAAGTCCTGTAGTAGCCCTGTCGAAGACCTTAACGACGTCCACACATATCCGCGAGGTGCCGGGGCGTCCGGTTGTAAGTGCGGCGGATCGGGCTGGCAACGTGCGAAGATCCCGTATAGATGTAGCTGTCGATACTCAAAAACGGAACCTTGATAATATTTTCAGGACGCAACGTCCATCATCAGACTATCGCCGAGCTCGGAACGGGCAAATTCTTTTCGTATTCCGAAGGTGATGCTGGATTAATGTGGACGCCTTTTATTGTTTATGAATGCCCAACTTTAAAGGCTTCAACGCGGAAAGAAGCGGTACTTTTGGCTACAGTCGCGGAAGCCCTGGAGTTAGCCCGTTGAGCGACTAACATACTATGAGGGAGCTGGAAATTCGATTTGACTTCATTTCTCAAATCGTCGCAAACATTATTAATCCTCGACGATCAATTATTCGCAGGTTCCCTAGGATTAACCTCATAAATAAGGGTTGATCTGACTTGAAAGATCAAGCACTCGTGAGCGAAAAAGAATAGTTCGTATTATTCAAAGTAGCTGTTACAGTGAATGAGCAATTGCGGGTGCTTAATCTCGTTTTGTATGACTTCCAATTGCAAAATGTGCCTGTGCGCAATTCCCCCCATGCTTCTGCGACCTACCATCCAATTCACGCAAATCCATCTGGAAGCGAACTCAAGAGGCACGGGGGATAATTGGGTGGTTCTTGATTGTCATTGACAAAATTGCCAATCGTATTGCCTAGAGTATGAAAAAAGCGTCTTTCAATGGGCGCTTTTTTTTTTAGATGATACATAAATACTCGCGTTTGTAATCCGTTACCTTTGTAAAACCAACCGAACAATGCGATACCTGAAACTTCTCTTTCTCATAAACCTGGCGCCACTTTTTGTCATAGCCCAGAAATATACAATATCGGGGTACATTAAAGATGAACAGAGTGGAGAAGTACTTATTGGGGCAACGGTCGTAAATCACCGTACCTCCTCAGGCAGTATCGCGAATACCCACGGATACTATAGCCTCACGCTGTCTGAAGATTCCGTTTCGCTAACCTTTAGCTTTGTTGGGTATCAAAGGCATGTCTCGAAATTCTATCTGCGAAAAGATACAGTTTTGAATATCGGACTAAATGGAGCCATGCTTGAAGAACTGGAGCTAATAGGAAGCAGGACTGACGTTATCCATCAATCGTCAAGAATGAGCACTTTTAACGTTCCTTTGGAACAAGTGACAGCGTTGCCTGTTCTTCTTGGAGAAACTGACATCCTGAAAATATTACAACTAACACCGGGTGTGCAGTCTGGGTACGAGGGCAGCAATGGACTTTACGTGCGTGGTGGTGGCCCTGATCAAAATCTGATATTATTAGATGGTGTCCCGGTCTACAACGCTTCTCATCTCTTCGGTTTCTTTTCAATCTTCAACACCAATGCGATCAACCATGTTGAACTTACGAAGGGAGGATTCCCTGCACGCTATGGCGGGCGCCTTTCGTCCGTCGTCGATATTCACATGAAGGAAGGCAACAACAAAGCCGCGAGAGCCGAAGGATCCATTGGACTTATATCTTCAAACATCACGGTTGAGGCACCCATCGAGAAGGAGACATCTTCATTTATACTTTCTGCCAGAAGGACCTATCTCGATGTACTCGCGCGTCCCCGAATTCGAAAACAAACTGGTGGTGACCGGGGATATTACTTCTATGACCTTAATTTTAAGATGAATTACATCCTCAATCAAAGGAGTCGACTCCACCTGAGTACTTATTATGGTGATGACAAAGGTTACGCCGTTGAAAAAACAACCTTTTCTGATCCTGATGCGAAATTCAGTTCAACCAATCGGTCAGGTCTGACATGGGGCAATGCTATCGTCGCGGCACGTTGGAATCATGTTTTCAACCCAAGGCTATTCGGCAACGTGACAGCAACCTATAGCCGCTACCGTTTCAGCATTTCCAGGAAGTATGAGGAGCAGAAAACATCAGTTGATTTGTCGGAAGACTTGTTCTATGGCAACGTGTACACATCCGGTATTCGGGATTGGGGCGCAAAAATAGACTTCGAATTTGTACAAGGAGACAATCATTATCTGCGTTTTGGTGTCGGCGGCATCAATCACAAATTTTCACCAGGGGTTTATACTTACAGATCTAGTGAAATAAATGATTACATCTCGGGGGAAACATCCGTGGAATCATATGAGCTGACAGCTTATGTGGAAGATGACTGGAATATATCCACAAGTCTGAAGAGCAATATCGGAATCCATGGATCGGCATTCTCCGTCATGGGAAAAATTTACCATTCAATTCAGCCGCGAATATCATTACGATACCTCATAACGGAAGATCTTGCGTTAAAAACTTCTTTCTCTAGCATGACCCAATTCATACATCTCCTGACTAATGCAGGAATCGGGCTACCAACCGATCTGTGGGTTTCTTCCACTCGACAAATCAAACCGCAACAGGCTGAGCAGATCGCACTGGGCTTCGCGAAGACCTATTTGTCGATGGTTGAGTTCAGTGTTGAGGGATATTATAAAACGATGACTAATCTGATTGAATATAAAGATGGCGCCAGCTACCTGAACACTGAGGGTGACTGGCAGGATAAAGTAGTGACTAATGGAACTGGCAAAAGTTATGGTACCGAATTTCTGCTTCAAAAAAAGACCGGCGCTCTGACGGGGTGGATCGGCTACACGTTATCTAAAGCTTTCAGACAGTTCGACGACCTTAATTCAGGGCGAAAGTTCCCATACAAGTACGACCGGCGACATGATATTAGTCTTGCGGTTACACAATCTTTTACCAACCATCGAAGATTGTCCGCGGTGTGGGTATTCGGAACAGGCAACGCAATCTCATTGCCTATCGCAACGTACGAAGGCGCATCTAACAACTTCGACGACAGATATTTCAATGGATCTAATGTCATCACCTATGGCGGCCGGAACTCTTATCGTATGAAAAGCTATCACCGACTGGATCTGAGTTTCAGTTGGATTAAGAAGAAAAGTTGGGGTGAACGGAAATGGACCGTCGGCGTGTACAATGCTTATAATCGACTGAACCCGTTTTTTATTGATCTTGGGATGAACGACAAGAGTCAACTTAGGTTCGTGGAGTATTCGCTCTTTCCAATCTTGCCTTTTGCCACGTACACATTCAAGTTTCTCTAAAATGCGAATATTTATAAATCTGTATCTTCTGTATACTCTGAGTGCCTGTACGAATGTGCTCGAAGTTAATGACATGATGTACAAGCCTCAAATAGTTGTAAATTCTCTTTTTACCAATGACAGCACATGGACAGTACGACTTACTAAAAGCCGATCAATCCTGGCTGAAACACAAACGTCGTTTGAGCCGATCGAAAATGCAAGAGTCGTAATCGCTGATGCTGACGGTCAAATAATTGATACACTTATGCCTTCGTACGATCATCTGTTTCGATTTCGCTATCGGGGTTCTCTAAAACCCACCATCGGGGGCCGGTATACCATTCTGGTAGAAACAGCATTCGGTATGGTTACAGCGTCAAGTAATGTTCCCGAACCTGTGCAAATTGCTTCCGTTCAAACCGATTCCTCCCAGGTTGGATCGGACGGTTTGGGTGTCGAAGTAAACATTTTGTTCGAAGATCCGAAGACAGAGAAAAATTTATACGCCATCAGAATGATAAGAAAAAAATTTCAGGTGAATGAGTCAGATACATTAAGATTCGTAGAAGATGTTGCATTTGAGCCCATTGACCCGGCGCTTCAGAACAATCAATCAAGTAGACTGACTACATTGTTTAATGACAACCTTTTCAATGGAAAGGAACATTTCGTTCGTTTACGGATAAAGTCTGATTCGAATCTCGGTATAACTGAAAGTGTGATCATTGTCTTGTTTTCGGTAAGCGAAGATTATTACGATTACTTTATTGAAAAAAACCTTCAGGATGACATCCGGGAAGATCCGTTTGCGCAACCTGTAGAGGTCTCCACAAATGTTAAGAACGGTTTGGGAATATTCGCAGGGTACAGTTCGTCATCGTTCACAATTCAATAACCGTACGGACCGCCGAACCCTAAAGTCCGATCATATCCCCGTTGTGGAGCCGAACAAATGAATATAAAATAAGAGGATACGTTTTGTATATTAGATACCGATCGGTATCTTTGCCCATGCGTGAACCCGAAGTCACAAAAGAAAAAATCCTTGAAAGCGCAGGCGTCTTGTTCAATACCCAGGGCTACAAAGCCACGTCCCTGAGTGACATCACTGTTGCAACCGGGTTGACTAAAGGCGCGATCTATCGGCATTTTGGTAGCAAAGACGAATTGGAAAACAGATCGCTTCAATATCTGTCGGGCAGGCTCATGGAAAAAGTGCGTTCAGTTATAAAAGGGCAGCCTTCGGCCGGGCTAAAACTGCGCGGTATTTTTTCATTCTTCAGTTCCTATATAACCAATCCGCCCATAGCAGGCGGTTGCCCCCTGCTCAACGCCGCGACTGAATCGGATGATAC
>JAEZGH010000098.1 GCA_023417065.1 Bacteroidota bacterium
AGGGACGTTTTTGTCATGATTAAATTGAATAAAGTGTGATTAATTATTTTGTTCCTGGACAGAATTTTCAAAACGGGCAAAGTCCACTGTGGGAAGATTGGCGGCTTTCCAGGCGGAGATGCCGCCATCGACATGAGCTGTTCTCATGTACCCCATGTTGCTTAAGGTTTGTGCAGCAAGTGCAGAGCGTCCGCCCGATGCACAGCATATAATCAGTCTGGTATCCGAGGCAAACTCAGATCTGTAGTAAGGCGTCGCGGGGTCTGCATAAAACTCGAGCATTCCTCTTGGGGCATTGATGGCACCCGCGATTTTCTCACGCTCATATTCGTGTGGCTCGCGAACATCAATAAGGGTAGCTTCCCCACGGATCATTTCCTCGTAAGCTTTCGTTGGCGAGAGATTCTCGATTCCTTTTCTGGCAGCGGAAACCATTTCCGAGGCCGATAAAGTTGACGTTGGTTTCATAATGTGTGATAGTAAGTTGTTTGATGTTCCAAGGAACGGGAGACTTTTTCACTGGTTTTCTTTAAAAGCCGAAGGGATCATTTCGAAGACGGGCACCTGATACATGCCGACAAAAGCAGTCGAAGAGGAAAAGTTGTCGTTCATCGCCAAAACATGTTGTTAGTCTTTTTACGATCTTCACATAATCGTCAGGAACCAGGGATGCCATAACTTCGTAACAGGCAGCACTCATGAACGCTTTTCTGTACAACGACTTCATCTTCTCGCCCCGTTACCGGATACTTCGACACGTTGTGTACTGGTCGGTTCATCTTACCCTTTGGGCGATTTTCTGGATGATTATGGATTCTCCCTATTCATTCGGCCGGACTCTTCTGCATCAAGTATTCTGGCTGCCTGTATTCATATGCTACAGCTATCCCCTTGTTTACTGGGCGGTTCCGCGCCTGCTACTTGAGGGAAAGGTGCTGCTCTTCCTGGCGTTGATTCTTGCATGGGGAGCAATGGGATTGTATATCAATTTTGCTTTCCGCACGTATGTATTCGTACCGCTGCAATACGCGCTTGGGTTTGAAGAAGTATCCATGCGCGGAATGCGCGTACATAGCTACTTATGTATGATCATCTCAACAGCCAGTCCGACCATCATCAAACTCTTTAAGCTCTGGACGATCAAGCAACGCGACTTCATGATGGCACAGCAGGAAAAGGCTGTTGCTGAACTCCAGTTGCTGAAGGCTCAGATACATCCGCACTTCCTTTTCAACACCCTCAACAATATTTACGCGTACTCCCTCGAAAACTCGCCGAAGACGCCGGAGATGGTTTTAAAGCTGTCATCACTTCTGAGTTACATGCTCTACGATTGCAAAGTCGGCGAAGTTCTTCTCGAAAAGGAAGTTCGAATTATGAAGGATTATCTTGATCTGGAAAAAGAACGCTATGGCGACCGCATTGATATATCATGGACTGTATTTGGCGATGTCAAGGACAAGATGATTGCTCCATTGCTGATCTTACCGTTTCTCGAAAATGCCCTGAAGCACGGGGCGTCGGAACAGATAGACAATCCGTGGTTGAGTGTGGATATTTCTGTGAGAAATAATATTCTTCGTTGCAAAGTTGCCAACAGCAAGAACGAATACGTGCCGCACAATGAGCATGGGATCGGTGTCAACAATGTCAGGAAGCGACTTGCCCTTCTTTACCCTGAGAGTCACGAATTGAAAATGAGTGACGAGGGTTCCTTCTTCGTAGTATCGATGACGATTGCACTCCTGGGCTATACGTCACCCGAGCTGCCGTTTGTGGAATCATCTGCCTCACCACAACCTGTACCCGCATGAAACTCCGCTGCCTTCTGATCGATGACGAGCCTCCTGCCCTTAACGTGCTGGCAAAGTATGCATCGGCCATCACGGGGCTTGAAATTGTGGGGCAGTGCAAAAATGCCATTGAGGCGCTTGAAGTACTACAGCGAAAAACGGTTGACGTTATCTTCCTCGACATCAAGATGCCAAGGCTTATTGGCACTGATTTCCTGCGGAATCTCGCACATCCGCCTAAAGTCATCTTCGTGACCGCTTACCGCGAATACGCCGTTGATGGTTTTGAACTTGATGCAGTCGATTACCTTGTAAAACCGGTCTCATTTGAGAGGTTCTTCAAAGCGGTGACAAAACTGAACCGTATGATTGGGCGGGCGGCGGATCGTGCGCCCGACGCCCCACTTCCCGAGCCATCAGGATTTGTGTACCTTAAGGTCGACAGGGAGATGAAGAAGATTTTTATTAACGACATCGAGTACATCGAAAGCTGGAAAGATTATGTTAAGGTCTTTCTTACCAATGGAAAGTTTATACTTGTCAAACAAACCATTACGTCAATGGAAAATCTTCTTTCCGAGCACAAATTTATTCGCATTCACCGATCATATATCGTCTCCCTGGACAAGATCTCCGGATATCAAACCACGGCCGTGAAAGTCAGCGATCACGAGTTGCCTATCGGTCGCTTATACAAGCAATCGGTGATGGAACGTCTGGCTCACTAAGGTCATTGCGTGGAGCAGATCCTTTGAACATACCACTAAGCACTGAGCAGGGAAGTATCCCGCGTGAGGGATCGCAGCGGCACCCCGCACCCGATGGGTTGTGCGTAAGCCTGTGGGAATCGGGGAGGAGTATAGCGGAGAGCCCGGCCTCCGCCAGTTAAAGCGAGAACAATCGGCGAACGTCGTATTGGAAGCGCAAACGTGTCCAAAACAATTAACGAATAGCGGAGGACACGCCCAACACATTCACAAACACAAGTATACAGGCTGCGACTAATGTAATGTTCGTTCCAACACCAATCCAATACGGGTTAAAAGAAGCAATAAATACACATATAAGATGCCGTCGTTTGTTTTGCTTAAATAGCGACGGACATCTTTCCACATGGGGAAATGTCCCCTTATCCGATCCCTGTCTGACATTTCCAACACACTGACGATCACTAGTCATACCGTTATAACCAACAACTTGAACTATGTAATAATGGCGCAAACATTACGATAGTTTTATGGCAGGAGGACGTGAATTTTGTATTTCTATCATGAGAAACCCTTACGTATCCCTCCTAAGGAAGTCCTGGCAATTTTCACTTAAGGACCGACCGAAGTTCGTGTTAATATATACTATGTTCGTTGGCGCCAATCTCGCGATTGCCATGAACCCTATTTTGTACGGCTGGTTCGTCGATGACCTGCAGCGTAACGGATCGGAAGCACTAACAACAGGCTACCTGTATGCACTAGGCTTTCTCGGGCTCAGGTTAGTGGAATGGACGTTTCACGGACCTGCCAGGGTGATGGAGCGCAAACTCGCCTTCAAGATCGGTAAGAATTACCTGGAAGATCTTTACACCCGCGTCATCGGCATGCCGGTTCAGTGGCACAACGAGAATCACAGTGGAGCTACGATAAGCAAACTCAGAAAGGCACATGAAGCGTTACGCGACTTCTTCCAGAACGGATTTATCTACATGTATTCGCTGGGCAAGTTCGTCTTTTCATTCCTTGCGATGCTGTACTTCTCTCCGCTGTTTGGCACAGTGGGGGTAATCCTCGGTATCATCACCGTACTTGTCATTATCCGTTTCGACAAGCCCTTCATCAAGTCACTTACGCAGGTAAACGAAAAGGAAAACGAAGTATCGTCAAGCCTGTTCGACAGTCTTTCCAATATCCTTACCGTTATCACGCTGAGAGCTGAGAAGTCTGTCAAGCAGGGCTTCATGGCGAAGGTTATGAACGTATACAAACCATTCAAGAAGAACGTCGTCGTCAATGAATGGAAATGGTTTATTGCGCAGATGCTGGTGGGGATCATCTATGTTGTTGTGGCCGTTGGTTACATCTATCAGAATGCACACCCGGGCCAAACGTTTATGATTGGCGGACTCGTTGTTCTGTTGGGATACGTAAACCAGTTTACGAGTGTGTTCAACGACATCGCTGCGCAGTACACACAAATTGTAAAGTATGATACCGATACGCAGAATGCGTCGTCAATTGAAGCCATTGGAGCAGAACCCGTAAAAGGAAAAGAGCGTCTTCCGCGGCTTTGGAAATCGCTTGAAATCTCCAACCTAAACTTCGTCAGAAGCGGCGTTGAAGGTTCACCGAGCTCCGGCGTTTACGATTTGACATTGCGAATTAACAGAGGTGAACGCATTGCACTGATTGGCGAAAGCGGAAGTGGCAAGAGCACGCTACTCAGTCTGCTTCGCGGACTATATGAACCTCTACCAGGAGTACGGGTGGATGTTGATGGGTTGGGGAGTTCAACCTTTGGTGCTATTTCCGATCGCGTGACCTTGTTTTCGCAGCAGCCCGAAATATTTGAAACTACCGTACTGGAAAATCTCACACTCGGTATGTCGTATTCGAGGGAAGAAATCAGAAATGCATGCAACATTGCACAGTTCTCTGAAGTACTTGAGAAGTTGCCTGAACATCTGGACACCTTTCTGCATGAAAAAGGCGCTAACCTCTCCGGAGGGCAGAAACAACGCCTGGCCATCGCAAGGGGGATCCTGCGCGCCGGCGACAGCGACATCATATTAATGGATGAACCCACAAGCAGTGTTGACCCGCGCACGGAACAACTGCTCTACAAGTCGATGTTTGACGCTTTCCAGGGCAAGGCGGTAATCTCATCACTTCATAGACTGCACTTACTGGAACAATTCGATTACATCATTATTCTCAAGAATGGCAGGATCATCGATTCCGGTACATTCGAGCACATGAACCGCTACAGCATTGTTCTCAAAGAAATGATGCAGCACCAAATGAAGACTGAAAATCCTGCACTGATGGAAGTAGCCTCATAAGAAACATACCGTTACCATTCAGTCCTCTCCTACAGAGCCGGTGAAGTTTGGGGCGAAAATGACCAACAGGGAGATTTGAGAGGTCCCCGTGAATTTATGTTCCGCGTAGGCCGGAACGTAGACGAGATCACCCGCCGTAAGTGCAACGTTAACCTCTTCCCTGTCGGTAACGATGTTAAGGGTCCTGCTTCCTGACAACACATAATACAACTCATCCTGTTCGTGAGGTCGTTGTGTGTCGACGGCTCCCTCGTCAAGACGGTAGAGATGAACACTCATTTCCTTAAGGAAAGGAGTTGGCCCATCAGTCTGGTAGTCACCGATCAGCGTCAGGAAACTCTTGCTGCCGTTATCGATGCCGGGCATGCTCCATTTCTGACCGGTGTGTGGTTTCTCCTGCATAACTTTATTTATTGTTCGTGGATTTACGGGATCGGAATTACAGTTAATGTAAAAACAATGTGTGGATTCGCAAAAACCGCGGATCAAATACTCATAAACTCTTTCCGGTATTGTGTGGGTTTGCGCATTGTAATCTCCCGAAACTGTTTGTTGAAATTTGAAAGTGTATCAAAACCGCATGCATAGCAAATGTTGGAAATAGACTCGTCGGATTCGGTTAACATCTTACACGCATGTTTGATGCGTATTTCTGACAGAAACCTCGAAAACGATTTATTGTTCTTCATTGTAAAATAACGGCTAAAAGACGTGGGTGTCATGTGGAGCAGTTCGGCAAGGTCCTGCAGCCGAATCTTCTTTCGAAAATTCTCAAACACGTATTCGTAAACTTTGTTCAGACGGTCTGCTTCATGCTGGTCGAGCGAATCGACATGGGGCCTGGACGAAATGTAGCGATAGTCCTTTGTACGCGACAACATTTCCAGGATGCGAAGCACTTGAATGAGGCTTGGTAAGCCCTGGAGATTGATCAGTTCTTTCATTAGACCGATAACCTGCTGACGTGTATCTCCAAAGAATTCCAGTCCCCGCAACGATTTCATAAACAACTTCCCGAGCGTTGCGATTTCTTCCTTATCAAGGAAGTGTTCACCAAGGAAGTTCTCATTAAGGTAGATGACGATTCCGTTTGCGGGAAGGCGGCTTCCCTGCTGAAAGTAAGCTTCGTCATTCCGCCATACGTGAGGCACGTGGGGACCGGTGAAGATTAACTCGCCGGGCTTGAATGCTTTGATACTGTCTCCTATGAATCGTGTACCCGTGCCATCAAGCACCACAAAAAGCTGGTATTCAGAATGTGCATGCCAAATGGGGTCGAAATGCCGCTCATGCAATTCTTTCACGACGAAGATTCGCGATGGCGGTATTTCTGATTTGTGCAGTGCTGTTTTCACGTCCGGGTATAAAATATCGTATGAACGGTAAAGTAAAACCATTCCGATGACAAAATACAGTCAGTATCAGATAAAATCCCGACAACCCCGCTAAAGTAAATTCCTCATTTTTGACTCAAACAAACGATTTAAACCGCTTTCTTATGAGGAATTCTCGGATAGCACTAATAATGGGGCTAGTCCTCCTGTTTCTTGGGGTGTCTTGTCGCAAATCGGATGATAACCGCGCGCGGCGCCTTGAAATTCTGTTCCTGGGTCATGAAAACAACCGCCACCATAATTCCGAAAAGCTCGCGGACATCATGCTTAAGGAGTATTTCAAAGAAGGGATCAATATTTCCTTCACGAATAATCCTGACGATCTTAATGAAGAAAACCTTGCTCATTACGACGGGTTAATCCTTTATGCTAATCACGATAGTATCACGACGTCTCAGGAAAAGGCGCTGTTGAATTTCGTGAAGGGAGGAAAGGGATTCATACCCCTTCACTGCGCATCCTTCTGTTTCCGAAACTCACCCGAGGTTGTCGAACTCATCGGCGGTCAGTTCAAGAGTCATACATACGATTCATTCCCGGCTGTAATCGTCAAGCCCGACCATCCTGTTATGAATGGCGTACCGTCCTTCGTGACGCTGGACGAAACCTATGTTCACGATAAGATCAGTAAAGACATTGAAGTATTGTCAGAACGCGTTGAAGGCGATCACCGCGAGCCCTACACATGGGTACGTCAATACGGCGAGGGACGTGTATTCTACACTGCTTATGGCCATGACGACAACACGTTTAACAACCCTGGCTTCCTGCAGCTGGTCCGCAATGGCATCATGTGGGCTGTTGGCGAAAAAGCACTATCAAGATTAAAAGCATTCCCTATCGCCGATCCGAAGTATACGGATGGGCCAGTTCCCAATTATGAAAAGCGCGATCCTGCTCCGAGAGTACAGGAGCCGTTGACACCGGAGCAGTCCATGTCCCTGACACAGGTACCCGTAGGCTTTGAGTTGCAACTATTCGCATCGGAACCCGATGTTGTAAAACCCATCTACATGAATTGGGACGAAGCGGGCAGATTATGGGTTATTGAGACCGTGGATTATCCCAACGAGATTAAGGATAACGATGTTGGTGATGACCGCATCAAAATTCTGGAAGATACGGATGGCGACGGCAAAGCCGACAAGTTCACAATCTTCGCGGAAGGACTTAACATTCCAACCAGTTTCGTATTTCATGATGGCGGCGTAATCGTAAGTATGGCTCCCCACTTTCTTTATCTGAAAGATACGGATGGAGATGGGAAGGCCGACGTTCGAAAGCCACTGCTCAACGGCTGGGGTAAGCGCGACACCCACGCCCAGGCATCCAACCTTCGATATGGACTTGACAACAAGATCTGGGGTGTCGTGGGCTATTCGGGCTTCAAAGGCCAGGTAGGCGGACAGAACATGGAGTTCGGCAACGGTGTTTACCGTTTTACGCCGGATGGCAGCGAGCTTGAGTTTCTCTCCCGCACCAGCAACAACACCTGGGGTCTCGGCTTTTCCGAAGAATTCGATGTATTCATCTCTACGGCAAATAATACTCACACTGCATTCCTCGGGCTTCCCCAGCGTTACTTCGACAAGGCGAATATGACCGAAGACGGTGTGCTTAAGCTTGATGCGCACTATGGTATGCACGTGGCAACGAAGAACCTCCGTCAGGTGGATGTACATGGCGGGTTCACAGCTGCTGCAGGTCATAGTCTTTATACGGCACGTACGTTCCCTAAAGAATACTGGAATCGAATCGCCTTTGTAACAGAACCCACGGGAAGACTGATCCACAGGAATATTCTTAAAAAGGATGGGTCTGGCTTTGCTGAAGCCGGCGATGGCTGGAATATGCTGGTGAGCGCCGACGAATGGGCAGGTCCTATACAGGCGGAAGTTGGCCCTGACGGTGCGTTATGGATTGCAGACTGGTATAACTTCATCATTCAGCACAACCCGACCCCTAGCGTATCTTCCGCAGGTGTGGATGCAGTGAACGGCGCCGGCAACGCGTATGTAAATCCGCTGAGGGATCGCGAGCGAGGCCGCATATATCGTCTGGCTTACAAGAAAAATGACAAGAAAAATAAGCTGAGGCTGGACAAGGCAGATTCGAGAGATCTCGTCGCCGCTTTGTCCAATGACAACATGTTCTGGCGTACAACTGCTCAGCGACTACTTGTTGAGAAAAAAGACGCATCCGTAATTCCGGCATTATACAAACTCGTACGCGACCTAAAGCTCGACGGCGCCGGTATCAACGCGCCGGCGATACACGCCTTGTGGACACTGGATGGACTCAACGCTTTTGACGGATCAAACCAGGAAGCGATTGATGTAGCCAGGGAAGCTCTTCGTCATCCGGCTGCGGGCGTGAGGAAAGCGGCGATCGAGGTCCTTCCAAAGACAGGATCAACCTATGATGCTATGGTTGAAGCAAAGGTATTCGAGGACAAGGACCTGCGGGTACGCCTCGCTGCAGTGCTGGCATTAACAGATATGGATGCGCTTCCTGCAATCGGCGAACTGCTCGTAGAAATGGCCGCGCGTGAAGAGAACGTTACCGACCTTTGGATAAGCCATGCGCTGAGAATTGCAAGTAATCTGAATGAAGATTCCTTCCAGGCTGCGTTCCGTTCACGGGGACTCGACAACAACCCTGCCCTGATAGATGCAACGCTTCCTCAACGGTTGGCATATGGCTCAAGACTGAATACGCTGAACGTTCGGAGAACATGGGGACGACAACCTGTCGCCGAGTCCCCGGAAGTGGCTGGAAAGGAAATCCTCATATCAGGTGAAATTGAACGTTCAACTTCGGCCAACTCAGCTCTGCCCCCGCTTTCAGGTATGGTCATCGCACAAGGTGACATGGCTAATGGCTATGGCGTCTATTTGATCGACAACAAGTTTTACTATCGGATCAACCAAAATGATAAGTCCTATCACATCGAAACCAAGGAAGCTGTTCCTGCGAAGTTTTCCTTTAAAGCCGGGCTGCTCAAAGACGGAACGATGCGACTGTTAATCGATGACAAGGAAGCCGGTTCAACAAAGACGGCAGGGCTCTTCAAAAAGGAAATTCCAGCAACGCTTCGTGTTGGTCTGGATTTCTACAAAGGTAAAGACAGACTTATCAGTCATCCCGACTCATTATTCTTCCTGCGCGCGAATCTTGTAAACGCTAAAGTTGAGACGTTGGGAAGCGAAAGGGCTGCTACTCCCGAGAAACCCGTCAAAGTGGATCAGGTGTTCACGCTCAATACGGTTAAGGATGTTATGAAGTACGACAAGACGCTGCTCACAGCAAGAGCTGGGTCAACCATTCAAATCGTATTGAACAACACTGACTTCATGCAGCACAACCTCGTGCTGATCAAACCCAACACGCTGGAGAAGGTCGGCGCGGCTTCGAATCAGCTGGCTCAGGATCCCAACGGAGCAAAGATGGCATACGTCCCCCGCATGCCGGAAGTACTTGGCGCAACAGTTCTGGTAAATCCCGGCGACAGCTATACGTTAACGATTACCCTTCCCAACATACCCGGTGATTACATGTACGTGTGCACCTACCCGGGACACTGGCAGATGATGAACGGCATACTAAGAGTTACTAAATAAGATTACCATGAGTCTTAATATCAAGTTTGGCGTCAGCACGTGGCTTTGGACTTCTCCGTTCACGACTGCATTAATTGATGTGCTCTTTCCGAAGATTTCATCGATCGGCTTCGACGTCGTTGAAATTGCTGTAGAGGATCCTGCCCTCATCGATATAAAGCGTGTCAAAGAAGGGCTGAACAGATACAACCTAAAGGCCGGCATTTGCGGCGCATTTGGTCCTTCACGCGACCTCACTCATGAGGATAAGAGCGTACATCAAAATTGCCTCTCGTACATTGAAGCATGCCTGGACATCTGCCGCGAACTGGATGTACCCTTTTTCGGTGGCCCCATGTATTCTGCTGTTGGAAAGGCGCGTATGCTCCCTCCCGATTTGCGGAAGGCCGAATGGGAATTGGCAGTAAAAAACCTGAGGATCGCTTGCGCGATGGCTTCAGAACGCGGGCTGCAAATTGCTCTTGAACCCTTGAATCGCTTCGAATCTGATCTTGTAAACACTACTGAAGATGTTCGGCGGCTGGTCCGTGACATCGATCACCCTGCGGCGAAGATCATGCTTGATGGATTTCACATGAACATCGAAGAAAGAGACGTGGAACAGGCGATCATTTCCTCCGGATCAGATCTTGTCCATCTGCAGGTTGCGGAAAACTATCGCGGAACACCAGGAACAGGTCAAACCCGATGGGATGCTTACAAGCGCGGCCTCGAGGCAATTGCGTATAACGGAACAGTTACCATCGAAAGTTTCACGCCGGACAACAAAGAGCTTGCCGGCGCAGTATGCTTCTGGCATCCCATGGCAGAAAGCCAGGATGGTTTCGCCAGCGAGGGGTTGCGCTTCCTGAAGGACTGGGCTTCCGACTAAAATCAACACCGACCTTAACTCATAAAAATTTACCTATGGGAAAACAAATTAATGTAGCCATTATCGGGCTCGGCTTCGGAGCAGAGTTCATTCCGATTTATCAACGGCATCCGGATGCCAACATGTATGCGATTTGCCAACGCAATGCTGAAAAGCTCAATGAGATTGGGGATGCGTTTGGCGTTGAAAAGCGCTATACGGATTACGACGAATTGCTTAAGGATCCGAACATTGACGCGGTTCACATCAACACGCCGATTCAAAGTCATGCGCTTCAGTCGATCAAAGCACTTCGCGCCGGAAAGCACGTGGCGTGTACTGTTCCCATGGCGACTACGGTCGACGAGTGCCGGCAGATTGTCGAAGCCGTGAAGGAAACAGGTCTTACCTACATGATGATGGAAACGGTGGTCTACAGCCGCGAATTCCTCTTTGTAAAGGAGATGTACGAAAACGGATCGATGGGTCGGCTTCAGTTTCTGCGTGCATCACACCAACAGGAGATGGCTGGATGGCCGGGTTACTGGGAAGGACTTCCGCCGATGCACTACGCTACTCACTGTGTGGGGCCTGTTGTCGCACTGGCGAAGAAGGATGCGGAATACGTTTCATGCTTTGGCTCCGGCCGCATTGACGAGAACCTGGTCAGCAAGTACGGATCTCCCTTCGCCATCGAAAGCTGTCACATCAAGTTCAAGGATTCGGACCTTGCCGCAGAAGTGACGCGTTCATTGTTCAATACCGCAAGACAATACCGCGAAAGCTTCGACGTCTATGGATCCCAAAAGTCATTCGAATGGACCCTTATTGAACACGAAGATCCCGTCATTCACACTGGCGAAAAGCCTGAGCGCGTTAAGGTGCCCGATTATGCGCATCTCCTTCCCAAAGAAATCCAGTCGTTTACAACGGGTGGGGTGTATGACGCGGAAAGTAACCAACACTTGTCGTTCATTCAGGGTGCAGGCCACGGCGGATCACATCCACACCTTGTTCACGAATTTGTCTCGGCACTTGTGAATAGACGCGAGCCGTTCCCGAATGCACGTCAGTCGGCAAACATCACCTGCGTCGGCATCCTTGCACACGAGTCGGCCATGCAAGGAGGGAAGCAGATCAACCTGCCTGACTTTACCCTGGCGTAAGGAACCGGACTATCGCGAGATCCACGCTCGCACTGTTCCCCCTGGATATCAGTATATATAACAGAAAATCAGGGCATTCGGTCCTGATTTTTTTATTTGTGCCTTATTGTAGCTTTGGATACCGCGGATTCTGTCCTGCCGGGCACATTCTCCAAAAACCGTTATCTTGCGACACAATGATCTCTAAGAAGTGCAAATACGCCATTCACGCCCTCGTGCACATGGCAAAGGATCCGGGTGCGAAGTACCTTATTAAAGATATTTCAGAAGCATGCAATATTCCCAGGAAATTCCTGGAAGCCATTCTCCTTGACCTTAAACGCGCCGGGATATTGGGAAGCAAAGCGGGCAAAGGGGGAGGCTACACGTTGCGGATGGATCCGGCAGATGTTAACCTGGCCGAGATCGTCCGATATTTTGACGGCGCAATCGCGGCGGTACCCTGCGCGACTTACAAGTACTATGAGTCTTGCGATGAATGTGTTGACGAAGAAACCTGCACCGTCAGGCATTCCTTTATAGAAGTCCGGAATGCCACCGTTGAAATCATGAAATCGCAGACGCTTGCAGGATTAGTCAAGAATGAGCAGCGATTAGTGGCTCTTAGGAATAAAAAGAAAGCCAGGACAAAAGGCAGTTAACTCTTCATCCCGGCGTGCTCAGCATACTTATGTAGTTACTGAAATCCGTTCCGCGAAGCAAACTCCACAAACTTCTGAACGCCTGACTCCTCGGGCCTTGGCTTGAGAAACCCAAATGCGGCGAGGTATGACTCACCATTTTCAGCTACCCATTTCAGAAAAGCAACAGCTTCCGCACTGGTGGTTTTCTTGTTAACAGACAAATGGAGGTAACCGGTAGGCACGTTTACCTTATCTTTTCCGCCACCTTCAAGTCTCGCCAGAAGAGCTTCAGGCGTTGCAAAAGCCGCAACCTCATCGTCTTTAACCTTGCCATTTCCATCGAGGTCAACCGGGATCACCGTTAACCCCTCAACCTGTTTGCCCTTCTCGGGATCAAACACGAGCGGAAGAGGCAGATAGGTGACGCCTGATGAATCGCGAAGGAGTGCCTTCACCAGATGTTCATCAGATCCGGCAATAGACTTTCCAACGATATCCTTTTGATCAAATCCATAGTGTTGAGCAAAAACCTTTGGCGCTCCGGCCTTCTGATAGCGTGTATACGCTGTGAAAGGTGCCTTGATTTTTTCCACGTCATCCTTGTCTGCGAAAATGTTGTGAAAGAATATTTGCTTTAACACATTGTCGTTAATCCCTTTCGTTGCATATGTACGCGCGAACTCCGACGATGATGTTGCCACCGGGAGGATAGCATAACGCGCGATGTACAGGTACTGACGCTCTTTTTTCACCGCCTCATCATGTTCGTATACTTCCGCGAGGATATCATAGTTCGACGGGTCTGATGAGCCCCGGGATTCAATGATAATCTGGATATCAGGATATACTTTATTAAACTCGTCAATCCATTGTTGTACAAGTTTGTAAGAGAAGCGCGCTCCGGTCACTACCACAATCTTGTGCTTTTCATCTGCCGAAGCTGCAGGCCCTGTTTGGGCAAACGTCTGGACTGTCAGAAACAAGCCCACTACCATTCCACGAATCAGTCTTGAAATCATACTACTATTATTAAATCGACTACTACTATTTACCAAATGCATACCGCAGGGTTATACCATAGGTTCTTGGATCACCGAGTACAGCGGCGTAATGCCCTGCATTTCCTGCGGCAGGCAGAAGTTGCTCAAAATAATCCTCTCCCAACAGGTTCCTGGACCATACAATCAAAGAGAGTCCTAATCCTGTGCGGAAACCAACGCGGGCATTCAGCAGCGCATAGCCATCTACGTTGAGATACTTTGACGGAGATGGACTTGACGAAAACGATGATCTGAAATAAGAATCAACCGCCAGGAAATATTTCCCTTTCTGGCCAAGTGCCTCACGTTGGTTTGAAGTCACTTCACCCCCAAAAGATCCCGCCCACTTGGAGATTCCCGGAAGTTCCTGTCCAGAGATATCTTTGAACGCACTTGGTCCACCGGTTTCTTCCAGCGGTACGGGCGCGTTTTTAAAGGATACATATTCACCTTCAGTATATGTTACCGCCCCGTAAATCGCTACGTTCTTAGAGAAGCGGTACGTTCCATCAAGTTCTGCACCGAATACGCGAACCTCTTCTGCATTCGCGAGATACCCGCGGTTTACACCAACTTCAGCAGTCTGAACCTGCGTCTGAAAATCTTCTATATTGGTATTGAACACGGTGAAATTCAGTGTCGACGCTTTGTTCGGTGCCGCCTTCACGCCAGCCTCGTAATGGATTACATACTCAGGCTTGATGCGCGCCAGGTCGATCATGACATCACCTGATTGCGTGGGAAGACCGCCGAGGTTCACACCTACAGGCTTGTAGCTTGTTGAAAACGTGGCAAATGCATTGACTTTAGGAGTCGGCTTGTATGCCACGGTAATTTGTCCCGAGAAGTTGGATTCATCAACATCAGCCTGGAATGCCTGGTCCGAATAGACAGCTCTTTTCAAAGCGATCAACGCCGGATCATCCGTTTCAAGTCCGCCATACGCCTGACGATTGAAGTCAACTTCTTTCGCATCGTAGTTGTAACGGATACCAGGGAGTATGTGCAGCGATTTTGCTACCGCCCAATCCAATTGTCCGAAAACGGCAGCACCGAATGTTTGCAGTCTTGACTTCGTACGAATACCGTAGCCATCAAACAAACCAGGAGTTTGCCAAAGTTCGCTTGTTGAGTTTTGAGAGAATCGCGCCTGCGCAGGTCCGGATTCTTCAATGTGAACCGGATCTGTCTTCAAATCCTGAGAAATCAGGAAGACGCCGACCACGCCACTGATATTTCGACGGATGTCACCTGAATAGCGAACTTCCTGAGTCAGCTGCTGATGTTTTGACGTTGCCTGTGAGAGTGTAAGAACAGGAAGCCCCGTGAAGTCGCGGTCATTCGAAGGATCCCAGTTCCAGTAACGCCATGCCGAAGTTGATGTAAGTGTACCTTCACCAATTTTCGCTTCGATATTCAGCGACACTCCACCCAGGCCGTTTCCTGAACGCCAGGTTGTGTTATGGTCAATCTTGCGGTCGAATGGGTTACGGCTCGGCAGTTGATAATTCAAATCAGCAATGATCTTCTCAAACTGACGATACTCGGGGCGCTGTGTGGTTACCACACCTGCAACCACCTGCGCATAGCCATTAGGGCGTTGACGTGTTGCATCACCGATAAGGGTAATTGAGACGTTGTTAGAAGGTGTATATAACAGTTGGAGACGTCCTCCGAGGTTGTTCATATCATTGACGTGTTGCTGCGTGGAGACGTTGTAGAGTACTCCATCGCGTTGCGTTCCTGAAAAGGACAGCCGCGCAGCAAGTTTGTTGCTGAGTGGACCGGTGATCGAGCTCTTAGCCTGAATGTATCCGTAGTTACCGTAGCTTACCTCAAATGTCCCTTCAGGCGTAAAGCTTGCAGGACGGGTGGTTATGTTGAAGGCACCTGCCGTCGTGTTCTTTCCAAAAAGGGTTCCCTGCGGACCACGAAGGACTTCAATCCGGTCTATGTCTATGAAGTCCAACGTGGTTGCCGCGGGGCGCGCAAAGTATACGCCATCTACATAGAAACCAACCCCAGGATCAATTCCATCATTCGTCAGCCCGAACGTCGAGCCAAGCCCTCGTATATTAAGTGTCGTATTTCGTGGGTTAGAAGAATAAAGTTGCACAGCTGGCACGAGTTCCTTCACACGGTTTACGTTAAAAGCACCAGCGTCTTCTACTACGGCACCCCTTACAACAGATATGGGTATGGGCACTTCCTGAACAGTTTCACTTCTCCGGCGGGCAGTTACCACTACTTCCGATAACACGTTGTCTTCTATAAGCGTAATTTCTATAGGTTCATCGAACAACTCATATACTTCCAGCTCCTGAGGCTTATAGCCTACGGAGCTGATAACGAGCGTAAACGGAAGTTTTCTATCCGTGGTTATTGTGAACTGACCATTTATATCGGAAACGGCGTGTGTTGAAGTACCCTTCACGACTACGGTACCTGCAACTAATGGTTGACCATCCCCATCTCTGAGCGTTCCCTGAATACGGCTCTGGGAAAAGCTCAGGTGGGCAAGAAAAATTAACAACGACGAGAAGAATAGATGTTTTTTCATTGTGGTGGACAATATTGGATTGAGAGTGAGTTCTTTATTAAATCGCACGAAACTGGGCATACAATTCATCCAGTTCGCGCTTGATCTCTTGTTCTTTTAGTAGAATTACGCGGAGGGTATTTTTAAACTTGATTTCCTGCTGAAATGATGTGAACACATTTGTGAGATAATCGATTGCCTCGCCATTATTAGCTACTGACGTATCGATCGTGAATTGACGCGCCACCCGGTCTGATTCAATAGCGACATCAGCAACTATCCCAAACCCTAACAATCCTTTGAGCAATGCGAAGTATTGCGCGTGTGCTTCCTTAAGTTGAAAAGTCAATCTGATTGTGCCTGGACGAACGATATGACGCGAGGCTACAAATTGAACATCGACAAGATCAACTACGCTGGATGATTTGAGAAGCTTATATATTTCACTGAATTCCAGGATAGGATTCGCGCGGTATTGAGAGCCCTTATTTGTCCGGCTAATTGAATTAAAATTAGACGGAACGATTCCTTCGATGCCAAGAGCGGCGCCGGTATTTGTTGAAACCATGTCTTTAAGTATTTAGATGTGAGAAATAAGTGAGTTGATTTAAGCTGATAATTAACAATAGCTACAACAACAACAGCAACAACAACTCATACTCAAAGAGAGGCGTGGTGATTCAATCTTTTTCATGATGCATATTTATATGTCCTAATTAATTCAGGCAGGAATTAGCACCTTTCCAAGTAGGTAGGTTGCCATAGGATCAAAGAGCCTGCTCTCTCCCCTATTCTGTATAAACATGGCCCAAAATTAAATAAAATGTCTACTAAACCAATAGAGTTTAGTGGTTTAATAGAAATAATTTGACGATTAACCTCAAAATAGCCCTTTCTAGCTCACAATGACTTTTTTTTTGAGCTCAGAAAATTTAAAAAAAATGAGAAGTTGGGTGCCGATGCATGGCGTAGCAAGAATGTTTAAGTCGACAGGCGAGGCACCCCTGCCCGTTTCGGATGACGACCTAATATCATCTTCCCTTCTGATAATTTCTGATTGAGATAAGCTAAACTGATCGTGTCCAAGGAAACAATTTGGCTTGTTATGACGCCTTCTCTTAAATACCGAGCTCGACCTGAACGCCGGCCATCCAATTATCGTCTTCCTGATCCAACGCTGTGGCGATTGTAGATTCATATGAAATATTAGCCTGGACTTTAACACGGTGTTTCTTCAAATAACGCGTTAACCCAAGTGTATAGATGTGTTCTTCCGGCTGAAGACTTTCTATTTCGGCGTTGGGAATGATTGCCGCAAACCGCCCTGCCAACTCAAGATTGTTTTTAAAAACGTAGCTGGTTTGAAACAGAAGGCCATGACCGGTAATTATGTGCCTGATGTCTCCTTCTGCATTAACCGTAATGGGATCAGGAGAGGTTCTTTTCATAAACTCCGAATAAAAAGCGAATCCCTGGTACTTCATCAGCACATCTGCAAAATAGGTGTAGATATCACGGACTTCATAAAGATCCAACCCGATCTGCGCCCCCTGTCTTCGTGCGCGATCATTGAACGACATTCCTCCGCCGATTGCGATCCTGAGAGTTTCTTCACGTGCAAGGTCACCTTCAGCATATCCACCGCCTAGAATGGGGTCCGGGTCAGAGAACTGCCCGAGTGGCAGTAACTCTACCCTCGCCGAGTATGCCAGTCCGCCAGGTGTCGTGCTGACGTTTCTGCCATCGCCCGATGTGACTGCCCCCTTAAGCGCATAGTGAACCTTCTCAACGTTATTGTGGTAGTAAGCCTGGAATCCGAAGTCGCGGTCAATGTTAAATGTAGCATTAACGATAGAGCGATCGTAGAATTGCAATTCTCCGGAAGACACCACGCGTTGCCGGTTTCCGGGTAACTTCGTCTGACCGAACATCAAAGTTACGTGTTTATTTGCCTGGTAGTAAATTACCGCATCGCGTATGGTGTTTGGACTTTCATTGACCGACGAAATGTCTTCGCCCGTCCAATCCTTATCCTCCCGTGAGAATGAGAGCTGGATATAATATTGCAAACGGGGATCCACAACAAACCCTTCAAATCGCAGACGGAGTCGTCTGATCTGAGCCTCTATTTCCGATAGGCCGAGGTCAGTTCCGGATCGCGAGAAGTACAATGCCCTGCTTTGCATCCGAAACCTAAAATTCACCGAAAAGCTACTATCCGGCATTACAAGGCCTACGCCATTCTCAGAAGTAAAGCGAGGTTTTCCGGATTGCTGACCTGGCAAGTCCTCATGTTGAAGGCGGAGCTGCGCGAGACTGACCATTGTAAGAAGAGCGCCAAACAATGTAAATAGAAGTTTTTTCATGGAAAGGATCCGATACATATTTAGAGATGTAATAAAATTGCCTGCCAGGTGATGGCAGGCAATCGGTACATGTCCAATGGACCTATGCTCTACATAAAAACGCCATCGCAGCACTCATTTGAGCAGGACCAGCCGAAACTCACCTTCCACAGTATGGGCCACTGAAGTTTTGCACTGGTCATGATAATCATCCGGGTCGTAATACAGCTTTCCGGAAAAGTATCCTGTTACAATTGAATTCGCCTCGTTTTTATAGGTCACTAATGTCAGCGCCATGTCGCTGCAACGTGACTCCAACTCACATCGGTTGTTGTCAGCCGGCGTACGTTCGACATAACGAAGGTTAAAGCTTTCGCCGCCAACGACAGGCAGAAACTCCATATCGTCGTATCCGCCATTGTTGAAACAATTCAGCACTTTGGTTCCTTCGAAGACGTTGTCTGCCTGAAACACAAACACCAGCTTCACCTCGGAGGGCGTATACAGGCCTGCACCGATAACAAAGGTATCGTCATCCTGTGAGCAGCTGGTCATCCACATGTTATTGGGATCCGGCGGAATGGCGCCGTTTATCCCATACTGAAAGTACTCATACGTCTGGCCATCAACTTTCAGAAGAAGGTAAAGGTCTGAGTCTACGACCGAAATACTTGACGTAAGCATGTACGAAGACTTCCGTCCCTCTTTATTGTTTGATTCCAGCGTTACAGATACAGCAACTGGATTCGTTGATGGTTTGGTATTCGGTGCCTTATAGGTGGCCTTGTTCTTGGTCGCGTTCAACGAACCATTGCTATTTGAGATCGGCGCACCGAGTCCATTCAACGTCCATTGCTTCACTTTGAAATCCATCAGTCGCGACTCGATCGGACGTATCGGTGTTAGGGGAGTCAATCCTTCGCCATCCCCGGTGATGGGTACCAGCGGAGCCAACTCCTCGTCTTCAGGAATCGCCTGATCGCGAACGAATCCCGCCACGCGAAGTTCAACGGAACTACCTTTTTGTATCGTGGATGCTGAAGGCTCGAGTGCTAAATTGATAAACCGCCCCAGGGCCCAGTCACTGAAGTGCGTTGTCTCGGTTGAGACTGTTTTGTGTCCAAGATCAACGACACTCTTTAACATCGCATTCCAGCTTCCGTTGCCGGCCTGAGTGATGATCCAAAAAAAATCTGCAGGTATTCCTGCTACTTGGTTATCATCATAGTGAAAGGTCAACGTCACAGGCTTTTTGAAAGTCACGCCTTCCGGTTGAAGCCTATATGCCAAACCCACACCAAGGGGGCCTTCATTAGTAATGGGTTGAATTGATATTGTGGTCGCCGCTGTCAGTGCATCTGCAGGAATGCTGACGGTTAGCTTCCCATCGTCCGAGTGAAGGAAACCTCCCTGAGGACCGATGGATGAACTTGAGGCTGTACCAACTGGTTTACCAACCTCCGTTATCACCGGATCAAGTCTCTGAGGCGTTGGATCGTTGCTGTTTTCCGAGCACGATACGACTATCAGCGCCAGGAAGGGAGCAATAAATGAAAGGTAGACTATCTTGCGTTTCATAAGAGTAGGTTTTGAATCCAAAAACAATTTGTTGGCTGCGATTCCCCATAATCAGGCTATCGATTTTCAAGAATGGGGGATGCAAACAAACTCGCATCCCCCGAGATAGCCAACGGTTATTTTATCATCACGTCTCGCGCGAATGCGTTCGTCGCCAGAATGGTTCGTTCACCGTTTTTCCACAGTGTCGCGAGCTGCTTGCCCTCATCGTCATATTCCCAGCCGGCAATGCAAACATCGCCGTTGTGTACTATATCGATCGTGCTTCAGACCAGGCGGAAGTCGACAGGAATGTCCCCACACCGTTCTTCCAAATTTTTGCGTGGTAATTGCCATCGCTGCCGACCTCACGACCTGCCAGATAAATGTCAGACTGTTCCACAAAGATTGACCACCCTTCGGACCGTATTTCTTCATTCACAAACACAACCTCTCCGTCTATCCAAACATGGAGAACAGGAGTTCTTCCGATATTCCGATAACCTGCGGCATAAACAACGCCATTCTTAACAAATACTGAAGTGACATTACCACCTTCGGGGCTATCTTTGAATGGAAGACTCTCCCCATTTTTCCATACTCTGCCCACATATATCCAGCCATCCGATTCCCAGCCAGCGGCATACAGTCCTCACCTTCAACGAAGACTTTGTTGGCAGCTCCCGATTTCGGCGTCAAAACAGTGGGGACCCAGTTCTTCCACACTTTAGCGCGAACATCAAGTCCATAAGCCTCCTGGCCTGCGATGTATACATCCTTGCTTTCTGAAACATAAACTGAATGAATCTCTGCATCATTGGATGTAGTGTTTAGCTCGTACGTGGTTTGGATTACGCCGTCCTCCAGCACCCAGTTTGTAGCAAAGTTGTTTCCGATGCGTTGATTGCCGCCAACATAGACCATGTTGTCAGACACAAAAACCGAAGTAGCATACGCGTTAAACGCGCCATTCGTAAGGTTCGAACCAACCCCATTCGTCCATAATCTCGCGTAATTATTTCCTGAAATTTGCTCTCCTCCCACCACATAAACGACAGGGCCGTCAGGGCGCACTGTTACCTTAATTGTATACTTCACCGAACTGCCATCTTCTGCTATAACTAAATATTCCACAGGCGAAGAGAAGTCATTTGCTACCCCCGAAGCCGGGTCAATAGATATTCCCGTATGAACGATGGCGGGAGTTAGTGAGGATAGATCCGTGCCCGCAGGCAGCGAAATAACAATGTTATTTCCGCTTATTGTACCAGCCACGTCGGCGGTCAATGAAGGATTATCTTCTTTGAGAAACGAAAAATAGGTCAGCTCTTTTTCAGAAGACAATTCTAAAAACACTGAAACAAAATACTTCCTTGTGCTGCGATCTTCTGCCGACACAATATACTCCACTAAACCTGTAAAATCCTGTAGCGCTCCCCCTGCCGGACTTATTGAAACTCCGGTGTGAATAATAGAAGGTTTCAACGAAGTGATTGCGGTCGCTGCGGGGAGTAGAAAGTGGATTTCATCTCCACCGAAATATCCCACGGCGTCGGATGATAGACCGGGGTTTTCGGACTGAAGAAACTTAAACTCCGTTATATCCTTATCCGATGACAAAGAAGGTTCATCCTTCTGGCACGAGACAATTGCCAGAACTAGGATTAACACAAATGCGACGTTCTTCATGGTTTGAAGGTGATTGACTTTGACAAAATTGGCCTAACGATCTGCCCCATGCCTCCCCTGAAAACGGGAGATTTGTTCCCGACTAAAAAATCACCTAAAAAGGGGAGAAGGCAAACATTGCGTTATGCGTAATTCACAATGTGAAAGGAACTGCGTATCTTCATTGAAATGAGAATTGCCTCTGCCATAATTCTAATCCTGTTTCTGCGAAGTTTCGCATTCGCCCAGTCAACGAGCAATGACGTATTGTTGAACGACTTGCAAAATGCTAAAGAAGATTCAATCAGAGCACGGATCTTAACTGAGATCACCGATAAATACGTGTTTACCGACCCGGACCGGGCTATGTACTACAATAATCGTTGTGAGGAATTGCTCCAGGGAGGGAATCTCACGAAATACCAGCATCAGTGCTATCATAACTTCGTTAGGATTTACCATACTAAACGCGATTTCAAAACCGCACTCGAATATTGCCTGAAAGCTCTGGACGTCGCGCGACATACCGGTAACAGATTTCAGGAAGCAACTTCGCTCAGAGCGCTGTTTAATGTCTACCACAACCTCCACCTAAACGATTCAGCGGTTAAATATGCCGTTCAGTCAATTCAACTGACTCAGGCTATATCCGACACGACAAACCTTGCCACCAACTTTGGAAATCTCACCTGGCTTTACAAGGATCTCACCCAATATGAAAAAGCAATTGAATATGGTCTGAAGGGAATTGAAGCCGGGGTTCTTTATGGTGATTCCATCGGACTATTGGTATCCCTTAACAACACTGCCATATGTTACCTGAAAATAAACAAGGACCGCGAAGCGATCGAACTACTCAAAAGGCAATATGAAATCGGGACATTAATAAAGAGGCACCGATCTATAAGAAATGCATTGATAAACCTCGGTGAAGCTTATTTCAACATCAGCGACGCCGCAGCGCTTGCTGAGACCACTAAATTACTAAATGACATTCTCGATTCAGAATCTTCGTTGACAGGCCAGGTAAAGTGTTTACAGTTTATTAACAACGCATACAACTTCGCCCTCCAAAAAAAATTTGGAGAATCCGAAGCACAGATTATCAATGCAATGAGAGTTGCAAAGGCCGATTCTCTACCCGACTTGCTGGCTTCCTCATTCGCGCTTATGACACGACTCAAATTCGCGCAGCATGACTTTGCCGCCAGCAATTACTATCATACGAAATTGGATTCCTTAAACGAACATTACGAAGATCTGAAGCTATCGCAGTACGCGGCTGAACTTGAGACAAAGTATGAACTGGAAAAGAAGACCACACAAATCAGGATTCAGGAAGATGAATTGAGGCATAGGACAATCGCAAACTACATGCTAACAGGTGCAGGATTCAGCTTTCTCATCATCTCACTGTTAACATACCGCACGTTCAGCCAAAAGCAGAAGCTGCAGCAGCAAAGAATATCAGAGCTGGAGAAGGAAAAGCAGTTATCGGCAACAGAAGCCGTGCTGAAAGGTGAAGAACAAGAGCGGACGCGCCTGGCCAGGGACTTACACGATGGACTTGGCGGAATGCTCTCAGGAATAAAGTATTCGTTCAACACCATCAAGGAAAATCTGATCATGACGCCTGAGAATCATCAGGCGTTTGAACGAAGTATGGACATGCTCGACAGCTCCATCAAAGAAATGCGCCGGGTTGCCCATAACATGATGCCCGAGTCGCTCATACGGTTTGGGCTTGATTCAGCCCTAAAGGATTTCTGCAGCGACATCACTGAAAGCGGAGCTCTTTCCGTAAATTATCAATCCTTTGGTGTCAGCAACTCAGGTTTGGATCAAACCATCAGCATCACGGTTTACCGGATAATCCAGGAGCTGATCAACAATACTATTAAACACGCGAAAGCGCAGAATGCTATTGTACAGTTGGAACAAGCTGACGGCAAACTTACCATCACCGTTGAGGACGACGGCGTGGGGTTTGATGCCAATAACCTTCAACGATCGCGAGGCGCTGGATGGAATAATATCCAAAGCCGGGTTGCATTCCTCAGAGGGTTACTTGAAGTAAGGTCCGACAAGACAAACGGTACATCAGTTCGCATTGAAGTAGAAATCTGACATGGCAACAAGAGTATTCATCGTTGACGATCACTACATGATAATCGAAGGCATCCGGTCACTGTTGCTCAATAATCCGGATATCGAACTGATTGGACATGCGATGTCTGCGGGGTCATGCATGGCCTTCCTGCAAAAAACGTTGCCTGATGTTATCCTGATGGACATAAACCTTCCGGATCGCAGTGGCATCGAATTGTGCGTTGAGGTTTCCAGAAAATATCCAGAAGTAAGAATCATAGGATTAAGTACGTTCAGTCAGCAGAGCATGGTTGAAAAAATGATGGAAAGCGGCGCACTTGGTTACGTTCTGAAGAATGGAACGCGGGAGGAATTGATTGATGGTATATCAGCATGTATGCGGGGCGAGAAATATCTCAGCGGAGAGATCTCGCGATCTATTCAGAAAAACGCTGCGCTCAGGCCTGTCTTAACTAGACGAGAAAAAGAGGTATTATGCCTTATCGCAGAAGGGTTGACCAACAGCGAGGTCGCCGAAAAGCTTTTCGTCAGTACAGCAACTGTCGACACCCACCGCAAAAATCTCTTATCGAAGTTCGACGCACGAAATACCGCGTCGCTGATCCGGCTGGCGACGCAACACCAGTTCATCTGAGCATTCACCACAAAAAGCAATTGCTTTGTCTACCGATTTGATAGACTTTATAATTTTCATACCTTAGGGGGCTTGCTTGTAATCCGGTGAAACGCCCTGTAATCATTGCGCTGCTTTTAGTCAGCATCAGTCCTTTATTCGCGCAACAGCGAAACTCCCATAACTTATTTTGGTTCCGCCTCTCCCTTTCAGATACCATAACAAGCCGTCTCAAGTGGGAAGCGCTCATTCAAAAACGCACCCAGGGTTCTTCTGAATCGCGTTCGAATCTCTTCAAAGCTCCGCAGTTCGAAAGTTACTGGCTCTGGCTTCACTACTCGCTGAATAAGAACGTCAGGGTATCCGTTTCTCCTTTTGGATATTTTGAAAGCTACATACTCAACGTCTCGCCATCCGATGAGGAGCTGGCACCTATAAAGGAATTCCGATGGACGATAAAGGTGGATCACGAAACACAGGGCCGATATTTCAACTATATCAATAGATACAATCTGGAATATCGCAACCGCGATCTGTTCAATACCGGCGACTTTGAACCCAACTGGCGGCTACGCTACATGGCGCGTTTCGAGATACCAGTAAAGAACCTGCTTCCAAAACCGATAACGTTCATCTTCTATGAAGAAGTGTTCCTTCAGTTCGGCAAGGCAGTGAAAAACAATCCCAATGTTTTCGACCAGAACCGTCTGTATGTAGGCTTCAACTACGAGATACTCACCAATGTCAAAACCACCATCGGCTACATTTATGGATTTCAGGAGCGAAATTCAGGACGGGAATTCGACCACATAAATACATTTTGGGTGATCCTGAATTTCGACAACGTCTTCAGCCAGTTCTACCGGAACAATCGGTAAAAAAACCAACATTGATCAATGCAAACTGTTGCCTGACTCCTGATTAAGCGTCTCGGGGTCCGAGCGTGATTAACTGTCTGAACCTTACCGCACATAAATAAATACTTTCGGCGAAGAGGATTACGCATTACATTCGCGTGATCAAATCGGTTGCTGTAATACTATGACTAAGATTCTGATCGTCGATGACGACCCCTCATTCAACGGTATGCTTACTGCGTTTCTTACCAGAAATTCATATGAGGTCAGCTCGGCACATTCATCGTCCTCGGCAATCACCCTACTGAAAAAGGGCAATTTCGACCTCGTACTGACAGATTTCAAATTACCGGACGTGGATGGACTGGAGCTTATCCAGCAAATAAAGGCAGATAACCCTTCCATGCCTGTCATCCTCATTACGAACTACTCTGATATCAGAACAGCTGTCCGTTCAATCAAGCTGGGAGCATATGAGTACGTGACGAAACCAGTAATACCGGATGAGCTATTAATCACCGTTCAAAGAGCATTGCAAGGTCGCGAAGCAACGCCTGAACGCGAATCCAGGCCTTTGGAAAACGACTTCATCATCGGAAGCGGAACGTCTGCTGTTGATCTCTGGGAGCACGTCCAGATGGTGGCTCCCACCAAC
>JAEZGH010000099.1 GCA_023417065.1 Bacteroidota bacterium
ACCACCGACAGGTTTGAGTGGTATTGTTCGCAGGTTTGCTTATCGATTCAGTGAAGCGGATGCACGTCATTGGCTATCATTAGTCCTGGCCGACCGCGTTAACGTTGTAGAAGGAATAGTCGACGACATTAAGCGTGGTTACATTCCGAACATCTTCGCTGAACGCGGCTGGGGAGCAGAATGGAAGTACAATCGCAAAGGCTTGGTAAAACGCATGGCCATTGGCGCTGCGATTGCTTCGGTAGCCATTGGACTGGTGGTTTATAATCAGCGCAGCAGGCGCGAGGTTGGCGCGCGGGGGTAATACTTTTACGAGTAAGTTCTAAAGCAACGATCATAACGCATCTCAAGCTACCTTGAGATGCGTTTTCATTAAGGCAGGTTCCTGCTGACACAATTCACACGACTCCCTGCTTACTTGGGGCGATGCTCCAAACGAAGTTTAGCCCCAAGACTTCCGACTGAAAGTGCAAATAGACATCATTACTTACGTCCCTGTTAGTCGCCTGGTAAAATAGGGTATATTGGGTCGCTATTTTAGTACGTTTATGAACAAATTGTGTATTGTTAGCCTTTTAGTATTTGTCTCCGGCAGCGCTTTCTCCCAAATCCGATTTGAAAAGGGATATTTTATTACCAGCGAAGGCGAGCGAGTCGAATGTTACATCAAAAATAAAGGTTGGAGCGAAAATCCAACTGAGATTGAATACAGGCTGAATGAAAACACCGGATCAAAAATCATCAAACCTGAGGAGGTTAAAGAATTTGGCATAGATAACACAATAAAGTACGTATGCAGCACTGTTAAAATCGATCGATCCCCGGGGCAAGTAGATAAGCTAACAACATTCGCAAACCCGATTTTTGAGGAAGAGCAACTTTTTTTAAAAGTGCTGGTCGAAGGCAAAGCGAATCTCTACTCCTATGAAAACGGAAAGATCAAACGCTTCTTTTTCAATATCGATGAATCCCAAATAGAACAGCTGATTTTTAAGCTCTATAAGCAAAGTCACAACACAGTAAGTGAGAACAACAGGTTCAGACAGCAGCTTTGGAATAGCTTAATATGTCCTTCCGTTGAGAGAAAGTCTCTGGAAAACATCAACTACACAAAGAACGCTTTGACCAAAGTTTTCGCGGTATACAACTCGTGTAGCGGTTCTGAACTTACTCAATCCGATAGGAAGGTTGAACGCCAACTATTCGCTGTCAGTGTGAGGCCTCGGTGGAACTCCTCCTCCATGTGGGCGAAGAATCATATGGATAGAAGCTTCGACTTCAATTGGGGAGGTAAAAACGGATTTGGGCTGGGGATTGAAGGCGAACTTTTTCTTGGGCTTAAGAAGAATAAGTGGTCTCTCATAGTTGAACCGACTTACCGGGATTTTAGCGGAAACACAACTTCTATAGACCATGGCAATCCGGGAAGTATCGCTGTTGCACAGTTGGATTACAAATCAATTGAACTACCCCTTGGTGTCAGACACTACTTTTTTTTGAGTCCGCAAAGCAAGATTTTTATAAATGCCTCATATATTCTGGACTTCGCCATTTCCGTTTCGCAGCTGGCAATCACCCGGCCTAGTGGATATCCCCTAGGTCGTCTGGAAATTGATGGTGGAAATAATTTTGCCATCGGAGCCGGATTCAAATACAGATCCGTCGGCGTAGAATTCCGGTATCACACGACACGAGATCCGTTAAAGCGATTTTTGGTCTGGGAAGCCGAGTATGAAAACGTATCTATTATACTCGGGTATTCGATAATTAATAAAAAATCCTGATAGAGTCTCAGTGCGACAACTTCCAATTCGGTAGCTGGCTTTTCATTCGACGTTGAATCGGTCAAATCGCTTTAGGCGAAATGATGGTTCCGATTAGGCGACTAACCAATGGGTAAACACAATTGCGCTGGCGTTATGTCCTAATACGTTCGTCTGTGGCACTTCCGGGGACAGACAAAGAATTCCCTTCCGCGTTAGCATTCAACGCGCCACCTGAGAACCAAACAAAAACCCATCTCAAAATCTCTTTGAGATGGGTTTTTTTATAGTCATCTAAGACTTGAGAAACCTTTACTCTTCAGGAACAAACACCCACGTCCAGCCGGTACCGGCATCGTTGGTTCCCGTGTGAAGGACAAGTCTGTCGGCGGTCAGTTCAACGATGGTGTATTCACCTGCATTGTTACCACTACCATTCGACGTTGCTCCTAACAAATTGATACCTCCACCGAGATAAAGTTTCGTAAAGGTGGGATTGAATTTGAAATTCCCGGTCTGCCCAGCTCCTGTACCATCATCAATGGTAAGATTGGCGGCACCCGCTAAGTCGAACACCATCTTGCCATTCACATCGGGCGGAGGGCAACAGGTTCCGCCAGCATTCCACCATGCGCCCCAGGGATTACCTGGATCAGACATGAAATACCACATGCCCTCATCGCCTCCGACTCCGTCGAACACCCATGTTTTTCCGCCCAGATTTTCGCCAGTCAATAAATAATACGACTGAGGAATCTCATTGTCGACCACCTCCACGTTCACCTTCACGGATTTAGCCACGTATTCTCTGGCGGAAGGATCTCCGCCGGAAATTAGCGGGGTTGCTACGTAATACGTAAATTCAACATCACCCATAAATGGACTAACGAAAGAGACCTCGTCGGTGAACGCCTTGTCAAGTTTGTAATCCCAGTATCCATATACGCCGGGCGTTGTCATCTTCAGGGTCAGACCATTGCCGGTACCGTTTGACGACTGGACGGCTTCCACCCTGATATCGTCAGGGTTGTACGTATTTTCCAGCGTTTCCCTGTCCTCGATCGGGTCGCAGGCACTCATAAATGCCATCGCACCTGCCAGGGCCAGAACTGTTATATTTTTAGTTGCCTTCATAAAATCTGTTTTACTTTTGAAAGTTAATTTCATTGATTACCATCCGGGATTTTGTTCATATACCCCGTTGGACAGCCTGATTTCCGTTTCAGGAATCGATACCAGTCCTTTTGTCTCAGGACGGTAGTTCACCTGATAGGTGGCCACACTACCAGAGTTTCCGACCTGGATAGCGTTGTCGAAGTAGTTCTTCGATGGATCGTTGACATCGCCCCAGCGCACCAGATCGAACCAGCGCAAGCCTTCGAAAGCAAATTCATGCAAACGCTCCTGCTTAAGTGCATCTAATGAATATGCTACAGGATCCAGGCCAGCCCTGGTTCTTACTTGATTCATGTATTGCGCATCTTCGGTGAGTTCCGACAACATAAGCAACACGTCTGAAAAGCGCATGTAGTAGAAGTCCTGAGCATGCCGTAGTTGCATATCGGTGTTAGGCCAATCATAGATGTAGTTGAACAATCCTTTCATGCCTGTTCCATCATCATATTCGAGGTGCATGTACTTCTTGTTGAAGAGGCCTGTTTCATGGTCACCCTTGTTACCTGAGTAGCCTGCCATGCCTTCTTCTGCAACACCGGCCTGAAGAACAGATCCCTGTTTTCTCAGGTCATCATTGTCCCACTGGTTAAAGAAATCGGAATGAATAGTCCCCCAGCCCCAGCCTTCACCAAATGGTGTGAGGCCCGAGTTACCACGGAGGGCCATAAACAGACTGCTGCGATTGGTTGTTCTTTGACCTAAGGTCCAGCCCCAATCAGCAAATGTATAACGCAGCGCGAACATCACTTCCGTATTGCCTGTTCCAACAGTGCTGTTAAAACCATCCTGGCCAACCCATTGAAGTCCTTCATCAGCCGCCCATGGGTAGATTACTTCACCTGCGCTTTGGTTGAGGTGACTATAGGGCCACAGGTTACGGAAGTCGCTTACCAGGGCGTAGCCGCTGTTGTTCACGCAATCCGTCAACTCACTGATGACTTGTTCTTTGGTAATGGTACCACCGTCAGGTGTTGTAAAGGCCGTCGTAGCTTGTCCTTCGATGTTGGTCATATAACCGGTGTAGAACAGATATACGCGGGCCAGATAGGCTTGTGCTATCCAGTGGTTAGTATGTCCATACTCAGCAAGCGGAATCGCTGCGGGATCAATCTCGGGCATCAGGTCGATGGCGAGCTTCAGATCAGCAGCAATTTGCCCAAAAGTTTCTGTGAAGCTTGCCCGAGGCACATCGCGAGGAGTTGACGTTGAGGTAATTAACGGCATGCCCCCAAAAAATTTCGCCGCACGGAATAACAGAAATCCACGCATGAAATACATTTCACCCAGTAGATTGTTCTTATACGCCTGCGCTGCTTCTTCAGTGCTAAAATCCTTGGATAGATCAGCCTCTGCTATCTTTTCAATAATCATGTTGGCACGGAACAGACCTTTGTATGTTTCTCCCCAGAGATCCATATACGTATCATCACTCGGGTCGACGAAGCTATCTACGTTTTTGGCACCTTGGTCATCGGGACCACCGCCACCCAACATCGTGTCATCCAGCAGAGATGCTGATATATGCTCTTCAGCGAAAACATTTCCGCCACTGATGTACAGACTATTGTATACCCCGCCGATCGCAGCATCAAAATCGCTTTTTGTTCTGTAAAACGTGTCCGTGTTGGATCCGAACTTGTTCGTCATGTCAAGGTACGAGTCGTCGCACCCTGCCATCGCCAACACAATCATGGCGAGTATTATATGTTTTATTCTTTTCATTGTATTCATGTTCAATCTTTTAGAACGTTAGATTAACACCCAGCATTACGGTACGAGGCAGTGGATAGAGACCGAGGTCGATTCCGGATGCCCAACCCATGTTGTCAGATCCACCCCAGGTGACTTCAGGGTCCATGCCTTCGTATTTAGTAAAGGTGTAAAGGTTGTTTACGGTCATGTAAACCTGCGCACCTCTGAACCATCCAAGCCTGTCGGCCAGAGTTCCGAAATCGTAACCAACAGTCAGGTTATTGATCCGCAGGTAATCGGCATCGTGCATGTAGATGTCGGAGATAAAACGCTGGTTCCGGTGAGATACCGAGCTCAAACGAGGTAAACGGTTTGAGGTGCCTTCGCCGTGCCACCTGCCGAATATTTCGGTCGTGTAGTTTTGATCAAACTGATCGGAGAACGAACGATATGACCTCATTACCTGCTGACCGAATTTTCCGGCCATGGTTACGTTGGCATATATTCCCTTCCAGGACGCTGTAAGCTGGATACCCAATTCAAGATCCGCAATCGGATTCCCAAGCATCACTTTATCCTCATCGTTGATAACTCCATCGTTATTCTGATCCACATAGCGCACGTCACCGGGACGGATCGCATTCAATCCTTCGGTTCCGCCATCCGGAAATTCCATTGGCAAACCTTCTGGTCCGACGTAAGCGTCCGCCTCTGCCTGATTCTGAATGATCCCTGCGGTTTCAAAGCCATAGAAATGGCCAATGGGTTTTCCAACTTGAACCCGCGATACGAAAGATGTGCCCTGTGACAGGATATGTGCGTCTCCATTGATTATACCTTCAGCATTGGCCAGACGCACCACTTCGTTTTTAACAGTGGCTCCCGTTACCGTCACGCCATATTTGAAGTCACCGATTTGATCTTTCCATCCAAGAGCGAGCTCGATACCACTATTCTTAACATCTCCGCCGTTGATCCATGGAGCATCGGCGCCGGTTGTACCCTGCACCGGTGCCTGTACCAGCCAGTTTTTGGTCAGCTTCTCATACCAGTCGATCGTGAAGGAGAGCTTTGAATTAAGTAAACCCGCATCCAGACCGATATTTATCTGCTCTGAAGTTTCCCAACCTACATCGGGATTCGGTGCGTTTCTTGGAACATATGTAAGTGAGGAAGTTAACTTGTCCCCGCCAAAGTAGTAACCCTGGCCCAACGGCTCAACGTTGGTCTGAAAGCGGAATGCTCCCACTTCCTGGTTACCATTTTGGCCCCAGCTTGCGCGCAGCTTTCCGAAATCAAGGAAACTGAGCCCGGCAGCGAAATTCTCCTCTGTGAAATTCCACCCACCTGAAACGGCAAAGAAATTGCCATAGCGCTTATGCGGCAGGAAGAAGCCGGAACCGTCACGTCTGGCTGTTAAATCGAGCATGTACTTCTCCTGGTAGTTGTAGGACAAGCGGCCCATGTACGACAATAGCCCTCCACCATTAGCGGACCAATCCCTACCCGTGGCATTTACCTGAGCCTGCGATGCCGGAGGCGACGTATTGTCCAGGAAGGCATAATCCGGATCATTGTAGAGCGGGTTCATCCTCGTACCACTCAAGTTGAAGTTCAAGATGTCGTTTCTGATCTGCTCATGACCCACGAGCACTGAAACGTTGTGCTCCCCAAAGTTTCTTTCATAAGAAAGGGTGTTCGTCCAGGTCGTGTTGGAACCCTGATAAGAAGACTGGCCGATGCTTCGGGCTGCACTTTGTCTCTGATACTGAGAGCTCAGCGCGTAAGCAGGGGCGAAATTCCGGCCCCAGCCAAACCACGAATTAACACCAAAAGACGATCTTAGCTTCAGATTTTCAATCGGCTCTAATTCTCCATATACATTGCCTACGAGGTTATTGCCTTTACCCCAATTAAAATTGTGGCGGTAGAACATAGTAGCCACAGGGTTGGTTTGGCCCAGGCTGATCCCTTCTAACGTAGGTGCAAAACCATACTCGTTAGGAGAAAGGTCCCAATAGGCAGGTGTAAGCGGGTTGATAACCAACGCGTCATGCAAGTCGTTCCAGTAGATATTTCCTGTTCCGGTTCCACGCGTCTGTGAATTGGTAAACGTGAAGTTTTCGCCGAGTTTCAGGATTTTTCTGCCGCCAATCTCGACGAGATTGATCTCCGTATTCAGACGCGCGGTAAGTCTCTTAAGACCCGCGTCTATCAGATCTCCACCAATCATACCGGCTTGATCCAGATAAGAGAATCCGGCACCGTAAATGATGTCTTCGCCCGCGCCCGTAATATTAAAGGAGTGGCTTTGCATCGGCGCATCTTTCTGGGTAATCTCGTCTACCCAGTCTGTACCTTTCCATCCGTTTTGTAATCTGTCCCAAACATACTCACCATACGTTGTTCCCAGATTGTTCACACCACCCACGTTCGAAGGGTTATTCGCCCAGCTGTTGCTCTTAAGAACGGTTTCCCAATCCGTGATGGCAAGGGCATCGTTTGCCAAGCCCTCATCCATAATGAACATATACTCCTGAGCATTAAGCGTTGGAGGCTTCTTATAGATATTCTGAACGCCGTAAAAACCATTATAGCTGATTTGGGCCTTTGTACCCTTCTTGCCTTTACGGGTTGTAATAAGGACGACACCGTTAGCACCACGCGATCCGTAAATCGCTGCGGATGCTGCATCTTTCAATACGTCGATCGACTCAATATCCGACGGAGCCAGGTAGTTGATGTCGTTTCCAACAGGCACGCCATCCACAATGTAAAGCGGATTTGAGTTTCCAATAGTCCCTATACCGCGAATCCGCACTTTAGTACCCGCACCAGGCTGACCATTATTTCTGGAAACGCTTACTCCAGGCGTAATACCCTGAAGCGCTTCAATCGCGGTGCTGGTGTTAAGTGACTGAAGTTTCTCACCATCCTGGCGGATGTTGGCCCCGGTAACCAGCGCTTTCTTTTGTTCACCGTATCCGATCACGACGATTTCATCCAGCGAAGTGACATCCGGCGTCAGATTCACGTCGATCACCGAACGGGATCCGACTGGAATTTCCTGAGCAAGGTAACCGATAAAACTGAAAGCCAGAACGGTGTTATCATTGATACCTCCTAAAGAGTAAACACCATCTGCATCGG
>JAEZGH010000140.1 GCA_023417065.1 Bacteroidota bacterium
CGTGGGTATAGAGGAACAATGGAAGTTTAAAGAAACAACCTGGAAAGTGCTTGTGGCTTGTTTCATTCCATTCGGCACGTTCTACATTGACTACAAAATCCTTCGCAAGATAAAACCTCACGAAAACTAATATCGATGGCTTCCGTATCAAAATATCACTAATGAGTTGAAGAAGTTACGGGAGGAATTGAAATAATCCCTTAACCATCAATATAAGCAACGGGGTCGCCCATTTAATTGAAAAATACCGTATCAGGGTTGAGACGCGTTACCATTAAGGAATCTGCTCACAAAAACATCAAAAGTTTCCAGCTTTTCGTCTTCATAAATTTTGACAAACTGTGCAAATTGGTAATACCCATATTTATAAGGGTCGGCGCCCAGTTCCTGATAATGGTCATTAAAATACTTAATTTGATCTTCCCCCTCGGGAACAGGATCAGGTAATTGGCGCATCATCAGTCTGGCATATCTATAGCATTTCCGAAGATTCTTCAGACGTCCATCTTTCCGCCAATACATAATGGCTACTGTGTTAGCAAAATATTCATTCTGATATAAACTGGATTCCCACGTTTGCGTAGCGCTTTGCATTGCATGACCAAGCTCATGCGCGAGGAAAAATCCGTTAAAGAACAGTCCAAATATTTCTCTTGCCTTTCTCCTGCCGCCAACCTCATAAAAAAAATCCTTCTGCGACTCCATTACCTGGTTCCACATTGGCAAGTTAATCTCGTTAGACTTTTGCGAGTAGAATATGAGAAATGGCTATGTGTTTAAGACGGCCTTTGCAGGACTCGTAAATATGGGCGCAATCGAATTGGACTCGAAAACAAATTCTGCAACAATACGGTTTGCGTCCTGCACTAAAGTTGCTGAGTCTCTATACAAATGAAAAAATCCGTTCTGAGAACTTGCCGCTATGGTAATTGAAAGCGTAAATATCATTAAGCAACTTTTCATAAGGTGTTGGATAAAAATTTTAGCGTATCGCCGAATCAAGATATCACTGAAGGTCCAATTCACTCAAATCCCTAAGAGTTGTGAAATCTGGCAGACTTGGATTACGAATCGAAAAAAAGGCATGGTATTACCCATGCCTTTTTTTTGAAGAACGTTATTGGACTTAGAATTCACTGACAATCCAGCCGTAATCTACTTTGAGTTCTGTGAGCTGGTTCAATGCTTCTGGAGAAGGAGGACCAATCAGCGGCTCACTCTCTCCGGCCCAGTTAGTGCTAAGACCAAATATGCCGGTGTGGATATCGTTTGCCACCGCGTTTGTGTAGATGCTGTTGATGATATAATTGATATCATCCGCATCTAGCCCATTGGGACCGTCAACCAGAATGAAGCGGATCTTATGTGTAGGCGGGAGGATCAGCTGCTCCAGTTTTGTGAGGCCGGCCATATTCACGAACTCGAGATTCGTGTTGTTCGACAAGTCTACTACCGGCGGGCTCAGCGTCAATCCAAAGCGTATCGAAGTTAAGCCTGTCAGCGCATCGAGGTTTATTTCTGAGGTCTCGCCATTTCCGTAATACGAATAAAACTCAGTAATGCCGGTGATATCACCAGTGATTGTGATATAGTAATAACCCTTAGCTGCGTAGTTGTGTTCTACATAGGTGTTTGTTCCCAGTGCGAAACTTTCCACAGTGCCATCACCCCAGTCAACGTCAACATTACCACTGCCCTGAAGGATCATATCATAAGAAGATACGTCGGCAGTCTTGATTGTAAATGCCGGCAAGAGGTAAATCTTCAGCGGAAGTTTGTTGAGTTCCACGAGGAGATCGTTGTACTTGAACGTTCTGACGTAAGGCGCATAGCCTTGCTTCCTAACGATAAGTTTATAGGTTCCGTCAGCGTCGCCGTTAAATGAGATGGTGTTGACTTTTGCCGAAAGGTTGAATGTTTTGATCAGAGTGCCTGCATCGTCATACAGGAAAGCTTCTGCCGTTTCAATCTTTGTAACCCCCGCTTTGCTGGTAAATACTGCTATCGATAGAGGGTTTACGACTTTGATACCAAAATTAACGTATCCAAAGTCTTCGGGTACAAAGCCTTTCGTGGAAACGACTTCCATTGCCACGCTTGTAAGCTTCGCTTTCTGAACGTTGAAGCTGTAGGGCAGCGGTCTTACAACGAGAGGTGCAAGTGGCGTGCTCTTTTTCGGAACAGCGTAAATGATTTCCGACCCTGACGCAATCAGGAAGTCTTCGACAGAATAACGTCCGGGAGCGATATCCAGGGGCTCCGTAATATAACCTCCACCAAGGCTCATGATAGCGATATGGCGATCGGTGAATACCACATTACCGTCATTGTCTTTGAGCGTTAGTACGAGTTCTGCATCAGCGGGGAGGTCATCAGCTGCAACTCTTCCGCCACTGCTTTCAGGTGCGGACATGGAGAACGTAAACTGTACTGGTTCTGACTTCTCCTGCTGCGGTTCATTTTCAGTACAACTTTGAAGGAATACTGCGAACATAGCGGTAATAATCAAACCGATTTTTGTTTTCATTGAGGTGAGGATTAAAGGTGAGAAATGAATTGGTATTGGTATACAAGAGCAGTTACCGGCGTGTGGAGAACGCCGGCAGCATGCTCGATAGTAAAGATAATGTGATTCACAATTGATGGATGCTTGATAAGAAATCTTTTTTAACTGGTGTAACATTGACGAACCATACAACAATTATTAGTGCAGGTTGCTTACCAGCAAGGCAGCTCGTTAGTAAGTAGCTTCCGTGATGACTTGACCTGATCACAATAGAATCACACTACCCAACGAAAGCGATCAGTGATGAAGTCAACAAGGTTCCCCCGCTCGCAAAACCCAATCTTGATAACGAGCCATCACACAAGTCCAAACCTGATAGCCCTTAGTCGGGAAACTTTTGAAAAGGATAACGGTTAGTGCATACTTTTTTTGCCCGGCGTGCAGACGCGAGGTGGATAGCTGCTAGCTGGGTGGCTGGGTAGCAGGTCGGCTGGTTGATAGCTTGGCTGGGACAGGTGGTGCTGTGTCAGATGCTTTCAACGATAGCACAAAAGTTTTCCGGCCTTCCAGGTGCCACCTCTGGCGGCAGAAGATACAAGTGGGCTATAAGGTTGATAAGGTCGGATATCATTGGACCGTCAATGCTACTAAGGTGGATAAGGTTGGTTTCCTTTCTTGGCCCGCCTCCCGGTGATATCATTTAAGAGCAGGCCAAGTGGATCGAGAATCAATCGCTGTTGTCCGGATGAGGTTGAGTGTCGTTGGAGTGCTGGGCCACTTAGCAAGTTAGCCTGTTACCAAGTTAGCAGGCTGGTTTGTTAGCATGCTAGGATGGTATCAGGTGTTTCCACCTGACACCAGCCGAGCGTAATAAGAAATGCCCGCGATGATGAAAACACACCGCCTCATAAAAGTCTTTCCTAACAGCATGATCACTCGTTCAACGAGCCGACTTCCCAACCATAGTTATCCCGCAGGACAATAAGGTGAGCTGTGGCTGCCGGAGAGGGACGATGCTCGGGTAGTGGCGTCTCCGTGTATTCATTTACACTAAAGAAGCCGTCTCGGATATTGTGCGCCACGGCATTTGTGTAAAGACTATTTACGACATAGTCGACATGTGAAGTTTTGAGGCGGCCAATACCGTTTAAGATGGCAAAAGCAATTTTATGATCTGAAGGCAACAACAACTGTTCAACCTCAGTCGTCGCCACGAGATTAAGACTCGTCAGCTCTGCGTTTTGCGATAAGTCGAGCACAGCAGGAAAATCCAGAGTCAACGACCTGAGCGATGTCAGGTGGTCAAAGTTAATCTCCGTAGATTTCCCTAGGAAGTAGTATTCGTAGACGCTGGTGATGTTTTCGAGGTCACCGGTAATGGTGATGTAGTATGTACCCGAGCCGGCATACGTATGGCTGAGAGGTTCGCTGTAAGCGAGAGGGCTCGTTTCGACAGAGCCATCGCCCCAGTCGATCGTAATGCTTCCGCTTTTGCCGCCGATCTCAATCTCAAACGTAGGCACAATGTCCGTCTTCATGGTAAATGCAGGCCACATTAATACATTCAGTGAGAGGTTATCTAACTCTTCAACAAGATCTTTGTAATTAAACGTTCTGATAAAGGGAGTCCAGCCCGGCTTCCGCACGACAAGCTTATACGAAGCATCAACGTCGCCCTTGAATGACAGCAGATTCACTTTGGCCCCGAGGTCATATGTCTTTATGAGTTTGTCTTCAGCGTCGTACAGGAAAGCCTCAGCGCTGGCAAGCTTGGTCTCTCCTCCTTTACTTGTGAACACGGTAACGGACAAAGGATTGACAACCTCAATATTAAATGCCGCGTAACCAAAGTCTTTGGGCGCGTATCCCTTTGTTGAAACGACTTCCATCGCTACGTTGGTGAGTTTGCCTTTCAGCACATTGAAGCTATACGGCAGCGGACGCACCACCAGAGGCGCAAGCGGTGTATTCTTCTTCGGGACCGCATACAGAATCTCTGAACCGGATGCAATCAGAAAATCTGTGACATTATACCTTCCAAGATCGAACTCCAGTGGCTCCGTGATATAGCCACCGCCAAAATTCATGATACCAATACGGTGATTCGTGAGCACAGGCTTGCCGGAATTGTCCGTGATGGTAAGTATCAGTTCGGCACCAGCAGGGAATTCATCAGCTCCGGACCTTCCGTTACTGGGGTCATTCTCATCCAGGGAAAACGAAAACTGCACTTGTTCAGGTTTTCCTGGTGGGGTTCATTTTCAGTACAACTTTGCAGGAACACCGCCAGTACCGCGGTGAGTAAGAGACTAACATTTACTTTCATCAAGAGAGGGTTTTGGATGAGGGATAGGTTAATATACAATAACCGGTTGAGCGATGAGGACATCGGCATCAGGTTCAATAGTAAAGATATACGGAAAATGATAATTGAGAAGGAAAAACTTAGCGGTGGCAAGATTACCGGGTGAGTGGGTGGAAAGGAATCCGTTTGAGTCGCAGGTTAGAAGGTCCGCCAACTATCAACTACAACACAGCGTCTTCTGACTTCCCAGGTATTATCACGTGAGGCCGAAAACACAACAAACGCAGACACGAATGCATCACTCACAAAAGCGCAAACGCACGCTGTTTTAATCTGACGTTATATCCCACCTTATCATTCGCAGGCAAGGGGAAGAACTGGTCGGTCGGACGGGATAGCGACCTTTGTGGTGTTGACGCTTTCACGGTGTACGAAGGTTCGCTGACGCGAAGCCTGTTCACTACAAAATATGCAGACCGTCAGATAAAATTCATGGTCTTCCTTTCCGTCAATAAATTTTAATTCAATCGCCTTAGATGCTACGATGATTTCCACCTCCTTTGTAAATCTAAGCTACCCTCCCTTTGATAATGTAATTCCAGTAATTTTTGCAATAGGAATTGTATAAATAGTTTTCCTGGATGACGACAACTGCTTATCAAAGTAGCCTTTTATCCGAGAGAACACAGTAATCCTTAAACAGCTGATAGATTCTTAACACCTGTTCCCCTTCAAACAGGAACGAATCGATTTCTTGCTTCTTTTTGGGTTAAGCTTCAAACTCATGCGTACGGGATTTCGTGTAACATGATTTAGTTTTGTGATTTACGAGTGATCGATACACTTTTGATTACCGAGAGACTTCTGACAAACTAACGCATCCACAACGAAGAACACGTTAATCAGAAACTGTTCATTGGCAATTACATTGATAATCCATTATATACTTGTGAAATCGTTCGCCGTAGGAGTCGCTATCTCGATACCCCTTGAACCGAAAATCCTGCCAGTTCATGGAAGGAACACCGCAAAAAACATACTTTGTCGTTTGGATACTGTATTCATTTCGTTTGATTTCTGCCACAACATAAATCTTATAATCGTAAGTATAGGCGGTAACTTTACGAAGCCATGAAGAATTCATTTCAAAAGCATTCACACTACCAGAATGGTAGCCCTCCTTTTCAAGGAATTGAATTAGGTCATTACACGAAACGGTTTGAGCGATACTCATTGTCGAGCAGAGCACCAGCACGATTGGCATTAGAATGATTTTGTTGCCAATCTTGACTAGTCGGGAAATTGATTGATGTCGAACTGCCATACGTGCCGATAACTGTTAGAGTCACTGAATAAAAGAAGAGGCCCTATCCGCGTTTACGGATTGCAGCCCAAACTAACGGCTTGGAGGAGGAACTGTTCAATTAAGTTTCCAAAGGACAGAAATTTCTTTCCGAACGGATGAACTTGAACTTCCCAATCGCGGCTTTCCTGACTCAATACGTACGCAATGAATACGAAGGAAGGTCAAACGTCACTTGGCGTACCGAACGTTAGCCAACCTTTCAAGCTTGAACACACTCGCAAACAGGAGAAGGACACACAGTCTTTAACCGCAGCGCCTCCTCGTTCCAGTGCTCATAGGATCGATAAGATTGGCCCGGCGGAATTCCGTTCTACTGGGACGGGTAAGTTTTGGGCCGGGCGAAAGCGGTCAATTAGTTGACTCTTCATCCCTCCGCTTAACTTAAAAGGACCAGTGATAGAGCGATTGAAGGCGCCAGGCCCTGATTTTCAGGTCAAACAGATCTTGCGGCTGAAATATCTGTTGGCGGAGAGATGAAAGGGCTCGAAAATTCAACTTTTGTTTTAAATTTGCCCCACTTAAGCCCGGCCGGGGTTAAAACCAAGCCAAAGTGGCGGAATTGGTAGATCCCGCCCACACCGGCTAAGCCGGCGTTGCGGGACAGGCTGCGCACGACCCAAAATCGTGTTCCTTCGGGGAAGCCATCGTTATGGGACATAGATCGGTAAGTTGATAATACTTGCCAAAGTGGCGGAATTGGTAGACGCGCACGACTCAAAATCGTGTTCCTTCGGGAGTGTGGGTTCGATTCCCACCTTTGGTACTCAAAGCGTAAAAGCCTCTGTATTCAGTGAATTGCGGAGGCTTTTCTTTTTTATGCCGTCGCCACCGACCGTCGTCTCCTGGCGGACTGTCCTAGTGGAAATCACACTTTATTCAATACTCCAGATTCCCATTCTTCCTATTTTGCCAACTTTCAAGCATATCCCAACTCAAAACACTACCGCTATGGCTCACACTCCCGGACTCGTCCTGATACATGGAGCGGGATTAAACAGCGCTATTTGGGAAGAGATCGAAAAAGAGATCGGCCTTGATGTGCTGGCTGTGGACTTCCCTAACCGCAACAACGGCGACGCAAATAAACATCTCACGTTTCACGATTACCTTAATTCAACAGTCGCCCAGATAAAGAACGCGAAGTTTGATCGCTTCATTCTTGTGACGCATTCCATCGGGGCGTGCGTGGGGCTGGCCATTGCGGCACAGTTTAGAGACCGGATTGCCGCTTTTGTGGCCATTGGTTCCGTCGTCCCTCCAGGTGGACAATCTTTTGCCGGCGCCATGCCCTTTCCACTCAGCGCCATCCTGCCGATTATCCTGAGGCTCTTCGGTACCAAACCACCGGTCAAATCTATCGAAGATGAACTCTGCAGCGATCTGACCCCCGAGCAGACACAAAAGATCATCGCTGGCTTCACGCCGGAGGCAAGAGCCCTGTATACGACCAGAATTCGTTATGAATTACCAGATACCAAAAGGATCTATATTAAACTCACTTCCGACAAATCTATTCCCCCTTCCGTCCAGGACAAGATGGCGCAGAACCTGCATGCGCACACTATAATGACTATCGACAGTGGACATCTGCCTATGCTGAGCCAGCCCAAACAACTGGCATCGATACTTACCAGTATTGCAGATGAATCAAGAACGGATGAAAACGTTACGGATCGTTGAGGACGGTGTTCAGGAGATTTCACTCAACGCAAACTGATTAGGTCGGTTTCCCGGGATATCGGTCTAATCACCGAAAACTTTACGAGTTGAACTGAATGGTCTTAAATCCTGTGTAAATTTGGTTGAACGAAACCGCGCTATGTACGAAGCTTTGTTTAGAAGCGTGACTGCCAAGGTAACGCTAACCGATGTCGAGCTTAATGCACTGAAGTCTTACTTCATCCCAAAGAAGATACGAAAGCGTCAGTATTTGCTCAATGCCGGAGATGTGTGTCCACATATCACCTTCGTAGAACACGGCATGCTGCGTTCGTTCATGTCGGATGACGAGGGGCGCGAAAGCATCGTACAGTTCGCGACGGAAGAGCGGTGGATTTCTGATATGGAAAGTTTCTTTTCCGGTAAGGAGGCCGCTTACAATATTGAAGCTATCGAAGATTCGGAAGTCCTGAATCTCTCCAGGCACGCCATGGATGAGATGATTGAAAAGCTTCCTGTCATGGAACGATACTTCCGGCTCCTGATGCAAAACCATATTATCTCACTCCAGCGCAGGGTGGTTGCCTACATGAGTCTGTCGGCGGAAGAGAAGTACCTCAAGCTGATGGACGTTTATCCCGAGGTGATCACACGCGCCCCGCAGCAGTACATTGCCTCCTACCTCGGCATCACGCCGGAGACGCTGAGCCGCATCCGGAAACAGATCTCACAACGGTAAGCCTGTTCACGCCCGGCGCACTCGCCTGAATACTTGATCTGGATCAAGTGCTTTCTTAACTGACATCAATTTCCGGGAGCCCGTCACTCCCTAATTTTGTTCCGTAAACAAAAACGAAGTATGGCAACAACAAAGACCATTGCCATCGTCGGGGCGACGGGTAAGATGGGGAGTGCGATTGCGAAGAGCCTGGCAGGAGCCAATGGTTATCGGTTGCTTCTGATGGCCGGTGATAATGAGAAGTTGGCGGAGGTGAAGCGGAACATCGAGGCGATCAAACCTGCTGCAGAGGTCGACGTGATTACGTGTGCGAAGGACGCATCGTGGGAGGCCGATATAATTATCCTGGCGACGCCCTACGGTGCTGAAGGTGAGTTGGCTGAAAAGGTAAGAGAAGTGGCAACGGGCAAGATCGTTGTCAGCATCTCGAATCCGCTCAACAGCACATTCGACGATCTGGTAGTACCGGCGGCTACGAGCGCTGCTGAAGAGCTGCAGCGGTTGTTGCCCGACTCACACGTGGTGAAGGCCTTCAATACAACCTTTGCGGCTGATTTCGAAAGGCCTGTCATCCACGGTGAGCGCGTAGATGCATTCATCGCCGGAAACAATGGCGACGCAGTTGAAGTGGTCTCAAATCTTGTTGCGCAGGCTGGCTTCAACCCTGTAATTGCCGGCGACCTCAGCGTGAGCAGAACGCTTGAACGTATGCAACTACTCCTCATTCAGCTGAACGCCAGGAATAACTACAACTGGATGGCGGGATGGAAGATTCTTCACGAGTGAAAGGCAAACTTAAGCCATCAACCATGAGCCATGAGCCTTGAAACCTGAAACTTGATGTAGATCAAGGCCGATCTTAATACACATCAAGGCAATCAGCGGAAGAAGGTGCTAACTTTGTAACAGTAACATAAACATAAAACTAAACTATTCAATATGTCAACAGTCAACACATCAGCAAAAACCAAATGGGCATTAGATCCCACACACAGTGAACTTACTTTCAAGGTTCGTCACATGATGATTACAAACGTCAAAGGAGAATTCAGGAAGTTTGATGTTAATGCGACATCTGTGGGTGAGGATTTCACAACGGCAGATGTGGACGTTACAATCGACACCAAATCTGTTTATACAAATAATGAACAACGGGATGGTCACCTGCAAAGCGCGGATTTCTTCGACGTAGAGACCTACCCTACCATTACTTTCAAAGGCAAGAAGTTGGCGAAGGCCGGTGATGATTATAAGCTTACCGGTGTACTGACCATCAAAGGTGTCAGCAAAGATGTTGAACTCGATGTAGAATTTGGTGGAATAAACAAAGATCCCTGGGGAAATCAGAAGGCGGGATTTTCATTGAACGGAAAAATCAACCGGAGTGACTTCGGACTGAGCTGGAATGCGGCGTTAGAGACGGGTGGAGTATTAGTGAGTGAGGAAGTGAGAATCAGTGCGGAGATACAGTTGGTGAAGCAGGTGTAACAACCTGCTTCCCTTCGGTTGTCTTCACATATTTTTCACTTAAACCCTGATGATTATGAATTTCAAGAACAAAACTATCATTATAACCGGCGCAGCAATGGGACTTGGACTGGCAGTAGCGAAAGAGCTCGCAGGGCAAGGAGCTAACCTGACGTTAGTCGATTTCAATGGGGATAAGCTTGTGAAGGCAAAAGAAGAGCTGGCGAAAGAGTTTCCGCAAGGAAAATATCTTACCGTTGTCGGGGACGCCTCGAAGGAAGAGGACGTAAAAACGTACGTCGGTGAAACCTTAAAGGCTTACGGTCGCATCGATGGCCTATATAACAACGCAGGAATTGAGGGGAAGCAGGCTCCGATGACGGAATACGACGTTGATGTCTTCAGGAAAGTCATCGACGTGAACCTTCTGGGCGTCTATTTTGGCATGCGCCACGTGCTTCCGGTAATGCAGAAGCAGAAGTATGGACGCATCGTAAACGTCGCATCGGTCGGCGGACTTCGTGGTGTGAAGAACCAGGTAGCGTACGTTGCCAGTAAGCACGCGGTATCCGGCATGACGAAGAATGCTGCACTGGAATACGGCGTTGACGGGATAACGACCAACGCCATCGCGCCTGGGGCAATCCTCACGCCCATGGTGGCCGAAGCCTTCAGGCAGGTGAATCCTGCTGATCCAAAGAAGGCCGAGGCAGAGTACGCACAACGCAACCCCCTGCGACGTTTGGGGCTTCCGGAAGAGGTAGCCAAACTGGTCGGATTCCTCCTGAGTGACGATTCATCGTATGTCAACGGTCAGACTATTGCCATTGATGGAGGTGAATCCAACTTATACGGTAACTCCTGACAAAAAACGAATCATAACGGATAGCAATTTTGATGATGAAAGAAGTTTTTAAGAAATCGATTCAAGGAGGCAATGTGAATCTCGCACTACTAGTGGTGCGCATCAGCATTGCCGCTTTGATGTTAACGCACGGACTTCCCAAGCTGGGTAAGTTTTTCTCGGATGAGCCGATTGTATTTGCAAGCATCTTCGGCATGGGGCCGGAGCTTTCGCTGGCACTGGCCGTTTTTTCGGAAGTCGTGTGTTCGATATTTTTGCTGGTCGGGCTCGGTACACGTCTCGCTTCGGTACCGTTGATCGTGACCATGGCCATCGCAGCGTTTTATGTTCATGCGGCGGATCCGTTTGGAATAAAAGAAAAGGCAGTACTTTATCTTGTTGGATATATTGTCTTGTTCATGGCAGGTGGCGGAAAGTATTCGATTGACCATTTGATCGGCAAGCGCGACAGCAACGCACTCAGCGTCTAAGCGCGTACCTGAAATCATGAAGCGTAAAACATTTTTGAAATCACTGGCACTATTGCCCCTGACAGGATCGACGATGAAACTGAACGAACTAAACCGGTTAACAGAACAGCTCAGTAGTACGGAGAAGATGCCTGTATTGTTTCTGGGGCATGGCAGTCCGATGAATGCGATTGAAGAAAACGAATTCGTTGCCGGTTTCAGGAATGTTGGGAAGACGATACCGAAGCCTCAGGCGATCCTGTGTGTTTCGGCTCACTGGGAAACTCCGGGTACGTTTGTTACCGCGATGCAGAGTCCACGGACGATTCACGACTTCGGCGGATTTCCCCGTGAACTACACGAAGTACAATATCCGGCGCCGGGTAGTCCGGAGCTGGCAAAACAGATAACAGAGACAGTTAAAAAAACGGGTGTTGAGCTTGATCACAAGTGGGGACTGGACCATGGTGCGTGGAGTGTGATCAAGCATCTCTACCCCAATGCCGACATTCCTGTTGTTCAACTGAGTCTTGACTATCGGCAAGGGCCTCAATATCACTACGAACTTGCAAAAGAGCTCGCTGCCTTAAGAAGGAAAGGCGTGCTGATCATCGGCAGCGGCAACATGGTTCACAACCTCCGGATGGTGTCGTGGCAGCATCTCGATAAGACGTTTGCATTTGACTGGGCGTTGGAAGCTAGTGACAAGATGAAGCGGTTTATCCTCAACGACGATCACAAAGACCTTATCTCCTATCACGCGCATGGCACTGCGTTTACTCTTGCAATTCCTTCGCCGGAGCATTATATGCCGCTACTCTACACGTTAGCAGTGAAAGACGACGAAGATGAAGTGAGCTTGTTTAACGACAAGCCGGTAGCGGGAGCCTTGACGATGACGTCGGTGCGCATAGGTTAGATTTCTGATTCCTTGTTTCTGATTTCTGATTGGGAACACAGCACTTCTCTGTAACGGTAACCTGGCAGCCACCCGGCTGACCTGCTAAGTTTGATACCCGGCGGATCCAGCCACCTCATTCAGCTGCGCATGAAGAGCACATCAGCAAACCATTGCTTGCTGTCTGTAAATGTATCGATCACGTCGAGGTTACTGCCTTCGGCGAGGCGACGGATATCGTGGAAATCGTATTTGACGGATACTTCCGTATGAATTGTTTCCCATGCCTTAAAACTAATTTCAACGCCGGCATCGCGAAAGCGCACAGTTTGATCAGTGCGGCTCACCAGAAAGCTCCTGGTGGTTCCGGTTTCAGGATCGTATGTCGGGAAGTGCTGAAACTGTGCCGGGTCGAAGTTTGCACCAAAGTCCCGATTGAGGCGTTCAAGCAGATTCAAATTAAAACGCGCCGTTACACCAGTACTATCATCGTATGCTGACAAGATCAGACGCGGATCTTTCCTGAGGTCGAATCCAATCAGGAGCAGGTCGCGTGGGTGCATAATTTCCGAAATGCTACGAAGGAAAGTTTGCGCTTCGGTGAATGTGAAGTTACCGATATTTGCGCCAAGATATAGAAATACCTTTCGGGTCGTTTCATCGAGCACGTCATGCATATGTTCAATCCTTCCATGCATTGGCAAGACCGTCAACGAAGGAAGGTTTTGCCGAAGTCGTTCCGCCAGCAAATGGAGGACATGCTTCGAAACGTCGACAGGGACATATCGGAAAGCCGTGTTTTCGTTGAGCAGTTCACGAAGGAGCAATTCCGTTTTAGTACCGTCACCTGCACCAAGTTCAACGAGGTCGAAGGGTGTATCATCAAGGGTAAAATTCTCGACGATCAACGGCGACTGTTCCTGCAGGATTTCCTGCTCACAGCGTGTGAGATAATATCCGGGTAGTTGCATGATCTCACGAAACAAACGATCACCTTCCTCATCGTAAAAAAGGAAGCTCGGCAACTTTTTCGGCGTACGCTGGAGTCCCTGGATGACTGTTTCCAACGTGTCGGGCACGTCGGTTCTATCGGTGGTTATCTTTACAAAGTCGGATGCCATTGAATTGCCATTGCAAATGTGGTAAGAAAAAATTCCGGTACGTCTTGCGTGTATGCCCTATGGGAGTCGCTATCGAGCCTCCGCGAAGGACCATCTGGTTTATCATAAACTTTCCATTGTATTCGCCTACTGCTCCTTCCGGTTTTACATATCCCGGATACGGCAGGTAAGCGCTGTTAGTATGTTCCCATCGCTGCCCCCAGAGAAAGTGATCACTTGCAGCTTCCCATTCAAATTCTGTCGGAAGACGCGCGCCCGACCATTGAGCAAAAGCGAAAGCTTCATAAAAGCTGACGTGCGTGACGGGTTCCTCCATCGGGAGCGGGGCCAGTCCACGAAGCGAATACCGATGCCATACGCCATCAATATTGTGCCAATAGAGGGGTGACCCGATCTTGTTAACCGTCACCCACTCCCACCCGTCGCTATGCCAATGATGGGGAGTGGTGTAACCACCATCTTCAATAAACTCAAGATATTCGCTGTTCGTTACGAGGTCCGATGAAATACTGAAGGGTTCAAGGAATACCTGGTGTACACGGTGTTCGTTGTCGAAAGAGAATCCGTTACCCTGATAACCCACCGTATACAATCCTCCTGGGATATTTATCAGCTCCTTGTTTGCATGGGGTGAAACGGTCTCCTCAAAATCTTCGCGGTATGCGGGAAACAAGGGATTGTGTCCGAGAATATATTTGATATCGGTAAGCAAAAGTTCCTGATGCTGTTGTTCGTGATTCAATCCTGTAAGGGTGAGCTGAAGCAATCCGTCTGGCGCGTGTGTGAGAAAGTTCGTCATGTGAGCGTCGACGTGCCTTCGGTAGGCGCGAATCTCCTCAACAGTAGGCCTGGACATATTTCCACGATCGAGTCGCAATACTCTGTCGCCGAAGCTATTGTAGTAACTGTTAAACAGAAAGGAATACCTTGGATGGAAACGCTTATAGTTTTTGCTGAAGGGAGCAAGAATGAATTCCTCCCAAAACCACGTTGTGTGTGCCAGGTGCCATTTCGGGGGGCTCACATCGATGGTAGGCTGAACGACATAATCCTCAACCATCAGCGGCTCGCAAATCGATTCCGTGTGTTTTCTTATTTGAATGTATTGATCCGAAAGCGTCATAACATGTTTCACCATTCGAATCACATGCCAACGGGATTTAATTTCTGATTTCTGATTCTTAGATGATTTTTGCTTCCTGACTAAGGTGTACGCTTTCATTTGAAGTGTCTCCGTCGTGGGCAAAAGTTTCAAGAAATCAACGTTCAAGTTTCAAGTGTGAGAGTTGTCCGGTAACTATTAGTGTTGTCGCTTCGTGGAGAGTTCTCGTTGCCGGTTACCTGTTCCGGTCCCGCTTCCCACTCCAATACCGTCATCCTGAACGCGCGCTACGTATTGAACTACCAACAAGGGATTTTTGAAGCGCTGCATGTCATTGATCACGTTCGGACCAGGAAGGATCGCCTCAAACGAAGGAGAGCTCTTCCGAAGGCTTGGTTTCACAGAAGCAGAAAGCAGAAAACGGTTTTCCGGGTTTTTCGGTTGGAAATCTTATGCTGATCTTTTATTCATCCTCCACTCATTCTCCACTCTTCCTCCACTCTTTGTCCACTCTTTGTCCGTTAAAGGCTGCTTGTCTCATTGATTCTTAGCTCAGCGATCCGTGCCCAGGATCAATAGCGACTCGCCACATAATTGAACCGGCCAACGGTAGGTCAGCGACTATTCAGCGCGGCGATCTGCCCTTGGCCCGGCATTTCGCCATCCTCACCAAACCAATTACAACCCTATTACCGTTAGTTGAATCTATATTGAAGTCAGAAAAAATCACATTAAACAGGTGATCTCGCGCCCGTTCGTGACACATATAGAAAAAGACGTATGACATCAGAACTACTTATTGAACCCACAGCAACCAAAGATGTCGATGAAATGCTGCGCGAAGTTTATGAACCGGGGTTTTATGCCGTAGCCCGGTTTGTGAGCCGGCGTGGCGGTACACTGGATGACGCGAAGGATATTTTTCAGGAAGCGTTTGCCCTTATGTACGAACAGCTTGAGCAAGGTCTCCAGATAGAATCGCCGGTGCGCTATCTGACCGGAATCGCGAAAAATCTTTGGTATCACGAAATACGAACAAGAAAGGCGGAAGCTCCTTTGACAGCTGCCTGGGATACCGAAACGGAAGTTCAAAAGAAGCTTGACGATTCCAGACTGCTCGCACTACTCGAACGCGCCGGAAAGCGATGTATGGACCTCCTGGAGGCGTTTTATTTCCGCAACGACGGACTTCATACCATCGCCAGCGTATTTGGGTTCTCCAGCGGACATTCAGCTTCGGTGCAGAAATACAAGTGCATTGAAAAACTTCGGAACGAGCTAAAAACAAAATCCCTGACCTATGAGGACTTCTTTGAATGAAATCAAACTCACTGAAGAGTATCTCGGGAAGCAGTTGTCGGCGTCGGAGAATCTTCTGTTTGAAGCTCGTATGCTCGCGAGTCCCGCATTGGGCGTGAATGTATGGCTGCAAAAAAAGCTGATGGACCTCGTAAGACTATATCACAGAAAGCAGCTGCGCAATAAGGTTGCCGATTACCAGGATTGTTTTTCACGCGCTCCGGAGAACTCTTCTTATCAGAAAAAGATTGTTGAACTTTTCAAATCCACCGAATGATGACACATGCCAGCGTAATTCCCATGGTGATCGACAATTCGTCGCGTGGTGAAAGAGCTTATGACATATACAGCTTGCTTTTGAAAGAACGTATCATCCTGCTGGGCACCGCCATCGACGACGCAGTCGCCAATGTTATTGTGGCGCAGCTGCTTTACCTCAACAGTCAGGATCCGCATAAGCCGATAAACATGTACATTCAGAGTCCGGGAGGGGCAGTGTACGCAGGACTGGCGATATATGATACGATGCAGATGATATCGGCGCCTGTGCATACGCTGTGTATCGGATTTTCAGGCAGCATGGGCACGGCATTGCTTGCCAGCGGTGCCAAGGGAAAACGCTATGCCCTGCCGCACGCAACGGTACACATGCACCCTACGGGTGGCGGAAGCCGCGGTTATACCGAAGACGTGCGAATAGCTACACGTGAACAGGAAAGGCTGCAGGTTCAGCTGTTCCACCTGATGGGAAAACACTCCGGGCACACATGGAAAGAGATCGAAGAATACTTCATCCGCGACCGATATCTGAGTGCTCCTGAGGCGCGCGCTTTCGGTTTGGTTGACGAAATTCTCGGCGACATCGGTGATGTCGTGCGGATCAGTGCTGCGGCGCTGGAAGTAAACGTGACGGGGGACCACGTTGGAAATGGTGCCGCCACCACTCATGTAAATTGAAAACCAGCGGGCGATCAATCAGGGTATCGTTTCATTTTGTCGCATTCAGCCCTTATGAATGGCTGCATTCCCCCCACCCGATAAGGCATCGTTGTCTACCTTTGTTCAGGCAGAACGAAGTCGCTGCAAAAACCAGTTTGATATATGCGCGAAATCCAGGAAGAACAAACCGTCACTGATGACGTTGCAGAGAATACCACTCCTTCAATCTGGGCGGAGGTGGTGGACGCCATCAAAGGAAGTGAGGCTGATTATACGAAGATAAGTCTGAAGCGGGCGATTTTCCTCCTCGCAGTCCCGATGATCCTGGAACTGGTGATGGAATCTACGTTTGCGATTGCCGACATATATTTTGTGGGTAAGCTGGGACCGTCTGCGGTGGCAACGGTGGGGTTAACTGAAACGTACTTGTTTCTGTTATACTCCATCGGCATGGGACTGGCTACTGCGGTAACTGCAATCATTGCCCGACGCACGGGTGAAAAAAACGTAGCCGAAGCCGGCAATTCGGCGGTGCAGTCCATTTACCTCGGAATCCTGGCGTCACTTCCTTTTGCTGTCGCGGGAATCTTCTTTTCGAAAGAACTCCTTACGCTGATGGGTGGTGATGACTGGACGGTCAATCATGGTTACGGCTATATGCAGTGGATGCTGGGCGGAAACATGGTTATCATTTTGCTATTTATCATCAACGCCATCTTCCGGGGCGCGGGTGACGCGGCTATTGCCATGCGCGTTCTATGGATTGCCAATGGCATCAACATAATACTCGACCCTATTCTCATCTTTGGCCTCGGTCCTATCCCTGCGATGGGCATTGAAGGTGCAGCTATTGCTACAACAATAGGACGCGGTTGTGGTGTATTGATCCAACTATGGACCTTGGCGAAAGGCGGAAAGCATATCCGCATCAACCTTCAACAGCTGGCCATGTCGGCCAGGACGATGTGGATCATCGTAAAGACTTCCCTTGGTGGCATAGGACAGATGCTGGTTTCGATGACGTCGTGGATTTTCCTTATGCGTATCCTTGCTGAAATCGGAAGTGAGGCCGTAGCGGGATCAACGATTGCCATGCGTATCATGATGTTCACCATGATGCCGGCCTGGGGATTCTCCAATGCGGCAGCGACGCTGGTAGGACAAAACCTCGGGGCAAACAATCCCGAACGCGCGGAATCATCAGTCTGGAAAATCGGCGGATACAACATGGTCTATCTGGTCGGGGTTGGCATCATGTACTTCATCTTCAATGAAGAGTTAATGGGCATCTTTACCAAAGATCCGTCGGTAATTTCCATTGGTGGTGAATGGCTGCGCATCTTGTCGTATTCGTATTTTGTTTATGGATGGTGGATGGTATCTGTTCAGGCCTTCAACGGTGCCGGCGACACAGCAACGCCAACAAAGATCAACCTTGTGTTCTTCTGGCTCATACAGATCCCCTTATGCTACTACCTGGCTGTATACCGCGGCTTCCAGGAGTCAGGCGTATTCTGGGGTGTGTTTGTCTCAGAAACTTCCGTGGGGCTTTTCACCTTGTGGCTGTTCACCCGTGGGAAGTGGAAGAACTTCAAAGTTTGAAATTCGATATAAAATCAACTAATACATTAACTACTAAATCTCTGTGAATCTATGGCCCGTGTGAGCACTTATCTGAACTTTCCCCGCAATACTGAGGAAGCCTTTAATTTCTACAAGTCCGTGTTTGGCGGCGAATTCATTGGCGGTATTACCCGCTTCGGAGACATTCCACCGTCTGACGACATGCCTCCCCTTGCGGATGACGACAAGAATCTGATCGTACATGTTGCCCTCGAGACAATCGGAGGGCACGTGATCATGGGAACAGATGCACCGGAGTCGATGGGTATGCACGTCATTGCCGGCAATAATGTTCATATCAACCTGGAGCCGGATACGCGCGAAGAAACGCGACGATTGTTTGCGGCGCTCTCCCATGAAGGAAAAGTTCTCACAGAACTCCAGGACATGTTCTGGGGTGATTATTTCGGCAGCTGTGTCGACAAGTTTGGGATCCACTGGATGTTCAATTGCGCAGCAAAATAAAGTCTCGTAGATCAGCCTTCTATTTCTATACTATCCGTTAACAAGGAGCTTCCATGTTGGGAGCTCCTTCTTTTTTGGAGGATTTCCTATTTATTTTCTTGTTTTCTTGCAGGGTTATAACAATCCGGTTCGTTTTTCATCAAAGGGGAAATTTTACAGAATGCGCGTTCTGGCAACCCCGACAACAAAAGAATTAACAAATGAAAAACGTATTACTTACCGCGATACTGGTGTTCTCAACCCTTGTTCTGACAGCGCAGAACAGTGCAATTGACGTAAAGCAAACCGGCGATATCATCATCTTCGTCATCCGTAAGAATATCCTCAAAGAGAAACAGGAACTTGAAGAGATTATTGAAATCCGGCAGCAGCTTACCTCCTGACTTACTTTATCATCACGCCAATTGCAAATCCGGGCCAGTGTTGAAGATCGCGGTATTCCTCCGCCCCGGATTTAGGCTTGATGAGTGTTTCGATAACATGTCCGGATTCTGACTTGTAGAAATTATAGGCCGCCGAAGCGAAGAAATAAAATGTTTTGTTCTTCGGGTGCAGGCGGGATCCTGCGGAGATATTCGGACGTGCAATAAGGCTGAGGTCGCGGGTCAGCCCTTTCGTATAGTTGTAGTGGATGAAGTCGATACCGGCCATGACAAATCTGAAATGAGTATACACGGGATCGGCAGCGCGATTGAGAAACATTTTTTTCAGGCCATACCCTATTCCCCACGTGTCGTCGCCAAAGTTGCGACTGTAGATCAATCCGTTTTGAATTTCATGCGTAGTTTGTTCTCCGGTCATGCGGATGTTCTTCATCGTGCCGGTAGCGATCTCCACGTTCAGATTAAAGATTTCATTTGCATAGAGGGCGCCATAGCCTGATGAACCGACGTTGACGAGTCCGATGGAAGTACCGTCGCGCGTGGCGGGAGTTTTTCCGTTGCGGTAGATGTTAATCAATCCAATCTGTGTTCCCTGCATGCGCCGACCAATGTTGACCAGGCCGATCTGGAAGCCATTCATGGATTTGGACATGTTGAAAAGGCCCAGCTGCAACCCGGTAGGATGATTATTCTCGTAGGAGTTCTTTCCGTGAATGAGGCCGGCGTTATTCCACAATCCCACCTGAACCCCATACAGTTCATTCTGTGTCATGTTGTACAGCGCACTCATCTGCAGGCCGTCCATCGAGGCGATCGAGATATTCCAGAGGCCTGCAAGCTGAACACCGAATGTATACTTCGTAACCATGTTGGCAATTCCCGCGATTTGCAATCCCTGCAACGCACCGCCTGCCATATTTATTCCGCCGGTAAACTGAGCGCCGAACACGTTGTTGAGCACAATGTTGGTAAGTCCGCTAGTCTGTATACCCGTGAGGTTCGGCTCAAAGCCTTCGCGTTTCAGCTTATCTATTTCCTTGGGAAGCAGTCCAGCGAAGCTGTTGGCACCGGTAAGGTTGGCAATACCTGCGAACTGCAACCCGCGGGTTTCAAGTTCATTCAGATTGGAAACCAGCCCGATTTCAAACAGAAGATTTGCCGCAGAGTAACCCGATGAGGCGTTGAAGGAAACCCAGTTTGTGTAGCCACCGGGATGAAGGCCGTTAGTGCTTAGTCCGGGAGTGAGTGAAAGCTGAAGCGTTCTGGTAAAGCCTTTTTTTGACTGACCATAGAGAGCAGGCGGAATCACCAGCAACAGGATGAGAAGACGTTTCATAATAACAGGGTTGGAAATCAATCTCCTCAGCCGCTCTGCCGTTGATTAACGATGTTGTCCGAAGTTTATTATATGATGTTTTTAGAATGAAATAATTGAGGTTAGTGAGGCCACTGATATCCAATCCGGTAGGCTATCCGAAACGATCCCTGGAAATTGCTTTCGGAGGCGTAATGATTGAAGAGGCTTTTCCCGACTCCAAGAAAGGACTCAATCAGTACACGGTCTCCAGCAGGTACTGAGCCTGACAGGATTATTCCGGCGTTAGATGAAGTTCCCAGGCGCATAGCCGCGCCGCTTTCGCTATGGAAGCCATAGCCAGTGAGAATCTGAAACTGAGATCCCGGGAATGCATCGGCGAAACCTTCACCGAATCTGAATTCACCGAAGATTTTGCGCAGTGATCCGACTCTTACTGAAAACCGGGGATAAACACTGTATCTTCTGATCAGCGTGGCCTGTTCATATTCAAAAGCATTTGACGATAACGTTACAGCGTGGCCGTTCGTCATATCGACGGAACGAATCGCCAATGTTGTCTCATCCTGCTTTGACATGGCAATAGCCTTTGCGTTATTCGTCACACCAGCAACATCAATGAAAAGCTCGTCTGAGATAGGTTCGATAATTCGCTGTGAAAGGTCCAGGACGGCGAGACTGCCCCACAGCAACAACACTTTGTCATCCTGATACCAGGTCATTTTTGTCACGTATGGAGAGGAAGCGATCTTTTCACCGGGTTTGGCGCGCAAAGCGGGTTTGCCAAAATCGTCTTCAATTTCGCATGCTGTTCCACAGACCAGCATAAGCGCGATCCGGAAGGAAAGTTTCATGGGGGGGTAGTGCGAAAGGGAGCACTATAAGAAAATTTAGCTAAAAGCGCGGAGAACGTCAATCATAATCAACGATTTGCACAGTCGTAACGAGCAGCCTTTTAAATAAAACAACACATTAATGTCCGCGTTAAGCCCGCTCAGCGGATAGCGGTTTGACCTTCTTATAGTCATGCTTTGGTATTAAATCGGCTAACGAAGTGGCTAGACAAAATGGTCACGCATGAACCGTCTCGCAATCGACAACGGCCGGAATGTATAACGCTTCTTATCTGTATGGGAAGAGAACCGCGTGAGGATATCCACCAGTGTATGAACGGTTTTTACAACGTGTTTTCCTTTGTTTAACATTACACATTCGGCCATACCTCCCATGGCAGCATCGGTAATTTCACTTCGCGTGGCAAAACCCGTTTTGTTCATATTTTCAAGAACCTGCGTCGCCCAGATAACGGGAACATGAGCAGCTTCGCAGATCCAAAGTATCTCCTGCTGAATTTCGCTCAATCGTTCAAAACCGATTTCCACGGCGAGGTCACCACGTGCAATCATGACACCGAAAGACTTGTCGCGCATTCCTTCCAGCAGCAAGGCGGGAAGGTTTTCTACAGCAGCATGTCTTTCGATTTTCAGAATGATCGAAGGAATGGTGGATTCACACTCCCGAAGCTTCTGGCGCAACAACCGTACATCATCAGGGCTGCTCACGAATGAATAGCCAATTAAGTCCGCGTACCTTGCAATGAAGGGCAGAGCAGCTAAATCTTCATCGGTAAGCGATGATATCCTGAGATCCGAATCGGGGAGATTGACACCCTTGCCGGGTCGGAGCACAGGCTTGCGTGTAGAGATCCGCGTTATCTGTACAACGGTTTTTTTCTTTTGAACCTGGATTACCTTCGCCTCAAACTTTCCATCGTCGAAGAAGACGCGTTCTCCGGCCTTGATCATGCCGAGCAAACCCTGTGGCTGCATGACGATACGCGCGGGTGATTTTATTGAGCCATCGCGTCTGCGCCGGCTCTTGCGAAAGTCGTTTTTCTGATCACTCAATTCGACGACATCTCCCTCGCTGAGGAGTAGTCCTTCGGGATTTGTTTTCGGCCTGACAGGCACCTGAAGCACCCTGATTCGCGGACCGGACAAGTCCATATAGATCTTGCACGACTTCCCTGTGCGCTGGGAAACGTCACGTACGTTTTCAATCATGCGCAACCATTGGCTTGTATCGTCGTGACCGCAGTTGATTCGCGCTACGGTCATACCTGCGTGAAGCAATTCCTCCAGACGTTTCCTGTCGTCGGCGAGCTCCTGAGACAGCGTGACCATGATGTGCGGCAATCCCTTACGTGGACCTGGTCCCAGCAGTGTTTTAAGGTGTTCGCGTCGAATCCGCACCGCCTGGTCGAAAGTGACCACGCCCTCGGATTTAACAAGCGTATTCTGGCTGCCAGCGACCCATCGACGCACCTGAAGTAGCTGCCATAAGGTATGGCTCTCCGAGCTTGTCAGCGACGACAGGCCGTAGCTGTGCAGAAAGTCCTGCAGGGGGCGAATGTCCTTACTTCGCAACACAAGGTAGTGAAGCAGATTGCGTGCGCTCACCTGGAAACGCGGGTGCGTCTCGCTAATCAGCCGGCTGGCGCTTTTCTCCTGATACTCCATGGAGGCTATGAGGTCGTTAAGCATCCGGGCAGCCTCCTCCATCGACAGCATGCTCTTACCCGAAGCCACATCAATTTCCCTCATGACGAACATAATTTGGGCGAAGTAAATGGGGTGACCGCATCTTTTCCATGATATTGCTCAGAAAGCAGGGAATTCGCATCATGAAGCAACTGCCAGGCAACCTGTGACTATTAACGGTCAGGCCCTTCGCCATTGCTCATTGATCACATTTACCGCGGGACCGATTTCCCGGTCAAAATCGGTCCAGTTGCATTCCAGCGAAATGCCTCCCTGATATCGCGCTTTTTTCAAGGCCCTGAACCAGGGTATAAAATCGTCACCCATCACGCCTGGCGGAGTGCGTTTGTCTTTTTCGGCGATGTGACAATGGACGATATGATCTCCGAATTTCAGGATTTCATCCGGTGACTCTTCTTCCTTCAAGGCATGATAAATATCACACGTCATTTTGAAGTTCGGATGGCTAACAGCGAGTACGACCTCACCCGCCTGTGCCAGGGTGTTGATGAAGTTAGTTTCGCTGCGATTGAGTTGTTCCACTGCCAGGATGATGTTGTGTCTTGCCGCCTCCGGAGCAAGGCGTGCACACAGTTCGATAAACTGGGCCATAGCGGCCTCATGGGAGAAGCCCTCAGGAACGCGGCGTGAGTTGCCACTGCCAAAGACAACGAAGCTCGCACCCGTTTTTGCAGCGCGGGCAAACGCCACCACAGCATACTCGACAATGGTATCGTGGTTTGCATCTGGCCCGACTGCCTTCAGCTGTCCGGGTAAAAAGTAAATGAATGAACGTATACCGGGTGCGTTGGTCGCATGGAGAATGCCGAGGTGATCGGCAAACGCTTCGTCCGGTTTATCGGGCATAAGTATCTTCCCCACTCCTTCCTCCATAAAGGCACATCCGGCCTTGCGAGCAGTTTCCCCCTTTTCAACACCGGCACATACGCCGACGTCGACGGCATCCTTCGACGACGTCAGGGCAAAGGCCGCCCTTGAAAGCACTCCGGCAGCTGTCGTTAGGCCCAACTGAAGGAAATGCTTCCGCGTGATAATTGGTCCCATCAACTTTTTGGTTTAAGGTAGTGAAAATCGGGCATAGGACGTTATAATACCGATTGTGTGTCAAGGTCAATTCGAATGAAAATCCGGCAAAACGAGGCCATAAAAATATCCCGCAGACGCATCGATTTAATTCCTATACTTGAGAAGAAGTTGATATTATGAAAGCAGTTCTTGACGCCCTGAGTAATCCGTGGCCATGGTATATAGCAGGCCCCCTGATCGGACTTACTGTTCCAGCTCTACTTTTGCTTGGAAACAAATCATTTGGCATCTCATCCTCCCTCCGGCACATCTGTGCTGCGTGTATTCCAGCGAATATTCCCTTTTTTAAATACGACTGGAAGAAGGAGGTATGGAATCTTTTCTTCGTTACGGGAATCCTCCTCGGAGGAATTATCAGTACGCTGGTCCTTAAATCGCCGGAGCCGATCGATATCAATCCCAGTCTTGCCGGAGAACTGGCAGATTACGGACTTACGGAAAGAGGGGCACTTATGCCTCCGCAGCTGTTCAACATTGATGTATTGCTATCAGCCAAAGGATTTATCCTGATGGTTGTCGGAGGTTTTCTCGTCGGATTTGGAACGCGTTACGCAGGAGGATGTACATCCGGCCATTCCATTATGGGTATCAGCAATATGCAGCTGCCGTCGCTGATAGCTACCTGTTGCTTCATGGCAGGAGGCTTCATCATGGCTAACCTGATCCTTCCTCATATTCTCCAACTTTGATTCAAACATCCATGCAAGAAATAGAAACAACATCGAAGACTCCGGACATTGATCGCGAGGAGTTTGAAGTCCGGACACTTGATTCCATTTGCATAAACGAATCCCACTTGACGCATCCGTGGTGGTATAATCTCAAGTATCTCGCCGTCGGCGTACTTTTCGGAATTGTATTTGTGAAAGCGGAAATCGTATCCTGGTATCGCATTCAGGAAATGTTCCGGCTGCAAAGCTTTCATATGTACGGAGTGATCGGTTCAGCGATTGCTGTTGGTGCACTCTCCGTTTGGATTATCAGGAAATTCAACATCAAAACGATTCACGGAGAACCCATTGAATTACATCCGAAGAAGTTCAACAAAGGCAACGTATACGGAGGTCTGCTTTTTGGGTTTGGCTGGGCAATGACGGGAGCATGTCCGGGTCCGTTGTTCGCGCAGATCGGCTCGGGAACCCTTGTCGTAATCGCTACGCTGCTTAGCGCCATCCTTGGGACGTGGGTATACGGCTACCTCCGCGACCATCTACCACACTAGTTTACCCCGCCGCATCGTCGACAATCATTATGCTTGTGGAGTTGACAAAAAGTCTTCCACCACGGGAACGTCTGCTTCAGCCCAGTCAAGACTGCGGAGTTCATCGCGCCTGAGCCAGCGATAAGCTTTGTGTTCGTGCAATTGTATCTCGCCGTCGTTGATACGCGCCAGAAACGGCACAAGCGTTATATCGAAATCCGGATACCTGAACCGTTGGGGAGAAAGAGGCTTTAGGATCTCAACAGACACATTGAGTTCTTCTTTCAGCTCGCGATGGAGACAGGTAATGTCGTCCTCGCCGCTTTCAACCTTACCACCGGGGAATTCCCACTTCAGGGGCATTTTCATTTGTTCACCGCGCTGCGTTACAAGCACACGATCGCCATCCAGAATAATGGCGCAGGTAACTCTGATTGCGCGCCGTATGCTCTCACTCATCGGCATTGGTTTTGACGTACACCTGAAGAATGAAGCCTCATAACTGTTCTACCTTTACTTTGGTGCCCGAACTCACGGCCCGCATGATGGCATCGATGATGAGTGTATCCTTCAGGCCTTCTTCGCCACTTACAATTGACTGCTTGTCCTCCATAACACATCGCGCGAAATCTTCGATCTGAAGGCGCTGCTGGAACACCTGAGGAAAGTCGAAGGCGCCAAGTGACGATCCCCCTTTTACACCAGAGTACTGAGTGGCAGGATTGAGTTCGATGTAACCTTTCGTACATGCGGCAAACAGGCGATCGATCATTCCCGCCGAGCCTGAATAGGAATTACACAGGGTTCCATCAGCAAATTCGAGTTGCCAGGTAAATATCTCATCTACTTCCCGAAAGATATCCTTGCGCTTCGTGGTTGCCTGCGCAGTGACATAAACGGGTTCAGCACCTTTGACGTGCCTTGCACTTTGAATCGGATACACAGCGAGGTTGTATAGCGGTCCTCCGCCCATGGCTTTTTTCAGTTTCCACGATCCTGCCGGAGGCGTGGAGAAATACCCGAGCGCAGATTCCATGTAATTGATTGGTCCGAGGGCCTCCTGCTGCCCCAGTCGCTTTGCCTCAATGAAGTTCGGATCAAAATGCATGCGGTACCCTATTGACAACTTCCTGTTGGCGCGTTTTGCGGCAGCAATCATGGAACGCGCTTCTTCTGCATTCATTGCCATTGGCTTTTCACAGATCACGTGCTTACCCGCCTTCAACGCCCTGATGGTATACTCGGCATGCATGCTGTTGGGCAGGACGATGTACACAATATCTATCGCCTTGTTCTTCGCAATATCATCGAAGCTGGTGTACGAATAAACGTTCTCTTTGGGAATGATGAAGTCCTTCGACCACTGCGTGGCTTTTGATGCAGTACCCGTGACGATTCCGGCGAGGTAACAATTGCGCGCGTCCTTGAGGGCCGGGCCCAGTATTTTGGTGCTGTATTCGCCCAGGCCCACCAGCGCGATGCCGACTTTGTCTTTGCGTTGCTGCGCGAGCAGGTCGTTCGCGAATGACGGAAGTACCATCGCGGCAGCAGAATATTTTGCGATGGAACTGATGAATTTTCTCCGTGAGTGCATCGTGATAGCTGATTGAGACTGCTGGCTAAGATAAAAAATGTTTACGCCGGATGAAACCTGCACGATATGAGCGGCACCTTCAGACTTCCCTCCGACGATTGGGCTGTTTACATTCACAGCCTGCAGCTATCCGGCCACGTTCTGTATCGCTGGTGGACAATGTCCCTGCTTTGAATGCAAGCCACAGGCATTTCATCTCCTGATACCTAACGTCGATAACCATACACTCCTGAGCACCCTTGAGAAGTATTTGCGCGCAGGCATATTGAATAGAATCTTCATGTTCGTCGTCGACTGCAAGTTTGATGGCCTGAATCGTTTCGAGATCCAGCATAAACGGCAGCCACACATCTGACCTGACTCCAAGATCAGCCAGTGCCCGGTTTTCACATAACACCTTGCACTCCAGTAACCCATATCCCCGGTATTTCATTGTGATCAGTTTTATTTTGTGAGTTCAGCGCACAACAGAATTGATTATGCGCTGGAAAAGATACTAAGATAACGGTGGGGCAATGACAGATAGTGACAGGTTGAGTGGCATTGTACAATCCATTATCCTTCAATGGATAAGTAAATTGCCGGCCTCTTGATTGGAAATACTGACCCCGAAATTTCAGGGGGCTTCTTTGACAGAGGTAGTGTTATCCTTGCCTCCTTCCAAGCGACTTACAACGTCCGTAACCATGGTAGCCACCATTCTGATGTTGAACCATACCGCGTTCGAGTCGATCAGCATGCCGTTAGTAAGATGCCCTACTGCATACAGACAATTTGTGTCGTGACGGGAGGATACTACCTGCATGGTTTGCGGATTGATTTTTATTCCGCCAAGCGGGTAAGCTTCGATGATCCCTGACGCATGAATATTTTCAATCAGCTTCGACTTCATTTCACTGACGAGGCCACCGGGACCTGTTGCGTTGACGGCGTAGCCTGTTTCCATTATGTCGTTACCACAATTCATCACGAACTTGCTTCCATTGTACTTCACGTCTTCGAGTCCGCCGCAGACGATAAGTTGATCGTTGTCAAACAATCTTTTCAGTCGCCGTGCATTATGGATGGGCATGGCATGCCGCGTAATTTGCCAGTCGATACCAAGCCATTTCCGAAACCTCTGTTGTTCCTCCACGGACAGCCAATTCCATACGGCGGCAGATATTTCGCGGGTGGCATAAAGGACGTTGATGAGGCCATCTCCACCGCTCTCAGCGGAAGCAATATCTGCTTCCAGCAGGCTACGTGCGTCTCTGCCGTTGCGCTCCAGCTCTTTCCAGGACAACGTATGCCCGTAGTAGTGATGCACCTCTTTCTGAAACAGTCTGAACAGCTCCACCGCGGTAGGTGAGCGCAACGCATTCCTTCTGATTGCATGTATCGCTTCAGCTGTAAGATACTTGCACTCATAATCGCTTTCCTTTCTGGGCTGCACCCGTGGCAAAAGACCATCCGGCGACACGAGAAGTATCTTTCCGCTGTGGTTATTGTCTACGAGTGTCATGACGGCATCGATCGCGCTAAGGCTTGTACCCAATACCCCTACCGTCGCATCTGTCGGAATTTTCAAAAGATTCTTACTTGGCCATGGAAAGTCGACATATGTATCAATTGGTTCAAACTCCTCGTACATCCGGGGTTTTGGTGTTCCCGGCGCCAGGATAACGATACTGCAGTCCAACGGTTCAGATCCATCTATCTCTACGCGATAACCATTCGGGCGGACATGAATATTTGTAGCCTCAGCATTTACGCAATCTACCTGAATACGATGCCTTTTGGCCAAGTCAAGGTATTCGGCGAAGCACTGCTGCAGGTACACGCTGTAAAGGCGGCGCGTGGTATAAGAATCCTCAGGATCTTCATATTGCTTGAGCTCCTGTTCGGGAACGAGGGATTTGTGTGTCTCAAGCCAGTCACTGTAGTGGCAGGGTTCAAAGGGGTGGATTCCCATCAACCTCGACTGGGTGTTGAGGAGGTGACCGGGTTGTTTTGTTCCAAACGCGAGGCCTTCACCAATCACGTCATTTTTTTCGACAATAGTGAAGCTGACGTTCTGATGAAGTTGCCGGATAATCAGTTCGGATACGAGTTGAATGAATGCGGCGACGCCATTGGCGCCGCCACCTATGATGAGAATATGGGTTTCGGACATGTTAACGACGGACTAGACGCACGGAATAGCCGTTTAAATTAGCGTGCCCGGCATCGCCTTATCGCCCGAACCACTTGCGGATTTTCTCTCTGATGGTTGACCACCATCTTCCCTTACTTACGTCGCCCGAAATGGGAATTATGCGCCCCGGGTTGAGCGCGACAGTGCGCCTGATTTTTATCCGCAACAGGCCATCCCGGCAGGTTGCCTTCACGCGGTTGGCATCGGCATCCGGAGGGAGCACAAAAGAACGGTTGAATGACGTGTAGGAAAACTCAACGCGTTCCGGCACCCGTTCTTCCTTCGAAGCTGATACCAAAAGAATTCCATCCGTGATGTGAATGCTCAGATCCTTCTTCCGAAACCCCGGCACTGCCACTTCGATCAGGTAATGATCCGGCAGCGCGTGAATGTTGGCGTCGAAGGAGCTGAAGAAATCATGACTCACGATGTCTTCAACAGAACGGCCAAAATAGCTTTCGTTCAAATAGCCATAGGGCTGATTCATCAACATTATGTTCATAAGTCCTCCTTTCATTTTCCAACTTCATGTTTAATGTCAGCACCTGCATATGAAGGCTGACTTTTGCCCTGCAAACGCGATATTATTTTGCGCATGTAGAGGTCGTCGCGATAGCCGTACCTCAGATAATCAGAAGTAAACTCAGGCAAGGATGCAACATCTTCCTGTAGGAAAAGCAGGGAACCTGGTTGATCCTCTTTGGCATTAGCAGTTACTTCTGAAACATTTTGGGAGACGATGGAGAAGTTTTCCTGCGATGTATTTTCACAGGACTGAAAGAGAATAAAAATTGCAATTGCTATCCCCCAAAGTGGAACCTTGAATTCACGCGATTTGCGCCGGGGCTTTTTGAATAAAAAGTAAAACTGATTTTTCAGCTTTTTAATGGCTCTCCGCCTTGCGGTGTCGCCATTGGGTTTTGCCTTCACCTTCATGGCCTTGCAGTTAACATCGAACCTTCGAAAATTCCGGGTACCGTCCCGGAAGCACGTGGCGTATTTCAAAAGGCGTGCCGACAGGAATTTTCGCAGACTGGAATGCAAGTTTGACAGTTTATGGCAGGACTGTTGCGGCTCTCTCCGTCGCTTTTTCATGTCCTGTTCCTGAAATGATTTTTGCGACGAGATGAAGAATCGTCGACAGTAAGGCGTAGATTTGATGAAATAAAATTACGGCCATGTCAAAATCACAGGACGCAAAAAAAGAAAAGAAAAAACCGGCGACGAAAACGCTGAAAGAAAAGCGCGCCGAGAAGAAAATGAAAAAAGGCGGTAAGTAGGCTTACCGCTTTGATCGATGTCGTGAGCAAGCCCTATGACTAGTTCAAGGGCGTGATCCTAATGCTTCGAAATTCCACGGGACCATGATCGCCCTGCAGCAGGATTGGTCCCGGTTCGCCTTCATTGCTGTCAAGCGCACCTCCGGTGATGCCGGGGATCTCCTGATTACAAATGATTGTTTTGCCATTTGCTTCAACGGTAATCATTCTGCCCACAAGGGTGATATCGTAAGTCTGCCACTCCCCGGGAGCCTTTGCAACCTGCTCGGAGGGCGCAATAAATCCATACACACCGCCAAGTTCTCCCGACACAGGATCATTGCCCTGGCTGTCCATGATCTGAACCTCATAACGTCCGCGCAGGTAGACGCCGCTGTTACTTCCCTTAGGATATCGGAATTCAACATGCAGTTTGAAGTTCCAGAATTTTTCCTCGGTCACGAGATTGGCACCTGACTTAGGACTTCTGAGAATGCCGTTCTCGACCACCCATTGGTTCTCGCCCAGCGCTCTCCAACCCTTCAGCGAGCTTTTCTGAATAAGTTCGATTGGCTTGCCGGGGTTACCAGCCTTTTGATCCCGGAGTGATGGTGCACGAATGCCTTTCCATGAATATTTCTTGCCGTCAGGGAATACGATCTCACCTTGAAGCTTTGATCCTTCAAGCTTACCACGTACCACCATATCGCCATTGCCTTCTTCCCACTGCGGGGGAATAGCAAATGAGAACTCATTGCCTGTCACTTTGACTTCAGAAACAGGTCGCGCACTTCCGGAAACGGCCGTGAATCGCCCGACAAGCGTTTTATGCCCCGAATGAGTTATCTCCAGCCAGGAGGGATTTTCCTTCCCATCCATCTGGAGGGTAAGGTCCCATCGGCCTTCAAATTCTTTCGTGTTATTCTGCGCCGTGGATTCGGCAGCGGCTGCAACCAACAGCAGCCCGAGGGCGAAATTCAATAGTGTGGATTTCATATGGTCTGGATTTGAAGATAATATCGTATAAGGTTACGCGAAATCCAACGATGGATGCTATAACAATAACGAACATACATGCGCACCGTGTGCTAATGACATCCGTCCGTTTGGAAAATTTGTATATTGGGCAAAATCCCTTGTATGACATCAGAAATTCTACTTCGCTACCTCCATTTTATCAGTGTTTTTGTCATTGTCAGCTCAATTTCAACGGAACATTTGCTACTAAAGAAAGAGCTTTCGCGCCGGGAAGTGGGCCGGCTTGCAATGGTTGATGCAGCCTACGGCATTGCTGCGTTGACATTACTCGCCGCAGGGCTTACGCTTTGGTTCGGCAGTCCGGGAAAACCTGCAGCCTTCTATTCAGGCAACTGGATATTCCATACCAAGATTGCGATGTTCCTTCTGGTAGGAATTCTTTCGATTCGTCCAACGATATTTTTTATACGTGAACGAAAAGGCAATCCGGATGACAAGGTTGTAGTACCCGGTTCGATATTCTGGATGGTCCGGCTGGAGCTACTGCTTCTGTTTATCATTCCTCTTTTCGCAGGACTGATGGCTAAAGGCATAGGCCTTTCAGAATAACATTTGCCTATGCACATCTTCCGAATGGCCGGAATGTGGCGGGTTGCGAGCTACGTGTTTTGCGCATTGTTCACTGGGCTTGCCATTTGGTTATTGTATCGCGCAACGTCCGGCGCCACCACCATTGCATCTTCCGTGGGCTTTTGTGTTCTGGCCGCAGCTATTCTGTTTCTCAGCTGGTACATTTTCCGGGATGCACGGTACAGGCAGCTGATCATCACCGAGGAAGAAATTACGTCCTTCTCACCGTTTCGTACAGTACACATACCGTTGTCCACCATCAATGGATTCAGAATAGTTGAAAACTATATCATTCTCGAGCTATCGGGCAACGGCCGTAAGCGCATCAAATTATCGATTTACTATGAACGGCAACATCAACTGAAAGAATGGCTTTACAACCACTTTCAGGATCTCGATGACGTAAAAGTCGCGCATGAGTTTATGGAGATACTTAGTGACGAGAGCCTCGGATCCAACCAGGGATCGCGCATAGACCGGTTCGTGGCCGCGAGGAACGCCGCCAAGTGGATCACCGGCGTCGCGTGGGGTGTTGCGTTATGGGTTATCTTCTTTCCAAAGCCTTATCTTCTGGCGATCTTTGCGTGCATTTCAATACCGGTTATTGCCATCGGACTTTGCTATTCTTATGCCGGGCTGATGAAAGGTGGTGACCGAACAATTACGGCATATCCAACGGTAGCTGTAGCGATTGCCGTACCATCGATGGCTATTATGCTGCGCGCGCTCTTTGATTTCAATATCCTGTCTTTCGGAAACTTATGGATTCCGCTGCTGGTGCTAAGCATAATTATATTCGTCGCGTACAATATTCCAACGGGCGGATTCTCTCCACGGAACGCGACTGACTACATATTTCTGTTCGTCGTTGCGATTGTAGCGTTTGCTTATTCCTTTGGAACGCTTCTGTGTGCAAACTGCGCGGTTGACAACACCCAGCCCCAGGCCTTCGAGGCAAAGGTGATATCAAAACACATATCGAAAGGCAGGACTACCAGTTACTATCTTACCGTTGAACCATGGCAAGGCATCGAAGAACCAGAACAGATCAAGGTAGGCCGCAAGGAATATGAGCGTATACGGGGAGCAGACCGGATAACCGTTTATCAGCACCCCGGGTGGCTGAAAATTCCCTGGATCACGTATGCACTGAATTCAAAAGAAGAATAAAGAGGGGCGTTATTTGACAGGCTCCAGCGTTACCGATCTTAACGCGTCGTCGCGAAAGGAATTACGCGCAATTTTTCAACGGGATGGGGAGTATCGGGAAGCAGTCGAAACGTCCCCTTTGGCAGAAGGTCAGCCACGCGCTGAGAATAGGCCCTGTCTGCCATGTCGTCGCGATCGCCAAGCCATATTTCTACCTCATGAGGAATGCTGGCAAGAATATCTTCTGTCAGTAGCGGACTATCACCCAATGTTTGCATCATCTGAGCTGTGCGTGCAATCACTTCGCGCCAGTCATTCGGCGTGTGCCGGCGTTCGAGGAGTCGGGCAAAAGCCGGAACCTTTTCAAGCATGAGATCGGGATTGAGTTTCCCAACTTCGCGCCGGGCAGAAGCCGGATCCCAGTCTAACTTCGTGCCGAGCGTAATGATCCTGCCAACTTTGTTAGGGTGAAGATGCGCGAACCAAAGGGCGACGTAACCGCCCATACTGTAGCCGAAAATATCCACCGGTTCAGTTACATTCTCCTTTGTCAGGAAGCGATCAATGTCATCAGCAAACGTTTCAATGCCGAACCCAGCGTCGGAAAACGGTTCGCCGCTATGTCCGGAGAAGTTCATGCTTTCCACGGCACGTCCCTGATCCGATAAAGCCTTTTTGACGGGGTCCAGCTGCGACTTTGAACCTAAGGCACCGTGAAGGAGAAGATACATGCTGATTATTCAGGAATCGGTTTTGACTCCATCTGTTTGATAATGTTGTTGACCTCCGCCTCTGTGTTCCTTAGCTTTGTCTGACAAAACGTTATTAATTCGGCAGCTCTCTTAACCTTGTCGGCGAGTACGTCAACCGAAACCGATTCTGATTCGATTTCTCCGGCAATAGTTTGCAACTCGCGAAAAGCTGCCTCATAGGTCATATTCTCCATGGTCATTGATTTTTGTTTTGGTGTTAACAGTGGCGTTGAAATCGGTTTTGTCGAGTTGGATTGAAATGTTGCTGCCGATCTCAATGTCGCTGGATTTGGTAATGATGCGATCATCTATGGAGACGATGGCAAATCCACGCTTCAGGATGTTTGCGGGGCTCATCATTCTCATGAGCGATTGCTGATGCTGCAGGAAGACGCCCTGACTCTTCAGGAATCGCGAGCTGTAGATCCCCAGGTATCGGATGGTCGTGTCGAGTTCTATCCGCCGACGTGAAGTGATTTCTTTAGGGCGCATCACGAGCGCGTGATAAACAGTATTCACTTCTGTGCTCCGTTTGTTCAGTATGTGACGCGAACAGTTGATGATTGCCTGCTGCGTCTTCAGAAGGCGCGTATCACGATGATTGACGAGCAATGATGGTCTTCGGGTAATGGCATTCCTCACGTCGTGAAGTTTTTCCCGTCTCAGGGAAAGCAGCGCAGGAACTACTTGAGCAATCGATGATTTCTGCTGGTTCAGGTTGCGCGTGTGACTTGCCAACCATTGCTGCGACCGGATGATAATCCGGTTTTGGAAGTTAAGTACCTGCTCTTCGAAGGCGCGGTTGTGGGCAAGTATAAACTCTGCTGCTTTTGTCGGGGTCTTCGTTAGCGTATGTGCCATCATGTCGACAATGCTGACGTCTTTGTGATGACCTATCCCCGTGATAATTGGAATGGGGAAACGCGCCACCACGCGTGAGAGCGCATACGTATCGAAGACGAGAAAGTCTGTTTTTGCCCCGCCACCACGTGTTATTACGACACAATCGTAAGGTACGTCTTTGCTTTTCTCGTAAACCTTAATCAGCGTGCTGACGAGTTCCTGTTCGGCGCTCACACCCTGCACGGCGGAATAGTAATAATCGATCGCAAACCTGTACCCGAACTGATTGTGATCAATGGTGTGTACAAAATCGGTGTAGCCCTCCGATCGCGGTGAACCAATTAGTGCTATCCGCTGGATGACGCAGTTCAGGCGTAACTGGTTGTTGCGCGTGATGTATTGATCATCTACCAGTGCGACGTGATCCGGGTTCTCCTGCAGAAGTCGTCGCAGTGTTTCCTTGCGAAGACGCTCCAGGTTACCGAGGGTGAAATTAGGATCGAGGTCGACAAGGGTTAATGACAAACCATAAACGATATGGTAGTTAACCTTCACACAGGCGAGTACCTGAAGTCCGTCGCCGAATTTTTGCCCGGTAGTCTGTTCGAACAGGGCTATCTGGCGGGAGCCGCGTTCCCATGAATTTGCCTTTACTTTGGCGGTTTCAGTAGTCGAGGATTCAATTTTTTCGACCAGGTCAAAATAGTGGCGATCGCTGTCGGGATAGAACTTGTGCCCGCTCACTTCGGCTACAATCCAGAAGGTTTGATCGCCAAAGGCTTCCTGAATGGTCTGCCTGACTTTCTTGGTTAAATCGGAGAGTTTAATGTAGGCGATATCGGAAACGAACACAGGAAGCGTTTTGAATCTGAAAGATACAGAAATCGGTATGGAACCGGAATTTGCGTCAACAAAATAGCAGTTGGTCTGACTTTATCCGAGGACGGTTTTTGAAATTATATCAAAAACGGCGGTAGCCGGCAGCGATCCGCTGATATCAGCATGCTGGCCGATCAATACAGGGTGGAATTCTTCAGGGGTGTTAACGCGTCCGTGAGATCCCTTTACCAGGGTTGCATCAAGGGGAATTACGTCCATAACATACCTGAGGGCTGCCTTTTTCCGGAGCAGTTTGTAAGCCGCCCTGAGTTTTGACGTCATAAACATCTCTACTGGGTCGTAGCCTGGTTTTTTATGGATGTCGACTACGCGGGCATAGTCGGGTGCTTTTGCATCGTCCTCCCAGAAATAGTACGTAAACCAGCTGTGTTCATCTGCCATTACCACGAAGTCTCCGGCGCGCTCGTGGTTGATGTTATGCGATGCTTGCTGTCCGCGATCGAGTACCAACGCCACACCTGGTGTATTTTCGAGAACTGATCTGACTTTGTCTGCTATCGACGCGTCATTCAGGTATACGTGAGCAATCTGATGATCGGCAACTGCAAACGCCTTTGACGCGCCGGCATCGAGCAGTTCAAGTCCACGCTCGACGCGGATACCGAGCCATCCGTTAGCGCGCAGTATGCGGTTCAGGTGAACGGGCCTGTCTACTCCTGTTATTCCGTACTCAGATAGTACTATTATACGCGCACCTTTCTTTTCATAAAACGCAACCAGGTCCCTGACGACGTTGTCAATTTCCTGCAGCTCATTTTTGATTGTGTTGATATTTGGTCCGAACTTCTGAAGACAATAATCCAGATGCGGAAGGTATATGAGCGTAAGTGTTGGATCGTATTTATCGTCGGTGATCATCGAAGCCCTGGCGATCCATTCACTTGATTTGATGTTCGCACCCGGTCCCCAGAACTGAAACAGCGGGAACTGGCCAAGCTCGCGTTGCAGATGGTCGCGCAGATCGGCAGGATGAGAATAGCAATCCGGAAGCTTGCGTCCATCAGCCAGGTAGTTGGGTCGCGGCGTGACAGAGTAATCTACTGTGGAGTACATGTTGTACCACCAGAACATGTTGGCGCAGGTGAAAGACGAATCTTTTTTACGAAGGAAATCCCAGATCTTTTCACCACCAACGAGTTTGTTGGACTGCTTCCAGAATTTGATTTCACAGTCTTTATGATCATACCAGCCATTCCCGACCACCCCATGTTCTGCAGGCCATTTACCGGTTAGGTAAGTCGACTGCACAGAAGTTGTTACCGCAGGCAACATCGGTTGAACCGACGCCATACTGTTCTTCTCCATCCATTGTCTGATAAACGGCGTATGCTCGCCGATCACAGACTTACTTAATCCCACTACATTAATGACTACGGTTTTCTGCAATGCCATTTATTAACTTCCCACTTAATCTTTGAATCTTGAAATTTGAACGTTCTAATTTAGTCTCTCACCCACCCACTGCAGCTCACGTGCAATCGAATCTGTCAGAGGCAATTTAAGCTTTTCGGGCAATACCTCCCAGGTGTAGGTCTCCACTTCGAGGTGGTCACAAATTGGTGACTGGCGATGAATTTCCAGGATATCTTCTATGTCTTCCTGAGTTGATTTCAGTACGCCATAATCCTTCACAAAGACTGGCACATGAAAATGCGATCGCCATTCACGGGTGCTCACATTCATAGCGTCAGCAAGAGCATCCGACAGATCCGGATAGCGGAGGAAGTGCGTGGTATCCTGAAGCGCCACCACCTGGTGAAGGTAAGTAGATTCGTTAAATGCACTAAATGCCTTAACCACTGCCTCCCTGTCAGAAGGAAGGGGCGCCATCGGTGCCTTCAACGCCGCACTGATCTGAATTTTTCCGACTTTGATTTTCAATTCAGCGAGACGGGAAAGTATGCGCCGATGATCTTCATAACCAACAGCGAAATGGCAAACATCATAGCAGAGGCGAATGTGATCGCGGATAGCATCGCCGGCTTTTATTTCATCCCACCCTTTTGCTTTGGCAAGATGAAGGATGCCCATTGGAAGAAGGTAGGTTTGATACCAATCGATAAACTCAGATCCATTGTCGATCAGCCCATCAGGCTCTGGTTCGATATCGAGATGCAGAATGCGTCCGGTTGTTTCCCGGAGGACAATGAGTTCATCAAGTACCTTCAAAATATTTTCGGTCGCCGTTTCGAAGGTTGCCTTAGTGTCGACACTTTGGCTATTATGCCATAGTCTGTAGCTCAAAGGCGACGACGATACGCCGCCGTCCATTCCCTCAGGCAACAGTCTGGCAAGAATCTGGAATAATTGTATCGTGTAAAGTACCCTGTCTTGTGTCGTCCAGTCCGGCGCATGTACCTGATCTTTCACGCGTGTATGGTGAAATCCCCCATAAGGGAATCCGTTCATGGTGAAAACGTAGCAGTTATTGTTAGCAAGCCAGTTAATGAATTGCTGCAGCTTATCGGTGATGGCAAGTTCCTGGCTTGCCAGATGCGACAGGCGCAAACCAATGCCGAACGGCTTGTCAGGTGAGAGTTTACGTTTGATCTCCGGAACAGCCTTTTTCAATGAATCGAAATGATGCTCCCAGGTTTCGCCAGTGTGTATGTTCGTGCAATAGGTGAGATGGCCATGACGTGTTTTCATGTCAGCGAGGAATATTGATTTCCTGATGATCCACTAACCATTCATATGCCTGCCGTACAAGGGTGGCATCCATCTCATGGACCTCCTCCCCTTTTCCGATGCTTCTAAGTAACATGATCGTCAGCTTACCACCGAGGTGTTCACGGAATTCGTTCAGCCCGTCGAGCAATGGACTGGAGTCATCGGTCACGGCCAATAGCGGGTGCGTTATTTTGAAACCCAGCGTGTGTATTAGCGAGACTATTCGATTTAAGGCTTCCACGTTGAGCCGGCCGGACAAGAAAGAATAAACACTGTCCAATGCGATCCCCAGTGCGACAGCTTCACCATGTCGTATCGAAAAACCACTGAGCTGTTCGAGTTTGTGTGCACTCCAGTGACCAAAATCCAGCGGGCGTGATGAGCCGCTTTCAAATGGATCACCTGATGCGATATGCTGAAGGTGAAGTTCTGCACAGCGATAAATCAGGTAGTGCATAGCTTCGCCGTCGCGGTTGACGAGTTTGTCTGCGTTCTCCTCGAGCCATACGAAAAACGCTTCATCTTTAATGAGGGCGACTTTGATTGCCTCTGAAATTCCAGAACGCCATTCAGCGTGATTAAGTGTAGTCAGAAAATGCGAATCATTGAAGACCGCAACGGGAGTTGCAAATGTTCCGAGGAAGTTCTTCTTCCGGAAGAAATTAATACCATTCTTCACACCCACGCCACTGTCGTTCTGGGAGAGTACCGTTGTCGGGATGCGGATATGGCGAATACCTCGGTGCGAAACCGCGGCAGCGAATCCCACGACGTCGAGTACTGACCCACCACCCAGGCCCACAATGTATGAATGCCTGTCTATTCCCTGCTTGTCGACCGCGTCAATGATCCGGTAAAACCATTCTTCTGTATTCTTGACCTGCTCACCGCCTGGCACGATAAGAAGCTCATCAACGAGAGATACTTCCGTGATTGAGGTGAAATACTGCTTAATATCGGTGGCGAGTGTCGGGTGACAATCCAGCACCCCTTCATCGATGACAACCAGAACCCTGGGACGGATGTCACGGGCGACAATCTGCCGGAAAAACGCCCTTAGCGTGTCGTTTTTCTCATCGAATAATTGATTCGTAAAAAATACCTTGTAGTCGTACCGAACTTGAAACCTCTGCTGCAAAAACTCCATTTTCAAAATATAGGAATCGTAAAAATACAAAAAGTACCCGGAATGATGCCGCTTGTTCCACGATCAGGTGACGGCGAACATCCTGGCAAGGAGAATAGAAATTGGGAGCAGCGACGCGATGACCAGCGCCACCACGGGAAATCCAAAGGCTGCGGCCCACGCGGCATTCATCAGGATCAGCGCAATGACACCAGCCCTGACCGCTTTTCCGATAAGAGGGCCCTGTGGATTGCGAGAAGCCCTGATCAGCGGGGTGAATATCATGTATACCCAGGCGACGGTAAATATTCCGGTCGCGAGTACTTCCTTGTTCCGGATACCTGCAAACAATATCGCGAGGATGGCTGTTCCGTATAGAATACCTGCCGCCAAAAGGGTGCGCCTGCTGCCTCCGTGAACTTCTCCCCGGCTCACCATGGTCACGGCGGCGATATAAATAAGAGGTACGAGTCCTACTATCCAGAAGTGACCTATCTGGTCTGGGAGTATACTTATTCCCAGAAGCAGATTCAGCCCGCGGCACAGGCCCATGTTTACAGGCCCCAGAAACGAATGATGCTTGCCCCATTTGTCGTATACTACTGCCGCGACGGCAATAATGAAGGCCAGCGTCCCGGAGGATGAGGAAACCAGGAAAGCAGCCGCGATTCCGGAGCTAAGGAGAAAGACTCCAAAGGTACCAGCTTCCACTACAGAAACCACCCCCCGGGGTATGGGGCGTTCGGGGCGCTCGATACGGTCGAGATCGGCATCGAAAACATCATTAAGGACGACACCGCCGCCATACAGCCCGACCGTGGCAAGGATGAGATACGCGATGGGTTGAAATTCAGCGTCTGACGTGAAGTATCCAGCGATGGCAATCCCTGCCAGGATGTCGGCGATAGCCGTGACAATATTCGCCGGGCGCGTCAGGCGCAGAAACGCAACAAACTTCTCCACGCGCTAACGAATGATCAATGAATTTTTATCGGTGCGGGGCTGCTGTCCTCCCCGAAGAACAGTATTTCCTTCATACTTCAAAGTCTGGTCGACGTTACGCACTGCAGCAAAATCTTTCACGTCGATCTGGCCACTCTGTCCGAATGCCGTGATCGCATTCTGATAAGTTACCATTCGGATATGATCGTCGGGGATGCCGTGCTGTTTCATCAATGCTGCAGTTTTAGGTACTGCCAATGGATCGCTTATTCCCCAATCGGCGGCTGAGTTAATCATAATGCGTTCGGGGCCATACTGCTTGACAATCTCCACCATTCGTTCATTACCCATCTTGGTGAACGGGTAGATTGTGAACGCTGCCCAGAATCCGCGGTCAAGTACTTCGCGTACAGTTTCTTCGTTGTTGTGGTCAACGATCACCATATGGGGCGCGAGGCCCTGTTCGATAGCGATATCCATGCTGCGCTGTGTTCCCCGTTTCTTGTCGCGGTGCGGTGTATGAATCTGAACCGGCAGCGATGCTTCCCTGGCCAGATCCAATTGTAACCTGTAATACTTTTCTTCAGCTGCAGTTTGATCGTCGAAACCTATTTCACCAACACCAACTACGCCTTCTTTATAAATGAAAAGTGGCAGAATCTCCATCACCTGTTCGGCGAGGGCCTCGTTGTTAGCCTCGCGTGAATTGAGGCCGATGGTACAATAGTGTTTTATTCCGAATTGGGATGACCGGAAGCGTTCCCATCCGATGAGGCTGCTGTAATAGTCCCGGAAAGAAGCCAATCCCGTGCGCGGCTGACCGAGCCAGAAAGCCGGTTCTATCAGCGCGACGATTCCTGCGTCGGCCATAGCCTGATAGTCGTCGGTGGTACGCGACGTCATGTGTACGTGGGGATCGAAGAATTCCATCCCCTTGATGGCTTCAAAATAGGCAGACAGCGGAACCCCAGGTTCGACGTCTTTTTCACTCAGATTCTGACTACAGCACATATACAGTTGATTTTTCGGCTGAACGCCGGTCAAAGATACTTTTTTTACCTACACGCGAACAGATTCAGCATCACGGGCCAGTATCTCCCAAGTCACGCCCTCTTCGAGAATTTGGCCAAGGTGAGGGACGCTTTCAATCAGCGATTTAGCTGGCGCATAATCCGTTGCTGCACAAAGGAGTGCCGCTGCTTTCTGCTCGCGGGTATTCACCGAAGTTGCGAGACGTTTTACATCGTCAAAGATCGCATCCCCAATAAACTTTTCAACACAAATCCAGACAAGAGGATTCACCTCGCGGCGCGCCGCCCATCGTTCATGGGCAAAATCCGAAATTGACTGCGCAAGTTGAGAGTTGGCCCGCTCACGAAATCCGATAATCCGTAGCAAGGGCTTCTCAGTAAAAATCGCCTTCAGCACAAGTTGATTCCAGGCGGGTACATCCAATTGTTCAGAAGGATAAGGATTATCGCACATTATTGCTTCGAGCACCTGTCCAATGTTACTTCGGATGCCCTCGGCGCAACGGGCACGCCACTGGTCCGGGTATGCCAACAGGGGAAGTGCGCCGTACAATGCAATCAATTCATTCATTTCTGCAGTAAGAAAGAGGTTCTCGATCGTGCGCACATAATTTTCCCGGGGCTCCGGTGGAAGGCACATGAGGAGGTACGTTCGCGCGATGCGGTCAATGCTCCAGTTTTCAACGGACATCCCCTTTCGAACAAGCTTCACTTTGGCGGATAGCTCCGGAGCAAGGTTAACCTGACCTTTGCCAGTCTTTCGGGGCATCAAAACAAACGCAGCGCCGAAGTCTGAACGCGGAGGTTGACGGAGTTTCTCAACTTCGGCACTCAGCCAATCCCAGGCTGGCTGCGCGAGTGTGTCGCGGAGTATGGACTGGAAAATGAGTTTTGCTTCTTCAGTAGGGTAACTAAACATGAGATCCTTCAAAGAGGCGCAAGATTACACAAAATCCGACGACTTAAAAGTGTTAGTATGTGGGTGGCAAAACGAGTATATCAGGGGAGCGCCAGCGACCACAGCAGCGCGTTTGTGCCGTCCAGGACGTCTTCTGCGACATGTTCCTGGAAGAACGGTACAAATCCCCGGTGTGCCTGTGTGCCCATCGCGATGAGGTCGGCACCTATTTCTTCAGTAAAGTGGATTATCCCTCTTGCGGTAGTCTGATCGTTATAGACGTTCGTGGTGAAATTTTCGAATGAATATTTTTCAATGAAAGCATCCATTGCTTTACGGATGTTCTGATCGCTATGAAAATCACTGGGTTTGTTCACGAAAAGGATATGCAATTTCGCGCCGAACAAACGCTGCAGGAAACGCACTTCGTGAACAACGGCTTCGCGCTCATTCATAAGCATCGTTGGGAACACAATGTTCTTAATGGAATAAAAGTCAACAAACTTCTTGATGGTGAGTACCGGCACTGATGCTGTTCGCACTATTTTTCGGGTATGCGTTCCGAGTACCGATTCGATCCAGCTATCCAGCGGATGAGTTCCCATTACAATAAGATCCATCTGGAGTTCTTCACTGACTTCGCGAATTGTTGAGTCTACCGGACCGGTTTCATTGAGAAGGTGGATATTGTTTCCAGAGATACCAAAATCCTTTTCAAGGGATTCTAACTTATGCTGGGCGTCTTCGGCAAGATCCTGAATGAGTTCCTGGTCAAATCCATACTCCGGAGCTCCCATTCCAGGCTCATAAAGTACAGGGAGCTCTGTTACTCTCAACACATAAACTTCAGCACGAGTGCGTTCAGCAAGTTGAACTGCAAACCGGAATGCTTCTTTCGAGGAAGATGAAAAGTCACAGGGTACAAGTATCTTTTTCATAACGGCTGGATTTAGTGTGATTTTCCTTAGAAAATTTAAGGTAAAATATTCAGTTATGCTAATGATTCGTCCATGATTTCGGAGTAACCGGGTCGCGAAAGCGATCGGTAATAGAGCTTTGCGAGCGAAACATCAGTATAACATTCTTTCCGGAAATTTTAGCTGATATTAATCAACCCTTAAGTACGACCCTTCTCATGGGTACGTATGAGTGGTACAAATACATTTGGTTATAACCAAATGTAAAAATGATGATGGTCAACTATCTGAAAATGTACGAAGAACTCGGATACTTGTTCTACGCATTGGCATCTGCGAAGAAACAATTCAGAAAAAGAGAATTTGAGATTCTGAAGGAGCACATCCAAAAGGAATGGATTCCCTTTGAAGACTCCACAGATGAATTCGGGACAGATGCAGCGAATTATATCTACTTCACTTATGACAGTCTTGTTGAACAGGATTTCCCTGTCCTCGAAGCATTTAACTCATTCAAAACGTATTTTCTCGATCACAGCAAAGCGTTTGATGAGGTGGTCAGGAAGAAAATCCGGAAAACGGCTGAACATATGGCGATGATCGCAGGCAGCGATAAGACAGGGACTTTCCTGATACAAGAGCTGAGAAAATTGCTGAACAAAAAATCAACCTTACACACCGAACATGAACTCTGCCACTATTGAAACATTGCTCAGGGAGTGTAGCTACCCCTGTATATCGATCATCCTTCCGGCGAATGCAACGGATGAATTGCCCCGGTATATACATGATGCCGAAATGATGATGCGCAAAGTCGGCGTACCCGAAGGGACTATTGAATCCATCAGGGAAAATGCCTGGCGCGCAGGCCGGACTTACGAGATGAGCGGAGATCCAGGTCTGGGGGTCTTTGTTTCAACTAACGTCGCCACCGCTGTTTCATTTCCTTTTCCGGTAAACAAAAGGATGTCTATCGACATGACTTTTGATACAGAGCATCTGATCCACCTGGAGGAGCTCACAGCCTTTGCGGAAGCCTGACGGAGTAAACAATCTTTCATCGCGCCACCTTTTCAAGGCGCGACCGATCGATGATCCTGATTCCGTCCGCGCTGATTTCAACAAGCCCTTCGTCGCGAAAATCAGCCAGTGTACGGTTCAATGATTCCGTCGCTGTGCCGATGATTCCTGAGATGTCCTTGCGACTAATATTTATAAGGGCCTTCCTTGCGGGCAAGCTGTAGTGGTCCGCCATTTTGAGAAGCGCACCCGCCACCCTCTGACGAACCGACTGATACGCCAGATTCAGGAGCCGATTCTCGGTTTCCATCAAATTGTTGGACAGTAACTTTATGAATTTGCGGGCGATCTCGCGACTTGAATAAATCAATGAGATGAAGTCTTCTCTTGAAATCAACGCCACGTCGGTATTGTGGAGAGCAATAGCGCTTTCGTTATAAAGCGTGTCTTCCAACAGTGGAGCATACCCGATGAAGTCACCGTTCGTGTAAATCCCCGTGACGAGCTCTTTCCCATCGGGATTCAGCTTAAAGGTCTTCACCTCACCACTGACGATAAAGAACAGTTCATAGGCTGTCTCACCTTCCATAAATAAGAAATCACGCTTGTGGTATTTTCTGAGCGGACGGTTTTCCGAAAGGCGGTTAAACTCCTTCATCTCACGGGCGCGATTGAAGAAATCATTCACATCGCTGAGATTGTTGGCGAACGTTGTCTTCAGCAGCGCGTTCTTCTTCAGGCGAACTTCAACCACTTTAAGCAATTCGTGTCCGTCAAACGGCTTGGTCATGTAATCGTCGGCACCGAGGTTCATGCCGTGTCTGATATCCTGGCGGTCCGTTTTTGCAGTCAGGAACACGAAAGGAATACATGCAGTTTCGGGATCTTTATGCAGAATATGAAATACCGTGTATCCATCCAGCCCCGGCATCATAATATCACAAAGGATCAGATCGGGTCGCGATTGATGCGCGAGCTGTACGCCAGCCTTTCCGTCGTTGGCGACTAATATCTCATAATTCGCCAGCTTCAATATCCCCGTAATGTTCTCGGCCATTTCGAGGTTGTCTTCTATCAGCAGAATAGTTTCAGGCATAATGTATAGCGTTGGATGATGAGTTAACGGGAACGGCAAGTGGAACATCAACAATAAAGGAACTCCCCACATTTATGGCACTGGTGAACGAAATCCGGCCTTTCAAGAGTCGCGTATACTTTCGCACCAGGTTGAGACCAAGTCCTGTACCTTGTATGTTGACGGCATTCTGTGCCCGGAAGAAACGTTTGAATACATGCTTCTGCTCTTTTTCGGGAATTCCCATGCCATGGTCAATAACCTCAAAGTGAAGAACATCATCCCTGACCTGGCACTGCAGTTCGATCAAACCATCAGCGTGTGAATATTTAATCGCATTAGACACCAGGTTACTCAGTATATTCCCGAGAATGTTGCGGTCCAGCACGACGATGTCGTCGCCTGCGTATTCCATCCGAATTTGCTGATCCTTGTTCTTCAGGACTTCCATTTCACCGACGAGTTCTTCGAGGAAGTCACGTAACGAAAACTGAGAGTACACAACTTTTATCTTTCCCTCTTCGAGTTTTCCCAACGACAGAAAATCATCCAGTAACTCGGTCAGGTTGTTTACAGATCTTTTGATCCTGTTAAGGTGCGTCGACCGATGTACCTCCAGGTCAACGCCTTTATAATTCTCAAGGAGAAATACAGATGACAGAATGGTGCTCAGTGGAGTGCGGAACTCATGTGAAACGCTGGTCACAAATCGCGATTTCAGCACATTGAGCTGCCGCTCTTTGTCCAGTGACCGCAAAAGATCTTCCTCCGATTTCTTCTGACGTGTTATATTTCGAACCACAATCAGAATTTCGGCGATATAACTGTCGAACGAAGAAAACTGAGTCGCAATAACCTCGTAGAAATTTGCTCCAACAGACACTTCAAACTGGACCTCACGCCCCTCAAAGGCGAGGCGCAGCTTGGCTTCTGATGATTTGGCCAGGATTGCCGGTAACTGGTGTGCCGAGGACTCAGGCGTGTGCAACCGCGTATTCAATCCCAGACGGGCTAATTCTTTGCCTTCGACAAACAGGTAGCGGAGGTCGCGATCCAGTACACCTATAAAACCCTCCGGAAAATTCTTAGCGACGGCCTTATACAAGAGCTGTGATTTTTTCAGACGCTGCTCGATAAGTTTTCTTTCTTCAATTTCCCGCATCAGGTTCTGGTTCGTCATCACAAGTTCTGAGGTGCGAAACTTAACCTGATCCTCAAGGCGCGAATTATATCGCTCCAGCTCCTCGTACTGCGCAGCTATTTTAGCTTCCTGCTCTTTTCTCTTCGTGATATCAGTGACAAATGCGATGACAAACAATTCACCGTTGTCATAGTAACTGCTCAGGCTTACTTCTACGGGAACCTCTCTCCCATCACGGGTCAGTGCAAAGACGTTACGACCGCAATCGATGCGCTTGTTTCCAGGATCGCGCGCATAGCCCTCGCGCTTTTCATCATGACGTTGTCTGAAACGCTCAGGGATCAACTCTTCCACCTGCATATGGCACAGCTCAGCAGGAGCATATCCAAATATTCTCTCAGCCCCTGGATTCACAAGGATGATCTTCCCGCTTTTGTCAACCATGAGAATCGCCTCTGAAACATTCTCGAAAAGTGCCTTTAGTTGCTTTTTGTACTTCTGCTCACGTTGATGCAAACGCCGGAATCTGGCAGTAAAGACAACTCCCGACCAGATTGTCATAATTGAAAACACCCGGTTGATCAGCATGCCATCGGAATGCTCTGAACCAAAGATGTAGCCCACCGTCATCGCGACTGAACAGATCACGCCAATGGCAAAAAGATATTTGTAATGCCGAAGCAACCACAATCCATAAAATCCTAGCAGGACGTAGTAAACAGAGCCGGGAATCAGATTTGAATAAATCTGGGCCACGCATATCCCTGTCATAAGAAATGCGCCAATTACGAATAATATGATTGCCCGGCGGTCAGGATGCATGTGCTAATTGCTTATAGGCAATGTAGATCTCCAGAAGGGGGCGTATCATGACTGTTGTCAACGGATCAGTGGATATTGATCATCGATGGCGCATAGTGCACAGAGGAGCAATCGATTCCAGACCAGAAATTGCTATGAACGCGTTTTATGACTATCGTCATAGTTATGAGAAAGATTCGGCGTTAAATTATTTCCACGAAATCAAACATGGTAGGATTACCGGCATCCGAAAAACGAGTCAGCAAACCAGTTCGAAAGATGGACGGGGCTGGCTATTACCTGCGAAACAACGTCAGATTAATCCACGGTGGCACCGATTACTTCAACCTGCTGGAACGGCTGATAGACGAAGCTACGTCCAGTATCTACCTGCAGACTTACATCTTCGAGGCTGATCCCACGGGTAGAAGGGTTGCCAGGGCGTTACTAAGGGCGGCGGAACGAAACGTTAAAGTAGCAATCCTTACCGACGGGTACGCTTCCCAACACCTGCCCTTCTGGCTGATTGAATCCTTTCGCGCAGCCGGAATCCAGTTCGACTGGTTTCACCCTTTGTGGAAGGGGCGGAATTTTTACTTCGGAAGACGCCTCCACCACAAAGTAGTGGTTGTTGACTCGGTAAAGGCTCTTGTCGGTGGTTTGAATATAAGCGACCGGTACAACGACACTGATAAGCGCCCGGCATGGCTTGATTGGGCAATTTATGTCAAAGGCGACGTAGCTATGGCCGTAGAGCGAGTATGTCAGCATCGAAGCAATATTTCGCTTCAGGACAACAAGCATGTCTCCAGCGAATATGTCGTGTTAGACGATCCTGTCACGGAAACCTGCGAAGTTCGGGTGCGCCTCAACGATTGGGTGAACCGAAAGATGCAGGTTACGAACAGCTACCTCGAGATGTTCCGCAGGGCGAAGTCGCACATCATTCTGGCTTCACCTTACTTTATGCCGGGTCACAAAGTTCGGAAGATGATGGCTGATGCCGTAAAGCGCGGTGTTCGCGTAACGGTAATTCTGGGAAGCAAATCTGATGTGGCCATAGCGCGTTTTGCAGAGGAGTATCTCTACCCCTGGCTATTGCGCAATAACATTGAAATATACGAGTACCAGAAAAATGTTCTACACGGAAAGCTGGCCACCTACGATGGCGTTTGGGTCACCAACGGGTCATACAACTTAAACAACATCAGCGCTTATGCGAGTGTGGAACTGAACCTTGATGTCTACAACCGCAGCTTTGCGTGCGAGGTTGAACGAAGCCTGCGACAAACGATGGCAGAGGAATGTGAACGCGTTACTATGGACCATTTTCGAAAACGCGACAATCTGTTTCGCAGGTTTCTTCAGCGGTCTGCGTATGACATTATCCGAATCGTGCTCTTCCTGTTTACTTTTTATTTTCGTCAGCGCGACTAACAGTGCCGCCGAACATTCTGATAAACAGGCCGCGAATCGTTTCTTTGTCCCATCCGGCGAAGCGACCTCGCTGCATTACAAGCGTATTAGCTTCAGGATAGTCCACGAAATAATGAAATACGAATCTTTCCTTTGGATTCATCCAACCCCGCATCTGTCCGAAGCGCAAATCATTAAAAACGAGGGTATCGCCCCAGCGTTCAATGGTATAAAAACCATTTGAGAATTCCTTCAAACTACGTACCGCTGACATCTCCCTGACCTGACGGAGCAAGTGTTCGTTGCGCGGGAAAAACTGGAAGCGGATCGAATCACGTTTGTCAAACACCGACACGTGAGCGGTGTGAAATCCGGCCTCGTCCGCAGCTGCGACGAAAAAGAGAAGACTACTCAAGGGAGCCGGTGTGACCAGAATCTTGTCATATCCGATTGCATTCCGCTCCAGTTCAGCCTGCACTTTATTGCGGGTAATCCATTGCATACAGAATGCAGTAATCAGATATAATCCTGCAACCGATACTCCGGCGAGCGCATATCGCCTACGCATCGTAACGTTTTTAGAGAAAAGAACTATTAACAACGCAATGAGTAGCGGAAGAGCAAAGGCGGGGTCAAAGACATAAAGTGCGTGAAAAGAAATTTTTTCGTTGCCGAAAGGCTCGAGCCAACCTGCGCCGTAAGCATTGAAAGCGTCGATGAAAATATGCAAGCTTAGTTGCAAGCCGAAGAATCCAATCCAGAAGCACCACGACAAATTTGAACGCGCAAAGATGCCACGAGAGCACCATGCAAGTACTAATGACCCGGTCACGACGAAGAAAAATGAATGCGTGATTCCGCGGTGCACCATGAGGTTCTGTGCAGGATCAATCCACAGCGCAGCAACCACATCGACATCCGGCAAGTATTGAGCTGCTGCCCCGAGGGCAAGTGCTTTTCTTCCTATCTGATTGCGTGCGGTGAGTTCTCCCGTCACGGCTCCCAGGACGAGGTGAGTTAGCGTATCCATTCGTGGAAAGGGAGAGTTACAAAGATTAACACTTTCGGGCTTAGAACCAACACGGCGGTAAAGCCGGTTTTGGCCGGCTTTACCTTGCTACATAACCAACCTTAATAGACGATGCTTTCACATTTACCTAAACATGCTTGCGCACTCGTGAATCTCATAAGAACGCGAACCTTCGGGGTTTCACTACAATGACAAACAGAATCAGACGCCGGTTTCGCGCAGCATCGAAACACGTGTAGCATTCCGTGGTAGTTCAAATTATCTCAATTACTATCATCCCCGCGATGACGATTGGTTTCCATGCGCGAAACATTCGTCATGTAACACATCGCTCAGGTTGACCATTAGTTAATCTCCTCTTATTCGGCAATGCTGATTTTGATTAACAGGCGTCATGATATCCATCAGGAAAAAAGCTACCCTAAAGTAGTATATTATCACTGCACCCGGAACGTCAACGTGCCATTCGCCCGGCAACATCAGAATCACAATTTCTTTCGTTACACCAAAAAAACCACTCGTTATGCTAGGTACATTGTCAAACACCCAGATTGAGCACGTACTTCACCGAAATCTTTATGGTCGGCTCGGCTATTTATCCAACGGACGTATTCATATTGTTCCAATTGCATTTGCGTATCGGAATAATCGGATTTATGCGCAGTCGAAGGTCGGGCAAAAAATTGAAAGTATGAGGCTAAATCCCAAAGTAAGCTTTCAGGTTGATGAGATTGATAACATGGCTAACTGGCGTAGTGTATTATGCTGTGGAACTTATGTTGAAATTACCGATCCTGAAGAACAGGAGGCAGTGTTTTCAGAACTGCAGGATCGTCTCGCGCCGGTCGTGACTTCAGAAAGTACGCGCAAGCCCCCAAAAAATTCGGATCCGCCTTTCATCGTGAAGAAAAAACTTCGCCCGGTGGTATTTGCAATCGAAATTGCTGAACATACCGGGCGATTTGAAAAATCAGGACGATAAGGTTACGGCGTGATAGCTATACCATTTCCTTCCGGCTGTCAATGAGTGACCCTTGTTTTTTATGGGTAAACTTACTGACTTCCTGGACTACCTCATTCATTTTTTCCCCAATCTTATCCCCTACAGAATCAACCAGGTCGTCTCCCTTTTCGATGATTTTTTTACGTGTTACCGATCCTTTTTCCGGAGCCAAGAGCATTCCGACAACTATGCCAGCGCCTAGCGCAGCAAGCGTCGCTAATAAATAGCTGGACGTTTTCATAATTTTGGATTTGAGGTGTTATTTATTCTCTACTAACGTCAGCTTTATCTATCTACAAAGCAATGATGGCAGTCATCGTCATCAGGACTTTGAATATCCGCGGCCCGATTAAGTAATGATAATTTCTGCGTTAGGATTGATACCCGACTCAAATAATAAGGACATCTCATTTCGTGAAGTAATGGCGTCTGTTCGGGCATGTAAAAAAGCAAAAGGCGGAAGATTCACCTCCGCCTTTCCGACACTGCGAGTAAGCGCGCATTCAAGCGAATACTTCATTCAGCGTCTGAACAACTACTTCGTCATAAGCTCAGTGTGCATATTCTGCAAGGATTACAATCGAAAGACATATAGCTTTCAAAAATTGCCTGATTCACTGAATCTCCGTCTGAGAGTAGTTGCTTTATGTTGATCTAAGATAAAAATAAATTACTAAAACCTGATATGATCCTGGTCAGAAATCTGTCAGATCGTTGTCATTCCCGTGCAAACACATTCGGCGTTCGGATGTTTAGATACGGCCGGTTACTTTCCATCGCTGGCTGGCACTGAGTTTTTTGTTTTCAATTCATTCCACTAAACACAAACGCACAGATGGCAGAATGGAGCAATTGGTCGGGCAGCCTCACTTTTGAGCCTTCATCGCTATTGCATCCCAAATCTGAAGACGATATCGTGGACATCGTGAACAAATGCAGAGATGAAAACAAAACCATTCGCGTTGTGGGTAGTGGACATTCATCGTCAGCTTTGGTTCAGACCAAGGATGTACTAATAAGTCTCAAACACTTTAAAGGGATCAAGTCGATCGATAAGGAAGCCATGACTGCTACTCTGATGGCTGGAATGACGGTTGAAGAATCTAATACAGCCCTGGAGAAAATGGGCTATGCCCTGTTCAACACCGGTGATGTCGATGTGCAATATCTCGCTGGAGCAATCAGTACAGGCACACATGGTAGTGGAAGAAGACTCCGGAACCTTTCATCAATGCTAATGCGGGTCCGAATTGTGAATTCTCAGGGCGATATCGTTGAATACGATCACAAGGAACATCCCGAAGAAATCAAAGCATTCCGGGTTTCACTTGGTTCGCTCGGAGTCATTACCGAGCTGACCGTACGAATACTTCCGTTGTTCTCCCTTCAACGGATGGATGTGTTTGCAAGCATCGAAGATTGTTTTCAATACTTCGACGAGATCGCCGACCGTTACAGAAATGTTGATTTCTACTGGTATCCCCGCAGGGATGAAGTTAAAATCCGCATTCTTAATGACCTTGAAAAGGGAATTTCCAAACTACCCTTCCGGCACGTTGTGCAAAGCCGTGAGGAAGATGTTGTCGGAAAGGTTTTGCCAAGGACACGTGAACTTCGCTTCGACGAAACAGAATTCGCCTTCGACGCTGAAGTCGCATGGGAGTGTTTCCGCGAGGTCAGGAAGCGCGTCAAGGAGAAGCATAGACGCACCGTTGCATGGCGCACCCTTTTCAGAACCATTGCGAAAGACGATAGTTTCCTAAGTCCGCATTATGGCCGGGAAAGTGTTACCATTTCGTTGCATCACAATGCCGGACTACCTTATCGGGAATACTTCGAGGACATCGAACCAATATTCAACGCATACGGAGGACGCCCCCATTGGGGCAAAAAACACAACCTCAAAAGAGATATGCTGAAGGACTTGTTTCCTGAATGGAACGTGTTCCATCAAATGCGAAAGCAGATGGATCCGGATGAAATTTTCCTCAATGAATATCTTCGGAAACTTTTTAATGAAAATAAAGACTGATGGGTGCTGGAAGAAAACTATGGGCGATATCCGGTGGATTTATTCCATTTCATTCAAACGGAAATGAACCAGCTTTCACCAGCAGAGACTGGATTTCCGTTTTGAATACCACATCAGAAGAGGCTACGCTGACCCTGACAATCTTTTATGGCGACGGCGATCCAATCGGCGACTTCGAGTACAAGGTTAGTCCGCGCCGTGTGAAGAAAATAAGATTCAACGATTTGATAAATCCTTTGCCTGTTCCATTGGAGAAAGCTTTCGGATGCATAATCACATCTTCGTGTAACGTTGTCGTTCAGTTTAGTCGCATGGATACTGGCGCACGGGCTAATGCTATTATGGGTACAATTGCTTACTGTGAATAACTATGCTGAATGAGGGTTCATTTCTGGGAGTACTGTCATCAATGATCACACCGGCGGTCTTAATCCTCGCCAGTGGTCAGCTGATTCTCACCACCTCGCAACGGTTAAGCCGCGTCATCGAACGAGTGCGCAAGGTTTCGCAGGAGTTCCTGACGATCGAACGCTCAGCGGATTTGCAGTCGGACAATGAAAAGAAAAGGCGCATTCTTTACAGTATCCTTCAGAAGAGCACGCGTCGGTGCAAATATCTCACGCTGGTGATGACGTTTCTGTATCTGAGCCTGAGCCTGTTTGTCGCAACGAGTTTTACCATAGGAATTATTGCTGTCATTCACGGTGAGCTGACCTGGCTTCCCACGGCGCTGGGCATGCTCGGATCTCTACTTTTGTTTGCGAGTTCAGCTATTCTTATCATCGAATCACGCCTCACATATTCCGCAATTGGTGACGAACTCGACTACGTAATACAAACCGCCGTTTCGTCGGCGCCAGAACGATCACCGCGCCCACCGCGCCTTTCCTGGAGAAAGTTTTTCAGGAGAAGATAGGCATCCCTTTTTAGTAACAGTAAACAAAGTGCCCGATATGACACAGAGAGAAGGCAAACCGAAAAAAGCCAAAGTTGAAAAGCGTCCTGACCTGGAAGATCCGGATCACGGCAGGGATCTCTCCTATCTCAATGAGTTTCCACAATACTCGGTTGATGAAGGTGTAAAGGCAGGAGTGCCTCCTCCTAAGAACGGATCAGCAAAGAACGAGGAAAACGAGACCCGATAGAGCGCGTATTACTTCTTAGCGTAAACCCGAACAACAAAAACGTTGTCTTTCCATTTCTTGATGCGCTCCACCTTATTAAGATGTTTCAATTGATTCTGACGGGGCAGCACGAGCGGTTGGTGTACTGAATCCGCCGGAAGGGTTTCGATCACGTTTAATAATACAGACGACTTAATAGCAAAGGCAGCACCTGTTGTCTCAGTCTGAATTCCGCTGATTATCCCAACGAGGTCACCACGGTCATTAAACAGGGGGCCACCGCTATTCCCAGGGTTTACAGGCACAGAAACCTGGTAAGCATTGGGGTTTTGCCTGTAGCCGGAAAGGGCACTGATCGATCCTTCGCCAAACACGATGTCTTCGCGGGGAAATCCCAGGGTGAATACTTCTTCGCCCAGATTTGCTTCTGCGCTACTAATCATATAAGCGAGTGGACGTTGCAAATTAAACGATGAGTCGTCTATCCTAAGGATGGCCACGTCGTTGGTATCGTCGCTTAATACTACTGACGTTTTCAATGGACCGAAAGCGGCGTTTTCAATGTAAACCGAATCAGCACCGACCACGACATGATGACTGGTTACAACGTATCCGTTAGCCGACACCAGGAAGCCACTTCCCCCATAACGACCGGGAGGGACCGGTTTTTCTGACGACTTTGCAATATTTTCCATCATCCGGCTTTGCGAACGCTGGATCTGTTCGAAGTTCTTTCGAAGTTCTTTATAGATAGCCGTTTGTTTTGTTTCGAGTTCTGAGGCGAGCGATTTCGTCATCAGGAGTGTTCCAACGATGCTCACAAGAGCGACGCTAGCAGCAACTGCCGCCATGGGCCAGTACTTTTTGAAGGGATTTTTGCGGGCAGGAATGTCGCCAGCAACAGACAAATTCGATTTCCGATTTATAGTCAACTCTTCTTCTAGCCGTGCAAGCTTGGCCTTGATCTCCTGGCGGGTACCGTAGGCTTTTAGATTTTGAACCAACTTTTCGTGGGCCTCTACCTCCCTACGGAATTGTTCATCCTGGAGCATTCGTTCCTGGACTTCATAACGCTCCTCGCGGGACAATTTTCCCTGCGCGTAGGCGTCCATCAATTCAAGTTTTTCATTTTCCATCTGCGGCCTCATATTTAACGAAAAAGATCTTTTTCAAGCGCTGCAAACATTTGTATTTCTGATTTTTTGCATTGTCAGCATTTGTATACCCAAACTTCTCGCGGATACTTTCCATGGTAAGGTCCCTTATATAGAAATCTTCAAGGATACTTCTACAGGGTTCGCCAAGTGCTTCCAGCGATTGCTTCATGGTTTCGAAGTTGCGCTCACGCTCTTCAAAATCAACTAACTCTTCCTCCAGAGCCGGAAAGGGTTCATTATCCGGGATGTTGTTATCAAAGCGCTTCTTCTCCCACAATCGTTTCAGCCACAGGCGGCGCGATACCGCATACAGATAGGTCTTTATTTTGCAGCTTAAGACGAAATCGGGCTGCTGCGCACGCTCGTAAAAAGCAAGCACAGCTTCCTGATATACATCCTTCGCCTCCTGTTCCGTGCCGTTGTTCGAGCAAATAAGGTGATAAACCATCGGGTAGTGCGTTTTATACAACTCCCTTAGCGCAACCTCATTTTTTTTTCTGATCTCGTTAAAAATCAGCTCATCGAAGTAATATTCGGCCATCCAGTGGGTGATCTTAATACAAAACGCATTTGAAGGTAACCCAAGGTAAAAATTTTTCAAACATTGGGTTACCTGCTCCGATTTTTTGTATGAAAGGAAATTTTAAACCAAAATCTATGAAAAACACGATCAAATTATTTCTCGCAGCTGCTGTAGTTGCTTTAGCCGCTTCTTGCTCTTCAAATTCTTCTGAGTCAGCAAATGATGCTACTCCTCAGGAAGAACCTGCAACTCCGGTTGAATCTACTGTGCCTGCAGAATCAGATTCTGTTGAAATTTCTTCTGATACTACGCAAGTTGCACAATAATTCCTCTTTGAGCTGTGTCGGCGCCCGCTGACACAGCTTCTTTTCCTTTCTCATGTTCTTCCTCGCACCCTGAATTCCTTCACCGGACAGGGCCATTTTGCACCACTCACTGTAGCCGTATGAAAAAAATCAACCTTATCGGGCTGATCGTATTCTTATTGTCTGGATGCATGCGCGAATATCCCGGCAACCAGGAGTCTGAAGAGCTTGCCACGGCAGATATCCCTGCCGCCAACAAAGAAGCAAATGCCATTTCACAAAAGCTGGTCAAGACAGCATCGACCCGATTTCAGGTTGCCGATATCAATAAAAGTTTGAATGAAATTCACCGGATCGTTGCAAAATACCCTGGCTATGTTGCCGATTCAAGGATGGCTTCGTTAACATCACGTACGGAACATCGTCTGAGTGTCAGAATTCCTCCATCCGATCTCGATCGGTTTCTTTCAGATCTCGACAGTCAATCAATCTTTACAGAATTCCGCAACATTATAACGACTGATGTTACGAAAGAATTTATCGACCTGGAATCGAGGCTGAAAACCAAAAAGGATGTTCACGACCGTCTGAAGGAAATTCTGCGAACAAGAACAGGTTCTATCGAGGACGTCTTAGCTGCAGAGCGCCGACTGGGGGACGTTCAGGAAGAACTGGAAGCCGCGACGAGCAAATTAAACGTTCTGAAGGACCGGCTCGCCTATAGTCGTGTTGATATTGAGATGTATCAGATGACGCAACTTGAAGCTGCAATACCCCCAGGTATAGGCACACGGCTCGGCGACGCTTTCAACTCGGGATTTGAAAACATACTCGAGGTGATCATTGGCCTCGTGCACTTTTGGCCATTCCTCCTGATTTCATCGGTCGGAGTAGTTCTTTACCGAACCAGGAAACGCAAGCGCACAGCAACGACTTAGAAACGTGTGGCGTTTACTATTGGTGAACTTCAGAGGCAATAGAATTTGTTTCTTGCTCGAGCGTTCGGAATACCGCCAGCTGAAGCCCACGCAGTTCTCCTAATCCTTTGAGTCTGCCTATGGCGGAGTATCCCGGATAGGTGGTCTTCATCAGGTCATCGAGCATCTGATGGCCGTGGTCCGGCCGCATCGGTAGGGCTATCTGGCGACGCTTCATGATCAAAAAAATCTCCTTGATAATCTGAAACATGTCGGCATCGCCATCAAGATGATCGGCTTCGAGAAAGTTCCCCGCAGCGTCTCTTCGCGTATTTCGCAGATGCAGGAAGTGAACGCGATCACTGAATTTGCGTAGTATCCTGACAAGGTTGTTGTCGGGACGTACGCCAAGTGACCCCGTGCAGAAACACAGTCCATTGGCGGGTGATGGAACAGCGTCAAAAAGCGAATCTAAATCGTGCTCAGTACTTACGACGCGGGGTAAGCCCAAAACCGGATACGGCGGATCGTCAGGATGAACAGCGAAGACGAGGTCTTCCTCCTCTGCCACTGGTGTAACAGCCTTAAGAAATGCGATCAAATTCTGTTTCAGAATGTCAGGCGTTATGCCCTTATAACTATCCAGCGCCTTTAGAACCTCTTCTGCTGTAAAATTCTCATCACTGCCTGGAAGGCCGAGGAGGACATTTCGATAGAGCCGTTCTTTTTCAGCTGCGCTCATAGCGAAAAATGTCGGGTTGCTTTTTCAACTTCTTCCGGCGTATAGTCGAGTTCTGCACCAGGTCTTTTTAACAAAAAAAGATCGAATGCTACGAAAGAAAGCCGTTCAAAACGCAGAGCCTTACTCCCATTCGGCAACGCATATTCAACATCTGTACGGAGCCAGTCAAGTACCGGCATGAAGTTGTACGTGATAACCTTTAGTCCGCACGCCGCAACATTCCGAAGACTCTCCTTATAATTCTCAATGTACTCCAGACATTTTCCGTTTCCCTTCTTGATATCATCGTGGACGGGAAGGCTTTCGATAACAGTCCAGGTCATGCCGTAGCCTTCAATCTGACGCTTTCGTTTTTCGATTTCTTCTACAGGCCAAACCTCTCCAACGGGAATATGATGAAGAGCGGTAACGACCCCACTACAGCCAGCCTGCCGAATGTCAGCAAGGCTCACCGGATCTTTAGGGCCGTACCAGCGCATTGTGTGTTGCATGCGATACTTTTCGTTTAGTCTATTAACAGGGCGACTGACCTGGATTTGCTCAACGTTATCACAGTTGGCCCCGCAATCTAAATTATTTTTTTCGTTCAGCTTCAACAAAAACGCTTTGGGGCGGCCCAAGATAACTTGGTCTGACACCATCGGCGTCGATTACAAACCTCTGGAAGACGACACCCGGATCAATCATCCAAATCTTGAGCTTATGTCTTCCGGCCTTAATAGTACCGTGAGATGACCGTTTCTTTCTGATATGGTCAGCTACAGCGTTGTTCCACCACGCGGGATACTCCCAGTCAGGAGTCGTCTCACCTTCGTTTATATTAATTATCTGAGGTTCCTGATCGTCAATTGCTATAGCAAATTTTAACCCCTCATTCTTTTGATAATTGAGGGTTGGCGACAGATAGGTTTCCACTTTGAGTGCCTTGTCGTCAAAGGTTGTGAATTCGTATTCCAGGTGTGGGGAATCGTTTCCCGGAGACTGACGTGGTGCATTCGCAGGAGTTACTGTGACAGAAGATCCGGTACGCCCGAGGTTGGGCACTACAACCCATTGAATAGTTTTGGAATCCACCTTACCCGTGAAACGATTTGCTTCAAAAGCTATAACTCCGTTGTTCTCAACATATCCGCCGGCTCCTGCAACATTGCGGATAAGGACCTTAACGGTATACTTCTGATCACCATGAGTGATCACAACTTCACCAGAGGCATTATTTTCTTTTGGTGCCTTCGACCAATCGATACTCACATAAAGCTTTTCTTCCAGTTCGAGTTTCCCTTCGCGCGAGGAGATTTTGATCCAGTCATATTTCGAAGTTGCCGTATATTCAACAGGATGTTTTCCTCTGTTAAACAATTCAATATAATATGTCTGATTATTGATGGGATCAAAAGCCGGGAACTCACGCCCAAGCATGCCACCCATCCAGGCGGGTCCGGGGCCGTGTTCAACTACATAACCAAGTTCCGCGTGATCGGGAACGTGTATGTAGGACACTGCCGGCATCTTATTCACAGGAGGATTATTCCAGCTGGTATAACCGATGTGTGTCTGCGACATCATGTGATTCCATTTTCCGCCGGCAAGGTCTTCATGGAATTCGCGCGTCAGGCTGGCATCGCGATCAAAACACGTTTTCACCACGTCAGCCCAGTAGTTGGCAGAAGCCCGGCCTTGCGTTGCGTATAAGTTGTTTTTAGCCGCCGCCACATACATTTCGTTGAGGTTGCTGCACAACTGCACAGGTGACAAGACAAGTTGATAAAACGCCGCCTTATGGCTTTCGGGTAATTCGCCGTAGATCGCACGACTGCGTTCCGCAAGACGCTTGTATTCGATTACAATAGTTTCAGCTTCCCGATAGTTTACCAGGCTATAAGTTTCCGGCTTAAGCATCTCGGGAGTTCTCCTTGCATTATATTTTGTGTAAAGTGAGAGGATCTCTGCGATTTCACGAGCATGCTCCTCGCCAAATTGTTGTTTCGCCCAGTCGAGATAGTAAGCCGGTAAATCACCTGCCTTAATTGCATCAGGGTTCCAGGCGAAATCAAGGAAGAAGCTGATGGGCAACTCCATTGGCTTAATATCACCGACGTTAACGATCCATAGATCCTTCACACCCCACCTATAGGCCAGGTTCATCTGTTCCCACACGCGTTCAATTTGAGTTACGTTAAGCCAGCGGTATGAAACCGGTCCGCCGACGAAGTCAAAGTGATAGTATATGCCGTAGCCGCCTTTTCGTTTGAGGTCTTCTTTTTTTGGAAGCATTCTTATGTTGCCCCAATTGTCGTCGCATAGGAGGATCAGGATATCATCATCGACCCGAAGGCCTTTGTCGTAGTAGTCCTGCACTTCCTTATAGACCGCCCAGACCTGAGGCGTTTCGCTTGCGGGCTTTCCCGTAACTTCCTCAATGATCTTTCGCTGGTCTGCAATGATAGTATGCATCAGGTCCGTGGCTGTTTCTTCACTCATGGCTTCGTCGCCATCGCCTCTCATTCCCACGGTAACCACGCTTTCGTAGTTCCCCATTCGTTCAATGCCACCGCGCCAGAACCTCTGAAGCTCTTCCTTGTTAGTATGATAGTTCCATTCGCCACCGTTTACGCGACTCCATTCGTCGTGAGCGCGCATCATTGGTTCGTGGTGGCTGGTAGAAATTACAATGCCGTACTCATCTGCGAGACGTGCGTTTTCGGGATCATCGTCGGCGAAAGCAGCGGGGCGCCACATCGCAGGCCAAAGGTAATTGCCTTTGTTTCGAAGGATAAGCTCAAATACTTTCTCATAAAATTTGTGATTGAACCCACCGAATTTTTCCTGCGCCCAATTACGCAAAGCAGGAGCTTCATCATTTATGAATATCCCCCGATACTTAACACCCGGGGATGAAGATAGAAAAGTTGTTTTTTCAATGTAGAGTGCATCTTTCTTTTGCACGGGGGCATCGGCCCACCAGTACCAGGGAGAAACGCCAATTTCTTTCGATATTGTGAATACGCCATAGGCTGCACCGCGTCGGTCACTGCCGGCGATTACGAGGCCTTGGTCTATTCCCGGGAAAGGTTTGTCAACGGTCTTGACAACGAATGCCTCCCAGTGACTGCGTATGGCGTCCACGTTGAGTTTTTTTGCCGCGACCAAATCTTTAATGAGTGCGCTATTCTCAACAGTACCTACGATAATTACCGAGCCCTTCACGCCTACTAAGGAAGTCTGAACATCCGGCCTTTTACCAGAGACTTTTTCAATGTCATCCGCCAGCAATGCTGCTGATCTTTTTACAAGCGGAGAATCCGACGCGTCATACAGAATCGTAGCTGTGGATGACTTGTCGGTTATTGTGAAGTGTCGTGATTTGCTTTTGATTTTGTCGGTGATTTTTATCTGCCCATGCGAGAAGACGGGCAAGAGGATTAGAAGGGTAGCAAAAAATCGACCTAATGTTCCTAAGATGCTCTTATTCATTGTCTCCTTTTTCGAATGCCTGAACACATCCAGCCTTACTCGTTGACAATTGTAAAAATGTAGTCAAAGGTCCTGCAGTTAAAATGTCGGATTATAATTGGCAATCTATTTATGACTCATCGCGTTGATGTTGATGACAGAGTTGTCGATGCATAGCCTACGTCATCAGATCAACGAATGCTTTTTTGGATAAAGAAGCGGGAGGGCAAAGCCCTCCGCTCCAAACCCAAAAACCAGCTTCTTTTATTGTGATTGGTTTCGATCACAACCGGTTATCCGGCTATTCAAATACATAGCCTGGATTCTGATATGCTGCCTTTTCTTCGGCGCTTACTTCCATCGCGTCTATTTGACCTTGAGGAATCGGACGCAGATAGTGGTGAGGCTGAATATTACGTGTTATTGTCGCCGGAGTGTGGTCACCGAAGTTAAACCCGCAGATTTCATATGTTCCTGCAAATTCCTCCCATTTCTGGGTGCGCACAAGGTCTAACCAGCGGTATCCTTCGCCGAAGTATTCACGTGAACTTTCCTCCAGAATGTAGTTGATGTCGATTACAGCCGGTGTGGCCGCAGTGAGAGCAGCGCTGTTATCTTCAATGCGTTCGGTATTTCCGTTGTTATCCCATCTCCATTTGCCTGCACGTGCACGAATAACGTTTATCAACTCGCGGGCACTCTTGCCTCCGACAGTAGTAGCGCCTTTCACGGCAGCTTCGGCGGCAACGAAATAGAGTTCGGAGAACTTCGCGATTTTGAACGGACGTGTAAGGTTAGCATTAGGTTCTCCCAGTCCATTACCATTGTCGGTACGATACGTTCCGATTTTCCAAAGGCCAGGATAAACACGACGACCAATACCTCTTGGAGTAACTACGAAATCTGCCCTTCCCGGAAGAACACCAACACCGACACCAGGAACGTTTTTGTCAGGGAAATTCGCGCCCGCTGGATATGCGATGTTGGCAGCCTCTGTCTCGTCATCAAGGAAAGTGAGTATTGGATCACCAGGTCTCACCTCCATACCATTCGCGTTATAGAGTACATCATTCGGAATTCCACCTTTGTTCCAATTTCCTCTGTATACGGTTACAAAAGTTCCGTCGTAACGGGAATCCAGTGTTTTATCCGCGAACGTGTTTTCTATTGCCCCAATCGTCGGTGCCATGCGCGTCCAGGGACGACCGAGTGCCTGAGATGCCTCACGTTGTACTGAGCTTACACCACCTGTTCCATCAGGGTTGCTTGCACTCCGGATTTCAGTATAGTTCCACGTTACCATCCATGCAGCTGCATTACCACCCGGATCGGTACCTGCGAAACAGTTTATACATGTTCCGTTGTAGAATTCACTTTCCTGGGTGTGGTCTGCATACAATAACATTTCCTTGTTGCGGTCATTTCCCCCCACGTGTAAGTCGTAGTAGGTATCTACAAGACCGAACGGACCTGGATTATCGATCGCAAAGGTTGCGATATTATACGCCTGCTGGAAATACCATTGCGCGTCGTGTCCGTCAGGATCAACACGAGGTGTTTCGGGATATGTGGGAATGTTGTTAGGATTTTCCAACCACCATCCATAAGTGAGGTAAGCCTTAGCCAGATAGAGACGCGCAAGCGTTTTTGTTGCACCACCAGTTACCCGACCAACTTCCGGAAGGTTATCGATCGCAGTGAGCAGGTCGGGGAATATGGCCTTAGTATAGACTTCGGGAACAGTATTACGCACAGAGCCTGTCGATGCACTCGTGTTGAATTTAAGTTCGCCTGCACCAAGATCCAGAGGAACGCCGCCAAAAGTTTGCACCAAAAGGAAATAATCGAATGCGCGGAAAAACCGTGCCTCAGCAATAAGGGCTTCCGAGATTCCAACTTCTTCAGCGTTTTCAATTATTCCGCTCGCGGTATTGATGTTACTGAATGCAACTCCCCAAATCGCGTCTGAGCGGCTGCTGGAAGGAGTAATCTCGCCTTCGCCGCTAATGTCCATAACCTTGAAGTTAGCGTCCGCGCTTTGACCCCAGGTGTATTCATCTGTGCCCGTTTCGAGAGTATTATAGTAATAAGGCTGACCATAGATCCAACGAAGGTGAGCGTACATGGAGGTCAATCCTGCATAGACCCCCTTTTCCGTCTTAAAGTATCCAGGCTCATAGAAGTTTCGGGGCTGCTCATCGAGGAGCTCCGAGCACGATACAAGGAACAACGTCATCAATATTGTTCCGGTAAGTGTTTTTATGTTTATTCTTTTCATCTTAATCAAAGTCTAGAATGTCAGATTAACACCAATCAGATAGTTACGCGTAGAGGGCGTATTGGTACCTATTGTCAAAATACGGCTTAGCTCACCTGACATAGGAACAGCTGCATTTTCGTTACCGAGAGAGTTGGTCTCAGGGTCCATTCCAGATTCTCTGTTATAAGGTGAGAACATAACGAACGGATTTTGCGCGGTGAAGTAGACGCGAAGATTTACGTCAGAATTTCTCAGCTGATTGAAATTATATCCGAGGGTGATAGTGCGTACCTTCAGGTACGATGCATCGAAATATCCGAGTGTACTTGCATACTTCAGGTTATCTCCGCTTCTGATACTTTCAGGGTTTGGATATTTGGCTCCCGTATTCTCGGGAGTCCAGTAATCAACCTTCACGTTTCCATTACGTCCGTTCAGCAGGTTCATATAACCACCAGCGCCATACAACGTACTATTAAGGAGACCTCCTCGCTGGAACATTCCAACGATGCTCAAATCGAAATTTTTGTAACCGACCCGTGTATTGAAACCGCCCTGGAAGTCAGGAAGCATACTGATAATCTGACGATCCTGCGCGTCAATTGCTCTTGTCGGCGAACCATCAGGATTAAAGTCACCTGTATATTTCACCTTGATCATACCCAGTGTATTCGATCCGGGTTCAAGGATGTCACGATAAGGATCTTCTTCCTGCCACAGACCTATGCGTTCGAAATCATAAATAACATCAATCGGATGGCCTACGAACCACCAGTTGGCTTCGTTACGTTCTGACCCCGATGCAAGTGACAAAAGTTTATTGCGGTTTGCGTAAAGGTTCAAACCTGCTTCCCATGTCCAGCCATTGCGGTTTTCAATAATTACGCCGTGAAGTGCAAGTTCAATCCCTTTATTCTCGGTGCGACCCACGTTTTCAGTTATCGCACTCACCCCAGAGGTTGCAGGCAGTGCTTTTCTCAGGAGCAGATCTTCAGTTTTTGTCTGATAGTATTCGATAGTACCTGTAAGTCTTTCACCAAATAAGCCGAAATCAACACCAATGTTGGTAGTTTTTGAGAATTCCCAGCTTAGGTGCGGACTAGGGATTTCACTTACGAAAGCCCCGACAGAATAGTCTGTTCCGAAGTTGTACGGTCTTGTCGTCAAAGCACCAAGGGTTTTGTATGGAGCAACTGCCTGGTTAGAGGTTTGCCCCCATCCTGCGCGTAGTTTCAACCTATTGACAACTGAGATATTTTTCATGAACGACTCATCCGCGATATTCCAACCCACAGACACTGCAGGATAGGTGTGCCACTTGTGTCCAGGTGCAAGTCTTGATGAACCGTCGGAACGAAGGGTAGCCGTGAACATATATCGGTCATTGTACGAATACATCACACGTCCCATCCACGACATCAGACCGGTCACTTCGTACCACTGATCTCCAGGCGGAACGTTTATTTCACCACTTGCCTGTCCGAGGTTATAGAATTGGAAATGATCTGCCGGAATATCACGGGCGGTTATGCGAGATCGATTGAATTTGTTTTGCTCTGCCGAATACAAACCGGTGAAATTGATATTGTGCACATTGGCGATCGTCTTATCGTATGTGATTATATTCTCGATGAGCCAGTGTGTTGTGTGAGAGTTACTAATCGACGCGTTGGATTCCGTATTAGGATTGGTACTCATGATACCCTGACCGGTATAAGAACCACCGTTACTTTGACGATAATCCAATCCCAGATTCGCGCGATACTTCAACCCTTCGACCCACGGAATGCTTACTTCCCCGTAAATTGAGTTGTATGATGCATATGACCTGGTCTCGTTCAGCCACTGGTCTTTCAAATCCTCAACGATATCTCTTGAATAAACCCAGGGTTCATCAATAGCGGTTCTAACCGTTCTCTTCCAGGTGCCGTCATCATTAAAGGGATTAGCAACAGGTGTCATCCTAAGGAGGTTTCCGACGTTGACCTGGCTTCCTTCAGAAACGCTGTAATTATTGTTCGTCGTGAATCCGAAACGGAAGTGATTACCTACTTCCTGATCCACACTTCCTCTGAGGGAGTAGCGTTGATATTGTTGTGTCGGTATTACTGCCTGATCAAGGAAATATCCACCACCAAAACTGTAGCTACCTTTTTCAGTACCGCTGGAAATACCGACGTCGTGGCTGGTGATAGTTGCCGTTCTGTACAATAGATCCTGCCAATCGGTATCGACATCCTGCGCTTCATCTAATCCATAAGATGTGTACGGGATATTCAACTCGCGAAGTTTGACCATGTCCGGTCCGCTCATCATGGGGTACTTGCTGAAAACTTGCTTAACTCCATGGAAGCCATTGTAACTTACGCGCGCCTTTTCACCTTTCTTACCCTTATTTGTTGTTACCAGAATTACGCCGTTAGCACCTCGGGATCCATAGATTGCAGTAGCTGAAGCGTCTTTTAATATGTCAATGCTTTTAATATCATTCGGATTGATATCAGAGATTGATCCAACGAATGGAATACCGTCTAATACAATGAGAGGATCATTGGTGGCGGTCAATGACCTTGTACCACGAATTCTAATTCGTGAAGTGGCACCAGGTTGAGTGGATGTCTGAGCAAATTCAACGCCGGGGAGACGCCCCTGCAGCGCCTGAGTGATGTTCCCTGATGGGACGTCGCGCATTACATCGCCGCTGATCGACGCTACCGAGCCTGTTACGGCTTCCTGACGCTGCACGCCGTATCCGATTACTACCACTTCAGCAAGCGATTCAACGCTGGGCACCAACGACACATTAATTACAGACTGATTTCCAACAACGACTTCCTGGTTTTCGTATCCGATGAAGGAAAACACGAGGACAGGATTGTCGCCGCGAACCTCCAGGGAATAGCTGCCATTGCCATCGCTGGTTGTTCCTATTGTAGTTCCTTTCAATAGAATGTTTACGCCTGGAAGCGCTGAACCCGTTTCGTCAGTGATTTGTCCACGGACGGAAGTTTGGGCAAAAACTGGCTGAGCGACCAGTGCCGCGAAAAACAAAAATAATAAGGAAAGGCAGCGACACCGTTTCCTTTGTGGAGAGATGTGCAGTAGAGCTACATTTTTCATAGGGTTAGATTTAGTGATAGTTTAATTGGTGTGGACCGGACCCTCATCCGGGCCCCAGCCTTGGGTGTGCTGGTTGGCTTAGCTAAGATGAATGATGAAATTTTAAAATGCAACCGATTGCAATTATTTTTGTTATGAAATCGTTTTAAATCGATTCCGCCTCCAAGTATATTCATGCAACCGATTTAATTTTGTTGCATAAATTTTAGGTTTCGTACCTGTAAACGCGTCATGGCTTTCTCCAAAACATCCATCTCAATCGATTGCGGACGTTTACTTTGTTCTTCTTACATTAGCATCCCTCTTTTTATATCGATATGACGACCAAAACCTTTGTTTGTAAAATTTCCGTTACCCCTGCCGGGGTTCCGGCAAACCGATCACCGATCACCCCTACCAATCCTGGACGTTGTGCACACGGCTTGACTCACAGGTTATTTTTGGCGGAAACCGTTGAGCCGCACCCTCTTTAATCCATTCGACTACCTTTAAATATATATTCATAATGATTCATCCTAAAAGAGGTCAATAACAAGATGTCACCTATCGAAGAATCCAGATGTTAATTCACGAATAGCCTTATCTTAGCCGGTGAAGTTGATTATGTGAGGGTGAATCGGACCAAGCCTAAGCTCCAAACCTGACATAATACATGATTGTTTTTCTACTTCTGGCGAGCATCGCCCTTATTATTCTTCTTACTACACGATTTCATCTTCACCCGTTTCTTGCCCTCTTCATCGTCGCCCTTGCGTATGGGCTCGCCAGCGGAATGCCACTGTCGATGATTATGACTTCGATCAATCAGGGATTCGGCGATACACTTGGCAAAATCGGACTAATCATTGTCTTTGGCGTGCTTATCGGCACATTTCTCGAGAACAGCGGCGGAGCCTATACTCTCGCTGAAAAAGTTCTGCATGCCATAGGACGAAAGAGAATTTCATCGGCGATGGCCGCGATTGGCTATATCGTTTCCATTCCCGTATTCGCCGACAGTGGCTACCTGCTTATCGCACCGCTGGCGAAAAGCCTTTCGAAAAAAGCGATGATCTCGGTAACAGGGCCAGCCATAGCGCTCGGACTTGGGCTCACTGCATCACATGTTATGGTGCCGCCGACACCAGGCCCAATTGCAGCTGCCGGGATACTTGATGCCGATGTTGGCCTGGTTATGTTGATTGGGTTACCGATTAGCGCATTAACACTTATCCCCTGTGCCATCTTTGCCACGCGATTCGCCTCGCGGATTTACGTTGAGCCAATTTCACAACTTTCCGAAGATCAGCTTGACAACACCCTCAAATCGGCTCCAGGAGTGATGCGTTCTTCGATACCAGTAGTTGTGCCCATTCTGCTGATTGTCGCAAAGTCTGCGATACAACCCTACTCAGAGGCACTCAATCCAAGTGTGCTCCGGCTGGTTTCGTTTTTTGGCGAACCTGCAGTAGCCTTATTCATCGGAACCATATTGTCGTTAACACTCCCTAAAAAGCTTGACAAAGAGATGTTATCAACAACGGGTTGGGTTGGTCAGGCTTTGAAAGACGCATCTTCAATACTTCTTATCACGGGAGCGGGTGGTATATTTGGCAAAATCCTGCAGAACTCCGGGATCGCCCAACTTCTCGGCGATGCCCTTGCAGGTGTTAACCTGAGCATATGGCTACCTTTTCTCATAGCAGCGGCGATTAAGACAGCGCAGGGCTCGTCCACCGTCGCACTCATCACTGCAGCATCGATCATTAGTCCACTAATGGTTACACTGGGTTTCGACACGCCTGTTGAGAAAGCCCTGGTTGTACTCGCCATTGGTGCAGGCTCAGCCGTGGTTTCGCATGCGAATGATAGTTTCTTCTGGGTATTAAGCCAACTGTCCGGAATGAATGTATCTACCAGTTATCGGCTCTATACAACTGGAACACTGGTGTTGGGAACAACGGCCGCAACAATAATATTTATTACCTATCTTATACTCATCTGATCATTACACTACTATGAAACTGTACAGAATTAACCAGGGAATTGTTATTGAAAACGAAAACAAGTTTTTCTTTCTGGCGGATGAACCCTGGGACGCTTTTGTCAACGACGATAATCTTTTCCAGAAAATGAAATCGATTGTCGCGAGTCAGCATCCGGATGATAATGTGAAGAACTTTTTAGTTACAGATCTTCAGGCTCCGATTCACAATCAGGAGATCTGGGCATCTGGGGTAACCTATTTCAAAAGCAAAGTAGGTCGTCAGGAAGAGTCGAAAGACTCTGGCGGCGCCGAATTCTACGGCCGTGTTTATGAAGCTGAACGCCCTGAGCTCTTTTTCAAATCCAGCGCATCACGATGTGCCGGCCACAACGGCAAAGTGCGAATACGTCGTGATTCCACGTGGGACGTACCCGAACCGGAGCTTACGCTGGTCATTACCAGCACCGGAAAGATAGTGGGCTATACTATTGGAAATGATATGAGTTCCCGCAGTATTGAAGGCGAGAACCCCCTGTATCTCCCACAAGCCAAATGCTATGACAAGAGTGCCGCAATCGGACCATGCATCTATGTAACAGAACAGCCACTCGCTCCTGAGACTACAATTCACCTCGAAATCTTCCGCGGCGAAAAAGTATTTGAAGGCACCGTCACCATTAGTCAGATTAAACGTTCATTCACTGAACTGGTCTCCTATCTTTACAAAGAAATGACTTTTCCATATGGAAGTTTGCTGATGACAGGAACAGGGATCGTTCCAGGAAGCGACTTTACGCTGAAAAGCGGAGATCAAATTCATATAACGATCGAGCCTATTGGAAAGCTTGTTAACGAAGTAGAATAGTACGCAAATCAAAAGACCATGAGTATTTCACTTACCGGAAAGAATTTTATCGGCGGTGACCTTTCTGCGGAGGGAAAGAAAACCTTTCGCGCTGTCAATCCTGCCACGTTGGAAAAGATATCACCTGACTTTATTGAATCCACTGCTGAGGAAACAGATGCCGCGGTGAAGAAGGCTGCAAAAGCGTTTCAGGAGTACCGTAAGAAATCGGGAAAAGAACGGGCAGAATTTCTGGAAGCCATTGCTTCAGAGATTGAACAGACGGGTGATACCCTGATCAAGCGGTGCATCGAAGAAACCGGGTTACCTGAAGGGCGACTCACCGGCGAAAGGGGAAGAACAGTAAATCAACTTCGTTTATTCGCCTCGCTACTGCGTGACGGATCGTGGGTTGAAGCGCGCATAGACACTGCGTTGCCTGACAGAAAGCCGCTGCCTCGACCAGATATCAGAAGTATGCTCCGTCCGATAGGGCCAGTTGGCGTTTTCGGAGCAAGTAATTTTCCCCTGGCTTTTTCCGTTGCCGGAGGTGATACCGCTTCTGCCCTCGCCGCAGGGTGCCCTGTAGTATTCAAGGCGCATCCCTCTCATCCAGGGACATGCGAAATAATCGCCGCTGCGATCCTTCGCGCGGTTAAGGCCACTGGCATGCCGGAAGGTGTCTTCTCCATGATTCACGGGCCTTCTGTTGAGGTCGGCCTTTCATTGGTTCACCATCCACTCATTACGGCGATTGGATTTACCGGCTCATTCCGCGGTGGCAAAGCGATCTTTGATGAAGCCAACAAACGCGATACGCCAATTCCGGTATACGCGGAGATGGGAAGCACAAATCCGGTTTTCCTTCTCCCTGAAATCCTTCAGAAAAAAGGCAACGATATCGCCAAGGATCTGGCTGCATCCGTCACATTGGGTAGTGGCCAGTTTTGTACCAATCCCGGACTCGTCGTGCTGGAAGACACTCCTGACACGAAACAGTTCCGGAATACTGTCGCAGAAACGTTTAAGACGATAAATGCCGGGATAATGCTGAACGAAAATATTCAGCGCAACTACGACGAAGGAGTTCGTCGACTCTCGGATAGCGGAGCCGTAAATGTTGTGGCCCAGGGAAACAGCGCGTCTGCAGGTTGCGGTGGCACTGCATACTTTATGGAAACCAGTGGCGCAAATTTCCTAAACAATAAGTCACTTGAGGAAGAGGTATTTGGACCTTCTACCCTTGCAGTGGCTGCTGAGAACAAGGACCAACTGCTCCGGGTTGCCCGTGAACTTCACGGTCATCTCACTGCGACAGTCCACGGCACTGAAAAAGACTTCGAAGACTACGCCGAACTCTTCCAGATACTTGAACAAAAGGTCGGAAGGATTATCATCAACGGATACCCTACCGGTGTGGAGGTATCGCATGCGATGGTGCACGGAGGGCCTTATCCATCGACCACCGACAGTCGGACAACATCAGTGGGGACGCAGGCGATCAAGCGGTTTTGCCGCGCAGTTTGCTATCAGGGATTCCCTGAATCGCTGCTGCCTCCGGAACTTAAGCCTGGCAACCCTCTCGGAATTTTCCGTCTGACGGATGGCTCCTTCTCGAAAGCATAACCGGAACTATTGAATAACCAATTTCCGTGTAATTACACGGCTACCAGATTTCAGGCGTAGTATATACATACCAGACTGCGCCTGAAACCGGTATGATTCATTTGATTTCAGATTGAATGAATCGATGGTACGCCCACTGAGATCGTGAATAGTTCCCTCAGCATGCGCGGCATTTGATGTTACGACTAGCGAGCCATCCGGCGATGGATTAGGATACATGGAAACGAATTCTTCATCCTGCTCACTCACACTGGTCACAGGATAGCAGAAAGTACCACCATAGGTAGATGGAACGAAATCCTTGAGCCATTGCAGCGCAGGGCGCTCTGTTCCGTTAGTTCTTTTCAGGAAAGCGGTGGTTTGCCATGTTTCTCCCTGGCGGTATCCCCATAGGGTAATCCCATGAACGGCAGCGTGATTCCATAGCACGGGGAAGATTCGTTCGTATAGTTCGCGCTGCTTTGCGTCGCTGGCAGTTCCCTCGTCATTGATGTTTCCCAGATCAAACTCCGAGATGTAAACAGGAAGCCCCGTCGCACCAAGTTTGTCGAGGTTTGCAGTGAGCGTTGCGTTGGTTGCATTCTCAAGTTCGAAACGGTGTCCCTGTACGCCGATGCCGTCAATCAGATCTTTTTCGATAAGTTTATTGATGATATTGATATATGCACTTGTCTTTGCGTTATCATTAATGATACCGTATTCATTAATGAGAAGTTTGGCATTCGGACAATATTGCCTTGCCAGTTCAAAAGACTTTATAATCCAGTCGTGTCCACTGGTTCCCGTTCCACCGAGGGCTCCCATATAGTTGCCTTTACCGGCTCCCACCGGCGCCGCATGAATCGGTTCATTCACAACATCGATATAGTCGGTATCCGGATAGCGTTCGCAGTAGGTTTGAATCATTTCCTCGATCTCGGCGAGTTGTTCTTCTGCAGGTAGTGTTTCAATCCACGAAGGTTGCTGGCTCCCCCAGATGAGCGTATGATGTTTGAAAGGGAAGTTGTTTGTCTTCGCGAAGTTATAGGCAAGATCGAGTGCAGTCCAATTGAAGTTGTCTCGCGTGGGCTCAAGTGATTCCCATTTACCGGCGTTTTCCGGCGTGACCTGATTCCAGTATTGCTTAAAATCAGCAGGCACAGAATTCGCGATGACGTTTCCGAGGAATTTGCATTTATCGGCGGCAATCTGGCCGTTCGAGGTCCCCCAGCCTGTCAGGAAAATGAGAGTGACAATTGAATAAGGACGGAAGAGATACAATCGTAAAATTTTCTGCATGGGCGAAGTTAGGGATAAGGCTTGTAATGTCGCGAGGGACGGTCTGAGGGGTCATTTCTTTAAAAGTCGAAGTTTGGGTCAAAAAATGCAACCGATTGCAAAAATATTTTGTACTTTACGCCACACTCGTTGAGAATGTGTGTCAGGGGGTCAAAAACAGCTGGAAATACACACTGCATCACCTCTTAACCGTGAATTTTTACGCCGATGAGCATTCAAAAAGATGTGACGATCTACGATATCGCTGAGGCCCTGAGTCTGTCTCCCGCAACAATCAGCCGGGGGCTCAAAGATCATCCTGCAATTAAGAAAGATACAAAAAGGAGAATTCTCGAAAAAGCCCGTGAAATGGGCTATCAGCATAACCTTTTTGCGAGTAGTCTTCGAAAAAACAGAACAAACACAATTGGTGTTATCGTCCCCAAACTGAATAGCTACTTCATGTCGGCAGTGATTTCGGGTATCGAAAAAGTAGCCAATGAAGCCGGCTATAACCTAGTCATCAGCCAAAGCCTTGAGTCCGTGAAAAAGGAAATGATGAACATCCGTACGATGTTCAACAGCCGCGTAGATGGTTTGCTGGTTTCTGCCGCATACGACACAGAAGATATAAAACATTTCAATCTCTTCCTCGATAAGAAGATTCCTGTCATATTTTTCGATCGCGTGTTGGAGCACTCTGAATGTACGCGGATCGTAATTGACAACTTCAAGGCTGCCCATGAAGTTACGAGCCATCTTATCGAACAAGGCTCGCGCCGAATTGTACACATCACCGGAAGCTTGCAACGCAATGTTTATGCAGACCGAATGAAAGGTTACAAGCGCGCTCTTGAAGACCACGGCCTTTTTTTTGAAGAAGACCTGGTTATCATTAATAATCTCAGTGATCAGGCCGGAACGGAAGCTGCGGAAATCATCCGCCGAATGAGCACCCCGCCCGATGGCATTTTCGTCGCCAATGATTCATGCGCCGTGAGCTGCATCCGTCATCTGAAAAAATTCGGCATAAGTATTCCATCAGACATCGCCGTTGCGGGATTCAACAACGATCCACTTTCAAAAGTGATTGAACCCAATCTCACGACGGTTGACTACCCCGGACAGGAAATGGGTGAAGTCGCGGCATCATTGTTGATCCGCAGACTGAATAAAACCGAAGGTACCGTCACAAATTCGATGGTCCTTAAGCATCGCCTGGTCATCCGGCAATCATCACTTCGTAAAACAACCTGATAATCAACTCCCTAATATGCGGTTTACTGTTTGCGTAATCCTGATTTCACTTTCGATCTCAATCTCCGGAATAGCCGAGGATGGTTACGACCTCTGGCTTCGGTATCATAAGATCGCCGATAACGGCCTGGCTCAACAATATCGCAAGAACCTCGCCTCCTTCTTTGTCGATAACGGGTCCCCTACCAGCGAAATCATCGCCAATGAGCTAACTCTGGGACTATCAGGGCTGCTGGGCGGATCTGTTACCCCTAAATCTTCCGCTGAAAAGGCCACACTTCTGGTACTTCCTGCAAACAGTCCATTGTTATCAGGCATTTCCTCAATCAGTTCCCGCGCTAAAGATCTCGGCGAAGAAGGCTTCATCATTACGCGTGCCTCCGTGAAAGGAAAAAATCGCGTGATTGTCACGGGAAACAGCCCCGTTGCGATGTTGTACGGAACATTTAATTTGCTCCGACAACTTCAAACTCACCAAAGCATACAAACCATCGATATCGTCAGCAAGCCCGGCATCGATCGAAGGTTACTGAACCACTGGGACAACCTCGATCGTACGGTGGAGCGCGGCTATGCAGGCTTTTCTTTGTGGGACTGGCATAAGCTTCCAACGTTCATCGATAAGAGGTATCATGACTATGCACGCGCGAATGCATCCATTGGAATAAACGGAACGGTGGTTACTAATGTGAATGCAAATGCACTGATTTTGACTGAGCCCTACCTCAAAAAAGTCGCTGCGCTGGCCAACACTTTCAGACCCTACGGAATTAAAGTTTATCTGACTGCGCGCTTCAGTGCCCCCATTGAAATTGGTAAACTATCGACAGCAGATCCTCTGAATCCTGAGGTACGTGATTGGTGGCGCGCTAAAGTGGATGAAATTTATAAGCACATTCCTGACTTTGGGGGCTTTCTCGTGAAAGCCAATTCCGAGGGACAACCGGGTCCGCAAAATTACAACAGGACACATGCTGACGGAGCTAACGTACTGGCGGAAGCGCTTGCACCACACGGAGGAATCGTCATGTGGCGTGCATTTGTCTACGACGACAAGAACAAAACTGATCGCGTTAAGCAGGCGTACAATGAATTTGTCCCACTGGACGGAAAGTTTCTTCCCAACGTAATTGTTCAGGTAAAGAATGGTCCGCTGGATTTCCAGCCACGCGAACCATTCAGTCCTCTATTTGGCGCCATGCCGAAAACTCCATTGATGATGGAGTTTCAAATTACGCAGGAGTACCTTGGCTTTTCCAGTCATCTCGTATACCTCGCGACGATGTTTAAGGAAACACTTGACAGCGATACCCACGTCAAGGGACCGGGTTCGACTGTAGGTAAGGTTGTAGACGGATCGCTCCATGGCCACAAGCTGAATGCAATTGCCGGTGTGTCGAACATTGGCAATGACCGAAACTGGACCGGCCATCATTTCGCACAGTCTAACTGGTATGCGTATGGACGCCTTGCGTGGGATCTTTCGCTGAGAGCGGAAGATATTGCGCGCGAATGGATCGCCATGACATTTACGCCGGATCCAAAATTCGTTAGTCCCGTTCTCGATATTATGATGAACTCCCGCGAGGTGACTGTAAACTACATGACACCGTTGGGGTTGCATCACATTATGGGGTGGAGTCACCATCACGGTCCCGGCCCCTGGATTAAGGATAAGCTGCGCGACGACTGGACATCAGTCTACTACCACCGCGCCGACAGTGCAGGCGTTGGTTTCGACCGTACTGCAACAGGAAGTAATGCCCTGGAACAATATCATCCGAAAGTTCAGGAAATCTATCGCGATGCGAAAACGTGTCCCGAAGAATACCTGCTTTGGTTCCATCACATACCATGGACGTTCAAAACAAAATCGGGCCGCACACTCTGGGACGAAATGTGTATGCGATACTACGGAGGCACCGATGACGTTGGTAAAATGCAGGAAAAATGGCGCACGCTTTCACCGTACGTCGACTCCGAGCGTTTTCAGCATGTCGACATGCATCTGAGCATTCAACACGAGGATGCGGCGCTGTGGCGTGACGCATGCGTTCTATATTTCCAGCAGTTCTCACGTATGCCAATACCAGCTCCGCTAAAGAAGCCCGACCATCCGTTGGAGTATTATGAATCTATCTCCTTCCCCTACGCACCCGGCATCAAACCCGGATGGTAAGTACGAAATGCGAATTCGAAGGGGCTTTTTTGTAGAATCCATAGCGCCAAAAGAGCCTCTTCTCTTCAATTATTAAGTTGTCGCCGGCTTGGTATACTTTTTTTTAAGTTGATGTTACCTCCCCTGCAGGTGCGCACTTAAAAAAAACTTTTCCTATGTCCAAAAAAAACGTTGAGCTAGACGACAAGTTACACTGGTACAAAGATGCGGTTCTTTATGAGTTACATATCAAGGCATTCCGCGACGGCAATGGCGATGGCATTGGCGATTTTAAGGGCCTGCTTGAGAAGCTCGATTACCTGAAAGACCTGGGTATTACGGCTATCTGGGTTCTCCCCTTTTATCCGTCACCGCTCCGCGACGATGGATACGACATCGCGGATTATTACAACATCAATCCCGCCTATGGGGATATTAAACAATTCCGCACATTCCTGGACGAGGCACATGCCCGCGATCTTAAGGTGATCACGGAACTTGTAATAAACCACACCTCCGACCAACATCCGTGGTTCCAGCGTGCCCGCCTTGCACCACGAGATTCGCCGGAACGAAACTACTACGTATGGACCGACGATCCGAACCAGTACAAAGATGTGCGGATTATATTTCAGGATTTTGAAAGTTCGAACTGGACTTGGGATCCAGTCGCAGGGCAATACTACTGGCACCGCTTCTTCTACCATCAACCAGACCTGAATTATGACAATCCCCTGGTCCAGGAAGAAGTCTTCAAGATACTCGATTACTGGTGCAAAATGGGCGTCGATGGATTTCGACTTGACGCTGTGCCCTACCTTTTTGAACGCGAAGGCACGAATGGCGAAAACCTTCCGGAAACTCATCAGTTCCTGAAGAAACTTCGTCGTCACGTAGACGAGCATTTCCCGGGAACGCTTCTTCTTGCGGAAGCCAATATGTGGCCGGAAGATTCCGCATCATACTTCGGTGACGGTGATGAATGCCACATGAACTATCACTTTCCCGTGATGCCGCGTATGTTCATGGCGTTGCAAACCGAAGACCGCTATCCGATCACCGACATTTTCGATCAGACGCCGGAAATACCCGAAACATGTCAATGGGCGACCTTCCTCCGCAACCATGATGAGTTAACGCTTGAAATGGTTACTGATGAAGAAAGGGATTACATGTACAAAGTGTATGTGAAAGATCCAAAGGCGAAGATCAACCTGGGAATACGTCACCGTCTTGCTCCACTCATGGGCAACAACCGAAAAAAGATCGAGTTGCTGAATTACCTGCTGTTCTCCCTTCCGGGAACTCCTGTTATTTACTATGGCGATGAAATCGGAATGGGTGATAATTTTTACCTGGGTGACCGCGATGGCGTTCGTACCCCAATGCAGTGGAGCGCCGAGCGAAATGCAGGATTTTCCTCAGCAAATCCGCATAAGCTGTACTTACCCGTCATTCTGGATCCCGAATACCACTACGAATCGTTGAATGTCGAACTACAATCTCAAAGTACTTCATCGCTTCTATGGTGGATGAAAAGGCTGATCAACAAACGCAAACAATATAAATCACTCAGCCGCGGCGATTTGAAGTTTCTTCATTCAGAAAATCCAAAAATTCTTGCATTCACGCGAACATATGAAGACGAAACTCTCCTCGTAATCGTGAACCTCTCGCGTTATACGCAACCCTGCGAACTCGACCTTGAAGAGTACCACGGATGTATTCCTGTCGAAGTATTCAGCAGGAACAAGTTTCCGTCGGTGAAAGAAGGCACGCCGTACTTCTTTACATTAGGTGCTCATGATTGCCTGTGGTTTGTACTTGAAAAAACTGCGCACCGCATTGAGCATCAAAAAAGTTTGCCGCTTATAAGGATGAATAAATGGAGCAGTTTAGTCGAACCTGCAACAATTCAACTACTGGAGCGAAACATCCTGGAAGACTACTTCCAGCGTATGCGGTGGTTCGGAGGAAAAGGACGTATAGTGGAAGATATTCAGATTACGTCAAAGGTGGTACTGACGGATCACGAATTCAGTCCCGTGATCTTTCTGGTTGAAGTTCAGTACGACAGTGGCCTACCGGAAACCTATCAGCTGCCAGTAGCCTTTGCAAGCGATAGCATAAGTCAGAAACTAATCGATAGTTGTCCGCAATCCGTCATAGCGCGTATTCGCGTCGGAGATACAGATGGTATTCTTTACGACGGAATCTATGGTCTTGATTTGCAGGAAAGGATTCTCATCAGAATGGGGCAGTGCGACGTAATATCTGCGCAGAATTCAGAAATCATCTTCTCCGGAAACGATTTGTTGAGACAATACATATCCGAACAGGAACGAATCCGTCCGCGTGTGCTCTCGGGTGAACAAAGTAACACGTCGATCATATACGACAATCGGTTTTTCCTTAAGATCTTCCGGAAAGTCGACCGATCTATTAATCCCGATCTTGAACTCACGCGTTTCCTTTCGGAACGCGCACAGTTCAAGAATATTCCGGCGTTTGTTGGATCTGTTGAATGGAAGTTTGAAAATGGTTCAATGGTGCTCGGGCTGCTGCAGGAAATGGTGGAGGCTAGCGGAGACGCATGGACGTTCATGCTTGAGCGGCTCGATATCTTCAACGAGAATATACTTGCACAGCCGGAGATTCCTTTGCCTTCAAAACGTGACCGCGGCTCGCTTACACAACCGGTTGACTATGAAAAAATACCTGAACATTTCAGGATGCTGATCGAGGCCCCAGTAGCGGAGCAGGCCTTCCTACTCGGAGTCAGAACGGGTGAAATGCACAAGTTACTTGCCTCCGGAAAGGATCCCGATTTTGTTCCCGAGCCTTATTCGCTACATTACCAAAGATCACTTTTCGCCGGTCTTCAAACTCTGGTTCGCAGTACGTTTCAACGTCAGGCAAGGAACATGCACCGGCTGTCGGATGAAACAAAAAAGGACGCCGAAGAGATTATGTCGCGTAAAGATGAAATCCTTAACGTATTCCGTCGAATCTATGATCACAAGATCGATGTCGTGAAAATCCGGATACACGGAGACTATCATCTTGGACAGGTCTTATACACTGGCAAAGATTTCGTCATTACTGATTTCGAAGGCGAACCGGCACGAAGTTTCAGCGAGAGGCGTTTGAAGCGATCCCCGCTAAGGGATGTCGCCGGAATGATCCGTTCATTCCATTATGCGGCATATGGAAGCCTTTTCCTGGATAACCAAATCCGGCAGGAGGATTACCCGCGACTGATGCCCTTCGTAGAACAATGGTATCATTACATGAGCGGCTTCTTCCTGGATGCATACCTGGAGACTGTGAAAGGAAGTTCGTTCATCCCTAATGACGAGGGTGATTTGGAAATTCTGATGACCACATTCCTTCTTGAAAAAGCCGTTTACGAACTGAATTATGAGCTTAATAATCGCCCTGACTGGGTTATTATACCCCTAAGGGGAATTAAGGATATTCTGGAAGAAACGATGGTTGCAAAACCAGACCAGGTTGCGGCATTGAACAAATAACGCCAAGGCTACACGACAAACGAGATGGAAATATTTTGATCCACGGCTAAACGTTTTTTGATGCGCGTCGTTAAGTACCCAGATGACGGGTGTCATCGACAGCAGCAGATCGATTGTCCATTGACAGAAGGCTGTCTATGTTTCACTTAAAGAAAGGAGGTACCATGTCTAATCCCAGGCAAGTTTTATCAATAAATTGTAAATCAACTATTTCAAAAGGTATTTGGTGAAAGAGGCGTTGGTAAACCTCGTGCAGTTTTGGTTTACTGATAAGACTAAATGAGGATTTAAAAGTCCGGCAGGTTCGTCCGCCGGACTTTTTCGTTTTAGTCGATATTCACCTGTGACAAAAGTCTCCGAAGAGTTGACCTTTGTCATTTTGACCGGCAGGCTGTCGCCTATATCTTAGCATCAGCAATTAAGACAAAGGATCAGGAAAGCATAACACAAAGAACAATACAGGGATGTTAGGCGGACACCTCTTCTTTCCATTACAGCATACAAACTGGTCTTGATCCCCAAACTTAGTTGTGCGTTTCATAACAAGCAATTCGATACTATACGCAGAAGGATGGGTAGTGTCGTAAACAAAAGGGCGAAATCGAAAGGTTTCGCTTTTTTTATGGGGAAGATCATTCCATTCAGTGCCGCGCAATCACTCTTTTCCCTATCCCGACCTCATCGTGGTTGCGTTTAAACCATGTAAGACCTATAGTTATGAAACCTACACGAGTGACGCCTCCGGCAACAAATACATCCTGGCGTGGCTTGCTCTTCCCATCATAGCTATTTTCAACGGGATCTTGCGCTAACCGACCTATGCGCATTTAGCCGGAAACCTCCTGGCGCGAAAGATTTCGTCACTCCTGTTAAGCCTTTTGATTTTGATTTACGTGGTTCTTTTAAACTCAAGAATCCGGCTGTACTTCCTTGGAAATGCCTTCTCGTATGGCTTACTATTGCCTTTGAGTCACCCACAGGTTTGCTGACGGGCATTTCCCTTCCAGCAACAGCTGGCCAGTAATAACATTGCACAAGAAAATCTTTTGCTGCTCCGTACTCCTAGCAGTCCGCCCTTTTTGGAGGAAAGACTTCAAAGTCAGCTAGTACCCAGGATGCCCGGTATGACAAATATCATTTCGCAAAACTGAGGATACTCATAAGCCGGAGGATGTTGCATACATACCTTTAGATTGTCAGGAGGCCCAAATGAAAACGAAAAGTTTTCGAACTGGTAGAAAATATGCAAGCAATTTCGTCTCAAAACAATTCAGCCAAAATTCTCCTAATCGAAGATAATCTTGAAATGGCGGAGAATATCACGAGTATTCTGGAGCTGGCAAACTACGACGTACTATACGCCGACAATGGCAAACAAGGCGTCGCAGTTGCGCAGAAAGCACAGCCTGATTTGATTCTTTGTGATATCATGATGCCGGAACTCGATGGTTACGGTGTTCTTCATATCCTGAATCACGATCCCGATACGGCAAATATTCCATTTGTATTCCTCAGTGCCAAGGCTGATAAGAACGAAGTACGCGAAGGGATGAATCTTGGGGCTGACGACTATATTACAAAACCTTTTGACAGTACGGACCTCCTGAAGGTAATTGAAATCCGATTGAAGAAAAATGAGACGCTCAAGACCAGTTTTGGCTCCAATGATTTCAATCTATCAAGCCTGTTCAGTGAGACGAAAGAATTAAAGGAACTCGAGAAGCTTTATTCAAACCGCCCGGTCAGAAACTACCGAAAAAAAGAATTTCTTTTTATGGAGGGCCAGACGCCAACTGACCTTTACTACATTCGCAAGGGTGAGGTGAAGACGTACAAGGTGAATTACGACGGAAAGGAGCTCATCACTAATATCCACAACGCAGGCGACTTTCTGGGATATGTAGCCCTGTTGGAGGAACAACCTTACAATGAAAATGCAGAAGTCCTTGATGATGCAGAGATCACTATGATCCCGCGACAGGAGTTCCTGAATGTGGTGTATTCAAGCAAGGATATGGCACGAAGGTTCATAAAACTTGTTTCGCATGAACTAGTTGAAGCAGAAGAGCGCCTTCTCAACCTCGCCTATCAATCCGTTCGGCAGCGCGTTGCTGATTCGCTCCTGAAACTGAATTTACAGGCCCAGGCAACGCATAAGTCTATGTTCATCCAGATATGCCGAAAGGATATCGCTAATATAGTGGGAACGGCCACCGAGTCGCTAAACCGCACACTTGCTGACTTCAAGGATGAGGGGCTGATTGAAATAAACGACCAAGGAATTCGCCTGCTTAATCAGCCGAAACTGGAACGACTCCTGCATTAACTCGAAGTGAATTGTCGGATCGACAATTCATCCAAAGGTTTCCCATTCTCCTATTATTTACTTTAATTGGCAACAACCATCTGAGGTATCAGACGTTAAACTTATTACTATGAAAATCACAATTCAAACTCCCGATTTCAAAGCCGATCAGGCACTACTGGATTTTGTCGAAGAGAAGGTTAGCAAGCTGTCGAAGTTCTTGGAGTCTATTCATGGTGCAACCGTAACCCTGGAACTTGACAAATCAGACACGCGCGACAACAAGCGCTGCGATATTAAGCTGGAGATTCCAGGCAACGATCTTTTCGCCTCACGCCAATGCAAGTCGTTTGAAGAAGCAACTGCAAAAGCAGTTGATGCACTGAAGTCGCAGATCAGCACCCGAAAGAACGCCTGACGGTGTTAGGTCAGAAGTGACTCATTTCTTCAATAGTCCGAAACATGGCATTTTCATCGATGGGGATTAACATTCCGTATTTCACTGACTGAAACCCGAAGAAGTTACGTTCGATGACAATGCCATGCTTTTCAATCATTTGATTATCCCGATAAATCCGAATTGTACTGGTGGGCCGATAACTACTTTTTCGCCCATATTCGAATTCCCAGTTGCTGATCTTTGTAAGAACCTCCTTCCTGGACGTTGAAAATTTTCGAGAAGTCATTTTCCGGGCTGGATTGATATCAAGAAGGTCTTCGCCTGAAATCCGTATTTCCACTTTCCAGTCGTGTTCATCAGGATTTATATAAGAAAATGGCTTAATAACGTCTCCAGCCTTGAGCTTTGTCTCATCGATATGCAAGGGACTATTTCCTTCGTGAGACTCACTCCGCTGTCTTGAACATCCCCACGCCACGCCGACCAGGAAAAAAATCGTACCGATTTTAATATATCGTTTCACAAGCACTCGTCAGATAATTTCCAGGGAATATAGCCATTTTGGATAAAAAGACCGCCGTGAATGAACGCATTGCTTTCGAAATGCAAGGTAAAGGTGTATTTTAGCCAATGTCACCCTCCTGCTATGAAAAACCCTTACATCCTCATGGTCGAAAATGACGAAGACGACCGATACATTACGATGGAGTATTTCAATGAATCTTCCATTCCCGTCAGGATTGTCAGCAGGACCGACGAACTGTTCAGCGAACTCGATTTGTGTATTGGACAACGTAAGAGTCTGCCGGCCCTAATCCTCATGAACTTATATTCAAGCCCGATCAGTACGCGCGACGCGTTGTTCAGGTTGAAAGGCAATCCGTCATACACTCACATTCCCGTCATAATTCTGAGCGAAAGCGTAAACGAGGACCGCATCAAAGAGACGTATTCGTGGGGTGCCACATCATTTATCCGAAAACCTGCTCTGGTTGAAGAAACCAACCGGACAATATCCACATTTATATCCTACTGGTTTGAAATTGTCGAACTCGCTTGAGGTTAGTACACCACAATTTGCGCAGTACTGACAATTGCGGCCATGTGTCCCTCGAACTGGTATCATATTTTTAACAGTATTCATTATTTCTAATTAAGTATCCGGTTTACGTATGATTTTCGATTCACTATTTGGAGCAGAAAAAATTCCCTTTGAAAATGCCGGCAAGCTCGGCGAAAGCGCTCCAAACATTATCATCTGGGCCGCCCCGGTGATGTTCTTCTTTGTCCTTCTTGAGTACATTATTTCCCGCTGGCAACACAAAGAGTATTACGAGAACAAAGAGACCATTGGTTCCATCATGGTCGGCATTGGAAATGTAATCATTGGGGCATCCATAAAACTCGCCCTGTTTTACTTACTCATCTGGGTTTACAACCTGATTCCCTGGAGGATGGAACTAAACTGGTGGACGTTCCTGCCTTGCTACATTTTATTTGATCTGTGTAGTTACTGGGCCCACCGCGTTTCCCATCAACAGCGCTTCTGGTGGGCAACCCATATCGCTCATCACTCCGGTGAGCACTACAATCTTACTGTTTCATTCCGGTTGAGCTGGGTGCAATACATCAAACTGATTTTCTTCCTTCCGGTATCCTTCATCGGATTTCACCCGGTAATCATATTTGTCACCAATCAGATCGCCGTGCTATTTCAATTCTGGGTACACACTGAATACATCCGAAAGCTCCATCCTGTTATTGAATATATTTTCGCAACCCCGTCGAACCACCGCGTCCACCACGGCTCACAGGAGAAATACATCAACAAGAATTATGGAGCCACATTTATCATATGGGACCGTATTTTCGGGACATACCAGCCTGAAGAGGAGCAGGTCATTTATGGGATCACGACCAATATTGAAAACAAGGCGAATCCACTTCACATTAACTTCCACGAATACGTTGATATGATCCGTGATGTACGGAAGGCAAAAAGCTTCCGTGAAAAGATATTCTACATCTTCGGAGACCCTATCGACATTGCAGAAGCAAAAAAACATGCTGCAGAGAACAACGCTGCACAACAGGTAGAGAAGAAGAAAACCGCCACGGTGGACAGCCCCTTGAATTTGGCACCGGAGTTAAGTAACTCAACGGTTACCCGCTAGTTGGTCAGCTTCTGACAAATTGACGACGTCGATATCGCCAATTGGCTGAAATCGTGCTACCTTTATAGGAAATCCTGCGCTGCTGATGCTAAAACGCTTTCTTCGCAAAGTTTTCCGCATCTTTTCGAGATATCAAAAAAAGAACCAGGGCCCCTCTATTTACGAGTTGCGCGCCCGGTTCTTTTCTATTATTGATACTATTTACAGGATTCTTTCCGGAGTTATTCCCGTTTTCTCTTTCCTTGCCTTCGGTATACTCATCTACGACGCCGGATTTCATGCTTTCAGCAAGATCGACATCAATCTTTACAGACTTTGGTTTGGGTTATTGTTCGTACTGAAGTTCTCACTCATTGTTTTCTTCATCCTTGAATTCAAGGAAAACCGGCACCTGCGGTCCAGAATTTTTAACATCATTCTGATCGCGGTGGCGCATTATTGCCAAAGAGCAACGTTTGCACTTCTCGAACAACCCGACGTCGCCACAAATAGCAATTTTACGCTCTCAAAAATTATTCTGTTCGCGGGAACCATAGTCATATTTCTAACCGAAGCATCTGCTGTCCTCCGATTCATCTACCGAAGGGGTTATAATCCCGCCTTTCTTTTCGTCTCAAGCTTCTTCAGTTTTATTGTTATTGGAGCACTGCTCCTGCTTCTCCCAAACGCGACTACCAAAGGCATCACTCCTGTCGATGCATGGTTTACCGCCGCAAGCGCCGTGTGTGTAAACGGACTGATTGTGGTTGACACTGCGACGAGTTTCACTACGACAGGCAAAGTGATTATCCTTTGTCTGATGCAACTCGGAGGTCTTGGAATCATGACATTCGCCGGTCTATTGAGTTATCTCTCAGCGGGCACGGTGTCATTCCGAAGTCAACTCGCCCTAAAAGACATGCTGAGCAGCGACAAAATGAGTTCCGTGATCAGTCTGGTCGGACGCGTAGTTATCGTAACATTTACATTCGAAGCCATCGGAGCCTTCCTTATCTTCGCCAGCCTTGATGAAGTGCGCTTTAATTCGCTGATGGAAAAAATCTTCTTCGCAGTTTTTCACTCGGTCTCATCCTTTTGCAACGCAGGATTCTCAACTTCATCAGACGGACTTCATCACTTACCTCTCAGGTTCAACTACTCCCTTCAGCTCATTGTTGCGGCACTCATTGTATTGGGTGGACTCGGTTTCCCGATTGTCTTTAATATTTTCTCCTACATCCGGTTGCACCTCTTAAAGATAATTTCCGAAATATTCAGGAAGCCTTTTGAAGTTAAACATACTCACATATTCTCAACCACCAGCAAACTCGCGCTGATTACCACCACTATTCTGCTCGTTTTTGGTTTTTTTGCCTATCTCCTTCTTGAATACAATGCAACGCTTCAGGAGCATAGCACACTCTGGGGGAAAATCGTAACATCATTATTCGGATCCATCACGCCACGAAGCGGTGGATTTAATACCGTTCAGATGGCCAATATGACCCTGCCTACCATAATGGTTTACCTGTTGCTGATGTGGATCGGTGCGTCCCCGGGCTCAACCGGCGGAGGAATTAAGACAACGACCATCGCCGTTGCCGTTCTGAACATGCGGAGCGTAGTTCTTGGAAAAGATCGCACTGAAGTAGTCGGGATACAGCTCGGATCGAATACAATCAACAGAGCATTCGCAATTATCCTGCTCTCGCTGCTGGTCATTGGGTTGACGGTTCTCGTGCTTTCGATCAATGAACCGGATAAGCAATTATTTGCGCTTGCCTTTGAAGCTTTCTCCGCGTTCAGCACTGTGGGGCTATCCCTCGGCGTTACACCGGAACTGAGTATTACCAGTAAATTATTTCTTTCTATCGTGATGCTGGTCGGACGTGTCGGTACACTCACCGTATTGTTCGCACTGGTGACACCTGCGAAAGAGCTATTCTATAGATATCCACAGGATGAAGTTTCACTTTGATGCATAAACCATTATCGTTATGAAATTTATTGTGTTTGGACTTGGAAATTATGGATCGGCGCTCTCCCAAAAGCTCGTTGCCCTGGGACATGAGGTGATCGGCGTGGATCAGAAAATGGAACTTGTGGAGAAGTTCAAGAACGAGCTTACCCATACGATTGCCATGGATGCAGGAAGTCCTGAAGCCGTACGTTCACTACCGTTGAGGGACGTTGATGTCGTGGTGAACGCCATTGGCGAAAACGAAGGTTCCAACATTATGCTCGCCGCGGTACTGAAACAATTATCCGTCAAAAGAATTATTTGCCGCGTCATCACCGCGCTCCAAAAGACCGTTCTCGAAGCAATGGATATTCAGGAGTTCGTATATCCGGAAGAAGATTCTGCAGAGCGACTCGCTTACCAGCTTGACATAAAAGGCGTGACCGAATCCTACCGCATCAACGAAAAATATCAAATTGTAGAAGTCTTGGTTCCCGACCGATACATTGATCACAAGGTCAGTGAAATCGACTTTGATGGGAAGTATGGAATTCACCTCGTTACACTTACACGCAACGTGGAGCAAAAGAATATTTTTGGCACAACTAATAAGGTGAAACAGGTGGTTGGCATTCTCACACCTGATACACTCCTACGTCGCGGCGACAGAATGCTGATCTTTGGTGAAGTTTCCAAGATTGAAGACTTTGTTGAGGAGTAAGTCATCGACCCACCAATTGCTGTAAAGCTTGAGCATTATATACTGCTGCAACTTCAATATCGTTATTGAAATAGGCATACACTGACTCAACGTTTCGCTTTGAAGTGATTTCATCTCTGACAGTTTGCAATGCGACTTCGGAGTACGACGACAAATACAAATCAGGAACACCGTGAAAGCGGTAATAAACCGTCGTACTTGTCTCTATCACTGAGTCAGGAAGACCGGGATAGCTGATTCCGCAAAAGGAGATCTCCCGTTTTTTCAGCTCATCAACCACTGCTTTACACCACCAACTCGGATGACGGAATTCAATGACGTTTGCAAACGCCGGATCGAGAGCTTTAACCACCTTTTGAAGATTTTCGTCTGAATAAGGAAACTGAGGGTGAAGCTGAAAAAGGACGGTTCCAAGTTTATCATCCAGGCCTGCTGAAATCAAATCGTAGAACCCACTGATCTCCGGTTTCACATTATTGAACCTCTTATAATGAGTTATGATCCGTGGTGCCTTCACAGTAAATCTGAAATCCTCAGGGCTTCGCCTATACCATCCTTTGAGTACCTCCGGCTTGGGCAGGCGATAAAACGTTACATTAAGTTCGACCGTGTTGAAGTGCGAGCAATAATACTCGAACCACCCCCTTTGTGGAAGTCCTTGGGGATAAAACTTCTCTTTCCATCCTTTGTAGTAAAATCCAGAACAGCCAATCCACCATTTCGCCATGCGGGATCTAACAAAAAACAGGTGCCGTTAATCCGTTCCGGTTGGTTGTTGCAGTGGGAGGTAAATATGAAAGCTGGCGCCCTCGTTCTCGGCACCTTCAGCATACATATAGCCATTATGCTGATGGACAATTTTTTTGCATATGGCCAGCCCAATGCCGGTCCCCTGGGCATTTTCCTTATTGTAGAGCCGTTGGAAGATTGTGAATACCTTCTCACTCAAATGCGGCTGAAACCCTACGCCATTATCTTTCACTGTTATGCGGGTATACGTCAAAAACTGATCGAGCACGGGAAAGTCAATGTAGTCCTGATGGTGGGCGCGACGTTCGCTAATGGAAATGCGAAGAGGAGCATCAGGTTTAGCGTACTTAATTGAATTTGTTAACAGATTACCGAATAACAATTTCAGGTGCAGCCGTGAGCCTTCAACCTCTGGCAGTTCGGCTGAATCAATGGTGGCTCGGGTTTCACCTAGATCCACTTCTTCAACAACCTCTTTCAAAATCGCATTAAGATCAACCCGTTCCATTTTGCCGGATTGGTCCGTGCTTCTGGTGAATGACAAGAGCGTCTGAATCAACTCACGCATGTGTGCTGCAATGCCCTGAATCCGGCGGAAGTAGTCGTCTTTGGATTTGCCATCGTCATGTGTTGGCGAGTTAAGCGCGATGTCCGAAAACATCTGAATTTTGCGCAGCGGTTCCTGCAGATCGTGACTCGTCACATATGCATATTGTTGCAGTTCTTCGTTGAGCACCTTCAGCTGATTGATTTTGTTCGTCAGGCGCTGTTGATATGATTTCTCCGGCGTAAGATTATAAATGGAGACGAATAACCCTTCGTGAAGCGGAGTGATCATAGCCTGAAGCCACTTTCGTTCTTTTCCGTGTTGAAGATAGCCTTCAAGTATCTGCGATTGCTTTTGACTAAGCACAGAATCAAAAACCTTGCGCACATCGGCGATTACTTTCGGAGGCAGGATATTTTCTATTGTCAAACTCCTCCAGTCTTTTAAATTTAGGAGCTTCAGACCTGCATCGTTACAATAAGTAATGCGATAACTCTTAAGAATACCATCTCCGGAAAACATCGGTTGAAAGCTGATCATTCCATTGTTGGTGATTTCAAGCAGAGCCCGACTGAATCCTTCTGCCTTCTGTCGCTGGCGCAGGAAATTGAAAGAGTAAAAGGTGGCCATAGTAATAAGGGAACCCGCGAGCACGAGCATCCAGACCAACCATTGGTCGAGAAGCGCGGTAGATTCTTCCAGGCGAACTCTGCTATGGTTGAGGCGCCTGTTTGTTGACTCGAAAGCAGCCCTTACCATACCATTAAGGCTTCGCCGGAATTCTTCCCTCTCCATCTGCGTGAGCATGGTATCCGATCGTTCGTGGAGGCGTTGAAAATTCCGAACAGCCAGACGAATCGTATCCATCCGCAGGCGGTCTTCCTGGTACAATGCAATTTGCTTTATGTAGTCCGTTGCAACAAGTATACTATCGTAGGCATCATCAGGAGCCAGATACAGTGCAACAGATTTATCGGCGACACGATCGTTGTTCAGCCAGAAGTGAAGCAAAGCATCTAGTCGTTCCAGTTTTACGACCACGCCACTCATGCGGTTAACCTCCTGTATAAAAACCTTCATATCGCGATAGCTGGCGCGATATAGATAAAGCATCAGGCCCGTCAGCACAAAGACGGTGGTGTAAATAAAGAATAATCGCTTATTCATTAAAAGGATCTGATTTCGCTGGTTAGGTGATGCGACGGTCCTTCAGATGGAGACTTTTAGAAGAGCTTCGAGTTTCTCGCACAGTGCGTCAAAACTATTTGGTTTTTCCATCACATCCATTGCTCCGATTTGCTCACAGCGTTCTCGTACACGTGAATCAAATGAAGTAGTATACACGACTATCGGGACTGTTTTCAGACTTTCGATCGCCTTAACCGCTTCAAGGACTTCTATTCCATTCAAACGTGGCATATTCAGATCAAGGAAAATCATATCGGGCAAAGACCTGCTTTTGGCAAGTCCCCGCAGGGCCTGCTCTCCACTCTCAAAACCGGTTACTTCGATAGCAGGATCGACAACCGAGCAGGCAGATTTGAATACTTCATGATCATCCAGATCATCATCCACCAATACTACTGTCCGGGCAATTTGCATAAATAGAAGTAAGTGAATCTGAATTTAATAAAATTCATCGGTATACTAATGATAAAACGGTAACAGATGAGTCGCCCGCCGTTCGACAAGTCAGAATAGAACTTCAAACAGGTTAAAAGTCGGTGAACGGCTTTACCTTAATTCTAGGGCTTAAAAATTCTGGCTACGTATCCCCCACCCGATGCAAGGTGCAACACGATCTTTTGACCGGGAGAAATATCGACAGTTTCACGCACGTAATCGTGTGCATTTCGTTGAGCGTTGATACCATCTCTGAACACATCTGCCTTATACACCCCATTGGAAAGAAAAGAAAGATCAACTTCGAGAGTGCGCTCATCCCAGTTAGTCATTGCTCCGAGATACCAGACATCTCCTTTCTTTCGCGCAATTACCACGTATTCACCAACCTTTCCGGATATTGATCGGGTTTCATCCCAAACAGTAGGCATTGACGAAATGAAGTTGGTCATGTCGGGTTCCTTGCGGTAATTGGTAGGATTATCACACAGCATTGTAAGAGGTGCCTCGAAGATCACGTATTCTGCCAGTTGTCGCGAGCGCGTCCCCTGACTCATCGGTTCGCTGTAAACAGGACGATAACTCCCCTTTGTTGAATTGCGTGTAGCCCCCTGAGTGTAGTCCATAGGTCCTGCGACCATCCGGATGAATGGAATAGTTACGTCGTATGTCACCTGATCAACGGTAGGAGGTTGCCATTTCATCTGCTCCAATCCATGCACGCCTTCGAAATTGATAACATTGGGGTACGTGCGGTGCAATCCCGTGGGTTTAAACGCGCCATGAAAATCAAGTAAAAGATTATACTTAGCAGCAATCTCTGCGGCGCGATAATAGAAATTTACCATGGGCTGATCATCGCGGTCCATAAAATCCACCTTGAACCCCTTCACCCCAAGTCCTGCATAATGTTTACATACGCCTTCAAGATCGCGGTTGAACGCGTTATAACCAGCCCATAAGATTATATCTACATTTTTTGATTTAGCATAGCGCAGTATTTCCGGTAAGTCGATTTCCGGCACAATCTGCATGAGATCCGCTTTCAGGTTTACCGCCCACCCTTCATCCAGGATTACATATTCGATTTTGTTCTCGGATGCAAAGTCAATGTAGTGCTTATATGTTTCCGTGTTTACACCCGACTTGAAGTTCACACCGGTAATGTTCCAGTCGTTCCACCAATCCCAGGCAACCTTTCCCGGCTTGATCCATGACACATCACTAACGCGTGACGGAGAAGCCAATTGATAAACAAGATCGCTGTCTGCGAGTCCTTTGTCATCGGAAGATATTATTGCAACCCGCCACGGAAACTTCCGTGTTCCTTTTGCGCGCGCGATATATGACTCCCGTTGCGTCACTATCTGCTGAAGTTGATTATGTCCTCCTGTTTCTTCTGTTTTGGGGTAACGGGCGAAATAGCCTGTGAAATGGTTCGCACCATCGGAATTGATCAGATACATTCCCGGATAGTCTTCGAGATCAGCCTCCGTGATACAAATTTTCTTGCCATTGCTCACCTCGACCAAAACCGGTAGGAATGCCAGCCTTTTTGGATCCAGATCATGTAACGTGGTGTGCGTGTATGTATTTTCGAATGAGTTATAAAGTTGATCTTCGAAAGACGCGCCGGCTTCCTTATTGACATACGGTACCCAGGTTTTGTAATCCTCCGGAAACGCAAATTCAGCCAGTTCATTCTCTATAAAAAAATCTTTCTTTTTTGTGCTGGCAAACCGGTAAGCTACCCCCGCATCGTACGCACGAAAAATCACGTCATAGTCTCCCTTGAATGTAAGAATCAGTTCATTGAATTCGTCCTGGATCTTATTCTTCTTATAAAAATAGGCGTCTACAATTCGCTCAACCTTGTTCGCTCGGGATTTCCGCAACACTGGCTTGTCACCGAAAGATGTTCCATCAGACAATTGCATGCCGATCGCTGAGGGAGCCAGTACTACGTCATTTTCGTGAGTGATGCTGTAATACAGTTTATCTTTTAATTCGACCGTAACCGTTATCCTCTCATCCGGCGACGTTAAGGTGAGCGGCTGATGCTGAGAAAACGCAATACAAGGAATAATAAGCAGTAGGGATAGACTAAGGGGCTTCATTAGTAGCTGGTTTAACTAAGTGCAATATCGGCGTCAGTTTGTGAAAAGCAAATGAGAAGGGACACCGGCGGCAGATCAGGCATGTGATTTTCACCTTCGATGGAAAAGGTTGAATTATGAATAACGAGAAAGACAGACCAGACCACGACGCACGGGAAGAACGAAAAATCAAAGAGGCATTCCGACCGGAAGATACACCGCGGCCACCACAAATAATGGATGCCAGCAAAGGTCCCGACGAGCAGGATGAAAAACACACGGAATCGGCAAAGGACTCCGAAAAGAAAAAGAAAGCTGAATAGAATCCTCCGGTTTCAGGTCTGCAATCATTTCCGCAAGACTTTGACTAGGCGGGCTGCGCTGTTTTCAGGAGCGCTCCGAATGTTTTCTAAACTGATGATTTAGCGCTGTGAACCGCTACCAACGAAATATCAGTTTCACATAAACACTTCTGCCGCGGCTCCCGAAACCTTGGATTTCCTGATAATTTGAATTGAAGATGTTCTCAAGTCGAAAGCTGATCATCCATGATGTATTCGGTTGCCACGCTGCGCCGAGGTCAAACAGGTTGAAGCGGTCGATCGTCGCCCGGCCCAATGCACCATAGGGGCCGAGATCAGGGTCATAGATAAGATCGGCACGGGCGCCTGCGTGTCGCCAGGCCGTTGTAAGCAATATCCGATCCGATGGTCGGAAGCCGGCCTCAGCATATCCTGTAATTCGCGGCTTCCGGATTAACTCGTCCGTATCAATTTCAGTTTGAATAAATGACCCATAGTTGTAAGGTTGAATGTGGTGGCCACCAGTGTGAGTTCGGTCGATGTCATCAGGTGAAAAACTGACCGTCCCTCCTGACCAGGTCAGGTTTCCACGCAAATGAAATTTTCCCCGGCGGTATTGCCCTGTGACTTCCGCACCACGCAGGTTCTGTCGCGACAAATTCATGTATGTATCCCCCATGTAGTCCAGATAAGACAATTCGTTCACGGGTGTATCCTTATTCCACAGATACACGTATTCTATCAGGTTCTTCGTTCGCGATGTGAACAGCGAAGCCGTGAAATAGCTTCCTGTGGCAAATTCCTTCTTCACACCAACCTCAAATGACAGCGATTCCTCCGGCTTTAATGTTCGGTTTCCACGGGTGGTAAACGACCCAGGATCGCGTGACGGATCAAACAATTGATAGAGAGACGCAGCATTGAATCCGGAAGACGCAGATGCATACAGCAACATATCGTTAAGACGATACGATGGACTCATCTCAAATGTCCAATTGCTGCCAAAGCGAGAGTGATGACTATAGCGTGTGCCGGCTGAAAGGCCGAAGTGATCCTTCTCGTATGTCAACTGAAGAAATCCATATGTTGTACTGGCGTTGATGTCCAGCGTGTCGTAATTTACGTTCGACTCATATGGAACGCCGAATGCATTCGAATAGTAATACGTATCAAACCGCATTGATTCGCTGAAGTTTCCGATGCCTCCCGTGATCTGAATGTGCTTCAATGTATATTGAAACAAGAGTTCATTGGTAAGGACATCGCCGGCGTACGTGCTGCTGGAATATGTCTTGTCATAACTTCCATCATAATCAACTATAGACGAATCATTCACATTTTCGCGAAAAGAATTGGACCATGACCCAAGGAATGTGAGGCGAAGGTTTTCTTTCGGACTGTACCTTGCATGATAATTCACCCAATTGCGTTTGAAGGCTACAAAAGCATTATCGTCGTCACTAAATGCACCCTTGTCTATATCAGCCTTCTGGTCAACCCGCCTATATGAAATGTATGTATCCCATTTATTTTTACTGTACCCCAGTTTCACCGACGCGTCCTGTTTTGTAAAATCATCGCTATCGGCAGTCTTATAAATACCTGGAGTTTTCAATGTATCCAGCGTAGCATTCAGCCCGGTCACGTCCTGCCGGACAATAGCTCCGTTTGCATACCACCCATTCCCCATGGCATAGCGCATCCCGATGTTTGCATTTCCCGTGAACGACGCTTGTCCAAAAGTTCCGGCCTGGGCTTCGATCTGACCGTGCAATCCCTTCTCGGAAGCCCGTCGTGTAATAATGTTAATTGCCCCTCCTATGGCCGAGCCGCCGAACATCGTGCTGTGGGCTCCGCGGATGATTTCGATCCGTTCAACGTCGAGCAAACTCAGTTCAGCAAAATCAATGGTCGAAGATGGCGACGAAGGATCAGTAACACGGGTACCGTCAATCAGCACCACCACCTGATTACTGTTAGCGCCACGCATGAAAAGACTTTGGTTCGTCCCGGGAGTTTGGGTTGAACCGATGACGAATATCCCAGGGTGATTCGCGAGAAGCTCTCCCACCGAGTTTAAAGGCATTCGTTCAAACTCACGGCGGTCAATTACCGTAACACTGCGTGGTATTTGAATAATTGGTTGTTCTGACCGGGTCACGGTGATCACGATTTCATCAAGATGTCTGACGGAATCCTGTTGAGCATAGATGTTTTGACATTGCATGAACGTGGCGCTCAGAAACGACAGCGCCAGAATTTTTTTCTCCAGTTTCATAGGTGTTTTCTTTTGAAAAAGGAGTAAAAAGGCAGAAGGGAAATCAGCGTTTGCCTGCGCAAATGATGACATTCTTTGCTTTTTACCCGAAGCAACTAAAATGTTTATGTCTTTGGCAGGTCTCCTGGCTTACACCCTGTTGCTGGTCTTCCCATCCCCGAAAGGACAGTGACAATCGCGAATTCAGCAACGCTTGACAGTGCTTACAGTAGCGGGAACTGCTCCGGATTCACACCGGTATTCCCATTTAATCTTCCCCGGATTGCGGCCGGGTACAGAACCAAATACCCTGCAAGTATACTACTTGGTTCGAAATAAAAAAGCTGATGATCGTCACTTCGGTCAAGACATTCGTCCTGAATGACTGTTAGGGGATTATACTGAAACCTCCGTTTGCTCAAAATCCGGCAAACCAAGCTGCTTTTACCGATTAAAGCGGCTAGTATTATACAACTTGTTAGGTCAAGTTTGTTGAAGGATTTTTACAAACCTTTTTTTTTCCGGAGTCAAATAAAGGGCGAAACCGAGCGGTATGATTATTTAACCGACTGCTCAATAAGTAACCCGGAAATATGTATCGGTACATTCAAAAAGGCGCAGTAATTCTTCTTTTCTTCATTCTCCTTATTTATGCTTTGGTTGAAGCCAGAACGCTTCTTTATCCGATCGCACTGTCGATGTTGTTTGCATTCCTCCTCCTCCCGGTGGCAAACTACCTCGAGAGTAAGGGTTTCACCCGAATACTAACCAACTTTGTAGTTATTTTTGGTGCAGCTGCAATTATTGCCCTGGTGGTGTACATCATGTATTCGCAGGTGGGAGTGCTGCTCAGAGAGGCGCCCGATCTGAAAGAACAGGCCCTGGCCAATGTCGAGTCAATCGCAGAAAATATCTCCAAACGGGTCGGCGTGTCTACCGGAGAATTCAAGATATGGGTAAACAAGCACATCAGCGACCTCGGGGATAATCAATTTTTCATTACCACAATCTTTCCGTCGACGACAACAACAATCATGGCAATAGGGCTCATACCGGTTTACGTTTTTATGATCCTTTATTACCGCGATAAGTTCTATAAGTTTCTCATGATGATCTTTCCGGAAAAGATGCACGACAAAGCTGTTAACGTGATTTCTGAGGTTTCTCAGATCACGATTCACTACATGCGGGGTGCATGTATCGTCGTGCTGATTTTGTGCGTACTCAATTCAGTGGGCCTGATGATCGTCGGGGTCAAATTTGCCATCCTGATGGGGATTATTTCAGCCCTTTGCAACTTTATCCCGTACTTCGGAACCTTGATCGGCGCTCTATTTCCGTTGGCAATGGCAATTTTCGCCGGCGAGTCCGGAAACGAAGTCGTAGGAGTGATTGTTCTGTTCCTGATTATTCAATTCCTGGAGAATAACATCCTCACACCCAATATTACGGGCGGAGCCGTCCAAATCAACCCTTTTGTAACAATCGTCAGCATTATCGTAGGTGGAATGATCTGGGGCATCCCAGGAATGTTTGTCGTCGTCCCACTCACCGGTATGTTAAAGATTGTACTGGCCAACTACGAGCCGACGAAACCATTGGCATTCCTTATCGGTGTACGGGGGACGGAAAGGCATTCAGTCACGATGCACAAACTGAAACAATTCTTCGCGAAACAAAGATATCGCAACCTTAATCTGTGATGCGCGACTGAAAACCGATTGCAGCCATCACAAGATCGGTAAGAAACGCGGTTGAGTCGTCTAGATTCTCCTTTGAAATATCCGTCAGTGAGGGCAAATGTTCAGCGAAGAATTTCTGATCATGTGAACTCTCCATAATGGTTGACACCAGCGCCCTGGGATATTTGTAAGTCGGATTGATTTCCTGAATTATGTCAGCGATACGCAAGCATAAACGTTTGTAGCCGTGAAACAATCCTTCCTTGTTGACTTCGTCGACTTCCTTGGTGAGGTACACTTTCGAAGATTCCACTACGACAATATGATAAAGAGCAGTTTCATCGATATGCTGAAACGTTGGATCATTCTTTATCGGTTGTGATATTACTCTGATGGCAGCTCGTAAGCGTTCTGCGCCGTCATCAATGTTCGCAGTTGAAATTTTTAACATATAATCCATCCAATTCCAGTACCAATTCAGCAGGTATAGAAGCAGCTTGTGTTTATTTTCAAAATATCTGTAAACAGATGGCTCAGCAGTATTTATCTGCTGAGCCAGTTTTCTGAAAGTAAATGCCTCAAAGCCTATCTCGTGGATCATTTCAATACTCTGACGAATGATACGCTTGCCCAGGTCGGAGGAATTTGGATCCTTAAGAAACAAGCGATCATCCACCTGGATGGTTATCGGGACAGATGATAAAGAGATATGGCTACGCATTGATGAACTCATGATTATTGATCTCTATGCTGATTGCGCGTCCTGATGTACGGCTTCGCTGCAAATCATCGAATCTTCATAAAAGGTGACTATGCCGGTTTCGACGTCATACATACCCCCTACAATCGCGATCTCGCCGGCGTCCACCATTTCTTTCAGCACGTTACTCCGTCTAACGATTTCTTTCATAGTAAGGTGTACATTGATATCGGCAACCTTTTCTACGAACTCGGAATTTGACGCGTTTCTGTTCTCTGATACGGAAGTTTCGGCGTCAATCGCGGGTTTGAGTTTGTCCAGGAGAAACGAGAGGTTTTCGAGTCTGGCACCGTCGCACGCGCCCTTCACCGCACCGCAACGTGTATGCCCCAACACAACGATCACTTTGGATCCTGACATCTTGCACGCAAACTCCATGCTTCCCAATATGTCTCTGTTCAGAATATTCCCTGCAATTCGGCAGCTGAATATGTCGCCTAACCCCTGGTCAAAAATCAACTCAGCACTTGTGCGCGAATCTATACAACTCAGAATAAAGGCAAAAGGAAATTGTCCGTCTGATGTTTCGTTCATTTGTTGCAACAGGTTGCGGTTCACTTTCAGGTTGCCGACAAACCGCTTATTTCCCTCTTTCAGAATTTCAATTGCCTTGAGAGGTGTAAGGTGTTGTTGCATTTCTTTTGTTAGGGTTCTCATCAGGAAGCTGTTTTTGATGTAATAGATTCGTTTTCTTCATTTAAGGTTTTATGCCCGGCGCCATTGAAAGTCAGGGGCCGGTTAATTCCGGGAACTGATTGCACCTGAACACTGATGCCCCGGTTTTTTGCGCTGACGTCGAAGTCGCGTATGATTTCAATAACATCGTGATCGATCACCCGAGTTGCCGATCCGTCGATGACAACATCAGTCTGGTTCGGAATGCAATTCAGGAGCTGAAGAATGCTTCCCTTGTTCAGAAAGGAAACTTCTTCAGCAAGTATAAGTCTATATTGTTTCCCATTGCCGTTGGTGAGAATGTTGAGAGCATAAGCGTTCCGGTAGTGACCTCTGAGGATATAAAAAATAGCGACGGCGAGCCCTATCCCAATCCCCATCAATAAATCCGTAAATACAATCGCCACGACCGTCACCACAAAGGGGATGAATTGGCCCCATCCAAGTTTGTACATCGCCCGAAACAGACTGGGTTTTGCAAGCTTGTATCCAACAACGAATAGGATACACGCAAGAGTAGCAAGGGGGATCATGTTAAGAATCGAGGGGAATGCAAACGCCGAGATAAGGAGGAGGAAACCATGCAGAATGGCTGAGAGGCGTGTGCGGGCACCAAATGCAATGTTCGCCGAGCTTCGCACAATTACCTGTGTTATCGGGAGGCCACCGATAAGTCCCGAAACGATATTCCCCAGTCCCTGCGCTTTTAACTCGCGATTAGTAGGCGTTACGCGCCTGTACGGATCAAGTTTATCCGTTGCCTCAACGCAAAGCAATGTTTCAAGACTTGCTATGACCGCGAGCACGAAGGCTGTCCAATACACCGACGGATTAGCGAGATAACTGAAATCGGGCAACGTAAATTGAGCAAAGAATTCGCCCACCGTTGCGGCAACCGGAATATTTACCAGGTGTTCCGCATCCAGATCATAGGGAATCACACCAGACCGGAACAGATTTGTAAGTAGGATGCCAACCGCGACTACAATGAGAGGCCCCTGCAGCATTCGAAAAATATGGAACCTTTTGACAAAAGACGTTTCCCATATAAGGAGAATGGCCATAGATATGACGGATATGATGATCGCCGCCGGCGTGATACCTCCGGCGATGGCCTTGAGGTTACTGACAAAACCGGCGCTGTAATCAAAGGAGAAATGCCCCTCATAATCCTTGTCATACCCCAGGGCATGGGGAATTTGCTTCAGTATTATGATGATCCCGATACCGCTTAGCATCCCTTTAATGACTGACGTAGGGAAATAGTATGCAATGGTGCCAAGCCGAAGGTAGCCCATTATTGCCTGAAACACGCCGGCAAGTACTACAGCCACCAGAAATGCTTCGAATGACCCCAGACTGGCAATCGCGGCCATCACAATCACGGCGAGGCCAGCCGCAGGTCCACTTACACCCATTTCCGACTTACTGGATAACCCAACCACCACGCCTCCGACGATACCGGCAATAATACCGGCAAAAAGTGGCGCTCCTGATGCCAGGGCAATGCCCAGACACAGGGGCATTGCAACAAAAAACACGATTATGCTGGCCGGCAGATCGTGCTTGAATTGAGAAAACAGTGATCTATTGGTCATTTGCATGCAATATAGATAGTAATACTTTCATTATACGTAGTAAAACTTAAAAACGTTTACTAAAGGATTTTGTTCAATGGAAATTTCCTGGTCAGACTCGGATGGTTGGTTTTTCATTCAATTGCTGTGAAAACTGACACGGCGTTTTGCAAACAGCCATTTTTCTGGATATTGCCCTTCGGCTAGATCATGACAAACCCAAACCACGACGAATTCGAAAAGCTTTTCCGCAATCATCACAAGGCTCTTCACAACCTTGCCTTCAATCTGGTGAGGGACAGCGACGCGGCGAAGGACATTGTTCAGGAGGTTTTTGCGAAGCTTTGGCAAAACCGGGAACGTCTGGAGTTTGGAGAGCAAATCCGCCACTATCTTTTTAAGGCTACGTCGCATACCGCGCTGAATTACCTCCGAACGTCGCGGAAATTCATTCCCGCGGAAAACGAGCATTTTTTGCATCTTCTCGCGTCTCCCGGTTTGGATGATATGCAGTATCAGGAATTGGAGCTGCGGGTGCGCGCAGCGATTGACAAACTGCCTCCTAAATGCAAGCTGATTTATCTGCTCAGCCGGCAGGAAGGCCTTAAGTATCAGGAGATTGCAGATACGCTGGACATCTCCGTAAAAACCGTGGAAAACCAGATGGGTATCGCGCTGGAGAAGCTTCGCGACGACCTCCGGACATATCTCCCTCACCTCGTTGGGATCACTTCGTTACTCGCCGCTCTATGGTATTTGCTAATGAACTAAATATTTGGGCAATGTTTGGGGGTAATCACAACTTCATGCGCTATAGGGATATCACACAATTGATGTTCGGATGGCATTAAACCGCGAAGAATATACACGCATTGCAGCCCATATATCGGGCAACCTTACCGGCGCGGAACGGGAGTCATTCGAATTATGGCAGAAATCGCCGGATGACGAAGCTGCAATCCGAGACCTGGAGACTATTTGGGAAAACTCGGGCGTTCGCGTAACAGACCCGACAGTTGACACAGATACGGAATGGAGAAAGTTGGCGGAAAATATTCAACGGACCGACTGGGATTCAACGGACAGCAATGCTGGTCACGCCCGCTGGATCCGCATCGCGGCCTGCTTGATCATCCTTATCCTTGCAGGGCTCTGGCTTCTTCCCAAGGAGGAGCAACCAACTGACGCCACCCAAAACCAGGTTCGGCTCACTGCAAGCAGCTCAGTCGAATTGTTCTATCTGCCCGATAGCTCAAGAATATGGCTTAACTCCGGAAGCTCAATCGCCTACGAGGAGGGTTTCGGTCAGACAGAACGTCGCGTCCATCTGCAGGGCGAAGGATATTTCGAAGTGTCGGGAGACCTGTCCAAACCATTTATCATAGAAATGGAGAGAGCACTGGTTCGTGTGACCGGAACGGCTTTCAATCTCCGTGAAGCCAATGACGAAGTGATGCTCAATGTTGATGAAGGTCATGTGCGTTTTAGTGCCCGGGATAGTTTAGAACAGGGTTCGATTATCGTAAACGCCGGTGAAGCAGCGAGTGTGACGCGCGACGCTGTTGTAGCTAAAGCCACAAAGAAAAGCACTTCGGATAACCGCTGGAGGCTCGAGAATAATCCCTCATACGAGACCGAAAAGGCCCGTGCAGCAGATTACCTTCAAACCAAATACGAATGGCGGAAGAATTCACTTAACCGTTCTGTGGTGCGTGGAGTTCTGACTAACAACGCCAGTATCGCTGTCTATGATAAAATTGTACTACGGGTTGTATATACGAACGGACGCGGTCGAATTAAGAAAACTGAGATCAATATCCCTGGAAAAATAAGGCCGGGCGATTCTGTCGATTTTGAAAAACGGTTACTGGACATCTTCCGTGACACCAGGTCAATGGAGATCACAGTACGCTCAGTTTCCGTCGTGGAAGATTGAAAAAAAAATCCGGAGGATACTCCGGATTTATGCTTAGGACTCAGTGTCATGTCCTTCGACCTTCACAATCTTATTGTAAATCCCGAGCAGCAGAAACGGAGCTGCCCATTGACCAATGAACAAAGCGAGATCATCTTTTCGCATCAACTTCAGTGTAAGTGACGCTGCCATCGATCCCAGCGAAGCCCAGAGGAACGTGTCTGAAGGAAGCTTGGCCGTTTGATCTTCGATCGCGCGGGCTACGGGGCCTTCTTTGTGCGTTTTATTAAATTCAGCTGCTTCAGCAGCAATGGTTTTTAAATCAGTTGCCATAATAATTGTTTTAGTTTATCAACGTGATAGTTGTCTCCAAAGCGAATAACTATATTATTCTTCAAAGACATCACGTGGGATAAAATTTCGGTGCCTTTAAGATTTGGCACCCACTCGACAGGCTTTATAGAAACAATTACATGAAATAACAGCAGGTCCCCACTTTGGCAGGTAGCTATATCGTTGAAACAACCTATCTGGCTGCATAAGCATTTTTTGACCACACGTTAAGTTTATCCATGTTGAAAAAATAGTCCTGCAATGCAAGGAATCTTGCTGCAGTTTCTTCGTTCAACAAACTTGCAAGGATATTGAAGTAACGCGCTTTCAATTTGATTTCATCTTCCTGCATTTTAAGGAACTCGTTGCCCATAACTACACACTGCGCAGGGGTTAAATCTGTAACATCTTCCACGTATTGTTCAAACCACACCAGAGCATGCCCCACCACCCTGCTGTATTCAAACTCAAAGTCTGCAGCAATAGATTCAAATCTGCGGATATCCTGTTCCTCAACCTGCATTGCTGAAAGCAACACAGCAAACTTTGCTGATTCATCTTCGATAAGGTTTGAATTCCACATCGGGTAATGATCCTGCGCTGCTTCGAAGATTCTGGATTTCAAAATCAAGTCAGTCAGGGTTTCACTTTGAAGAAATTGAAAAGCCGTCTTTCCATTGGTTGCCTTAGTGATTCTTCCGAAGAAATCTTTCCTTGCGAAAACTTCCTTCGACTGATTTGCAAGCACAGATTCGGCACATTGTCGGGAGGTTCGACATTGTGGGCTCGAAAGTGTGTGCGTACATTGAAATGTTTCGGGTATCCCACTCTCATATTCGTCATAGAGAGACCAAAATGATGTTTCCTCCACTGTTCCTGTAAAGGCAAGCGTTGCATTTAATACACCGCGCCTGTCGAAGGTAGGCTCTTGGTCAAAGTGCCTTTTAACATTTGCATGCTGACCAAAGGAGACAGCGGTGAGCATTAGCCCGAGAATTGTCATTCGATTTTTCATATAACAAAAGGATAGCGTCAATTCATTATGGCTTCCTACCATGCTATAGGCCAAGGATGAACGGGAGCCACGTTGTCATTCGTACCTTCCGCAAACATCATCTAAACCATAGATTCTTAACTTAAAACTATAAGCCCATCTTCGGCAGACGTCATATCCATCGTCAACGACCAGCCTCTTTCGAAAAGACCAAGGGTTTCACTTCGTCAACGGTATGGATAGGGTAAACAGTTGTCGTGCTCAGGTTGAGTCACGGTAACAACGGATTGAAAATTATCAGGCTACTAAGGAGGATCACTGCCCTCTTCGAGAATGTCGGCAAGAATCTGATCTACCAACTGGGGGAGTATGTCGAGGCGCAAGGAGATTTTTTTGCACAGCGAAACCTCATGCGGACTAATATGACCGTCGATGGTCATCAATGCAACCAAGTCCTGGACTTGCTGAACTTTATCTTCATACTTTTTGGGCGGAACGAAGTTAACGGAGTCCGGATTTTTACGAATTTTTTCAACTTCCTCGTCTGAAATCTGCATCAACTGCGCCAGTGATGTCAGCATTTCCCATTCGCCGTCGTCAAGGTGTCCGTCGGCCATGGCTACTGACAGAAGGTTCTTCAGATGGCTCCTTCGAATTTCCGAGTCATCGGCCGTAAAGATGTTTCGTATATCCATTGAGAAATCGCCGGCAATTTAATGTAAAGATGAGTGAAATAAACCCGAAAAATTCGGGGTTTTTATTCACGAAAACATGAAAACGCATCCTACCACCGTCCAGGTTATCGCTTCGATAATCCACTCTGTCATATTTCCAGTCTCCTTTTGATATCCCTTTTGTTTCTGATCCATACTTTCACGTTTTACCTTGACAGGTGCACTTTTGTGCCAACGCGCTCGTGGGCCAAAAAACAGGGGGCGGGATTCAAGATACACAGTTGCCTGCCATGATCGGGTAAGGTTCGCCCCTATCGGGCAGCATTTCTAGTTGCTTACTGAGTCGCGTGGGTTATCGTTGTAGCCTGCAAGCACACGGTAATAATTACGCTGGATGTTATTGCGGATCTTTTTAGGAAGATATTTTTTCTTCCCCGGTTCCGGGCAGTCCCACTCCTCAATCGAAACGTTTCCCACAAATTTGGAGCCCCGGCTCTTATTCGCCATAGGCTGTTCGTCAGGCGTTTCGTCAGAGCGGATTTGCGACACCTCGCGAACGTATTTGTATCGTTTCGGGGCTTTTACCGATTTACGAGCGTCCGGTTTTGGGCATGGAATTCGTCCAGTCTGACATGCCGTAAAAAACAGGACACACAGGACGATACGGAGAGGGCGAAGATTGATCATGCTGTGATTTCGATAAAAGCCGTACCAACGAATGATAACGCCAGAGCCTAAGGCGGTAGTATTTCACTGCGCCGGAGTTAATCAGTCAGTAGCGACCGGTTGCTTTTGACGGGCGGCAAGCGAAAGCAAGGAAGCAGCAAGAGTATTGTCAACTCGAGCCGGAGTGTCGCTGACTTGCCTTGCGAGGCAGAGATTAAGCAGGGATAAGGCAAAGATAAAGCAGAAGAACGCCAGTTTCGGCCCCTTTGATTGAAACATGACTGCCTCTGACCTTCTTCAGGCGTCAGTTACGTCTTCCTTTGACTGCACCGACCTAGGACGATTGGACCCCTAAGGTCGATCCCGGAACCAGGTTTAAGTTACAGATCGCGGGAAACCGTTGCTGGTGGGTGGATTTTCGCTACCTTGCCGCAGTAGCCTAACCTGTATGACCGAAGTTGAAAATGTTTGCGTGAACTGCAGAGCCGCAGTGAGTACACCCCGTTGTGGCCAATGTGGTCAGCCAAATCCTCCAAAAAAACTAAATTTTGCCGTCCTTCTAAAAGAATTTCAAACCCGGATTTACGGATTTGACGGAATGTTCCTGCGAAGCGTTCGCGACCTTACGCTAATCCCAGGCGAAGTCGCCCGCCAGTTTATTCAGGGGAACCGCGTACGATATATGGGACCGGTTGGATATTTTTTTCTAGTACTGACTCTTTCGCTGCTGACCATGCAGCTATTTGAAGTCGATCTGTACGCGCTATCGACAACTAACTCAGGTCTATTGACTGATGAAACGGAACAGCAGAAGATTTTTCAGCAGAAAATCGTGGCTCTTATTCAAAACAACATGCGAACATTCTCCTTTCTTCAGGTGCCGATTGCAGCCTTTTTTGTCTGGTTGTTCTTCCGGAAAAGCAGACACAACTATCTGGAGAGCTGTGTTCTCGTTTTCTATACATACGGTCATCTGATTTGGGGAAGCCTGGTTGGCGTCGCCGCCCTGTACTTTCTTGGTTGGAACACATCCCTCTGGCAAATACTGATTGGGGCTTTTTTCACCGGTTATGCATGTGTCGGATTCTATAACTATGGTAGCAAAGTATCCCGCTTTATTAAAGGCTTTCTAGTCTCAGTTGCGTCGTTTGTAGCATTCATGTTATTGGGAATGATTGCAGCCATCGTATATCTGGTCAGTAATCCCGATATGCTAAAGGCTTTTGGCGATGGTGCGGAAAAATAACCGTTAGCGACTTATCTCGCCGACGAGCAACGCTCCTGACGGATCAAAAGAATCATTTCCACCGGAAGGTGCAAGGGATATCGCATATGCATCAGCAGAGGGGACATCGCTCATTCTGAGTATCTCACCCCGGTCGCGGAAAACTCCCGCGTTTAGGGCATCGCTGCCGGAGATCGCCCACAACTGATATTGCTCATCTTCCTTCAGCGGGTGTAGATTCTGTATGCTTAGATAGACCTGCAAGCTTCGGGGATCCCAGAAAACGGTAGCCCTTGCTTCCGGAGCGGAAGGAGTTCCGGAG
>JAEZGH010000215.1 GCA_023417065.1 Bacteroidota bacterium
CCCCACCAACACCTTTTCCGGCTCATTTCTGCGCCGCCCCGACACGCAGCTTACCAGTTGGGGCAACGACACCGCCGGCAACGATCCCCACTATGGCGCGGCCTATCTCTTTATGGTCTACTTTGCCCAACGCTTTGGCTCGGACGTGACGCGCGCACTGGTGGCGCACCCTGCCAACGGCGTCAGTGGCATCAATGAGATTTTGGCCTGGGCAGGCAGTGACCTCACCTTTGACAACATTTATGCAGACTGGATCGTGGCTAATTACGCTGATGATCCTGACGCGCTGGGGGTAGATGGCATCTATGGCTATCGCGACTTTGACCAACGCCAACCCGCGCTGACCCAGACCCACAGCCAATTCCCTGTCGACGTGGTCGCAAGCGATGTCTTTAACTATGGCACAGATTATGTGCTGTTGCAGGGGCAAGGCGATGTCACCTTTCACTTTCAGGGGGCAACTACGACCCAACTTGCCGAGTTGCCGCCTGCCGCTGAAGAGGCCTCGGTGTGGTGGGGCAACCGTGGCGATTCGTCCAACATGCGCCTGACGCGCAGCTTTGACTTGCGCGATGTAGCTCCAGGCACGCCAGTGGAAATGGCGGCGACGATGTGGTGGGACATTGAAGCTGGCTATGATTTTGTCTATGTCACCGCCAGCGTGGATGGTGAGAAGTGGAGCGTGCTGGAAGGCACATCGACCACCACCAGTGATGGAGCGAGCGCGTTTGGCCCTGGCTATACGGGCAAAAGCGAGGGATGGCGCACCGAACGGTTTGATTTGTCGGCCTTTGCAGGGGAAGAACTGTCTGTGCGCTTTGAGCATGTCACCGACGACGCGATTAACTTGCGTGGCCTTTTTCTCAGCAGTGTTGCCATCCCTGCCATCGACTACATGAGTGATTTTGCGGCGGGCGACGGTTGGGAGAGCGAGGGGTGGATCTTCACCGACAACCGCTTGCCACAGGAGTGGATTGTGCAGGTGATGCACTTTGAGGGCGACACGCTAGTTGATGTTGAACAACTCATGGTGGATGCAGAGGGGCGTGCATCGCTGCCCATTGCAGATTTGGGACGTGGACGCACAGCCGTCATTGCCATCAGCGGCGCATCGCCCGTGATCCTGGAAACTGCCAAGTATGAATATTGGATCGAGTAGGCAAAATCTGCTCTGTCATGCCGCAGGCATCCCTCTGCTATACGTAGGCGGAGAGACCCCTACGGGGTGACAGAAAATTGCTTGAATCAGTTATGAATTTCTGGCCGCCAGATAAAACGAAAGTACAGGAGTTGCAGGGATGAAGCATCAAACAATTGCCGTGTTGGATTATGGCGGTCAGTATACCCAGTTGATCTGCCGGCGTGTGCGCGAGGCGCAGGTTTATGCCGAGATGATTCCGTGAGATCGGGCTGAGGAGCGTTTGCCCGAACTCCAACCGCAAGGCATCATCCTCTCGGGCAGCCCCAACAGCGTCTATGAAGCAGGTGCGCCAACACTGCCCCCAGCGGTATTGGCTGCTGGCGTGCCCGTGTTGGGCATTTGCTATGGCTTGCAATTGTTGGCCCATTCGTTGGGGGGTGAAGTGCAGCCTGGTGTCGCCCGCGAATATGGCGCGGCCACGCTGCATGTCACAGGTGGCACGGCCGACAATGCCAGCCCGCTTTTTGCGGGTCTGCCCGCGTCCATGAGCGTGTGGATGAGCCACGGCGACCGCGTGGAGCGTCTGCCCGATGGCTTTCTCTCGATTGCCCACAGTGACAATTCGCCATTGGCTGCCATTGCCGATGAAGCGCGCAAATTCTATGGCATCCAGTTTCACCCCGAAGTGGTACATACCCCGCAAGGGGCAGCACTGCTGGCGAATTTTGTGCGGGGCATTTGCAATTGTGAGGGCGACTGGACACCAGGCAACTTTATTCAAGAGACCGTGTCGCGCATTCAAGAGCGCGTTGGACCAAACGGCCATGTCATCTGCGGCTTGAGTGGCGGCGTCGATAGTGCCGTGGCCGCGACGCTGGTGCATCGGGCCATCGGCGACCGTCTCACCTGTGTCTTTGTGGATCATGGCTTGCTGCGCCAGGGTGAGGCCGAGCAGGTGGTGGAGACCTTTCGCCAGCACCAGGGAATGCGCCTGGTGGCGGTAGATGCCAAAGAGGATTTTCTCGCCGACCTCGCGGGCATTGATGACCCGGAGCAGAAGCGCAAACGCATTGGCGCGCGTTTTATCCGCGTCTTTGAGGCCGAGGCCGCACGCCAAGCCGCCGAGTGGGGCAACGATACGCCTGCATTCTTGGCCCAAGGCACACTCTATCCCGATGTCATCGAGTCGGCCTCGAATGAGGATACCCGCCACGCCCGCACCATCAAGACTCACCACAATGTGGGTGGCCTGCCTGCCGATATGACCTTTCAGTTGGTGGAGCCGCTGCGGATGCTCTTCAAGGACGAGGTGCGGACAGTGGGCGAAGCGTTGGGTCTGCCCGAAGAAATTGTCTGGCGGCATCCCTTCCCAGGGCCAGGGCTTGCCATCCGCATCATTGGCGACGTCACGTGGGAACGGCTGGAAACGTTGCGTCACGCCGACGCCATCTTTTTAGAGGAGTTGCGTCGCGCCGAACTCTATCGCTCGACCAGCCAGGTCTTTGCCGTGTTGCTACCCGTGCGCAGCGTGGGCGTCATGGGCGATGGGCGCACCTATGGCAACGCGCTGGCTTTGCGCGCAGTGACCACCGACGACTTTATGACTGCCGATTGGGCACGCCTGCCCTATGATCTGCTGGCGCGGGTCAGCAACCGCATTGTCAACGAGGTAGACGGGGTGAATCGTGTTGTCTATGACATCAGCAGCAAACCCCCGGCGACCATTGAATGGGAGTGAGTTAGGTTTACCAGGCGCGGCGACCTGGCAATTTTCGCCGCCTAAACCATCATGACCAGATTTCTCCAATTTGTCCTGCTGCTCGTCCTGATCCTGGCGCTCTTCCCCCTGTACACGCGCTTCAAGGTGCAAGCCGCACCGGTGCCGCCAGGGGTCTATCTGGGTGGGTTGGCATAGAGCAACGTCAAAGACACCAACGAAATTCGCCAGCAC
>JAEZGH010000216.1 GCA_023417065.1 Bacteroidota bacterium
AAGCTCCCCATGCTGCTCATGATGGAAGCGGCCGGCGGGTTCTACTCGAGCCAGGTGAACTCGTTGGCCCTGGCGAGCTCCCAGAAGCCGGTTCGTGCGATCTCCGAAGGGGACGTGACCTTCGAGCCGGACATCTGGCGTGCGGCGATCTCGGAGCTGTTCACCACCGCGTACCCGGACCTCGACGGGCACGAACGCCTCTTCGTCGAGGCGACGATCGGTGACCTCCTCGACGCGCTCGGGGTCGACACCCGGGCCGCACAGTTCATCTCCGAGGACGTCGCCCGCGCCGCCGAACAGCGCAGCTGAGAGACCGCCGCACCCCGCCACCTGCAACAGGGGTGGCTCCGCGCACAGCGAGAGACTCTCCGACCCCTCCGCGTATGGCCGCCCGCCAGGGCTTGCGAGTGGGCCGCATCGGATCGGCGCCGTCGCGGGCACCGATCAGCAGGTCACCGCTTCTTGCGGCGAGTCCCCTCGTTCTGCCACTGCTCCGGGAAGAGCCACGATCCGAGCGCCTGCTCCGAACGCGTCTGGATCCACACCCGGCCGGGGCCGGTGAGGGACGCGACGAGGCCTTCGCCGGTGATGCCTGAGGTGACGACCCCGCCGAGGAACCCGACCTCGACGTTCACCGACTCGTCGAAGCCGACGATGTGGGCGGAGTCGACGACCATGCCGACCCCCGGCTCGAGGTTGTAGGAGACGATGCCGCCGTAGGAGCCGACGACCGCGGGGCCGGACCCGGTGAGCTTCAGCATCGAGATGCCTTCCTTCAGCAGCACCGAGCGCACCCCCGTGTACTGCACATCAACCGCAACGGTGTCCGCGCACGCCACGAACGCCCCCTGGGTGACGAGGCACGAGTCGCCGGGGCCGATGTCGAGGGTGGCGAGATCACCGGGGAACGCCGGGGCGACCGACACCCAGGACTGGTCGACGGTCGCGATGTAGCGGCCCGTGAAGAACGACTCGCCTCCGAACGCCCGGCGCATCACGGCCTTGGCGACACCACCGGAACCGATCCCGGGGCGCACCTCCACCCCCGTCGACATGGCGACCATCGCACCACGCTCGACCTGGGCGGCCTCGCCGTGGTTCATCACCAACACCGCCATCGTGTACGAGGGCTTGCACTGCAGGTGGACTTCCATCGCCGATCTCCGAGGTGGGGGTCCACTCCAGTGTCGGCACCTCCCGCGTGTCGGCTGCGTGCGCGCCGCGCCGCGACCGGAACCGTGTGCGGCGACCCACCCGCCTGGAGGTACCCATGTCCACCCGCCGCACCCGCACCGCGCTCCTCGCGCTCCTCGCCGCAGCCGCTCTCGTGCTCAGCGGCTGCATGGACGTCTCCAACGACGTCACCCTCGACGCCGACGGCTCCGGGAAGGTTGAGATCTCGCTGCTGTTCAGCGAGCAGATGATGGCCATGATGGCCATGGAGCACGGCGGGGACATCGACGCGGCCATCGAGGAACTCCGCTCCGAGATGGAAGCCGACTCGGAGGTCCCGGAGGACGTCGAGTTCGTGTTCGAGGAGCGCGAGGGCGGGCTCTACATGGGGGCGACCGCCAGCTTCGACACCCCCAGCGAGCTCGAGGAGCTACTCACCTCGGGCGGGGAAGAGGCCATGTTCAGCTCGTTCTCCCTCGTCGAGCACGGCGACAGCTGGGAACTCACCGCGGCGGCCGACACCTCCGGGTTCGACACCAGCCTCTCCGGAGAGGACCTCGGCGGCAGCGAGGAGATGGACATCGACGTCGACGCGTTCGCCGAGCTGCTGGGCGGCAAGCCCACCGTCGAGTTCTCCATGACGTTCCCCGGAAAGGTCACCGACTCGAACGCCACCACCGTCGACGGCACCACCGCCACCTGGGACCTCCTCGCCGGCGACGGCGAGATCAACGCCACCGCGAACAAGGCCGGGTCGAGCTCCTCCATCGTGATCGTCGCGATCATCGGTTTCGCCGCGCTCGTCGCCGCCGCCGTCGCCGTACCCCTGCTCGTCGCCCGCAACAAGAGGGCCGCGGCAACCCGTGGCGGCCACGTCGACGGTGACACCGTCGCCCCGCCCGACTCAGCTCCTGTGCCTGCCGGCTGGTACCCGGACCCGTCCGGCCGCGGCGGACAGCGGTACTGGGACGGTGTCGCCTGGACCGAGCACCTCGGCCCTCCGGAGCGACCTCGCCACTGAGCCTTCCGCCTGCCGGCGTGGGCCTCGTGCTGGCGCGTCGCCGTCGGGCCGACACGGTCCGGCGTGATCTCCGCAGCCGCGGGGAACAGGCGAAATCAGGAGGGACCATGGGAACGAAGCTCAAGCTGGTGTGCGCTGAGCGTTGCGGCAACATCACCGTCGACGCCGCGGACGCGCACCTCACCCGCTGGGACGACGACAGCTGCACGGTGCAGTACCGCTGCCCGCACTGCGAGCAGCGGACCGTCACCGCGATCAGCGCAGCGAACGCTGCCCGCTGCGCCGTCGCAGGCATCGAGATCAACGCTGGGCGCCGCACTGCAGCGCCGGTGATCGTCTCCACGCGCTGCGAGATCAGCTCCGAAGAGATCGCGGACGGGTTCGCACGCCTCGACGCTGCGGGCACCATCGCCGACCTCGGCTGGTAGCGCGGACCGCAACGAACATCCCCGGGTCGGGGCGCACCAAGCGCACCCAGCCCGGGGATGTCCCCTGTCCGGCAAACGGCAGCGTGGTCCCGCGGCCGGGTTACTTCACGACGTTCGCCGCAGCGTCAGCCATCAGCGACGCCCGGGCCGCGTACCCGGTGGGGGTCGCGTGGATGTTGTCGTTGGAGCGCCACGACGGGTTCGCCCAGTATGGGCCGTTCCACGCCATCACCGTCAGGTTCGGGTACCGGCGGGCACGATCGGCGAGGACCTGGTTCACATGCCCGCGCACCGGCTGGTACGCGTTGTCGATCCAGATGACGTGCCGGCCGTTCGCGAGGGTCATCACCCGGTCGACG
>JAEZGH010000012.1 GCA_023417065.1 Bacteroidota bacterium
ATCAGGTTGCCGAGCTTCCTTTTGAAGAAGTCTTTCTCAATCAGAATATCCAGACCATGTACAAGGAAGAACAGCGAATATCAGCTCTGCTGACATTGTCAACCACAATTGCTGTATTGATTTCATGTCTGGGCTTATACGGGTTGTCGGTTTATGTTGCTGAAAGAAAAACGAAGGAGATCGGAGTGCGCAAGGTTGTGGGCGCTTCTGTTGGAAATATCGTGTCGATGTTGTCCAGGGAATATATTCTTCTGATTCTGATTTCTTTCCTGATTGCCGCACCATTGGGATATTATGCGATGGATAAATGGCTTCAGGAGTTTGCCTATAAGATTACGCCGGGTGTTACGGTGTTCCTGATTTCAGGCGTTATTTCGTTCGCAATAGCTTGGTTTACCGTAAGCTTCGAATCATTTCGGGCGGCAAACCGAAATCCCGTTGATACGCTGCGAAATTGAAAACATGAGTCCACCGGGATGCACAATACAATAAAAGGTTTAGATTTAAGGCACCTATAATCGGGTGCCTTTTTTTATGAATGGAAGTTTCAGCGTCGGCAGGGTTTCAGACCGGGTGCGTTACTTTGAAATTGCGGCGGTTATTATAACGGCTGTCGGAAAGGTCATCTTTATGGATATCCTTGAATGGCGCTTCCTGTTTATCACGTTAGTGATGGTGTCGTGGATCATTTACATCTTCGTTCGGTCCCGACAACCGGGCACTCTGCGCAGCTGGGGCCTTCGTTCCGACAACTTCAACAATGCAATTCGCTTGCTGCTGCCATTTGCTGTCGTCGCGGTAACAGCATCTTTTCTGATTGGATATTTTCGCGGGACTATCAATCTTACGTGGCATATCTTTCCAATTCTAATACTGTATCCGCTGTGGGGAACGATACAGCAGTTCCTCGTAGTTTCTCTGGTGGCTGGAAATCTCTGTGATATGCAGAAACGCAGACTTCCTATTGCCCTGGTGATGTTGTCGACGGCCGCGCTTTTTGGACTGGTACATTACCCTTACTATTGGTTGATGGCCGGAACGTTTGTCCTCGCATTGTTTTATGTCTGGGTATTTTTAAGAGTGAGAAACGTATTTGCATTGGGCCTGTTCCACGGTTGGCTCGGTGGATTGTTCTTTTACACCGTAGTGGATCGTGACCCCTTCCTCGAGGTGTTTGGCGCACTCTTGTGATTGGTAATTTGTAATCTGATTTGCTTATGGAGAATGAATTGATGAAAGCTGTAACAATACCTCACCCCGGAATGTGTGATGCACTCACGTTGGCTGAAAGGCCAGTGCCCGAGTGTGGCGACCGTGATGTCCTCATAAGGGTAATGGCTGCCGGTGTTAACAGGCCCGACGTCGCGCAGCGGAAAGGACACTATCCAGCACCTAAAGGAGCGGTACCTGATATACCAGGACTCGAGGTCGCCGGTGAAATTGTACTTGTTGGAAAAGGAGTTACATCTCTTAAGCCTGGCGACGAAGTCTGTGCGCTGGTCACCGGCGGCGGGTACGCCGAATATTGCGTTGCCCCTGAACAGCAGTGTCTGCCAATACCCCAAGGGTTGTCGTTTGTTGAAGCTGCATCACTTCCGGAGACGTTTTTTACCGTATGGAGCAATGTATTCGACCGCGGCAGGTTCCGGGAAGGCGAGAGCTTTCTGGTGCACGGAGGTACCAGTGGGATCGGAGTCACGGCTATCCAGATGGTAAAGGCAATGGGTGGCACCGTATATGCAACAGCGGGAACGTTGGAGAAGTGCCGGTTTTGTGAGTCGCTCGGGGCAGTGCGCGGCATTAACTACAAGGAAGATAGTTTTCGCGATGTCGTCCTGCAATTGACAAATAATCGTGGCGTCGATGTAATACTCGATATGATCGGCGGGCCATACACACAGCCCAATTTGGAAATACTGGCCGAAGACGGAAGACTGGTCCTGATAAACTTCATGAAGGGCGACGAAGCCACGATCAAACTGTCGCAGGTGATGCGCAAAAGACTGACCATTACGGGATCTACTTTACGTGCCCGTGATGTATCTTTCAAGGCATCTATTGCTGAGCAGTTGAAGACAAGGGTTTGGCCATTGCTGGAGTCTGGAAAAATAAAACCTGTGATCAGCGAAACCTTTCCGCTTTCCAAAGCCTCTGCTGCCCACGACCTGATGGAAAGCAGCAAACACATCGGCAAGATCGTGCTAACAACATAGGACACCCTTGACACTTGACCCCTATACTTGATCTCAACCCTGAACCTTGAAATTTATACTGCCTTATGAAGATTGTAATCACAGATGGCTATACCCTGAATCCCGGTGATCTTTCCTGGGAGGCATTTGATAAGTTTGGAGCAGTCGTCTATTATGATCGAACTGCGCCCGGCGAAGTGTTGGACCGCTGCAGGGATGCTGCGATCATCGTTACTAACAAAACGCCGATATCTGGTGAGGTGATCCGGCAAGCGCATGGCCTGACTGGCATAGCGGTAACTGCAACCGGATACAATATCGTTGACGTGGCGGCGGCGCGCGAGAAGGGTATTCCAGTATCAAATGTTCCCGGGTACGGTACTGACTCCGTTGCACAGCATACATTTGCTTTTATTCTGGAGCTTGCTAACGGCGTTGGTGCCAACTCTCGAAGCGTCGCTGCGGGTGACTGGGCCAGAAGCAACGACTTCTGCTATACAAAAACGCCGCTCATCGAAATTGCAGGGAAAACGCTGGGTATTGTAGGTTATGGAACTATTGGCAGAAGGGTTGCTGAAATCGCGCGTGTGTTTGGGATGCGTGTTTTATATAACAGTCCTTCGCTCATAGGCAAAGATCCCGATGCTGTTGACGTTGACACCATCTTCAGAAACAGTGACTTCGTTTCCCTTCACTGTCCGCTTACCAGCGATAACCATGGATTCGTGAACAAAGATCTTCTTGCACAGATGAAACCCACAGCATTCCTCATCAACACGGCACGTGGTCAGCTGATCAACGAAGGTGACCTCCGGGATGCGTTGCTAAATGGGAAGTTGGCCGGTGCTGCGCTGGATGTTTTGTCGTCGGAACCGCCACCTGCAAACCACCCATTAGTTGGTATCCCAAACTGTATCATCACTCCGCATAATGCCTGGTGCAGCTTTGAGGCCCGCCAGCGGATAATGAAGACCACCATAGATAACGTTCAGGCTATGCTTGATGGCGAGCCTGTGAACGTGGTGAACTGATTTGTTTCCAGCTAGAGATACTTTGCGATAATAGACTCGAACTGCTTTTTCTTTTCGAGGTACTTGCTGAGAAGGGTAAACTGATTTCCGGCCCTGACGAAATTTTGTTCAGGATATTTCGCCCCGTAGTATACGTCATTATTCAGGAAGTCAGTGAGAAACCTGATTGCCTGCATATAGATCAGGAACAAACCGGAGTAATAGATGAGGTCCCTTTCCGGTGCTGTGAGCACATCGCGCATGTTTTCGAAAAATCCTGTAATGATTGCTTCGAAGAAATCCTCACGTACCTCAATGGCCGTAAAGTCTTCAACTTCTTCCGACGCTGATGACAGATACGTTCGCATCATATCCCCAAGATCGCTGATGTAGTAGCCGGGCATGACAGTATCGAGGTCTATGACGGTAATTCCCTTTCCCGATGGGTCGAACAATACGTTGCTGATCTTTGTGTCGTGATGGGTAACGCGGACCTTGATCAGGCTGTTGTCCTGGATTTTCCGGAATACTTCTGTGATGCCCGCGTGCTCTTCGGCGCGCTTTATCAAGTCGCGTGCCTGTATAAGCCGTTCAGGACTGCCATGGATCAACGCATCGCTGAGCTGTTGCTCGCGAAACGCCAGGTCGTGGAAACGGGGTAAGGTGATATGAAGCCGGTGCGAATCGAAGTTCGAAAATACGCTTGAAAATTTGCTGAACTGGTAAGCTGCCGCGTAGGCTTGCTCCGGCGCTGTTACGACATCCACCGTATGGGAATTTTCAACATGGCGGAACAGTCGGTAATACGCATCGTTATGATGAATGAGCCGATCACCGTTTCGCGTCGGAAGGGGCGGGACAAACAAATAGTGCGGCGATGTCACACGTATGTGCGCCTCAAGCAAATGGAGGTTTTCCGAGATCTTGCCGGGCTCGCGGAAGATGTTGTGATTAACCTGCTGGAGGATAAATGTCCCGTGAGCAGTGACTATCTTCCAGGTTTTATGAATAAGTCCACTCCCCACAGGTGCAAGTGCTGTGGGTGCCGCAATCTCGTACGCCTGAAGTATGTATGCTAAGTCCGGAGTCACGCTGGTTGTGAGTGTCGTTAATCTTACCCGAACAGGAATTCGACGTCTTCGCGTGAAAGTGTCTTCACAAATCCTGCGTCTTCCTGTATCAGGTCATCGGCAAGCATCTTCTTGCGTTCCTGAAGCTGAAGTATCTTTTCTTCGACGGAATCTTTGCAGATCATCTTGTATGCAAATACCTTTCTCTTCTGTCCGATACGATGTGCACGGTCGATGGCCTGCTGTTCCGCTGCAGGGTTCCACCACGGGTCAACGATATACACATAGTCCGCGACGGTGAGGTTGAGTCCAACGCCTCCTGCCTTCAGTGAAATAAGAAATGCCTTGATCGATTCATCTTCCTGAAATCGCTCGACCTCTTGTTTCCTTGCCTTCATGGAAGTCCCGCCATCAAGGTAGCAATGCGCAATGCCGGATTCTTCAAATTCAGTTCGGATCAACTTCAGCATCTCCGTGAATTGGGAGAAGATCAGTACTTTGTTGAAACCGGAGTTTTCCCGTACCTCGCGAACGATCTCCTCGATCTTTACCGACGAGTGCTCGTTGTCCTCCGTTTTGTTTACCAGTGCAGGGTGATCGCAAATCTGGCGAAGACGGAGTAAGCCTTCAAGTACGAACATGCCTGATTTTTCAATTCCTTCTTCGTCAATCTTCTTCAACAGCGTTTTGCGGTAAGTATCGCGATACTGGTCGTAGAGCTTGCGTTGCTCCGGTTCCATCGTACACCATAGAACCGTAATGGTTTTATCGGGAAGATCCTTGGCAACCTGTTCCTTCGTACGCCTCAGTGTAAACGGATGAATGAGTTTCTTCAGGTGTAATGTCTTCTCCTTGCTCCCCAGCTTGTCGATAGGCGTTGCAAACTCGCGGTTGAAGTACTCGCGATTGCCGAGCAGACCCGGGTTCAGGAAGGTGAATTGCGAGTATAGATCGGAAGTATTGTTCTGCACCGGCGTACCGCTCAATATGACGCGGTTCACTGACCTTAGTTGCTGGACTGCACGCGTTACCCGCGCATCGGGATTCTTTATCGCCTGACTTTCATCAAGGATGATGTACTGCCACAGGAACTGGTTGAGTTCATCGAGGTCGTTTCGAACCACACCGTAAGTGGTGAGTATGACATCGTGTTCCTCAAAGTGTGCTTCGGTAAATGTTCTGCCCGATCCATAGTGCGTAAAGAACTTCATGGTCGGACAAAACTTCCGAATTTCGTTTTCCCAGTTGAAGATAAGTGACGTAGGACATACCACAAGCTGGGTACTGCCCGGATACTTTTCCTTTAGGTACTGGAGGAACGAAATGGTCTGCAGTGTTTTACCCAACCCCATGTCGTCAGCAAGGCAGCCACCCCAGCCAAGTTCATCGAGTGCCTGCAGCCAGTTAAACCCGGATTGCTGATAGGGGCGCAGTGAAGCCTGAATGGCTGATGACAGGGGAGTTTTCTCAATCTGGTCAAACTCGAGCAGCTTCCGTTTCCGCTCTTCGATATCGTCGCGTACTGTCTTGTCGTTAATGTTTTCGAGGATGTCTTCAAGCAATGTGTAGTGCATCTTGCTTACACGTAGCGTTCCATTCTCCTCTTTTCCTGTGCGAAGCAGTAAGCTGTACTGACTGATCCACTGCTCGGGAATGTGACCCAGCGTTCCATCTTCGAGCATGATGGTGTCCTCGCGGTTGAGGATCGCCTGACGGATTTCTTTCAATGTAACAGTTTGTTCGCCCCACTGGATCTTGACCTTGAGATCAAACCAGTCGATCTTCGATTTCGCTGTAATGGAAATTTTCGGTTCATCCGTCGTATAGCGAAACTTCTTCAGTTGTTTCAGTCCTTTGATTGAGTATCCTTCCTGCTGGACCTTCCGCATCATTCCGATGAACCACCCTTTTTTCATGACGTCATCAAATGGCAGGTAGTAGTACAGGTTGTTGCGCTGATTTGCAAACATCGGATGGAGTGAGCGTAGATACTCGTAAAGTTTCTTCTCCGCCTCTTTGTTCCGCCTTGCAATCGTGATCCCGTCGTTACTTTCGGTGACGATGTAACGCTCATCTCCGTAATCCACAGTATCGTCATTGTAGACGAACTCGGGACGGATCATCAGGTTGCTCTCGTTAAGTTCACTCAACGCTACATGGGCTTCAACCTCCGGATCGGTAATGTTGATGTTGAGCTTTTCGCTGATGGTCACAGGGTATTTGTCAAGCCATGGAGTTACGTACTTGTTGATGACTTCGCGTTTTACGGACAGGGGAAACGACAACGGCCCATTTTTGAAAAGATCGATGAGTGCGAGATCGGCGTTGTCTTTCGGAAGGAATAGCTTGCCATCCTTTTCAAGGAGAAACCCGCCTACTACGTTGATATCAGCAGCTTCGCCATCGAGGGTGAGAATCATTTTCAGTACAATCTGCTTTCCCTTTTGTTCTACGGAAAAGCTCAGTTCTGCCGGAGACTTGCCGAGTGTGACAGTTTGCTGTTTAGCATTGCTGAACCTTCCGTAACGAAGGATGAACAGATTTGGCCATGATGACAGGCGCGGCCACAACACCTGCATGAGATCGCGATAGTGCTTTCGCAGATTGCCAAGTTCGCGCGCCGATACGTGGGCCCATGAACCCGAGTGATTGCGGATGAACCGGTTGCCCGTCTTCGTCATCCAGTTCAGAAGTTTGTTGTCTGAAAACTCCGTAAGCTGATTGTAGAATTCCTCATCCAGTGGCTGAAGATATGCCAGCCCCATCGTGCTTTGCATGGAAACACGCTTGTACTCAACGGTTGGGGTACTGTAAATCAGGACGGGTTCAAGATCAAAACGCGTCGATTTTCCCGATACAAAATTGAAGAGGAATCCGATCTCATAATTGGTCGGTACGCCTTTTGGCAGAACAGGACGGGTTTCCTTAGGTGCGTCGGTTTTGGGCAAGTCAAACAGCATCCGCTACTTTCTTTTCCGCGAAGATAATACCCTGCTGCACAAATGAGGGAACAGCCCGATACCCTGCAAAAAAAGTTTTATTTGCAAAAATTACGGCGCCCTTTTCGACGCCGCAATCTTTGAAATCAGTCAATTTGAGCCCTTATGGGCGAACCCGTAATTATTTTTTGTAACTGTCGCGGGTGGCCTTGAACTCGGATCCCGCCTTCCAGCCCGGCCAGGAGTCTTCGAAAGCCAGCTTTTTGCCGACCAGGAACAATAATTTCAGGTCTTCGACACCCCCTTCATAATTGAGCTGATTTTCGTAAAACTCGTCTGATGGCTGGTGGTAGAATTTGTTCGTATAAGACTCCTTGAATTCGCGGGCCTGTACATTATTCCCGAAATCACTTCCGATTTTGAGGTACAACGCGGGGATGCCGATTTTCGCAAAGTTGAAATGGTCGGAACGGAAATAAAATCCTTTCTCAGACTCATTGTCAGCTAGAACCGTCCTGCCGGACTGCCGGGCTTCCGCAATCAGGTACTCCTCAAGATCTGACTGGCCTTTGCCAATGATCATGATGTCACTGGTTTTACCAAACTGGTTTATTCCATCCATGTTGATATTGGCAACGGTTTTCTCTTTGGGATAGATGGGATTCTCCGCATAGTAAGCAGATCCCCAGAGACCTTGCTCTTCGGCGGTAACACTCAGGAACACGATGGTGCGTTCGGGTTTGGTTTTCAGACTGGCAAATGCGTCGGCCAGTTCCAGCAGTCCGGCTGTGCCACTGGCATTATCATATGCACCGTTATAGATGGTGTCGCCGTTCACGTCAGGTCTGCCAATGCCCAGGTGATCCCAGTGCGCTGTGTAGACGATATATTCATCAGGTCTTTTCGAACCTGTAACCTTAGCAATGACGTTGTGAGACTTGTTATAACGGCTCGTCACCTTCATTGACGTAGAAGCCTTCAGGTTCAGCGGAAACCCTTTGTAACCCGGTTGACGCGCCTTGGTTTGATGTTCATTGAAATCCCGACCTGCGGCTTTGAAGAGCTTTTCGGTAGCCTCTTTCGTCAGCCACCCAATGCCCTCGCAATAGTAGTGGTCCTTTCCACGTTGGTCGAGGTAGAGGTGCGCGGAGTTCCATCCATTCTGGAGAACGCCGAAAGGATATCCGGCGGGTACAGTGTTATGAACTACAAAGCAGCCCTTCGCACCCTGACGCGCGGCTTCCTCGTACTTGTAAGTCCAGCGCCCGTAATACGTCATTGTGTTGCCTTTGAAGTGAGTAGTATCAGTGCCGCCAAAGCCTGGGTCATTTACAAGGACGATGACGATTTTGCCTTTGACGTCCAGTCCTTCATAATCATTCCAGTTGTACTCAGGTGCCACAATGCCAAATCCGGCAAATACCAGATCCTCTTCGTTCCATGCGATTGACTCATCCGTTCTTTCAGTATTCAGAACATACTCTTCAAATCCCTTTAAGGTAAAGTTTGTTTTTTCACCGGTGATTTTCATCGAGCCTTCGTTGATAGCCGTGATTTCTACCATAGGCACTTCCTGCAGGTAGCTGTCCCCATTGCCCGGCTCCAGTCCCTTTTCGCGGAAAGTCTTTTCCAGATAAGCAATCGTTTTCTCTTCGCCGCGTGTAAAAGGTTTGCGGCCTTCGAATTCATCGGAGGCAAGGACTTTAACATGTGCCTTCATTTCATCAGCAGTGATCGAAGCCAGGCCATCTTCGCGATCGTACGCCGGTTCATTTGGTGCGGAACATGAGAAAAGAAGCGCCAGACAGGCACTTGAAATCACACTTCGGTATAACATATGATGTTCAGGTTAATGTGCTAAACTAACAAGATATGCTGTACGAAGCATCCGGTCCCGAATTTTTTAAAAGTGGACGCATTTCGGGATTTCTGGTATTTTTTGGTTAATATTTGTGTTCGTCGTTTATCCTACAAATTATGGTTCCGCTTGCCATTCCGCGTTCGCTGACGTTATTGCTGTTTATCATGTGTATCGGATCTGCCTCGGCGCAACGTCTCGGTGACCTCCTGGAAAAAAATGCTTCTGCCTATCAGGAACTCAAAAAGCAGAATATCGCTGCCGATATAATCCGACATGATCTGTCGGTCCTGTTTACAAAACCCTCCTCGGAAAAAGTCTTCGGCTTCATAGGAAATGATTACAGACGTTTTCATATCAGATTCATTTCAGTCATCCGGAATAACAGCAATCCATTTGAATACTTCGTGTATGGGAAGAGCATGGTAAAAAACAACATCTGTGATTTTCAGGGTACGCTTACCATAGCAAATGCTTACGAGTGGGAAGTGTCAGATGTACCCGATTTGCGACGAGGTGTTGTGATGGGTACGTATCGCCTCTTTGAAAATCCAGCGCAGAAGCACGTAGGAGTGTTCACGGGTAACTTTGTGTGTGCCTGGTACATTGACAAAGGTGGTGTGCTGCGTTATGATGATCTGGAAGACGTTGCTGATGAGTATTCAAATTTTCAGTTTGCGGGAATATGGAAAAGCTATTCAGGGACCATCGTAAACCCCTGCCATTGGGGCGAAAGCCGCATTCCGTTGGCGGGAGATTTAGACGACGGGACCGGTGAATTTTACCCTGCTGAAAAGTATCATGAAAATGGATGGACCAATTACATCGATGCTTATGGTGGAACGGCAGCAAACTCTCAGGCGGCGCGGGCAAAGGAACGCGAACAATGGTGGAAAGACTAACCTAATCGACAATAATGAAGCGACGTAATTTTCTGCAAAACGCTGGTATTGGTTCTATCGCGATCCTGCCAGGGATATCATATTTGATCTCGTGTTCACCCCAAGAGAAGCAAGGCGCGAATCCTGATGCAAACACAACTGAATTTCAGCTGCAGGAACTCACGATCGATGACTTGCAGGAAAAAATGCGCAGCGGACAAATGACATCACGGCAAATTACGGAAGCCTACCTGGAAAGAATTCGTCAAATAGATCGATCAGGGCCTGTACTGAATTCGGTGATCGAAATCAATCCCGATGCGTTGACAATTGCAGACTCCCTTGATCAGGAGCGAGAAGACGGCAAGTTGCGTGGACCGTTACACGGTATACCGGTCCTGATTAAAGATAACATCGATACCGGTGATAAAATGATGACCACGGCGGGATCGCTTGCGCTTGACGGCCATAGGGCGGAGGTGGATGCGCCGATCATAAAACAGCTTCGCGAAGCCGGCGCAGTATTACTTGGAAAGACAAACCTCAGCGAGTGGGCCAACTTCCGTTCTATACGCTCCAGTAGTGGGTGGAGCAGCAGGGGCGGACAGACCAAAAATCCTTATGTGCTCGACAGAAGTCCATGTGGTTCAAGCTCCGGTTCAGGAACCGCCGTTGCGGCGAATTTGTGTGCCGTAGCAATTGGTACCGAAACGAATGGTTCTATTGCCTGCCCTGCATCAATCAATGGTATTGTTGGAATCAAGCCTACAGTCGGTTTGTGGAGTCGTGCAGGTATTATTCCTATTTCGCACACGCAGGATACCGCCGGACCGATGGCTCGCACTGTGCGCGATGCAGCTATTCTCCTCGGCGCGCTTACTGGTGAAGATCCCAACGATAGCATTACGCTATCCCGCAATGTGGACATCCCGAAGGAATACACCGCGTTCCTGAAAACAGACGGACTTCAGGGGAAGATCATCGGCGTCGACAAGTCGCTTTTAAAGGGCCACGAAGCTATCGACGCATTGCTCGCAAAAGCGCTAGAGCAAATCAGAAATGCCGGTGGTACTGTGGTGGAAGTAGCATTCCGCGATTTGCTCAACGATGTGGGGAAAGATGAGTTTGATGTGCTTAAGTACGAATTCAAGGATGGACTGAACAAGTACCTCGCAGCGCATAGTGCTAACGTTAAGTCTCTGGAAGATGTGATCCGGTTCAATGATGAAAATGAAAAGGACGTCATGCCGTATTTCAAACAGGAAATTCTTGTTGGCTCACAGGCGATGGAGGACTTGAACAGTAACGGATACACACAGGCATTGAAGCGGTTGCTCACTACTACGAGAAGGGTATTCGCTGATGTGTTCAAGGAACATAAACTGAATGCAGTCTGCGGTCCGACAAACGGTCCGTCGTGGTGTATCGATCTCATAAATGGCGATTCCTTTACGGGATACGGAATGTATTCTCCTGCTGCGATTGCGGGTTATCCGTCGATCACTGTGCCCATGGGAATGGTGTCGGGACTTCCGATTGGGTTGTCATTTCTCGGTCTGGCCTACAGCGAACCGGAACTGATTTCAATTGCGTTCGCATATGAACAGGTATCGGGAAACAGGGTGCCTCCGGAGTTTGTGGAATCGGTAGGGAGGTCAAACGCCTGAGCGTTTTCCTTCCGGCGATCGTACGGCCCATGTTCATCGCCCGAAGGACGGTTTTACTTGCTGAGTTCCGCGATTTGGGCTTGGCAATAGGATACTGTCTGTTCGTCGCCCAGCTTCATAACTTTCTCGAAATAAAAAATCGCTTTCTGCTTGTCGCCGCTGCGCTTATATCCTTCAGCAATATTGCCCAGAATAATAGGATCAGACGGTGAAAGTTTTTCTGCCTTCAAAAGAACTTCAATTGCTTCATCAAATTTTCCTGCGAGGAGACAGGTGATGGCCAGGTTTGAAAGGCTTTCGACATGATCCGGATATATTTTTAACACCTCGGAGGCAATGGTTCGCATATTCGGCAGGAGCGACTCATTGCCGGTGCTATACAATCGGTATTGATAATCTTGTAATCCGTTTAAGAAAAAGCTTTTAGCCTCAGGTTGTTTGGCATGGTTGGTCCACGTCCAGTTGTTTTGGTTTTGCGCCGAGTGCCGGATTGCTGAAATAATTTCATCGGTGAACCGCTGCCATGCACCGACTTCGCCAAGTATGTAGATTTTGCCAAAGCGCATGTCCAGCCGATCCGGGTAGAGCTCGATCCCTTGATCAATTTTCGAAATCGCTATATCAATCAGCGCTGGGTCATACTGTGTACTAGAGCCAAGAAACCCGACGATTGCTCCGGTACTGTCGCGAATGGAGAGGCTTTCGCCTTGTGGTTCGGATTGTTGAAGTGCTAACACTTCGCGATGTGCTTTCCGAATATAGTAGTTGAAGTATGAGGTATGAAGTTAGGCATCGGACGGATCCTCAGCTTCCCATTTCGATAGTATCGCGTGCTGATTCGCTGTGTCACCAGCGACAAATGCTTTGGCAAAGGCTGATTGAAAGTCCTGGCAAAACGCTGAAGATGCGATTGCTAAAACGAATGTTGCTGAAAGAACACTGGCCGAAAACGCTTTCATTTGGATGCGGTAACTGATAAGTAAGGGTGCAGCAAAAATAGATATTCGGGACGAAATAAATCACACACTACACATGCAACGGCTAATGTGCGGCTGCATGAACGATTCCTGGTAAAGCGCGCACTCTTTTGCTTCGTGAATTGGATCAATTCCATGGATTTGTTAACTAGTGCAAAAACTTGACGCGCTATGGATAAAGTAAAGGTTGCTGTGCTTGGGGCAGGGTTTATTTCTGACATTCATCTTGAAAGCTATCACAGGTTTGTACCTGAAGCTGAAGTGGTGGCAGTCTACTCACGCAGTCGCGAACGTGGTCAGGCCTTCGCTAAGCGGTATAACATTGCTAAGGTGTATGACAATATCACAGATGCTATTGAACGGTCTGGTTGTGATGTCGTTGATATCTGCTTACCGAATTTCCTGCATTGTGAAGCAACGCTCGCCGCGGCGAAAGCAGGGAAGCATGTCATCATCGAAAAACCACTCGCCGTCACATTGGAGGAAGCGGATAGGATGATAAAAGCGTGTGCAGATGCAAAGGTGAAACTCATGTATGCAGAAGAACTCTGTTTCGCCCCAAAATATGAGCGCGTCCGACACCTCGTCAAGGAAGGCGCTGTCGGTGATATCTACATGCTTAAGCAGGGCGAAAAGCACTCCGGACCGCATTCTGACTGGTTTTACGACATCGATCAGGCAGGAGGTGGTGTGCTGATGGATATGGGGTGTCATGCATTTGGATGGTTTTTCTGGATGCTGAACAACGCGCGTGTGCGCAGCGTGTTTGCCAGTATGTCAACCGTACTTCACAAAGGACGTACGAAAGGTGAGGATAACAGCGTCGTCGTTGTTGAATTTGAAAACGGTGTGATTGGTGTTGCAGAAAACAGCTGGGCAAAACACGGCGGGATGGACGACCGCAGTGAAGTGTATGGTACCGATGGTGTTGTTTATGCTGACTTGTTTCAGGGCAATGCTTCGCTTGCATACAGCCGAAAAGGCTACGGCTACGCAATGGAAAAAGCTGATACGACTACAGGCTGGACTTTCCCCATCTTTGAAGAAGCGTTTAACCAGGGGTATCCCCACGAGTTGAGGCACTTCATCCAATGCGTACAAAAAGACGATGAACCCCTTGTCACAGGAAAACTCGGCCGCGATGTGCTCGAAGTCATTTATGCCGCATATGCCTCGGCAGGGCAGGGGAAGAAAATTCAGTTGCCGTTTGGGCCTGTCGTCAGCAAACCAGTAGACTTATGGCTGAATGCGTAGCGATTTCTGTTTGCTGATTCCATATTCCTGATTGGGGTGTCCGATTCATTTGAAGTGCTGCGTTTCGTGGAAAAGAGGTCCAAATCAAGTTCAAGGTGGATAGTTCTCCGGTAATTGTAAGTGGTGCTGCTTCGCGGATGGTTCTTGTTACCGGTTCCCTGTTTCCGATTTTCACCTCTGATACCGTCAATCCTGACCATCTAACGCGTGCTGAATTTGGTTCGAAGCGACGCATGTTAATGTTAACGCTTGTACCAGGAAGGATTTCGCGCATTTTGGATCTGCCGGATGTGTGAGAGATTACTCGTGATTGATTGAGGAGTCCGGTTGGTTTGAAGTGACCATGCTTCATATCCGCAGGGAATTTCTGCTTCGAAGATAGTTGCAGCACACGCTCTATTTTATCGATCTCTGGCCACACATTTACACTTTTGATTGTCGTGCGATAGTGACTACAACAAATATCTTTTGATAAACGTAATCGATGTCGCTTAACGTTTTGAATGCTCCGCTCTGATGGTATGTGTTGCGGAGGTGAAGAAGAGGTCGACCCACCTTTCTTGTCATCATTTGCTTCCTTGTTTGTCGAGACTGGATAATCAAGTTGATTTTCCGTTGTCTTTGCTGTTACCCTTTGCATGTATTCCCGCACCGCGGCGGTATATGCATTTGGCAAAGCCTGAGCCTTTGCGATATCCGCATAGTATTGTTTTTTAACAGGGTCCATCAAAATGCGAACTGCCCATGCGGAAGCATCCCTGAACGTACTCCGTGTCAGCCGTTGCGCAGCACTTTGCTTCCGAGGATCTGGTTTTCGCGGAGCATGACTTGCAATAGTTTTGCCGCGCACCATCCGAAAAACCAACCATTTTCCAACCCGGCCGCGAAGCCCGCGGGTAAGATCGTTATTTTCAACAATAGCCATAGGTAAGATGTTTATTATCGCTATACGAAGCGCCTATATACCCCGGGTTTCACAAATCCACATATTTTTTCAAAAAATCTTTCAGGCAGACACACGATTTCTCCTCATTTCGCCCCGCCCATCCGAGGTCA
>JAEZGH010000031.1 GCA_023417065.1 Bacteroidota bacterium
AATCAAGCGGAAAGCCCATGGCTGAGGGATCCACATTCGGATGGTCCTTGAACAAGTTCTTGATCTTTTCAGCGAACGTGTTGTGAGGGTTCACGCTATGATGCAGATATAAGATCATGGAGAGTAAGAAATAGACCTTCCTGGGATTTACACCTGGCTTGGTCAGCCATTGTTTGTGCGTGGTGCGTGGGATCTCGGGAATGATCCCCAATGTCCGATTCCAAAGTCGAGCATGGTGCGCGCACACGTTGCGGACATATACCAGTGTGTGAAGCCAGGAGATGAACACATGATCATTCAAACCGAAGGAATGTGCAACAGCCCTGCGCGTGCGACCCGGTTTCAAGTTTTGATAAAGGCGTGATACGCTGCCGAATGAAGCCACTTCGAAGGTCATCCAACTCGGTGGCATGGGATCGCTGTACTTGTTCTTGAAGGCAAGGATGAAGTCTTCGTCGCTCCTGTCCACCTCTCCACTCAGGTTCGTCAGTGTTTTGCTATGGCTGATCGGGTTTCGGAAATGACTGGGTTCCATGAACCAGAAAGGTCCGTATTGATGGGAGCATAAGTAGATCACCCTTGCACGGACCGCCACCTCTACCTTCTCAATTTCTCGTAGGATCTGCAACCGCAGCACCCGGTCGAACTTATACAGCTCGAAGGAGGTATCGAATCTGGCTCCGGCTTTGAAGACATGCTTTTCCTTATCCGCAAGCATGGGGTACCAGTATCCGCTCAGCCGATAATAACTGATCACCTCAAGAAGGTGAAGAGCTTGAGCTCTATTGGCGATGATCAGGCCACGTTGCTCAAGCAATGCGATCTGTTGAGCATAGGTCAACGACGGCTTTGTATATGGCCGCTTCACCAGATAGGGATAAAAAAAAAGCTCACCCTGAGCGCGCTGATCTTACGGGAAGCGGGGTGAGCGTGTTGGTACAAAGGTAAGATGCTTGAGCCGAATTGTCAAAAAGCGCCTGGATCCGAGCCTGGTCTGATATAGGCTTCAGGTCAGTTGTTTTCCGCCCACCGCGCCCTAAGCCTTGCGAAGCCTTCCGAGCATTCATCACACATGAGCATCACATCCTCTTGCCGCTGATCATGCAAGGGCTCATTGTAGAGCCGAGAGGCCATACTCAGTTGCGCTTTTCGCTCTGATCTGTTCCCACGGTTCACCGCCCGCTGCGCCGCAGCAATTACAGAGCTTCTCGTCGGTACTCGAAGTAGTCATCGTTGCTCTTGATCATGGCCAGGGCGGTCTGGAGGTCCGGCAGTTGGAAGCTGTCGCACTGGTTGCCGTAGATATCATCCTCTCCTAGGTCATCGTCGTTGTAGTTCCGGAAGGTGTGGGTCACCTGGTCGTTCTCCACTATCTGCACCGTTACGGCGGTCCAGTCGGCGTCCATGATCTCGTGGTATTGGAAGTTGACTGTAACCATGGTCACTCAAATTTCATTGAACCATTCAGGATCGATCGTGACCGATTCGGTGTGCTCCACTTTTACGTCAAGACGTAGCGTCTTCAGCTTTTCTACAAGTTTTTCGCCATCCATCAGGTCGATAGCTCTTGCGCCGTCACGTGTCGCTTCGCGAATGGCCTCTTGGGTGAAGTAACCGGTGGTAATGAAGAGACCCTTATCGCCGCGGCCATCGATCGCCCCGCGAAAGTCCCTTATCTCTGATGAGCCAACACCTTTAGAGTATCGCTTACACTGGAACAGCACATAAAAGCTGAGCATACCATTGATCTTGGCGATGCCTTTACCATCAATGCCTCCATCGCCAGTCCGGCCGGTCACCTCCACTTGAACGAAGCCGGTTTCACGCAAGATCCGTTGCACGAGTCGCTCAAACGCCGCAGGACTGAGTTCCTGGCGCAGAAGCTTGATCGGGTCACCACGCCAATCGGATACAAGCACGTCCGGCTCTTCCTCCTTTATCGGAACTTTTGCTTTCTTGCTTACCGTAAGGCCCTGCAGAGCTTCAGGTGCTCGCCCTTGAGCAGTCAAACTCCAAACCCCGCGAACTGAGTTGTCAACATATCCCATTTGCTTGAGATACGTTCGAGCCCAAGCCAGATTATACTCGAGTTCTGTGCGGCCATCCACGTTTCCACTCTTGGTCACATAAGGCACATTGGCTGCATCATCGCTGATCTGTAAAGAAGAGATCACCTCCTCACGGATCTCTTCGATCGAGCCGGATCCTCCAAGGCTAGTAAGAGCTTGAAGTGTGGCGGCCATAAGTTTCTGGCGATGTGGAATTCCTGTGGTCATGGGCTGTGGAAGCCCAACGTAATTCGATCAGCGCGATCCGCACGTCACATCACCATTCAACACATTCCATTCTGGCCGGTTCGTGCGCAGCGTTGCACATTGCACATCCCATAGAGAACCAGCACACCCAGCCGGATCCTTCTTGATCTCCTTATGCCAAAAGCACATCACCCACCAGCCTTGTTCCTCCAGTGTCTTATCCACCAGCCGGCTGCATGTTCCGCTCGATCTTCGCGATCCCTAGCTCCCGTCCTTTTCGATCCTGCTTCTCCCGATCCACCGCCACGAATTCCGATCACCTGCTCACGACGAAGCACTGCGACATAGGCGGCAGGTCTTCCACCTGGATGGTGGCGATGTAGATGCCGGACGGGAAAGCAGCCACATCCATCGCGCTTGCTTCGCTGCTGATACGGGCGATGCGGGTCTGCAACATTTCCCTGCCCGTTTGATCGAGGATGCGCACGTTCGCCGTGCGGCCAATGTGCTCCTTCAGGTCAAGCCGCAGCACATCCGCCGCCGGGTTCGGGAAGAGCACGAAGCATCCGGGGTTCACCGTTCCGATCAGTGATCGCTGCTCTTCGAATTCCTTCTCGCGTGCGAAGATCGACGGGGCCGTCACGGAAT
>JAEZGH010000045.1 GCA_023417065.1 Bacteroidota bacterium
CCGTTGGGATCGCCGGCATAGGCCACAGGGTCGGTGATGGTCAATAGGTTGGGACAACCCACCCCATCTTCGCAGAAGTCAACCCCGGTGAGCAGAGCATAGATCTGGGTGTTGGAGGTGATCACGAACGGATCATCCACGGCGCTTGCGAGCTGGAAAGCCACACAGCCGGTGTTGTTCTGCACCGGTATCTGGTGTACCAACGTCCATTCACCGGGGGTCCAGACCTGGTCGGGACAGTTCGCTTGAATGGTATTGGGGGTCAACATCACATAGAAGGCATACTGGTATCCACCATTCGTGAGCATCGTCGGTTCAGTGCTCCAGGGAAATGCCACGGGACATGGAGCGGTACCTACACCCAAGGTCGCTGCGGAACCCTGAGGCCACTTGATCGCGTAACCGAACTGGTTGACCGCTCCTCCGTAAGTCTGGTCTGTAGGCTGAACGTAGACCTCCAACATGGAGCCATCAGCACTGATCTGAAGGGAAACATCAATGTTGGTGGGCAATTGTGCCAATGAATGGAAGGCAAATGCCCCACAACAAAGTACCAGAGCACTTCTGATCCAAGATTTGAGTTTTATTCGTTTCATGGTCTTTAGGGTGTATGGGTCTTGTGGACTTCTTGGGTTTTCATCGATCGTTGATCGGCAGGCACTGGCCATCCAGTGCCTGCCGATCATCAACAGTGATCATGGTAGTTGTTGGAACACTACGGTGTTCGGCGTGGTTGCGCCAACGGTGTTCAGGATCGAAGCCTGGTCACTGGCAGGGCCGAACCACCTTACGTTGCCGTTCAAGTTCACGTCCGCATTGTGATAGGTGTTGTTCACGATGCCGTTGGGGGTGGCCGCACCGACCGTGCTCAAGACAGTACCTTGATCGTTGCCCGGACCGAACCAGCGCACGTTGCCGTTGCCATTCGCATTACCGCCCCACATGGTCATCACACCGCCTCTGTCACGACGGGCATTGGTGCCGTAGGTCGCTTCCAACGGATCGGTAAGGTCCACATCGGTGGGGATCTGGCTCAGCGGATAGGTGCCGGCGGTCATCACGCCCAAGTGGTTGCGATGGCGTACGGCCAGGTGGTAGTTGCCATCCACCACACCGAAGAACTTCACCTCGCTCACACCGTCCATGTCCACGATGTCGCCATCGCGCTGTACCAAGGCGGCACGGGTGGCCACGATGGTAGAAGGAGTGGTCTCATCGCGCAGTTCGAGCAGGATCCAATCCACGATCGCATCGTTGCCGCTGACCGCGAGCACTGCAGGATCCACCGTTTCGGTACCGGAGTGAAGAGCACCGTAGGGATGTGCCGCCGGGATCAGGCCAAGGCTGCGGAGGTTGTCATCCATCTGGCCGGCATTGTAGGGGCCATCCAGGAAGACGCGTGAGGTGACCGCAACATAGATCGGCTCGCCAACGCACTCGCAATCCACGGTGATCTCGCCGTTCATCATGCCAGGTCCGGCATCGCAATCGTCGCCCACTTCGCCGAAGAACTCCGGACAGCTGTCCTCGCAGTCGATCACGCCATCGCCATCAGCGTCGGCGGTGTTGATCGAAACAGTGACACTTGCCGTGGAAGAACAACCCGCTGAATTGGTCACGGTAACGGTGTATTCCGTTTCCGCAGTAACTCCTTCAGCGATCGGGTCGGCGATCGTGGGATCGTTCAAGAAGTCCGTTGGTGTCCAACTGTAGGTGTAGGTCTCACCGCATTGCAGACCTCCTTGCGTGAAGTTGGTATTCGCTGCCAAAGTACCGTTGAGGATCGCGGATCCGTTACAGTTGACCGTGTAGTTGGGCGTATTATCACCTATGGAACCTTCGGATTCAATGAAGAAGGAATACGGCCCTGCACCAGGAGAGGCGACAGGAATGGTATGCGTGTTAGCACTTCCGTAAGGTCCTCCCGAAGCCACCACCACATTGGCAGCGTTGGTCAATGTCCAGCTTACCTCGTCCATCCAGCCTGTGCTGGAAATGACCACCTCCAGTTCAGCTGATCCAGCGAGCACTTCCAACTGGCTGTCATCACCAGCGCAGACGGCAGCAGGGTCTGCCGTGATCGACTCGATCACTGGGCCAAGGCCCTCACCCACCGTAACAGTAACAACCCCCGATGCAGAACATCCCTCAGGAGTGGAGACCGTAACAGTGTACTCAGTGGTCTCGGTCACACCTTCCGCGATCGGATCATCAATGGTGGCATCGTTCAGGAACGTTGCTGGGGACCAACTGTAGGTATAGGTCGATCCGCATGCTAAACCTGACTCAGTAAGGTTTGTTCCACCGGCCATCGTTCCACTCAAGATCGTAGTTCCGTTGCAATTGATCACATAGTCTGGCATGTTATCATTTGCGAAACCTTCCGTCTCAATGAAGAACGTGAACGGACCACCTATTGCTGGGACTGTTATAGCGTTCGTGGAACCGGATGTGTATGGACCTCCGGAGGCAATGACGACGTTGGCAGCGTTTGTCAACGTCCAACCAACTTCATCCAACCAGCTCGATCCAGAAATGATCACCTCCAGTTCGTCCTCGGGTACGGTCACTCCCAATTGACTGTTACCACCTTCGCAGATCAGCGCTGGACT
>JAEZGH010000104.1 GCA_023417065.1 Bacteroidota bacterium
GTGTTGCGCTGCGCGGAAAGCGCCGTGCAGACCATGAAGCCGCAAACCAGGAGCGGCCATTTGATCGGTGAAAGGTTCGTTTTCATCAAAAGCGATATATCCGCAACCAGCGAAACTATCGGTGCGCGAAAGCCACAGCGAACGCCGATCGGCCCATGATCCCACCACCGATCGTTGATAGAACGTTCCGAGCGGCATTCCCGTATCCTTGCAGCACGGGACAGGCCAGATGGATGCAGCGGATGAACGGGCGGAAAGGGTGAAACGCCTTGGATTGGAGGAGGGCGACTATTACTTCACGGAAGAGGGTTATCTCGTCTTCACCGAACAATATCATTTGAAACGCGGCCATTGCTGCCAGAGCGGCTGCCGGCATTGCCCGTATGGGTTCGGGAAAGGGCGCAGAAAGCCGATCAGGGAATAGAATTGTAATGACCTACTCTATCGGTTCGAATAGTTCCAGCGAAACATCATCCACCCAGATCGTATGCTCATCTCCCCACCACAAGAATCCTCGGATATAGTCATTGGGATGGCGAACTACAGGAGTTAGATACCAGACATCGATCGTGCTCCAACCGGATCCGCTCGGCCGAAGGTCGGTGACGGTATGATGAAGCACACCGTAGGATCCACCCTTATGTTCCATTCCGACCACGACCCTCAATTCTCCCCGAGCCGCATCTTGCGGAATGAACACATTCGCTGAGTAGTGGACGTATAAGTGATCCTTTGCAGTGATATCACCATATGGCACTCGGATGGCCGGGCTCCAAGGAACGGCTGGATCCATTTGAAAGCTACCAGGTGTTGAATAGAATGGTTCCTGTACGTATCGGTCCGTCCACCATTCTGGATCAGCGGTCTCAAATGTCAGGGTTCGCGATGTTACATGTTGGTATCGACGAGGATCCATCGGAGGAAAACTTCCATCAACATCCCGTTGAACGACCAATATCTGATCAAGGCCTTCTGGTCTTTCAGTACGGCCAAAGATCTTGAAATATGCCTTTTGTGTCATTCTTGACGTATGAAGGATCTGGGCGTCAGTTTGCCAGATCTGAAAAATGTTCAATGCGACGAAGAACACCGTCAACGCGCCAAACAGGATCTTTCTGATCCTCTTCTCCAGTATCCAGGCGATCAGAGCGGCAAGTGGGAGAGCCATGATGGCATAGGCCTGCACTATACCACGATTCCCGAAACTATCAGCATACCACCAGATCGTCCAACTCGAAACGACCCAGAAATAGACGACCAAAAAAACTATTATCGGAATAGCCATGGATCGATATCGTCTCAACAAGGGAACACATCCAAAAAGAGCGATGCCCATAATGGGCGTGTAGATGAAGAGACCTTTCCGGAAGCTGAACAAGATCTCGAACAGATGCGGTCTATGTAGATCAAGACCTTCTCCAACATTGGTATATCCATCGTAGAACAACGATCCAGTGGCAATGGAACAATAGATCATCTGAGGCAAAAAGATCACAGCAATGATGGCCGTCGATATGATCAATTGACGCCTATATGGACGCCAACTTTTTATGATCTGCTTCGCATTGAATGATCCCTGTCCCCAAAGTATCGGGATCAGGATCAAGATCAATTCGGTGCGCCGTATCAAAAAGGCCAGACCGATCAATACGGCGACCATGTACAGATCATTCACGCGCTTTTCGTTGACCCAAAGAACAGTGTACCAGATGACCCCGATGTAAATGGTGAAAAGGAAAAGATGAGGCATCAATGGATCCCTGATGCTCATGTACAAAACGTTACTGCCAATACCAACCAGTAAGATCGTGATCGCGGTCACCTGATCCGAGAAATATCGAAGCAGGACCTTACGAAGCCAATGAAGACCTATGAAAAGATAGATCCATGATCCCGTGACCAAAGCTGCATGATAAGGTGGGGACATCCCATCTTGAGGAAGGCCCATCACTCCGGCTATTAAATGACCAATGAAGAAAAACGGGGCCCATAACACAGCAAGTCCAATGGGATACTTCAACGCACGACCACCGGTCTCGAGGACGTTGATCTGATAAAAAGTCGCCGATGGTCTATATCGATCGAAAAGGTCAACTGACCAAGTTGGATCATCCAAAGCAATGTCACCATGGATGAAGAGTGCCGGTAAATACAAATAGTAACCGAACACATCCCATGAGATCACTTGGTACCAAAGTGAAGGTTTTGCAAGTGATGCCCAGATCACCACTAATATGACGCAAAATTGGGCGTATCGCGAGGTGTGTGCAGGGTCCTGCATCTTAGATCACAAGACCAAGTTGCGGCAAAAGATCCGATCCGCCTACAACGTCGAATTCAAAAGCTTCCCGCTTCCGATCAACTTATGCAGGTACGGCCGGGCAAGCGTGTTCTTGATCGCCTGGATGTGGTTCATATTGTGGCAATCGCTGCCGAGCAACTCGTAGAAACCGGCATCGATCATGCGCTCGGCGATCTGCTTGGTCTGCGGTCCGTAGGCACCTGACAGCGCCACCATGTTCAATTGGAAAAGCACGCCACGCTCCTTCAATTCCTCGTATTTGCCGAATTCGTTGTACCAGAACGAATAGCGCTCGGGATGAGCCAGCACCGGCCGGTAACCGTGCGTCTGCATCTGGAAGATCACGGTGCGCAGTATCGCGGGCTCACTGATGAACGGTAATTCGAAGAGCAGGAGCTTTTCACCGAAGGTGAGCACTTCCTTCTTCACCACCCGTTGTTCCAGCTCGTGATCGAGATAGTATTCCGCGGCCGCTTCCACTTCGATATTCAGTCCCACACGGCGCACCTCGGCGCGCAGTTTCTCCAATCCACCGAGGATGATCTCCGGCGTGTTGCGGTAACCATCGGCCATGCTGTGCGGGGTGGTGATCACCTTGCGGTAACCGAGATCCGCCATGGCGGCGAGCATTTCGATCGAGGCCTCCAGGTGCGGCGAACCGTCGTCGATACCGGGTATGAAGTGTGAATGCACATCGGTGCCCAGCACGGCCAGATCCACCGGCGCGAGATCCCGATCCTTCTTCCCGAACAATCCGCTGAAGATGCCCATCTATCGCTGCGCGTACTGCTGCTCGTAGTAATTCTTGTAAGCGCCGCTGGTGACATGCGCCAGCCATTCGGCGTTCGCAAGGTAC